>JAJXTO010000012.1 GCA_021783695.1 Pseudomonadota bacterium | reverse complement strand
GGTAGATTGGTCGGCACGACGGTGACCAGCGCGGTGTAGCCCGAGGCGATGGCCGGGGGCGCGGGGTTGATGACGGCGGCCACGTTGCTCAGCGTGTCGCACTGCCCGGCGCTCTGGCAGGTCTGCCAGAAGGTGGCGTTGGCGCCTGTGCCGGGTGCTGCCCAGGGCACGGGCGGGGTGGCGGTGGATGCGGGCGGGATGTAGAACCAGTGGGTTGATCCGGCGGCGATCTCCAGCGGCACGGTTCCCGCGTTCTGGGAGGTCTGGATGATGGCCTGCTGCACCTGGCGCAGCGCCAGGTCTCCGGCCTGCACGTTTTTTTGCCGCTGCAGAGTGTTGCCCGTCATTTCGGTTTGCAGCAGGGTGCCGCGCATGGTGAACAGAATGCCGAACAGCAGCACCAGAAGGGTGATGAGGGTGAGCAGCAGGACATAGCCGTCCTGCCGGCCTCGTTTCAATGCGGCCATAGTTGATTCCTGACGGCGATTTCGGATTCGATCACCGAGAACCGGTCTTGCGCATAGGTGGTCGGTACGGTGTAGCTGGTGAACGTATCGTTGCTGGCACCTGCGGGGCTGGGAATGGCGATCTTGGAGGGGGCGTTGTATTTCGGGTCGCTGTGCAGCGTTTTGGTGACCAGTGCGAACAGCACGCTGCGCACCGCATTGGTGTAGTTGCCGCTGACCACGTCGGGCCAGGTGAGGTAGTTGGTTACCCCGCCGGAGTTGGTTTCGTCCACGCCGAACAGGGCCTGCAGGCTGACGACCCCGGCGGCCACCGGGTTGGCGGAGATCAGCGCGTCGGTCTGCGAATTCAGGATGGCGCGCACCAGCACCGGATAGCTGCCCCCGCTGGCGTCGGCGTATTTGCCGATGTAGTAGGCGATGGTGCGCTGCGTGGTGGCGCTCGATGACCCCAGATCGGTCAGGCGGGCCTGAATGAAGTTGGCATTGCTCAGGCTGGTTCCGGCTGGCAGGATGCCGGCATTCTGCAACTGGCCATTGAAGGCGGAGTAGCCGGTGGAGGGAAAGAGATTGGTGCTCTTGCTATCGACATAGGTCGAAGATGGCGAGGTACTGGGGCCGACGTTGGAAATGGGCGTGCGAAAACACACCAGCTTGCCGTTCAGCGGCATGCGCAGCAGCGCCGCATCGCCCGGGCTGATGCCCGCGGTGGAGCCCAGCGGCAGGGTGCTGCTGTTGATGGCGCCACCGCCCGCGGCGGCCTGCGTCGTGGAGTTCTGCACCACATAGGTTGCGGGATTGCCGTTGGTGGGAACCTGCAGCGCCGTGTCCGTGCCGGTGAAGAACAGCATGTCGGTGAACTGGTTCTTGGCATTGCCATAGGCGCTGGGGTCTGGCGTATTGGCCGGCAGTGGCGTGGTGCTGGTGGGAAGCGCCAGCGGCTGCGAGGCCGCGGAAACGGGGTACTGCGCAAAGAACGGTGTCGCCGTCAGGCTGCTGTTGTAGGCCAGCGTGATGCTGCAGCGCGACTGCACGCCGCCGAGCATGAAGCCGGCGTTGCTCAGATCGCGCGTGACCAGGTCGAGGGCGGCTCTAGCCTGGTTGTCTCGTAGTGTCACGTCCGACATCTGGACGTTCTGGCGTGTGAGACTCGCCTGCACCAGCAGCACCGCGAGCGAGAAGATCAGGCCGATGACCAGGGCGATCATGAGTTCGATCAGACTCAATCCGCGCTGGCGGCCCAGCGGCGCCGGGGCGCGCGCGGCGTTCCTCCCCGAGGAAGACGCCCGCAACAAGTCAGGGGGTCGTGTCATGTCTAGAACCCCACCTGATAGTTGAAGGTCTGGCTGCGCTGGGCGCCGGAGGAGGGCGCCCAGTTGATCAGCAGGGTGACGCCGCAAAGCGGGGATGCAGGCGGCGTGGGCGCGCTGCAGGGGTTGCCGTCGGCGCCGTTCTGCGCGGTGATGGTCACGCTGGCATTGGGCAGATTCATGTGCGAGGGGCTGAACAGATTGCTCAGCATGGGCTGCAGCGCGGAGGGCGCGCTGGTGTAGCTGCTGGGGCTGTAGGTGACCTGGGTTCCAGCCGATGGCTGGGCGCCGAACATGGCGTTCAGGATGCCGGGGTTGGCCTGCAGCGCGCTCCAGAACTGATTGCCAAACGCGGCGGTATCCATCGCCTCGGCATTGGCGGTCATGGCCGGGACAGCCAGGGTGTAGATGGACGCGATGGTGAGCATGCCCAGAGAAAAGATGACGATGGCGACCAGCACGCTGATGAGCGACATGCCGTGCTGGCGCCCCGAGGGGCGGCGGGGTGGCGGGTGCAGGGGCGAAGGAACGGTCATGACGCGGTGTTGCTGTTGAGAATGACGGTGCCGGAGCCCAGCATCTGAAGAATCCAGGTCTGGCCCTGCCGGGCGGTCACGGTGATGGTCGGCGAAGCGGGGGTGCCACCCGGCCCATCGGTCACGAGGCCTTGCGGCGTGAAAAAGAGGGTGCCGCTGGCCGGCGGGTTGGTGATCTTGCACTGGACGCCCGGGTACTCTGTGGCGGCATTGCTCATCGAATGCTCGGCCACGGTGCCGGCGCCCACCGTGGTCTGCCAGTCGCAACTGCTGCTGGACAGCGCCATCGACACGGCTTGCTGCGTCGTCACCGCCTGATTGCGCGCCCAGGCCACGTCCTGCGGGAATTTGTTGACCAGCACCGAGGTCTTGCCGGAATCGACCATGTCGATCAGATTGGGCACGACCATCACGCCGAGCAGGGCGGCGATGGCGATGGTCACCATCATCTCGACGAGGGTGAAGCCCCTGTGCGGGCGCTGAGGGCGGCGCATGTCAGCAGTCCCCAGACTGGTCTCGCACCCAGCATTGCTGGCCGCCGCTAGGGGGTTGCCAGCCGGAAGGAGGGGGCACCACGGTGTTTTTTGTTCCAGCTTGATCGATGGTGTAGGACGGACCATTGAAACCGTTGATGGGTGCTGCCGTGATGAGGAAGGTCGTGGCGCTGACGTTCGAGCAACTGAAGCCGTAGTTCTGTCCGTTTGCCGGTGCAGCCACCGGGCAGGTCGTGGCACTACCACCTTGCGCCAGGTAGGAGCGGTTGTCCTGGTAATACTGCTGCGCCGCCACGCTCATGCCCGACAGCCCGGAAAACGCTTCCGTCAGCTTGCTGCGGGCGACGTAGGCGGTATAGGCCGGAATCGCAATGGCCGACAAGATGGCGACGATCGCCACGACGATCATCAACTCGATCAGGGTGAACCCCCGGTGGCGTTTGCGGTCGAAACGAAGCGGGCTTGGCATGGGCAGACTCTCCTTGGGCGCATTCTGTGCGGTGCGCGGCAGGCGTTGCGCGGTTTTGCCGACGAATGGTCGAATTTCGCCGATGAACGGTGAACTGTTTCACCTTGTTGCATCTAGGGAAGCGAATGCGTTGTCAATCCGCTGCACGCGCGGTCTGTCTGGCGGCGCCTGCCTTGTTTGTTCACCGCCCTTGAAACCTCAAACTCCATCCCTATAATTAGCACTCGTTGAAGGTGAGTGCTAACAACGGCGTCATACAGCGGCTTCGTGCGCTGGTTGTTGACCTCTTCAAAGTCGGTTTTTGGGCCGTCTGGCTCGGGTTCTCCCGGCGGGCGGTTTGTCAATTGGCACCACGCTGGTGCCCGGTTTTCTACAAACTTCAGGAGATTTGCATGAAATTGCGTCCTCTGCATGACCGTGTCGTGGTCAAGCGCATCGAACAAGAAACCACCACTGCTTCCGGCATCGTGATTCCGGGCAGCGCGGCGGAGAAGCCGGATCAGGGCGAAGTGCTGGCCGTGGGTCCGGGCAAGCATGACGACCAGGGCAAGCTGGTTGCCATGGCGGTGAAGGTGGGCGACCGCGTGCTGTTCGGCAAGTACGCCGGCCAGACCGTCAAGGTGGACGGCGACGAGCTGATGGTGATGCGCGAAGACGACCTGATGGCCGTCATCGAAAAATAATTGTCCAGTCGGCGGATGACGCTGCCGGTCGGCATATCGCATCCGCGCTGAACGCTGCTTCAACTGCTATTTACGGAGAATTTCAATGGCTGCAAAAGACGTGATTTTTGGTGCGGACGCCCGCACCCGCATGGTGGAAGGCGTGAACATCCTCGCCAACGCCGTTAAAACCACCCTGGGCCCCAAAGGCCGCAATGTGGTGCTGGAGCGCTCTTTCGGCGCCCCCACCGTGACCAAGGACGGTGTTTCGGTCGCCAAGGAAATCGAGCTGAAGGACAAGCTGCAGAACATGGGCGCGCAGATGGTCAAGGAAGTGGCTTCCAAGACCAGCGACAACGCCGGTGACGGCACCACCACCGCCACTGTGCTGGCGCAATCCATCGTGCGGGAAGGCATGAAGTATGTGACCGCCGGGATGAACCCGATGGACCTCAAGCGCGGCATCGACAAGGCCGTGACCGCTCTGGTCGATGAACTGAAGAAGGCGTCCAAGCCCTGCTCCAACAGCAAGGAAATCGCCCAGGTCGGCTCCATCTCGGCCAACAGCGACGAGCATGTCGGCCAGATCATCGCCGAGGCGATGGACAAGGTGGGCAAGGAAGGCGTGATCACGGTCGAAGACGGCAAGAGCCTGGAGAATGAACTCGACATCGTCGAAGGCATGCAGTTCGACCGCGGCTATCTGTCGCCCTATTTCATCAACAACCAGGACAAGCAAGTCGCGGTTCTGGAAAATCCGTTCGTGCTGCTGCACGACAAGAAAATCTCCAATATCCGCGACCTGCTGCCCGCACTGGAACAAGTGGCCAAGTCCAGCCGTCCGCTGCTGATCATCGCCGAAGACGTGGACGGCGAAGCGCTGGCGACCCTGGTGGTCAACAGCATCCGCGGCATCCTCAAGACCGTGGCCGTCAAGGCGCCGGGCTTCGGTGACCGTCGCAAGGCCATGCTGGAAGACATCGCCATCCTGACCGGCGGCAAGGTCATCGCCGAAGAAGTCGGCCTGACTCTGGAGAAGGTCACGCTGGCCGATCTGGGCCAGGCCAAGCGCATCGAAGTGGGCAAGGAAAACACCATCGTCATCGACGGCGCCGGCAATGCCGCCGACATCGAAGCGCGCGTCAAGCAGATCCGCATCCAGATCGAGGAAGCCACCTCCGACTACGACCGCGAAAAACTGCAAGAGCGCGTGGCCAAGCTGGCCGGCGGCGTGGCCGTCATCAAGGTGGGTGCCGCCACGGAAGTGGAAATGAAGGAGAAGAAGGCCCGCGTCGAAGACGCCCTGCACGCCACCCGTGCTGCGGTGGAAGAGGGCATCGTTGCCGGTGGTGGCGTGGCGCTGCTGCGCGCGCGCCAGGCCGCAGGCGAGATCAAGGGTGCCAACCACGACCAGGAAGCAGGCATCAAGATCGTGCTGCGCGCCATCGAGCAGCCGCTGCGCGAAATCGTGGCCAACGCCGGTGGCGAGCCCAGCGTGGTGATCAACAAGGTGCTCGAAGGCAAAGGCAACTTCGGCTTCAACGCCGCCAACGACACCTATGGCGACATGCTGGAAATGGGCATTCTCGACCCGACGAAGGTCACCCGCACCGCGCTGCAGAACGCCGCGTCGGTTGCCGGCCTGATGCTCACCACCGAGTGCATGGTGGCCGAGACGCCGAAGGACGAGAGCGCACCTGCCATGTCCGGCGGCGGTGGCATGGGCGGCATGGGCATGGACATGTAAGTCCAGACCCCGCGTCTGCTGCTTCATCGGCCCGTCTGCTCTGCCAGACCGGGCCGGTGCAAGGCCTGCCATCCGAAAGGATGGCGGGCCTTTTTGTGTTCTGGAGCCGCGCACGGTCGCCGCGATGTTCACGGCGGTGACTGGTGGCCTCGTTAACATCGGCCCCATTCGCAACAGGGGAGTCGAAATGTCACGCTTTTGCACGCAATGTGGAACAGAAAACAAGGACGAAGCGAAATTCTGCAGACACTGTGGAGCGTCCATGGCCCAAAAAGACGGGCAGGTGCCACCGGACGCGCAGGGCCCGGCTGGTCGGCAAGCCGGAGAAGTCGCTGTGCGGGAGACGTCTCCCGCACAGGATGTGCAGGACCTCGATGCAGCCGATGCCGCGCACGCGGCGGAAGAGGCCGAGGCCGGACGCCTTGCCGAAGCGGCCTGGACGCGTGCCCACGCTGAGCAGGCGGCGCTGGCTACCGCGGCGCGGCAGGCCCTGGCGGCCCGCCAGCAGCGTGAACTGGAGCCGGTCCCCGTTGCGGCGACCGCGGCTCAGCTGGCTGCGCAACAGGCAGAGAGCGCCGAAAGACAAGAGCAAGAGCGCGTCCGGCGCGAGGAAGATCGGCGCGCGGCAACCGCCAGACTGGAGGCCGAAATCCGCGCCAAGGCGGAAGCGGCGGAGGCTGCGCTCTTCGGACGTTCCCAGGCACAGCCGCGGCCCACAGTGGCGAAGCAGGAGCCGCCGACAGCGGTCAAGGGCAGCAATGCGGTGCTCGTCGGCGGCATTGCCACCGTGGCGATCGGGCTTGCGCTGATTGGCGGCGGCAGTCTGTGGTGGTCGATGACACACCCGCAGCACGGCAAGGGCGGCGCGCTCGCAGCGGCCAGCAGCGCGGCGTCCGCGGCCGGACAGTCTGCGCCAGCCGTTCCGGCCGTGACTCCCGCACCAGTGCGCCCCGCATCCGTGCCGCAGCCCGCGCCCGTAGTTGCACCGACAGCATCGCTCCCGGCCCAACCTCGGCCGACGCCATCTGCCCAGCCTGCCGCCAAGTCCAGCTCCGAAGTATTCAAGCCAGCGCCCGCGCCCGCGCAACATCCGAAGCCAGCGCCGGTTGCCGCACCCGCGCCTGAGCGCATGGAGGTGCCGCAACCCGCGCAGCATGCCGCACCTGCGCCAGCACCCACCCCAGAGGAACGGCCCGCTCCCGCAGCAACCGCCAGGCCGATGGGGCGTTTGGACGCCTTGCGCGCGGGGTTGGCCGCCTGTGAGCACAAGGGCAATTTTTTCACCCAGCAGCTCTGCATTCAGGAGACACGCTGGAAATATTGTGGTGCTCCACTGTCATCTGACCCCCTGTGGGGCAAGGTGGCCGAATGCCCGAATTCGGCGCAGCAGAACAACACACCCTAGTGCAGTGCGCACCGTCTCATCAACCATCCTGGGAGGACACCATGACTGTGAAAACCACCAACAACCTCGGCGTGCTGCTGCGCAGCTATGAGGCACTTCACAATTGGCGGGCGCTGGCCATGCTGGCGGGCAGCTTTGTGCTGGGCGGGCTGGCGATTCGCGGTGGCGCAGCGGCCGGCATGAGTTCGGGCAGCGATGCGGTGATGATGCTCATGAGTCTGCTGGGCACCCTCATCCTCCTCGTCGGCATGAACGCCAGCGGCCTGATGTTGGTCGATCAGGCGTATGACCAGCCGATCCGCGGCTTCGGCCCGGCCTTTCTGGGCGGGGTGCAATCGGCGCTGTCTGTCATCGGCCTGCTCATCCTGCTCGGCCTGGGCTTTGCCGTGGTCTTGCTGGCGGCCTATCTGCTGTCGTTGCTGGGGCGCATCCCCGGCGTGGGTGGACTGTTTGGCTTTGTGCTCGCGGGGCCGCTGGTCGTCGTGGTGGCGCTGGCCTACGCCGTGCTCCTGCTGGCCGGGCCGCTGATGATCGCTGCCGTGTGGCATGGCGAGGGCTTCCTCGCCAGTTTGTCGCGCGCGGTGGGCATCGTGGCCAAGCGGCCGCTGGAAGTGTTCATGCACTTTCTGGTGCTCGGGCTGCTGGTGTTCCCGGCTGTGGCGTTCATCTTCGCCGTGGTGTTCGTCGGCAGCATGTTCGTCGGCGGATTCTTCGCCTCGGGCGGCTTCGGTGGCCTGGGGATGGGCATGGGAGTGGGGGGATTCGGCGGCATGCGCGGCATGGAGGGCGTTGCGCTCGGTGGCGGCATGGGGGGCGCGGGGCTGTCCATCGGGCTGGTGTGGTTCCTGGCGTGGTCGGTGGTGAGCCTGATCTATGTGCTCGGCCTGATCTTTGTATACCGCGCCGTTGGTGAAGGGGTGGGCTCCGAAGCCTCGGAGCTGGTGGGGCAGAAGCTGGCGCAGTTCAAGCAGAAGCTCGATGAATACAAGCCCCGCGCCGCACCCGTGGCTCCGCCGCCTGCGGACGCGGCACAAACGACCCCGCCGCCAGCCGATCAACCGACTGCCGTTCAGCCATCAGACGCGCCAGTGCAGCCGCCGACTGCCGCTGCTGCGCATTGCCCCGCCTGCGGTGCCGCGGTGCAGCCCGACGATGTGTTCTGCGGCAGTTGCGGCCACAAGTTGAAATAAGGACGAAACCTGCAATGACCCGCTTCTGCACCCGATGTGGCGAGAAAAACGCCGATGACGCCAGATTCTGCGAGGCTTGCGGTGCGCCGCTGCGCGCGCCTGCTGCCGCGCCAACAACCGCCCCGGTCTCTGTCCCGCCGGCACCCCCGCCCGCGCGCGGAGGCCTCAGCCGACGTGCCGGGGTGCTCATTCTCAGCGGTATGGCGCTGCTCCTGCTCGTGGTCGCGGCAGTGGCCTGGCAGGTGCTCGGCCGTGCCAGCGGGCCGTCCGCCGCTGAACTCAAGTCGGCAGCGAACACCTGGCTGCAGCAACACCAGGCCGATCTGCTGCAGCAGGACGCCTGTGTGCGCAATTTCAACTACGGCGCCAATCCGGTGTTCGTCAATGGTTTCGACCAGAGCACGCAGAACTGGCTGAACGCTCTGGTGAAGGCGGGCATCTACACCACGCCGGAGCAGGTGCAGAACGGATTTCTCAGGCAGCTGAAATACGGCTACGGCCCGCAGGCCGCGCGCTACATCCGCAATGGGGCGCTGTGCGTGGCGGACGGACTGGTCGTGCAGGATGTGAGGGTGTTGCAGCCGGGCAGCGCCGACGGGGCAGGGCGTCTGCCTGCCGGGGTGAAAATCCCGGACAACTGGGCGCTCGTCAGCCTGACACTGCAGTGGAGCGGCCTGCCTGCGTGGGCACGGCGGGAGCCTGTGTCCACCCAGTTCAACCGGCTCTCCGCGCCTTTGCAGCAGAACCTCCTGCTGCTCAAGACGCAGCAGGGCTGGGTGCTTCCTTCGCCCTCAGAAGAGCTGGGCATGCGCGCACAGTTGGGCATTCTGAGCGCAGGCGGTGAAATCGGGCAGGCCGTGCAACAGCTCGGCAAGCAGCTTGGCGATGCGGCGCAGGCTTTCGGCGGCCCGGCCAGCGCACCTGCGGGACAGCCGCCTAGTTCGCCAGGATTTCTTGACTGGTTGAAAAACCTGTTCAGCTTTGGCGATCCGGCGCGCCGCGTGCCCGGGCAGTTCTATGGCGATGTGCAGAACGGCCGGTTCGACGCCGCCTATGCGCTGCTCGGCCCGGAACTGCAAATCCTCGGCCCCGACAAAATGAAAATGGCGCTGGCGCAGGCGCAATCGCAGATCAAGGCCAAGGGCGGGGTCAGCAAAATCACCATCCTCCGTGTGGCCGATCAGGGAAATGCGAAGCGTGTGCGCTTCAACGTCCTGTACGGCGACGGCAGCCAGCAGACCGAGACCATGCTGATCGGCAAGGTGAACGACCAGTGGCGCATTCTGTCCAACAGCGGCGGATGATGCGCAGCGCAGCATCCGCCTTGGGGCTTGCAACGGCCACGCGTCGGCGCCTGCTGATCGGCAGCGGCGCCATGCTGGCCCTGGCGACCACGGGTGGATGGGCAGGTCTGCATCCGACGCCGCAGATGCGCTGGCAGATCGAAGACGGCGCGCTGCACGCGGGCGATCTGCTGTTTCGCCGCACTGTCAGCCTTGAAGGCCTTGCCGTGCAGGCCCTCGATGCGGCGGGGCGCTTCAGCCATGTCGGCCTGATCGTCGGCCACGACGCGCGGGGCAGGGCGCGGGTGGTTCACGCCTGCCCGCCAGAGCGCGCCACACAGGCCGGTGTGCGCGAGACGACGGCACAGGCCTTTGTTGCAGGCGGCGACGTGCGCGACGCCGCGGCCGCCAGCCTGCAGCTCAGCGCTGCGCAGGGCCAGCGCCTTGCCGCCTGGGCGTTGCGGCATGTCGGCTGGGCGTTCAATGCCGATTTCCAGTTGAACGCACCGCGCGCCCTGTACTGCACCGAACTCATCTGGGCGGCGATGCGCGCTGCGCAATGTCCCAGTCTGCCCGGAACCGTACGCTGGAGCACGCCCTTCGGCGCCCGCGAGGTGGTGCCGATGTCCGCGCTGCTGGACTTGCCGGACCTGTGTTTTTTGCTGCAGGCGGTGCAGCGCGGAACAGCCTGAGTGCCTGTCCCTGGTGCGACGCTGCAGCCCATTCTGTTGATGTTCAACGCGATGTCTTACTCCCATTCATTCACGCACACACCATGAGCTACGAATTCTCCGACCGCAGTCAGGCGCTCAATCTGCCCAATCCCTATCGCATCGAAAACCTGTTTCTCTACCTTGCCGCAGCGGCGCTGATCCTCGCCGGGCTGATCGTGCTGTTTCAGGTGCGCGGCCATCTGCAGGCTGGCATCGACGCGCGCGGGGCGGTGGCGCTGGTTGTCGCCGTGCTGCTGCTCTCGGGCGGAATCGCCTGGGCGTGGCGCGGGTTCAGTCAACTGAACTATTTCGTCGGGCGCGGGTTGCCGCGCGGTCTGGCCCCTGAAATTCCTGAAGGGCAGGACGGCTCCAGCAAGGCTGGACAAGAGGTGCGCGAACTGCTGCGCAATGGCGCGGTTTTTTTCGAGGACCCGGGCAACAATCCGCTCTACCGCTTCCTGCCCAATCTGATCTTTGCGCCGTATGCGGTGCGGGCCGCGGCACACCGCCTGGCGCAAAACGGTGTTGCGCTGGCCGCCTACATCGTCAGCATGGCGCTGGCGCTGCTGGTGTTCTCCAGTGCGCAGACCGCGAGCTGGCTGGGGCTGTTTTATCTGGCGCTGGGCTATCTGGTGATTTTCCAGCCCATGATCCGCGGCAATCTGACGGCGCAGTCCAACACGGTGAAAAGCGCAAATCTCAGCATCGGTCTGCTGGTGCTGCTGGTGGTGGCCGCGGTCATCGGCCCGGTGCTGCTGGCGCTGTTCGGCACCCGGCTGCCCGCCTTGCCGGAACTGCAGATCAACAACGCCCTGTTTTTCAGCGCCATCGCGGCGTTCGTGGCCACGGCGCTGGGGCTGGCGACACTGAAGGAGCAGATGGGGCCGCCGCCACAGGCCGTGGGCTCGGCGCAGACCACCGAGGTGTTCACCATGAACGCGCATCCGGCAAAACTGATGGAACAGGTCGACCGCATGTTGATGGAGCGCTGGAAGGAGGCCATTCCCAACCGGCGCTATCTGCGGCAATCGCCCGAGGTCAAGGGGCGGCAGGGCCAGTTCCGGCTGGAACTGCTCGAAGAAACCCAGCCCATGCCGCGCGAACGGGCCACACCTTCGGGCCTGGGGCACGCCATGGCGCTGCCGCAGTTTCGCTGGCTGGTGCTGCTGTCGGCATGGTTCGCGCTGTTGATGGGGGTCGTCGCCGTGGGGGCCTACGGCCTTGCCCATGCGCTGCTGCATGGTGGCGATCTGTCGTTCTGGATCATGCTCACCCTGGGCCTGAGCGTCGCCGCGGTGTATGCGCTGCGCAGCGCGCATGCGCTGTGGGGGCGGTACGACTTCCGCTCTGCGGTGATCTGGATCGAGGTGCAGGGCAGTTTCGAATCCGCGCGCATGGAGATGGGCAATGTGCTGGCAGACCGCCTCAAGACTGAGAAGGATGTCATCAACATCGAGGCCATGACCTTGCGGGTCTGGGCGTCCGAGATCGACACGGTGTTGTTCGAGCGCACCGGTCCGCGCCAAGTGCTGGCGATGCGCGGGCTTCCAACCGTGGCGCAGGGCATGGCGGGCGAACTCCGCGGCTTCGCGCAGGAGCGCCCGACATTGATTGCGCCGCAATCGAGTCTCGATGTCGAGCGCGCGTCGCAGGTCGGGCAGTTCAACCAGTTGCTTGGCGGGTCGGCGGCTGCCACAGCCCTGCCCGCAGCGGCGGCGCAGGCTCTGGGGCTGCTGCCCGAAGCGCATGCTGCGCAAGAGCCTGCGCCGCAGGCCGCCGCAAAGCCGCGATTCTGTTCGCAATGCGGCACGCAGACCGGGCCGACCGACCGCTTTTGCGGCGCTTGCGGCACGGCCCTGGCTGGCTGATCGCGCGGCGCAGGGACAGGCGACAATGCCCGGATGCATTCAGTTTTTTTGCTCAAACGGGTTCGGGCAACGCTGAACAAGTCCATGGCCCGCAGCGCATCCCGGCTGCGGGCGGTCTGCGACGTTGCCCATTCTCGTCATCGTCGCGTTTTGGCGTTGTTCCTGTCTGCGGCGGCGGTAGCCAGCGCGGCCCTGCCCGCTGTGGCTGCAGCCTCGCCGTCGAACACCGGACGCGTCTGTCTGGTGCTCTCGGGCGGCGGCGCGCGCGGGTTTGCGCACATTGGCGCGCTGCAAGCGCTGCAGCAACTGCACGTGCCGATCGACTGCATTGCGGGCACCAGCATGGGCGCGATCATTGGCGGGCTGTATGCCGAAGGGGTGTCGGTCGATGTGCTGCGCAGCCAGGTTTCTGGCATGGACTGGACCAGTGTGCTGTCCAGCCGCCCGGCGCGCGAGGGGTTGAATTTCCGCCGCAAACAGGCTGACGAGCAGATGCCCGGTGGCGTGGAATTCGGCCTGAGCGACCGGGGACAGGTGCAGTTTCCCAATGCCGCGGTCAACACCACCCAGCTCGAACAGGTGCTGACCAATCTCACCCTGCCGGCGATTGCGATACGCGACTTCAATGATCTGCCGATACCGTTTCGTGCCGTGGCAACCAATATGGTCACGGGGCAGAAGGTGATTCTCCAGCGGGGCACGCTGGCCAATGCCCTGCGCGCCAGCATGTCGGTGCCGGGCGTGTTTCCCCCCACCGAAGTCGATGGCGCGCTGCTGGGTGACGGCGGTCTGGTGGACAACCTGCCGGTGGACGTGGCGCGCGACATGGGCGCGCGGCATGTTGTGGCCATCAACATCGGCACGCCGCTGGAATCGCGCGAGGCGCTCGACAACATCGTCGGTCTGACCTCGCAGATGATCAACATCCTGATCGAGCAGAACATCCGGGCGCAGATCGCCACCCTCAAGCCCGGCGACGTGCTCATCTCGCCCGATCTGGGGCCGATTACTTCGCTCGATTTTCAGGCTGGCGACCGTGCCATCCAGATCGGCTACGACGCCGTCATGGCCGCGCGCGCGCAACTCGCGCCGCTGGCCTTGCCGCCCGCGCAATACGCCCGGTGGCGCGAGGCTTTCGCCCGCAGGGCACAGGCGCTGGTGGCGCAGATGGAATTCAGCGCGCCGCTGGCCGCGGTGGAGGTGCGTGGACTCTCCCCCGGGGTGGACAAGACGCTGCAGGCGCAGTTGCAACAAAAATCCGGGGAGCCGCTGGATTTCAAGGCGGTGCGCCATGACGTCGATCGTCTGTTCGGCCTGGGAGATTTTTCCCGCGTGGACTACCGCCTGATCGACGCGCAACCGGGGCAGGTGCTCGAATACCGCCTGCTGGACAAACCCTGGGGGCCGAATTACCTGCGATTCGGCCTCGGGCTCTACACCGACCTGCGCAACCAGTCGCGGTTTTCCCTGCAGCTCGCGCAGCGCAGGCCGTGGCTCAACAGTCTGGGCGGCGAGTGGCGCAACGATCTGCAGATCGGCTGGCGCAACCGCTGGTTTTCCGAGATCTACCAGCCGCTCGATGCGCGCGATCGCGTGTTCATCTCGCCCTATATCGATCTCGACGCCCGCCCGGTCGATGTCTATCAGGGCGACAACCCCATCGTGCGCTACCGCCTCAACACCCGCCGCGCCGGGCTGGATCTGGGCGTGCCGGTCTCCGGTTACGGCGAAGTGCGACTGGGCCTGAGCCGCGCCAATATTTCGGCGGATTACCTGCTGGGGCAGACTGGGCTCGTCAACGGCCAGACCCTGCGCGAAGGCGGGATGCGGGCGCTGGCCATTTTCGACCGTCTCGACCACGCCTACTTCCCCACCAGCGGCTGGCGCGCCCGCCTCGAAGTATTCGCCGCGCGGACCGCTCTGGGCAGCGACAGCAACTACGACCGGATCGATCTCTCCGGCCAGGCCGACATCAGCGCCGGGCGGCACACCGTGGAGCTGGCCGCACGGGCCGCGAGTTTCCGCGACCGCAAAGGCCTGGGGCTGGACTATTTTTCTCTTGGTGGTTTCGACGCCCTGAGCGGCTACCGCGAAGGGCAGCTCATCGGCAACTATCTGGTGTATGGGCGCCTGGGCTACCGCTACGAGCTGACCACGCCCGGCCTGTTCGGCGGCGCCAGCTATCTCGGGCTGGTGTATGAGCGGGGCAACACCTGGACGCAGCGCAGCGCCGTCAGTCTGGGCGATCTGCGGCAGAGCGCAGGCGCCTATCTGGGCACCGACACGCCGCTCGGCCCGGTGTATTTCGGCGTGGCGAAGGCACCGGGGCAGAAGGTCAACGTCTATCTGACGCTGGGACGGCCGTGATCAGGCCTCGGCGGCATCGGGGCTGGCGGCCTGCGGCGGCGCGCGATGCTCCGCCAGCCAGCTCTCGATGAGTTGCGACGCCGCCTCGATGCCCGTCAGCTTGGTGGCGGAAAACAACTGCAGCGAAATCGGCGCCGTCATCCCCACCGCCTGCGCATGTTGCGCGAGCTGGTCGCGCGCCGCCTGCGCCGCCCGCTGGCCTTCCTGCCGGTTGAGCTTGTCCGACTTGGTCAGCAGCACATGCAGCGGCACGCTGGCCGGCGCCATGAATTCGAGCAGGGACAAGTCGATGTCGGTCAGTCCGAGGCGCGAATCGGCCAGCAGGATCAACCCCACCAGCGGCCCGCGCTCGGCCAGGTATTGCGCCAGAAAAAGCTGCCAGCGCTTTTTGTCGGTTTTCGCCACAGCCGCATAGCCGTAGCCCGGCAGATCGACCAGCAGCCCGCTGGGTTTGTCCTTCGGCCCGACGGCGAAAAAATTGATGTGCTGGGTGCGCCCCGGCGTCTTGGAGGCAAAGGCAAGCTGGCGCTGCTGGCACAGCGTATTGATCGCGGTGGATTTTCCAGCGTTCGAGCGCCCGACAAAGGCGATTTCCGGCAGACCGGTGAGCGGAAGATTGTCCATGGACGAGCTGGTCACCATGAACCGCGCGCTATGCAGCAGCGGGCTGAACCGCACCGGAGGCGCTGACCTGCTGGAATTCCCTATATTCGCCATGACTTATGTATCGGTAGGATGCGCCATCTTGTGAAATCAAGCTAGCTAGTGCATTGTCGCTGTTTGTTCCGCCTGGCTAATTTCTGATGGATTGCCATTCATGCCCACCACGACGGTTGCTGTGCGCCTCACCCTGAGTCTTGCCGGTTTGTTCCTGTTGCCTGCCGCGTCGTGGGCCGCCGGCGCCCCACCCGCGGCCGCCGCCTCCAGCGCGATGGAGTCGTCCTTTCCCACGCCAGGCCCCGCGCAACTGCAGGCCGGTGCCAAGGTGGCGCAAACCTGCGCGGCCTGCCACGGCATAGACGGCAATGCAAGCTCCACTGAATTCCCCAAGCTGGCCGGACAACATGCCGATTACATCGTCAAGCAGTTGCACGACTACCGCATCGCCAAGGGCGCCAAACACCCGGCGCGGATCAACGCCATCATGAATGGCATGGCCGCCCCATTGACGGAACAGCAGATCCGCGACGTGGCGCTGTATTACAGCCGCCAGACCTTCAAGCCCGGCGTGGCGTTTGCCGACAAGAAAGAGCTCAAACTCGGTGCATCCATCTGGATGGCCGGCATCCCCGACCGTGCCGTGCCGGCCTGCGCGTCCTGCCACGGGCCGGGTGGCGCGGGCATGCCGTCGCGTTACCCCCGTATCGGCGGGCAGTGGCAGGGTTATCTGGAAACCGAGCTGCAGATGTTCCGCAACGACCGCCGCACCAACAGCCCGGAAATGCACGATATCGCCTCGCGCATGACCGACAAGCAGATCGCCGCGGTGGCGAATTACGCCGCCGGGCTGCGCGCACCGTCGGAAACGGCGCGCTGAATCGCCGCCGATACGCATTGTTACTGGAACTTTCCGGCGCAGGGAACGCTCTTTCTCACGGCAAGACAAAGGGTTGTCGGCAGTGCCGCGGTGAACCCGCCGCGCGGACCGAATCATGAAATCCTGCCGATTGCTCCCGGACTGCTCGCACTTTGGTGCTGTGAAAAGTCAAAATTGAGGTTTTTCCGTTTTGTTATATTGGTTCGTTGATTCATTCATGTTTTCCGCGCCTGTTGCCGATTGTCTTTGTGAACCTTTCCGCAGTGTTCCGCACACTGGTTCGAGTCTTTGTGGCTTTGTTCTGGCGCAGCCCGTTTTCCGCGGTTAACCGTCTACCTGCGCTCGGTTCGCACTGTCTGCATCGTTTCCGCACTTGCGTTTGCGCAGCCCAGAGTCCAGGCCCGTTTGTTCCGCCCCGCTTTCATTCTCTATGTCCGCCACACCCTCTCCAGTTCCCAACACGTCTTTGAGCACATCCGGCTGGGAATTGCAGCATGGGTCGCGGGCCTGGCGCGCCTTCGTCGAGCTGCTGTCGTCGATGCGCTTTGCCATCGCGCTGCTGGTCATCGTGGCTGTGGCCAGCATCATCGGCACCGTGCTCACGCAAGGGCAGCCGTACAACAACTACATCAACCAGTTCGGCCCGTTCTGGGCCGAGGTGTTTCGCAAGTTTGAGCTGTACAACGTCTATTCCTCCTGGTGGTTCCTGCTCATCCTGACCTTCCTGGTGGTGTCCACCAGCCTGTGCCTGATTCGCAATACCCCCAAGATCGTCACCGACCTGAAAACCTACAAGGAAGGGGTGCGTGAGCAAAGCATGCGCCACTTCCATGAGCGTGGCGAGGCGGTATTTACCAATGGCCGCGCCGCGACGGTCGAGCACATTACCGGCGTCATGCGCAGCCACGGCTACAAGTTCAAGCTGCAAGAGCGTCCGGCCGCGCAGGAGGGTGGGGCGGGCGCCACCATGATTGCGGCCAAGACGGGCGGCATCAACCGTGTGGGCTATGTGCTGGCGCATGCGGCCTTCGTGTTGATCTGCGTGGGCGCGCTGTTCGATGGCGACATGATGATCAAGGCGCAGATGTGGATGTTCGGCAAGGAGCCGCTCAAGTCCAACATGCTGGTGTCTCAGGTGCCCGAGATCAACAAGCTGTCGGTGCACAACCCGACCTTCCGTGGCAACCTGCAGATACCGGATGGCGGCGAATCCAATATGGCCGTGCTCACCATGGGCGATGGCGTGCTGCTGCAGCCCCTGCCGTTCGAGATCCACCTCAAGAAGTTCAATATCGACTTTTATTCCACCGGCATGCCGCGGCTGTTC
This sequence comes from Pseudomonadota bacterium, assembly GCA_021783695.1. Classification (GTDB taxonomy): domain Bacteria; phylum Pseudomonadota; class Gammaproteobacteria; order Burkholderiales; family Burkholderiaceae_C; genus Thiomonas. The sequence goes on along the minus strand of JAJXTO010000012.1, from coordinate 57,257 downwards.
GCCAGCGATGTGGTGATTACCGACCCGCGCAACGGCAAGAGTTTCCCGGCGAAGATCGAGGTCAATCACCCGCTGACCTATGACGGCGTCACCATCTTTCAGTCCGGCTTCGCCGATGGTGGGTCGGAACTGTTCCTCAAGGCCTGGCCGATGCACGGCCCGAGCGACAAGACTTTCGATCTCAACGGCACCGTGGGTACGGACCGTCAACTCAGCAATGGCGCGCAAAGCCTGCAGGTCGAGTTCAGCGAACTGCGCATTTTCAACGTGCAGGACATGAGCCCGACGCAGATGACCGGTGTCAAGCCCAAGGAGCAATCCTTCATGTCCGGCTTCGACCGTCACCTGGGCGCGCCGGTTGCTGCACCAGGGGAACGCCATCTGCAGAACATCGGTCCCGCGGTGATTTACAAAATCCGTGACGCTTCGGGCCAGGCGCACGAGTATTTCAATTACATGCTGCCAGTCGAGCTCAACGGGGAGAAAGTGTTCCTCGCCGGTGAGCGTGGCTCGCTGGATGTCGGCTACAAATACATGCGCATTCCGGCCGACGGCAACGATTCGATCGACGGCTGGATGCACCTGCGCGCCGCGCTGTTCAACGCCAAGGACCGGGAACAGGCTGCAGCCCAATATGTGGCCGCCTCGCTGCCGCCAGATGCCACCGCCGAGCTGAAAAACCAGCTGATGGTGACGGCCAGCCGCACCCTGGATATTTTTGCCGGGGAAATTCCCAGCGATCCCAAGACCGGCAAGCCGGTGGTGGCTGCACCGGGCGGCCTGCCCGCGCTGGCACAGTACCTCGAGGCCGCAGTGCCGCAGGACAAGCAGCAGCAGGCGTCCGATGTGTTCGTGCGCATCCTGAACGGCACCTTGTGGCAGCTCTGGCAGATCAGCCGCGAAAGCAATGGTCAGAAGCCGGCGGCGCAAGACCCGGCGCATGAGAAATTCTTCGACTCGGCCGTGCTGGCCCTGTCCGACACGTTCTTCTATCCGTCGCCACTCTATCTGCAGATGACCAACTACAAGCAGGTGCAGGCCAGCATCTTCCAGGTGGCGCGGGCCCCAGGCAAGGTTGTGGTCTATACCGGCGCGGTGTTGCTCATCCTCGGGGTGTTTGCCATGTTGTACATCCGTGAACGCCGGGTCTGGTTCCTGGTGAAAGACCGGAAAGACGGCGGCAGCGACACCCTCATGGCCATGAGCACCAACCGTCGCACCATGGAATACAAGAAGGAATTTGAAACACTGCGCACAGCCAGTCTGGGCGTAGCATCAACCGACCCGGCGAATGCACAAACGCCGGACACTGCCTCGACCTGAATAGGGACCCGCCATGGAACTTGCCAGCAAATCCCATAGCTTGCCACTGAACTCCAAGAGTTCGGAACCTCCGCGCCAGAACGGCATCGGTGCTTACTTGCGCCGGCGTTCCGTGTATGACTGGATCTTTCTGCTACTGATCGTCGGCGGTGATGCTTATGTCCTGAGCCAGTTCGGCCAGAACATGAATTACTACGTCAAACTCATTTTCCTGGGGGCGACCACCGCGTTGATGTTCCTCGGCTGGGGCTGGACGGCCATCAAGAATCTGGCCCTCGTCGTCACTGGCCTGTCGCTGTTCGGTATCTGGCTTTATCAGGGTCCGAGTGGGCAGCCGGTGCTGGCCCGAAGCGAACAGGTGTTTTTTCTCAAATACTTCCTCGCCAGCCAGTCCGCGATTCTCTGGATGGCTTTCCTGCTGTTCCTGAGCACGGCGGCCTACTGGTTCGGCATGTTCACCGGCCCCTCGCAGAACACGGCAGCTGGAATGGCGCTGGCCACCGGTGGCGGCGCGATGGCTGGCGGCGGTGACGGCATGGTGCGTGACGCCAAGGGCTGGCAGTCCAACTTCTCGCAGTATTTCGGTTCGCGTCTGGCGTGGGTAGGCATCACCATGGCGCTGGTCGGCACCATGATGCGCTGGTTCGAGAGCTACCAGATCGGGCCGGATATCGGGCACATCCCGCTGTCCAACCTGTACGAAGTGTTCGTGCTGTTCTCCTGGCTGACCACCATCCTTTATCTGTATTTCGAACAGAAATACAAGACCCGCAGCATGGGTGCGTTTGCCATGCTGGTGGTCAGCGCGGCGGTGGGCTTCCTGCTGTGGTACAGCATGGTGCAGAACGCCTACGAAATCCAGCCGCTGGTGCCTGCGCTGCAAAGCTGGTGGATGAAGCTGCACGTTCCCGCCAACTTCATTGGCTATGGCACCTTCGCCATCGCGGCCATGGTCGGCTTCGCCTACCTCATCAAGACGCATGCGAACGAGACCTCCATGTGGAAGCTCACGCCGCTGTGGCTCATCGGCTTCGTCATGTTTTTCGAGCCGCTGGTGTTCCGTCAGGGCGGTATCTCCGAGTACTGGGGCGTATTCGCCGGTATTTCGGCAATCATTGTGGCCGGTATTCTGTATGGCCGTCAGCGCATCGCCTCCCATCTGCCCTCGCTTGAAGTGATGGATGACGTGATGTACAAGTCCATCGCCATCGGCTTCACCTTCTTCACCATCGCCACCATTCTGGGCGCCTTGTGGGCGGCCGAGGCCTGGGGCGGCTACTGGAGCTGGGACCCGAAAGAGACCTGGGCGCTGATCGTCTGGCTGAACTACGCCGCCTGGCTGCACATGCGCCTCATCAAGGGTCTGCGTGGACAGGTCGCCGCGTGGTGGGCACTGACCGGGCTGCTGGTCACCACCTTCGCCTTCCTTGGAGTGAACATGTTTCTCTCCGGGCTGCACTCTTACGGCAAGCTTTGAGGCGCGATTGCACCCACAAAAAAGGCCCTTCGGGGCTTTTTTTGTTGCGCTCAAGTGTTGGGAGGAAGCCCCTGTCTGAAAGCAGGAATGCGAATGCGCTGTAAGGTTTGGCACAGTGTGGCGACCAAACGGCAACGAAGGAATAAATCCGCAGGAATGCCAGTCTATCGACACAGGCAGAGGATCCCGGGGTGCCAACCGATTTCAGCAGGAGCGCAGCGATGAGTCAACGTCAGGAACAGGGATTCGAGCATCCCAAGGCATCGGACATTACGCCGAAGGAAATCTACAAGGATCGTCGCCATTTCCTCGCTGCTGCAGGAGTGGGCGCGGCGGCGGGCGTGGCGGCGCTGACCGCGCGTCATGCGCAGGCGGTGCCGTCGGGGGGCGGCCAGCCCGCGCCGGGCAAGCTGGCAGGGCTGGCGGCGCAAAAGAACACGGCGCTGTCGACCACGCAAACGCCGACGCCCTACAAAGACATCGTCACGTACAACAATTTCTACGAATTCGGCACCGGCAAGAGTGATCCGTCGCAGCATGCCGGGAGCCTGAAAACCCGTCCTTGGACTGTGGTGGTGGAGGGCGAGGTGCGCAAACCGCGCACCTTCGGCATCGACGATCTGCTCAAGCTCGCGCCGATGGAAGAGCGCATCTATCGCCACCGCTGCGTCGAAGGCTGGGCCATGGTGGTGCCGTGGCTGGGTTATTCACTTTCGCACTTGCTCAAGGCCGTCGAGCCCACGGGCAATGCCAAGTATGTCGAATACATCACCCTGCTCGATCCGGCGGAGATGCCCGGCCAGAACGACCCCATCCTGCAGTGGCCCTATCTCGAAGGCCTGCGCATGGATGAGGCCATGCACCCACTGACTTTGCTCACCTTTGGTCTGTACGGCGAGGTGCTGCCCAACCAGGACGGTGCGCCAATGCGCATGATCATTCCCTGGAAGTACGGCTTCAAGGGCGGCAAGTCCATCGTCAAGATCCGGCTGGTGGAAAAGCAGCCGGTCACCTCGTGGATGCGCGCCGTGCCGCAGTGGTATGGCTTCTATTCCAACGTCAATCCCGACGTCAGTCCGCAGAACTGGAGCCAGTCCAACGAGCGCATGATCGGGCAGGGCGGGGCGTTCGGCGGCCTGTTTGCGCCGCGTGTGCCCACGCAACTGTTCAACGGCTACGGCGCCCAGGTCGCCAGTCTGTATCAGGGCATGAACCTGAGCAAGTTCTTCTGAACATCATGCGCGCGTCAACGCCGTCTTTGGCGCGTCGCTTCTTGCGCCTCAAGGCCGTCAAGCCGCTGCTGTTCGCGCTCTGTCTGCTGCCGATCGCCAGTCTGTTCTGGCGCGGCTGGACGAACGATCTGGGGCCGAATCCGGAGCAAACCGTGATCTGGACGACCGGCTTGTGGGCGCTGCGTCTGCTGCTGCTCACCCTGGCCATCACCCCGCTGCGCAAATTCACGGGCTGGGCGGAACTGGCGCGCTTTCGCCGCATGTTCGGGCTGTTCGTGTTTTTCTATGCCGCGCTGCATTTCACCGCGTGGCTGGGACTGGTCAATGGCTTCAGTGTGGACATGGCGTTGCGCGACATTGCCAAACATCCCTTCGTGCTCGCCGGGATGACGGCTCTGGCGCTGATGACGCCGCTGGCGCTGACCTCGACCAACGGCATGATCAAGCGCCTTGGCGCGAAGCGCTGGCAGCGCCTGCACCGTCTGGTGTATGGGGTTGGCGTCGTGGCGGTGTTCCACTTCTGGTGGGGCAAGCTGGCGAAGAACAACACCGCCAGTCCCACGGTCTATGCCCTCATTCTTGCGCTGCTGCTGGTGCTGCGGCTGTGGTGGGCCTGGCGTGCGGCGCAGGCGCGGCGGGCGCAGGCGCGACAGAGTCAGACCGCCGAGGGTCAGGGCAACAATCAGGGCAACAGCCGCTCGCTGGCGTAGAGCTGTTCCACGGCTTCGCGCGGACGGATCAGGAAGGTGCTTGCGCCATCGACCAGCACTTCCGCAGGTCGGCCACGGCTGTTGTAGTTGGACGCCATCACCATGCCATACGCGCCGCTGGACAGCACCGCGAGCAAATCACCTTCTTCCAGCACCAGGGCGCTGTCGCGCACCAGCCAGTCGGCGGATTCGCAGACCGGGCCGACGATGTCGTAGTGCAGCGTCTGGCCCGCGCGCACTTCCGCTGGCGCCACGGCCTGCTCGGCCTCATAGAGCGCGGGGCGGATCAGGTCGTTCATGCCAGCGTCGACCACGGCGAAATGCTTGGCCGGCGTGGATTTCAAATACAAGGTGCGTGTGAGCAGCACCCCGGCATTGCCCACGATGGAGCGGCCCGGCTCGACCATCACGGTGCGATGACCCAAGCCCCGCGCCGCAATGCGTGCCAGCAGCGGCGCCAGCCAGTCTTGTGGGGAGGGTGGCGCTTCATCGGTGTAGCGAATACCCAGACCGCCGCCGAGGTCGATGTGCTCGATCTGCGCGCCTTTGCGCTCCATGGCCTCCACCAGATCGAGCACCTTGTCCAGCGCATCGATATAGGGCTCGACCGAGGTGATCTGCGAACCGATATGGCTGGCAATGCCCACCAGCCGCACATGCGGCAGCAGCGCGGTTTGTACCGCCAGCGCAACCGCCTGCTCCTGGGCGATGCCAAACTTGTTGCTCTTCAGACCGGTGGAAATATAGGGATGCGTTCCGGCGTCCACGTCCGGATTGACGCGCAGCGCCACCCGCGCGACCTTTCCCGCCTCCTGCGCCACGCGGTTGAGCACGGCCAGCTCGTTGGGCGACTCCAGGTTGAAGCATTCCACGCCGACATCGAGCGCAAGGCGCATTTCCGCCGCAGTCTTGCCCACGCCGGAGAACACCACTTTGCCGGCTTCGCCGCCAGCGGCCAGCACGCGCTGTAATTCACCGCCGGAGACAATGTCGAAGCCCCATCCCAGGCGCGCCAGCACCTGCAGCACGGCCAGTGTGGAATTGGCTTTCACCGCATAGCGCAGCGCCACCTGCACCGGGCTGCGGGAGGCGGCGTCCATGTATTGCCGGGCCGCCTGCTCGATCGCGGTGCGCGAGTACACATAGGTCGGTGTGCCGAACGTCTCGGCGATCGCTGTCGCGCTGGCCTGCTCGATGTGCAGGCTGCGATCGACATAGGCGATCTGCGGATGGCCAGGTAATGTGGGGAGGACATGCGTTTTCATCAGGCAGGCGGAGTGGTGAAGCGAAGATTCAGGGATGGGCTGCGGAAGCCGTCGGCGCGGGTGCGGGCAAATACAAGGGCCCAGTCTGGCCGCAGCCAGCGAGCAAAGCAATCACGCACGTTGCGGCCATCAGGCGTGCGACGGTGCGCGAAAAACGGGGTCGATTAAGCTGTGTGTTCATTGAAAATCAGTGTATCAGCCACCCTTCATCCAGCCATGTCAGACACCCTCGACGACACCCGTTACCTGCAGATCGCCGAACAGGCGATGGCTGCAATCGAAGCCGCTGCCGACGCCGCCGACCTCGACTCCAAACGCGATGGCTCCGTGCTGCGTCTGGAACTCGACGGGGGTGATCAGGTCATCGTCAACCTGCAGCAGCCCATGCATCAACTCTGGCTGGCATCGCGCGCCGGGGCGCACCACTATGTGTGGAGCGGCAGCCATTGGTGCGACACCCGCACCGGGGAAACGCTGGGTGCGGCCTTGCGGCGGGTCATGGACACCCTGGAGGCGCCGCCGCTGAACCTCCCCACGCTGTGACGGCAGGGCGGGTCATCGGCGGCAGTTCCGCGTTGCCTTAATTGCCGCCCTTGAACAGATCGAGGATGGAGTTGCGCTCATCGGGCGTGACGTCCGGCGTGGGCAACGGGTCGCTCAGCCCCAGGCTGCGCACGCCCGAGCCATCGGCAAAGTTGCTGTAAACCGGTTCGCCGTTTTCCACCACGAGGCCCGCAGGCTGGGCGTAGCTGGCCACGGGCACGCCCTGCAGTGCAGTCTGCATGTAGCGAATCCAGATCGGCAGGGCCAGCGCGCCGCCGGTTTCCTTGCTGCCCAGTTTTTTCGGCGTGTCGTAACCCACCCAGGACACGCCCACCAGACTCGGCTGGAAACCGCAGAACCAGGCGTCCAGAAAGTCGTTGGTCGTTCCGGTTTTTCCATACAGGTCGGGCCGCTTGAGCGTGGCCTGCGCCCGCGCCGCGGTGCCCGAGCGCGTGACTTCCTGCAGCAGACTGTCCATCACATAGGCGTTGCGCGGCGAAATGACGCGCAGCGCCTCGTCGCCAGCCTGTTGCGGCTTGTCCTGAAACAGCACCTGCCCCTGTGCATCCGTGATCTTGCTGACGAGGTAGGGCCTGAGCAGGAAGCCGCCATTGGCAAACACGCTGTAGGCCCGCGCCATTTGCAAGGGCGTCACTGTGCCGGCACCCAGCGCCAGGGTGAGGTAGGGCGGCTGGCGGCTGGCTTCAAAGCCGAAGCGCGTGCTCCAGGTTTGAGCAAACTTCGGGCCGATGTGGTCGAGCACGCGGATGGCGACCATATTCTTCGATTGCGCCACGGCGCGGCGCAGGCTGATCGGGCCTTCGTACTTGCCATCGTAGTTTTTCGGCTCCCACGATTCGCCGCCGGTTTGCGCCGCGGAGAAGAACAGCGGCGCGTCGTTCACCACCGTCAGCGGCGTGATGCCTTTTTCCAGCGCGGCGGAATAGATGAAGGGCTTGAAGCTCGAACCCGGTTGCCGCCACGCCTGCGTGGCGTGGTTGAACTTGTTGCGGGCGAAATCCATTCCGCCCACCATGGCGACAAGGGCGCCGTTGTTCGGATTCATCGACACGAATGCCGACTGCACCTGCGGCAACTGCGTGATGACCCATTGATCCTGACCGTCTGCCGCCAGCCAGACCACCGCGCCGGCGCGCAGTTTGGTGGTCGGCTGAGCCTTGTCCGTCAGCCCGAGCGCGCGCACCTGGCGCAGTCCGGCGCCCGAGACGGAGATCCTCTGCCCCGCTCCCGTCATCACCTTCACCAGCGTGGGCGTGGCGCTGAGCACCACACTGCACTGCATGCCGTCGGCGGGTGTGCGGTCGGCGCAGGCCTGCTCGATCGCGTCCGGAATGGCATCGACCGCGCTGGGCAGATCGATGAACGCATCCGGACCGCGATACGGCTGCCGCAGCTCATAAGACAGCACGCCGGCCTGCACCGCCTTCCATGCGGCGAACTGGTCGCGGGCGCGGATGGTGGTGTAGACGTTCAGCCCGCGGGTATAGGCGGCTTCCTGATAGCGGTCGAACACCATCTGACGCACGGTCTCTGTGATGTAGCCCGCGTGGATGTCCTGGTCGGGCTGCGCGGTGCGCAGCGCCAGCGGCTCGTCGCGCGCCTGCTGCGCTTGCGTCGGGCTGATCCAGCCGAGCTGCTGCAGGCGCGCCAGAACGTGCAACTGACGCTGCCGCGCGCGCTGTGGGTTGCTGATGGGGTTGTAGGCCGAGGGCGCCTTGGGCAAACCTGCCAGCATGGCCATTTGCGCGAGCGAGAGTCGATCGAGCGGCTTGCCGAAATAGGCCTGGGCCGCAGCGCCAAAACCGTAGGCTTTGCGCCCCAGGAAAATCTGGTTCATGTAGAGCTGCAGGATCTGGTCCTTGCTCATCTGCTGCTCGATTTTCAGTGCAAGCAGCACCTCGAACAGCTTGCGGGTGAAGGTTTTTTCGCGCGACAGATAGAAATTGCGCGCCACCTGCATGGTGATGGTCGACGCCCCCTGGCTGCGCGAGCGCTCCAGGTTGGCCAGCAAGGCGCGGGCGACGCCCGGCCAGTCGATGCCGCCATGCTGATAGAAGCGGTCGTCCTCTGTGGCCAGCACCGCCTTTTTCATCAGGTCGGGCATCTGTCCGATCGGCACAAACACCCGTCGCTCCTCGCCAAATTCGCCGAGCAGCTGGCCATCGGCTGAATAGACCCGCAGCGGGATTTGCGGCTGGTAGTTCTGCAGCTCCGAGATATCGGGCAGACGCGGCCAACTGAATGCCAGCACCAGCCCCACGGTGAGTGCCGCGGCCAGCAAGAGCCCGACCGCGGCAACCGCGAAACCGATCAGGGCGCGCGACCACCAGGGCATACGCGCACGATGTGGCGCTGAGGTCGGGGGCGAGTTGGAGGATGTGCGCATGAAGTCAGATGGACGGAAAGAGCCTGCCGCAGTTCCGGCTCCAGGGCATCAGGATGGTAGGCGAGAAATTTTGTTGCAAATTATAAAAATCCGCGCTCTTGTGCCGTAAGAATGCACAAGACACATCGTCGCGGGCGTCGTGGGAGTTTTGCAACGCTTTTGCGCCAAGCCGGGGTTTACACGTTATTGAATCAAGGACTTGTTGTTAGGATCGAAGAAAAAATATGCATTCGCAGCACAAACAATCCGTAGCGCGAACGGAGGTCGGCACGCATTTCGATGCGCCCAAAAGCTGGCCTTCGATTCTGCGCACAATGTTGCAAATCCAATCGGGGGGTCTTCAGTGGCCACATTAGGCAGTCTGTTTCGCAAGCGCCACGCGCCGATGATCGGGCTGGACATCAGCAGTTCCAGCGTCAAGCTTGTTGAACTCGACATGGACGACCGCGGCCAGTACACCTTGCTGCGCGCTGCCATGGAGCCGCTCGAAAAGGGATCCGTGGTCGATGGCAATATCGAAAAACTCGACGATGTGGTCGAGGCCGTGCGCAAGGTCGTGCGCAAAAGCGGCACCAAGGCCAAGCAGGTCGCCATGGCCCTGCCGCCGTCTGCCGTCATCACCAAAAAAATCGTTCTTCCCGGCGAACTGCGCGAGGAGGAAATCGAAGTGCAGGTGGAAAGCGAAGCCAATCAATACATTCCCTTCGCCATCGACGAAGTCGCGCTCGATTTCAGCGTTCTCGGCCCCAGTGCCACATCCCCAGGCGACCAGGAAGTGCTGATCGCCGCGTCCCGCCGCGAAAAGGTGGATGACCGCCGCGGCGTCGCGGAAGCCGCCGGACTCAAGCCTGTGGTCATGGATATCGAGGCGTTCGCATCCCGTCTGGCCGCCCAGCGCCTCATCGAACGTCTGCCTCGCGCCGGCCTGGATCTGCTCGTCGCCCTGTTTGAGGTGGGCGCAACGTCCACCAGCCTGCAGGTGTTGCGCAACGGCGAAACGCTGTACGACCGCGATCAGGCTTTTGGCGGCGCGCAACTCACCCAGATGATCGCCCGCACCTACGGTTTTTCGCTGGAAGAAGCGGAGACCAAAAAACGCGCGGCCGACCTGCCCGACGACTACCCCACGCAGGTTCTCGCTCCCTATATGGACAGCCTCACGCAGGAAGTGGCGCGGGCGCTGCAGTTCTTCTATCGCGCCACGCCCTTCGGCCGGGTCGATTACATCCTGCTGGCTGGTGGCTCTTCGGCCTTGCCCGGGCTCGCGGAAAAAATCACGGCGACGGCCTCCGTCGCCTGCATGGTGATCAATCCCTTCGAAGGCATGGCGGTTGCCGAAACGGTTCGCGAGAAAAAATTGCGCAGTCAGGCGCCGTCCTACCTGACCTGCTGCGGCCTGGCAATGCGGCGTTTCATGCAATGAGGCAGAAACGGGACCTGTCATGAATATCGTTTTGATCAACCTTCTGCCCCACCGGGAGGCCACGCGAAAAAAGCGGCGTGAGGCTTTCTATGCGGGTGTTTTTGCGTCCATCCTGGTGGGTGGTCTGGTCTTGGCGCTGGGTTACACGGTGCTGAGTGAAATGATCACGCAGCAGCAGAGCCGCAACGATTTTCTGAAGGCGGAGAACACCAAGCTCGACGGCCAGATCAAGGACATCGCCTCGCTCAAGGCCGAGATCGAGGCGCTGCGTGCGCGGCAAGATGCGGTCGAAAGCCTGCAGGCGGACCGCAATCTGCCCGTCCACCTGTTCGACGACCTGACGCAGGACACGCCAGCTGGTGTGCAACTCTCGCAAATCCGGCAGGATGGGGCCACGGTGCTCATCCAGGGCGTGGCGCTCAGTCAGGAGCGGGTGGCTGATTTTCTGCGCAACCTCGGCCGTCCCAACGGCTGGCTCGAAAAACCCGAATTGATCGAAATCCGCTCGCAAATCTCCCCCGCGAGCGCAGGCAACGCGGCGCGCGTCGTGGCGCAGTTCCAGTTGCGCGCCACCCTCAAGCGGCCCACTCCGGCGGGCGCTGGTTCCGGCCCCGCAGCGGCTGCTCCCGCGAAGTCGTGAGGCGACCTATGGCGACTTCCACACTCTCAAAAATCGACCTGAACGGTGTGTTTCAGGATATCGCCGCCCAGTTTCGCGGCCTCAACCCCAACGATCCGGGCGCCTGGCCCAAGTGGCCGCGTTACGCCGTTTACGCCGCAGCCTTCGCGCTGACGATGGGGCTGGGCTGGTATGCGTGGCTTTCGGGCACGCGCGACCAGCTCACCTCCGCGCAGCAGGAAGAAGTCACCCTGCGCGAGCAATATAAAAACAAGCTCGAACAAGCTGTCAGTCTCGACCTGCTCAAGGCGCAGAAGGCCCAGGTGCAGCAGTATGTGGCGCTGCTTGAAAAGCAATTGCCGAGCAAGGCCGAGATGGACGCGCTGCTGTCCGACATCAACCAGGCTGGCATCGGCCGGGGGCTGCAGTTCGAGTTGTTCAAGCCAGGGCAGGTGGACGTCAAGCCCTATTACGCCGAGCTGCCCATTTCGATCAAGCTGCAGGGCGGTTACACCGATCTGGCGGGTTTTGCCACCGATATCGCCAAGCTCTCGCGCATCGTCACGCTCAACAACATCAGCCTGACCGCCAACGCTGCCAAATCCGGTGCGCCCATGGTGATGGACGCCACCGCCAAAACCTTCCGCTATCTGGATGCGGATGAAATTGCCGCGCAGGCGAGCACCGCGAAAAAGACGGGAGGCAAGAAATGAGCGCGCAGCATCACAACCTGCGTTTGCGTCTGATCGTGCTTGCCACGCTATCGGCTGCGTTCCTGTCGGCATGCGGTCATCAGCACGAAGACCTGCGCGCCTGGATGGCGCAGCAGCGCGCGAGCATGCATCCGCACATCAAACCCATCGAGCCGCCCAAGCCTTTCATTCCCGCGACTTACGACCCGACTGCCGGTACTGATCCGTTTTCTTCCGCAAAGCTCGAAGTCGGCGTCAAGCAGGAAGTGCAGCAGCTCAACCCGCTGTTGCAGGCGGAATTGGCCCGTCCCAAGCAGCCGCTTGAGGCCTATTCGCTTGACCAGATCCAGATGGTCGGCAGCGTCAAGGTCAAGGGGCGGCAGTATGCCCTGCTCAAGGCGGGCAACTTGCTGTACCGGGCGCATGTGGGCGAATACGCCGGTCAGCACTTCGGCAAGATCACCAAAATTACCGATAGCGAAGTCGATTTGAGGGAACTGGTGCAAGACGCCACTGGCGACTGGGTCGAACACCCCGCAACCCTTCAATTGCAGGAGAGCACACAATGAATACGCCTATCAAACGGCATCTGGGGGCAGCACTTTTGGCCGTAGCGGCTGTATTGGGCGTCTGCGCCAGTCCGGCGCAAGCGGCAAACAACGCCATCCAGAATGTCAGCGCCAGCCGGCAGGGCACGGAAACCATTGTGCAGATCAATCTCGCCCAGCCCCTGGCGGCGGCGCCGAACGGGTTTGTCATCGATCAGCCGGCCCGCATCGTGCTCGATTTTCCCGGCGTGGATTCGACGCTGGAGCGCCAGACCGTCAATTTCGAGCAGGGCAATCTGCGTTCCGCAAACGTGGTGCAAGCCCAGGGGCGCACGCGTGTGGTGCTCAATCTGCGCCAGTCGGCCACCTACAAGACGCAAATCGAAGGCAACCGTCTTTTGGTTCTGTTGAACACCACGCATGAGCAGGCCGCTGCCAACTCGGCTGCCACTGGTGCGCCGCAAGCGCAGACCGTGCACTTTGCCGACAACCTCAATACCCAGCAACTTGCGCTGCGCGCCATCAACTTCAAGCGCAGCGTCGACGGCGCGGGGCGTGTGATCGTCAACCTGCCCAACAATCAGGTCGGTGTGGACATTCAGCAGCAGGGTCAGAACATCGTGGTCGATTTCCTCAAGACCTCGCTGCCCGCAGACCTGCGCCGCCGACTCGACGTGACCGACTTTGCCACTCCAGTCACCTCCATCACCACGTTCCAGATGGGCGACAAGGTGCGCATGGTCATCCAGCCCAATGGTGACTACGAGCAAAGCGCCTATCAAGCCGACGACCAGTTCGTCGTCGAACTCCGTCGGATGCAGCCCAATCCAGACGCGCTGGTGCAAGGCAACGGCCCCGGCTTCCATGGCGAGAAACTCTCGCTCAATTTCCAGAACATTGATGTGCGTTCGCTGCTGCAGGTGTTTGCCGACTTCACCCATCTCAACGTGGTGGTCAGCGACTCCGTCACCGGCAACCTCACACTACGCTTGAAAGACGTGCCCTGGGATCAGGCGCTGCAGGTCATTCTGCGTGCCAAGGGTCTGGGCGAGCGCAAGGAAGGCAATGTGCTGTGGATCGCCCCGCGCGATGAAATTCTCGCCCGCGAAAAAGCCGATCTCGAGGCGAAAAAATCGCTCAGCGCGCTGGAGCCCGTGAAGTCCGAAACCTTCCAGCTCAACTACCAGAAGGCCGCCACCGTGGTCTCCATGCTGACCGGTGCCGCCGGCGGTGTGCAATCCGGCGCAGCCGCCACACCGTCGCCCATCCTGCTGCCGGGCCTGTCCAGCGCCGCAGCACCCACCTCGCGCATCCTCTCCCCGCGCGGCACCGTGCTGGCCGATCCGCGGACCAATCAGATTTTCGTCACAGACATTCCGTCCAAACTGGAGGAAGTGGCCAAGCTGATCGCCAAGATCGACAAGCCGGTGCGCCAGGTGATGATCGAAGCACGCATCGTCGAAGCCAGCGATCAGTTCGGGCGGAGTTTGGGAGTGAAGCTCGGATTTCTTGATGCGCGCGGCATTCAGGGCGGTGTGCCTGGATTTGGCTCAGGGAATAACCGTATCGCAGTAACCGGGAATTATTTGGGAGTTGGTGAGCAAACGAATCAGGCGACTGTGACCAGCGGTTCATATATTCCCGATACGCAGTTCGTGAATCTGCCGGCGTTCGGTTTGGCTGGCAGTTTGCTCGCTGGTGCGACTCCGAGTTCGCTGGGCATTAGCCTGTTCAATGCCGCAGCTAATCGCTTCATCAACCTTGAACTGTCCGCAATGGAAGCGGACGGCAAAGGGAAAATTATTTCCTCGCCACGTGTCATTACTGCTGACTTGAGCAAGGCCACAATCGAACAGGGGACAGAAATCCCCTACCAGCAAGCGACCTCCAGCGGCGCCACTGCCGTGACCTTCAAGAAGGCCGTTTTGAGCCTGGATGTGACGCCGCAAATCACACCAGACGGCAACGTGATCATGAACGTGGAAATTCACAAGGACAGTCCAGGCGCTTCAACGGCTGGTGTTCCCTCCATCAACACCAATACCGTGACCACGCAGGTACAGGTGGAAAACGGCGGTACCGTTGTGCTGGGTGGGATCTATACCTCGCAGGAACAGAATCAGACCGACAAGGTGCCGCTGCTTGGTGACATTCCCGTCTTGGGGAATTTGTTCAAAAACAACAGCAAGATGTATAACAAGAGCGAATTAATGGTGTTTTTGACGCCTAAAATTGTGACAAGTGCGGATTTGTCGCAATGATTTTTAGATTTAATCTTGAGGTGAATATGAAAGTGATCCAGAATCAATTCCTGATTTTTTTGGTGGGAATGGTCAGTGCCCTGGCACTTACCTCTTGCGGCGGGGGGGGGGCAAATAGCGCAGGGGCACCTCTTCTTGGGAGCAAGGCCACGATGAGCAGTACCATCACCACAAACCCAAGCGGAACAGTAACTTCAGGTACGCCGGTGACTGTTACCTATCACCTAAAAGATAAATATGGTGATGGAGTGCCCAATGAACTGGTTCTCTTTGCAGTTGGAGGCACAGCCTCTGGAACCTATCAATGTTTAACCACGCAGAATGTGCCGAATCCAGGCTGCGCATCGACCACTGATGCATCAGGAAATGCATCAGTGGTATTGAAAGCGAGTGTTGCTGCTGCTGTTTCTATTCAAGTGACCGGTGCTCTAGTGCCACCAGGGACCGTCACACCTCCCATCTCTGTGGCCTCAGCAGTCAGTGCGCCTTATTCAACGCAGGTGTCATTTACCTATAGCCCTTGAAATATTCAATATAATTGAATTTTTTTGCGAAAAATGTGATTTTGATTGGCCTCATGGGTGCCGGAAAAACGACGGTAGGCCGATCGCTGGCACAACGTGCGGGGTATCAATTCATCGACAGCGACCATGAGATCGAGCGGGAACAGGGCTGCAGTATTGCTGCCCTGTTTTCGCGTGTGGGTGAGGCGGGGTTTCGGGAGATCGAAGCCCGTGTCATTGATGCCTTGACGCAACGGGACGGGATCGTCCTGGCCACGGGGGGCGGGGCGGTGTTGCGCCCGGAAAACCGTCAGGCGCTGCATGAGCGTGGCACCGTGGTGTATCTGCGCGCCAGCCCGGACGACTTGGCCCACCGTCTTCGGCATGACCGAAGCCGCCCGCTGTTGCAGCAGGGCGATGCGCGGGCCAAGCTGCATGAGTTGTTTCGCGTGCGTGATCCGCTGTACCGTGAGACAGCGCATTTCGTCATCGACACCGGGCGGCCTTCCGCTGCGCTGCTGGCGAATATGGTGCAGATGCAGCTCGAGCTTGCCGGGGTGTTGCCAACGTCGGGTGGCACGTCCTGACACGGCTTGGGCCTTGCGCGAAGGCAAGCCGAGTGGCTCGCGGCTGTTTGGTCGTGCGGCTGCGGCTGGCGCAGCCCGGTTTTCAGCAGGCGCATGGTTCTGTCCCCGCTTTCTACAATTGCGCAATCACCCCGACAGGACTTCCCATGACCACAGTTCGTATTGCGCTGGACAGCCGCGCGTATGACATCCGCATTGCCTCCGGCCTGCTCGACTCTCCCGACGTGTTCGCAGCCGCCGCCGCGCGTCAGGCGACGGCGCTGATTGTCAGCAACACCACCGTGGCGCCGCTGTATGCGGCCAGGCTGGAGCGCAGTCTCGCGCCGCATTTCGCCCGCGTGCTGCATTGCGTGCTGCCGGATGGTGAGGAATACAAGACCTGGGACACGCTCAACCAGATTTTCACCGACCTGCTGCGCCATCAGTGCGACCGCAAGACCACGCTGTTCGCGCTGGGTGGCGGGGTGATCGGTGATATGACCGGATTTGCCGCTGCGAGTTACATGCGCGGCGTGCCGTTCGTGCAGGTGCCCACCACCCTGCTGGCGCAGGTGGATTCTTCGGTGGGCGGCAAGACCGCGATCAACCATCCGCTGGGCAAGAACATGATCGGGGCGTTCTACCAGCCGCGGCTGGTGGTGGCCGACCTGTCCACGCTGCACACCCTGCCGCAGCGCGAGTTGTCTGCCGGCATGGCCGAGGTCATCAAGCATGCGGCGATTGCCGATGTCGATTTTCTCGACTGGCTGGAAGCCAATATCGACGCGCTGATGGCGCGGGACGATGCCGCGCTGGCCGAAGCCGTGGCGCGCTGCTGCCGCATCAAGGCGCATGTGGTGTCGCAGGATGAAACCGAGGCCGGGCTGCGGGCCATCCTCAATTTCGGGCACACTTTTGGCCACGCCATCGAGGCCGGCATGGGCTACGGCAACTGGCTGCATGGCGAGGCGGTGGGCGCCGGCATGGTGCTGGCCGCCGATTTGTCCGTGCGTCTGGGATTGCTGCCGCGGCAGGATGCCGAACGCCTGGCCCGCCTGATCGCCCGCGCTGGTCTGCCAGTGCAGGCGCCCGATCTGGGCGCGGCGCGCTGGGCCGAATGGATGCAGGTGGACAAGAAGACCGAGGGCGGCGAAGTGCGGTTCGTGCTGCTGCACGGACTGGGGCGGCCCGTGTTGCGTGCCGCGGCAATGGCAGAGGCGCAAGCCAGCATTGCAGCGCATGTGCGGGCGGGACTGAGCCCGGCCGAGCACGCTGCATGACCGCGCGGGCGGGAGGAGCGGCTCTTTCCGTGTTGGCGCCCTATGCCTGCAGCGACGCCACATCGCGTGGACGCGAGCATGTTGAGCCCATGCCGACAGACCGCACCGGCTACCAGCGCGACCGCGATCGCATCATTCACAGCACGGCCTTCCGTCGGCTGGAATACAAAACGCAGGTATTCCTCAATCACGAGGGTGATCTGTTCCGCACCCGCCTGACGCACAGCCTGGAAGTGGCGCAGATCGCCCGCTCCATCGCGCGCGCCCTGCAGGTGAACGAAGACCTGACCGAGGCGCTGGCCCTTGCGCACGATCTGGGGCACACGCCGTTCGGCCATGCCGGGCAGGATGCCCTGGGCGCCTGCATGCGCCGGCTTGCGCCGCAAGGTGGCGGTTTTGAACACAATCTGCAATCGCTGCGGGTGGTGACCTCGCTGGAAGAGCGTTACGCCGCATTCGATGGCCTGAACCTGTGTTTTGAAACCCGCGAGGGCGTGCTCAAGCATTGCTCGCGTCGCAATGCCGAGCGGCTGGGTGCCGTCGGCGCGCGTTTTCTGCACGGCGGCCAGCCCAGTCTGGAAGCGCAGATCACCAATCTGGCCGATGCCATTGCCTACAACAATCACGACATCGACGACGGCTTGCGCGCCGGGCTGATCGACCTGGAGGAACTGCAGACCGTGCCGTTCTTCGCCGGGCATCTGGACGCGGTGCGGCGTGCCTATCCTGCTGTGCAGGGGAGGCGCCTCGTGGCCGAAACCATCCGCCGGATGATCTCTGCGCTCATCGCCGATCTGGTGGCGGAAACCGCGCGACGCATTGCGCAGTCCGGTGTGGACTCTCCCGACGCCGTGCGCGCCGCGCCGCCCCTGGCCGCGTTCAGTGCCCCGGTGCAGCAGCAATTGCAGCAACTCCAGCAACTGCTGCTGCACCGGCTCTACCGTCATCCCGACGTGCTGCGCAACACCACCAAGGCGCAGCGTCTGCTGGCCGAACTGTTCGAGGCCTATCACGCCGAGATGCGCCTGCTGCCGCGCGCCTATCAGCGTGAGGACGCCGCCCGGCAGCCGCGCGCCATTGCCGACTATCTGGCGGGCATGACCGACCGTTACGCCATCCGCGAACACCAGCGTCTGTTTTCCATGCGCGACTGGCCGGTTTATTGACGAGGGCGTGTTCCGCGTTGCCTGATGTGTTGCGGTGCCTTACGGCGCCAGCTCGTAGAGCAGTCCGGTCTGCAGCTTGAGTTGGGCCGTGGAGGCTGCGGCGTCGAAACGCGATTGCAGCACCAGCCGCGTGGACTCCAGCGCGCTGCGCCGGGCCAGCAGCCAGTCAGACAGTCCCGCTTCGCCCAACTGATAGGCGCGCAACATGCGGGTGCTGGCCTGGGTCTGCACCTGCGCGGCCTGTTCGCTGGCTTTCACGGCACCAAGCTGTGCCTGCGCATTGACGTAGAGACGCTGAAATTCCGCCTCGGTCTGCGCCTGCAGATCGCGCAGCCGCCATTGCGCGGCGTCCACTTCTGCCAGCGCCGCACGCTCTTGCGACACCCGCGCCGCGCCGCCAAACGGCATGGCGAACTGCAGGCCGATGATGCGTTCGCTGCCCCCGCGATCCGAGCCGATGTAAGCGCCCACCGTGGGCTGCGGCGTGCGCGCGGCCTGCGCCTGCGCGGCCATGGCCTGCGCCTTTTGCAACGCGGCACGTTGCTCGGCCAGCAGCGGGTTGGCCTGCGCAGCCTGCGCGCCCAGTTGCTCGGCGCTCAGGCTGGGCAGCGTCAGAGCGCTGGCGTCGGCCTGTCCCTGCAAGCCGCCGTTGCCCGCCAGCAGCGGATAGCGTGTGAACAAGGCGGCGCGGCTGCTCGCCGCCATGCCCTGCGACAGCTGCAGGGCCGCCTGCGACCGGGCCTGCTCGGCCTGCATCTGCTCCAGTTCCAGAACGCTTGCGTCGCCCAGGGACTGACGACGCTGCAGTGCCTTGACCTGGGCGTTGATCAAGTCGAGATCCTGCTGCGCCAGCACGGCCTCGGCCTGCGCACGCTGCGCAGCAAACCAGGCGGTCAACATCTCGCCGAGAAACCGCTGGCGCGCCGCAACCAGAGCGGCCTGTGCGGAGATCTGCAACGCGTCGGCCATGCGGCCATCGGCCTGGGCCTGCGAGGGCAAACGCAACTGGCGGTTGATGAGCAGCTGCCATTCGTTGTAGTGCCCACTGTCCGGCAGCGACTCGATGCGGCGTTGCTGCACCTGCGCCTGGCCGGTGAACTCGTTTGTCCCGGCGCGCAGCACTGCGCCGTGTTGTGCGGCTGCCTGCTGCATGGCCTGCGCTTCGCGCAGCATCGGGGTGGCTGTCAGGAGTTGGTCGACCGTGGCGGCTTGCGGCAGACTGGGGCTGGGCAGGTCGCTCAGGGTTGGCAAGGCGGGCAGGTCGATTTGCAGGGAGGGCGCGGCCCCCGCTTTTGCAGACGGGGCCGCTGTGACCCAGCCCGGTGCGGCAGTCAGCGCAAGCGCCAGGGCTGCAGACAACACCCGCAGGGCATGAGTTTTGGATCGATTTTTCATCAGACGTTCTCCGTCGGTTTGACCGCAGCTTCGGCTTCGCGCTCCTTGCGCGGCAGACCGAAGCGGGCGAAAAGCAGGGGCAGCAGCACCAGGGTCAGGGCGGTGGAACTCACCAGCCCGCCGACCACGACAATGGCCAGGGGCTTCTGAATTTCCGACCCCGGCCCGGTGGCCGAAAGCAGCGGGATAAGGCTGAACGCGGTGATGGTGGCCGTCATCATCACCGGCCGCAGACGGCGCATGGCGCCATCGCGCACGGCCTGCAGCAGCGGCAGGCCGCGTTGCAACAGCTCGTTGAAGTGACTGACCAGCACCACGCCGTTGAGCACCGCAATGCCCAGTAGCGCGATGAAGCCGACCGAGGCCGGCACCGACATGTATTGCCCGCTGGCCCACAGCGCAATCACCCCGCCGACGAGCGCGAATGGGATGTTGGCGAACACCAGTACCGATTGCCGCACGGAGCCGAAGGTGGTCATCAGCAGGACGAAAATCAGCGCCAGCGCCACCGGCACCACCAGCCCCAGGCGTGCTGCGGCGCGCTGCTGGTTCTCGAACTGACCGCCCCATTCCAGCCGCGTGCCTTCGGGCAGTTTGACCTTGGTGGCTACGGCCTGCTTGGCGTCGGCCACATAGCTCACCAGGTCGCGCCCGCTCACGTTGGCCTGCACCGAGGCGAAGCGGCTGCCGTCTTCATGTGCCACCAGCACCGGGCCTTGCGTGGGGGTGAGTTTGGCGAGTTGCGACAGCGGGTAGGCCGTGCCGTCTGGCGCGGTGATCATCACATGCGCAAACGCCTGCGGGTTGCTGCGTAGATCGGTCCCGCCGCGCAGCAGCAGCGGGGTGCGGCGCACGCCTTCGAGCACGATGCCCTGCGGCTGGCCCTCGACCAGTGCGCGCAAGTCCTGCTGCAGGCTG
Organism: Pseudomonadota bacterium; assembly: GCA_021783695.1. Classification (GTDB taxonomy): domain Bacteria; phylum Pseudomonadota; class Gammaproteobacteria; order Burkholderiales; family Burkholderiaceae_C; genus Thiomonas. Next base: position 36,929 of record JAJXTO010000012.1, on the reverse strand, counting down.
GCAACGTCGAACCCGGCGCGTCCCGCGGCGAGGCGATCGACCTGCACCGTGAGATATTGCACCCCTTCGGGGCGCGCCGCGAGCACCTCCTGCGCACCCGGCACGGCCTTGAGCACTTGCGCCACCTGTTGCGACAGGTCGCCAAGCTGGGTGATGTCGGGGCCGAAGATCTTCACCACCAGGTCGCCGCGCGCGCCGGTGAGCATTTCCGATACGCGCATCTCGATGGGCTGGGTGAAGCCGAAGTTCACACCGGGGAAGCGCTCCAACACCTTGCGCATGGCGGCGATCACATCGTCCTTGCTGCCCCTCCACTCCGAGGCGGGCTTCAAGACCAGAAAAGTGTCGGTCTCGTTCAGCCCCATGGGGTCGAGGCCGAGATCGTCCGAACCGCTACGGGCGACGATGGACTTGATCTCGGGCACTTCTTTGAGCAGCGCCTGCTGCACCCGCAGATCCAGCGCGGCGGTGGCGCCCAGACTGACCGAAGGCAGCTTTTGTAACTGCACGATCACATCGCCTTCGTCGAGCGTGGGCATGAAGGTCTTGCCCACGCGGGTATAGGCCCAGCCGGCGGCTACGAGCGAGAGCAATGCCACGGCCACGACCATGCGGCTGTGGGCAAAACTCCAGTCGAGCGTATGGCGATAGCCCGCAGACAGTTTGCGCACCAGCCAGGGGTCGGTGTGCGATGTCGTTTTCAACAGCAGCGAGGCCATCACCGGCACGATGGTCAGCGCGATGAGCAGCGACGCGCCCAGAGCGAATACGATGGTCAGCGCCACCGGCCGGAACAGCTTGCCTTCCAGCCCTTCGAGTGTGAGCAGCGGCAGGAACACGATGGCGATGATGGCCACGCCCGACAGCACCGGCCCCGACACTTCCGAGACGCCGCGCAGGATGCGTCCCAGGCGGTCGGTGGTGGCGCCGCCAGGGTTGCGATCCGGCGCGTGTTCCGGGTCGTGGCTCATGTGGTTGACCAGGTTTTCCACCACCACCACGGCGGCATCCACCAGCATGCCCAGGGCAATGGCCAGTCCACCCAGGCTCATGAGGTTGGCGCTGAGGCCAAACCAGCGCATCAGGATGAAGGTGGCCAGTGCCGACAGCGGCAGGGTGATGGCCACCACGAGAGCGGCACGCCAGTTGCCCAGGAACAGCAGCAGCATCACCACCACCAGCACCACGGCTTCACCCAGCGCTTCGAGCACCGTGCCCACGGCGCGCTCGACCAGCTGGCTGCGGTCGTAGAACACCTTGATGGTCATGCCTTGCGGCAGACGCGGTTCCAGCTCGGCCAGACGCGCTTTCACTCCGTGAATCACCTGCTGCGCATTGGCGCCGCGCAGGCCGAGCACGATGCCTTCGACCGCCTCGCCCTTGCCGTCTGCGGTGACGATGCCGTAGCGTGTGCTGCTGTCCACACTGACCTGCGCCACGTCACTGATCCGTACCGGCGTGCCGCGCACAGTGGCGATGACGGTGTTGCGAATGTCATCAGCGCTGGCGAATGCGCCCTGCACCCGCACGATGCGCGTCTCTTCACCTTCGTCCAGGCGGCCCGCGCCGTCGTTGCTGTTGTTCGTCTGCAGCGCGGCGCGCAACTGGTTGAGTGACAAGCCCCAGGCCGACAGCCGTGCCGGATCGGGCTGTACCGCATACGCGCGCACATCGCCGCCGAGCATGTTCACATCGGCCACACCGGGCACGGTGCGCAGCACCGGGCGGATCAGCCATTGCAGCGCGCTGCGCTTTTCTTCCAGGCTGGCCGGTCCGGAGATGGTGAACATGTACAGGTCGGACAGCGGTGTGGTGATGGGGGCGAGCCCGCCCATCGCCGAGGGTGGCAGATCGCCGCGCACATTGGCCAGCGCCTCGCCCACTTGCTGCCGCGCCCAGTACACATCGGTGCCTTCCACGAAGTCCACCGTGATGTCGGCGATGCCGTACTTCGAGGTGGAACGCACGATGCGCTTGTTGGCAATGCCCAGCACCTCCTGCTCGATGGGCAGCACCACGCGGGTCTCCACCTCCTCCGGGGTCATGCCCGGTACTTTCATGATGATCTTCACCTGCGGCGACGACACGTCGGGAAAGGCGTCGATGGGCAGCGCCCGCCAGGCAACAATGCCGCCGACCACCAGCGCCAGCATGGCGCCGAGGGTCAGCAGGCGCTGGCGCAGCGCGCCATGCGTGAGGGACATGAGATTCATGGGGCCACCTCACCAGCTGCCGCCTTGATGGCCACCACGCCGGTGGCCGCCACCTTGTCGCCAGCCTTCAACGGGCCGCTGACCATCACGGCGTCATTCAGGCGGCCGACGACGGTGACGGGAACGATGCGAAAGCCTTCTGCCGTGGTGACGAGCACGGCATCTCGGCCGGCGATCTGCGTGACGGCGGCGGGCGGCACGCGCCACACCCCGGCCTGCGCCGGCAGACTCAGGCGGGCCAGCGCCACGCCCCCGGCCTGCAGGCCGCCAGGCTGGGTGACGCGCACGCGGATCAGCACGCTCTGCCCGGCGTTCAGCGCGGTGGCTTTGGCCTGCACCACGCCCTTGGCCTGCAGTGTCGGAACCTCCACTTCAGCGCCAACCCGCAGCGCTGCGGCCTGCTGCGGACTGGCGTCGATTTCCAGCCACAACTGGCCTTGCTGCGCTATGCGGAACAGTGGCGCGGCCACGTCCACCCGCTGACCCGGCAGCGCCGTGGTTTCGGTGATGACCCCGCTGATCGGTGCGCGCAGCACCGCCACGCCGTTGAGCGCCGTGCCGCCTGCGGCCAGCTTGAGCGCCAGATCGCGTTCGGCCAGCATGGCCTGCGCCTCGCGGCTCTGTGCTCTCGCGGCATCGAGCCGTGCGCTGGGCACGATGCCTTCGTTCACCAGCGTGGTGTCGCGCTGCAACTGGCGCTGCGCCAGGTCATAGCGGCTCTGCGCCTCGCTGCGCTCGCGCTGCAACTGGGCGATTTGTGGGCTGCTCAGTTCGGCCAGCGGCTGGCCGCTTTTCACCGTATCGCCGGGGTTGACCAGCAGGCGGGTGAGCAGTCCGGGAGCGGGCGCCGAGACGACGGCCTGCTGCGACAGCGGCACCGTCACGCGGGCCGGCAGGTCGATCTGCGCGGCACTGGCCGCCTGCACCGTGGCAAGGCGCACGCCCAGCGCGGTCTGCTGGTCGGCAGAGATGCTGATGATGCCGGGCGCGGCGGCTTGCGCCGTAAGCGGAGTGGCAAGGAGCGCCAGGCTCAGCAGACTGGCGGACAGGGCGCACGCCAACGGGGTGCGCGACATAACGACTGGGGACATGTTGTATCCCGGCAATGCCGGGCTCCATCTGGGACAGGATTGATCATCCGCGTGACAGGTTGCGCCTGTGTTTCACGCGTGTTGCAGCGCAGTAACACGGCAGCGCGTGCTGCCGCCCAAGCGCGTCAGGCCAGAATGGACGGCGGGGCCTGTCCGGGAGGTGGCAGGCCGTGGTGGACGCGCGGCAGGGCGCTGTCCGGTGTCTGCGGCCAGTGGGTGGCCGTGAGCGCAGCAGATGAGGATTGCGACGCGAATGCAAGGATGAAGGCAAGCGCCGCCGGGATGCCGTCCTGGGCGACGAAGGCGTGGGCCAGGCGGATTTGCGGCAGACGCGATTGCGCGATTCCTGCAGCCAGTTCGATGTCGCTCGGTTCGGGCGCATGCAAGGCCAGACCGGTCTGCTGCGCGGCGTGCCGGTGGTTGTTGGCGAGGCAGGCCAGGCCATCGAATTGCGGACTGGCCCGCACCTCCGCCGCAGCGGACAGCGCGTGGATGTGCCAGCCGTTCTGAACCGGCTGGCCCAGATGTCCATGAATGAACGGCATCAGCCCAAGCAGCAGCATCAGCATGGAAAACCAGGCTGTGCGCAGAATGGAGAGGATGGCGAACATGAATATTCCGGAACAAGTTGCAGAAATGTGTAACAACTATAACCAGATCGACAATCACCCGCAGACCTGGGGGGATTTTGGCAAACTTCCCGCGCGACGCCGTCCGGCGCGCCCGCGGCGTTTGCATTTCTAGAATGATCGCATGAGCGCCGCGCGCAAACCCTCCCCGCCCGAGTCCACGGCCGGGCCCTCGCCGATCCGGCGCACGCCGCATGCGGACCAGGCTGGCCGGGCCAAGTCGCCCAAGCCATCGCCTCTGGCCCGGCTGGGTCTGCGCAGCGATTGGGACATTGCGCTGCACCTGCCGCTGCGCTACGAAGACGAGACCCGGCTCACCCCGCTGGATGCGTTGCGCGACGGCGCCACCGTCACCACCGAGGCCGAAGTGATCGGCACCGAGGTGCAGGGTCGCGCGCCGCGGCGGCAGTTGCTGGTGCGGCTGCGCGATGCCCATTGGCCGCAGGATGGACTCACGCTGCGGCTGTTTTACTTCTACCCCAATCAGCTCAAGCTGCTGCAGCCTGGTGCGCGGCTGCGGGCGCACGGGCAGGTGCGGCAGGGGCTGTTCGGCTGGGAGATGGTGCACCCCAACTGGCGTGTGGTGGACGTGGAGGAGCCCCTGCCGCAAACCCTCACTCCGGTCTACCCGACCACCGCCGGTGTGCCGCAGAGCTATTTGCGCAAGGCGGTGCACAGTGCGCTCAACCGCCTGAACTGGCATGACACGGTGCCGCAGGCCGAGTTGACGCGCCATCATCTGCCGGATTTGCAGGCCAGCGTGCGCCTGCTGCATGCGCCTCCTGCCTTGGCCCTGCCTGCGCTGGATGTCGGCGCGCACCCCGCGCAGCGGCGGCTGAAGTTCGATGAACTGCTGGCGCAACAACTCGCGCAGCAGCAGGCCCGCGCCGCGCGTCAGCAGTGGAAGGCGCCGCCCATGCCGGACGGCGGCGGCGTGGAGACCCTGCCCGCGCTGCTGCGCGCCGCCATTCCGTTCTCCCTGACCGCCGCGCAGGAGCGCTGCGTGGCGGAGATTGCTGCCGATCTGGCGCGGCCCGTGCCCATGCACCGGTTGCTGCAGGGCGATGTGGGCAGTGGCAAGACCGTGGTGGCCGCGCTGGCCGCGGCCCAGGCCATTGCCGCGGGCTGGCAGTGCGCGCTGATGGCGCCCACCGAAATCCTCGCCGCGCAACACGCGCGCAAGCTGGCAGACTGGCTGGAGCCGCTGGGGGTGCGCGTGGCTTGGCTCTCGGGCAGCCAGAGCAAGAAGGAGCGCGGGGCCGCCCTGCAGCTTGCCGCCAGCGGACAGGCGCAGCTCGTGCTCGGCACGCACGCCATCATTCAGGCGCAGGTGCGGTTTGCGCGGCTGGGGCTGGCCATCGTCGACGAGCAACACCGTTTCGGCGTCGCGCAGCGCCTGGCGCTGCGCGACAGCCTGCGCGCCGGCACGCAGGGCAGCGGCCTGCAGCCGCATTTGCTGATGATGAGCGCCACGCCCATTCCGCGCACCCTCGCCATGGCCTTGTTCGGCGATCTGGACGTGTCCACCATCGACACCCTGCCGCCAGGCCGCACGCCGGTGCGCACCACGGTCCTCAGCGCCGAGCGTCGCGACGATCTCGTCGCCCGCGTCGGCGCGCTGGCCGCGCAGGGGCGGCAGGTGTATTGGGTGTGCCCGCTGGTGGAGGAAAGCGAGACGCTGGATCTGCAGAACGCCGTTGCCACCCACGCCGAACTCAGCGCCGCGCTGGCCGCCCTGCCGCGCGCGGCGGATTGGCCGCCCTTGCGCGCCGGGCTGCTGCATGGCCGCATGAAGACCGCGGAAAAGCGCGCCACCATGCAGGCGTTCACAGCGGGCGACATCGGACTGCTGGTGGCGACCACGGTGATCGAAGTGGGCGTGGATGTGCCCAATGCCAGCCTCATGGTGATCGAGCACGCCGAGCGCTTCGGCCTGTCGCAACTGCATCAGCTGCGCGGGCGGGTGGGACGGGGCGCGGCGCAGTCCGACTGTGTGCTGCTGTTCACCTCGCCGCTGTCGCCCACCGCGCGCGAGCGGCTGGCGGCCATGCGCGAACTGGCCGACGGCTTCGCCCTGGCGCAAAAAGACCTGGAACTGCGCGGCCCCGGCGAACTGCTGGGCCTGCGGCAGTCGGGCGTGCCGGGTCTGCGCTACGCCGATCTGGCGCACGACGCCGATCTGCTCGAAGCCGCCCGCGACACCGCGCAGCGCCTGCTGCGCACCGCCCCGGAGGCCGCGCGGCAACATGCCGTCCGCTGGCTGGGCGAGGGGTTCGACTGGCTGTCGGCCTGAGATTGCATTGATTAACACAATCTCACAAGGTTTCTGTTTTAATTCTTTCTATGACTCTGACAGAATTGCGCTATATCGTGGCCGTCGCGCGTGAACGGCATTTCGGCCGTGCCGCCGAGGCCTGCTTCGTCAGCCAGCCCACGCTGTCCGTTGCCATCAAGAAGCTCGAAGAAGAACTCGACCTGCGGCTGTTCGAGCGCGGCGGCAACGAGGTGAGCATCACTCCCATCGGCGCGGAAATCGTCGAACAGGCGCAGCGGGTGATCGAGCAGGCGGCTTCCATCAAAGAGATTGCCAAGCGCGGCAAAGACCCGCTGGCCGGGCCGCTGCGGCTGGGTGTGATTTACACCGTGGCGCCGTATTTATTGCCGGAACTGGTGCGCAATGTCATCAAGCGCACGCCGCAGATGCCGCTGTTGCTGCAGGAAAATTTCACCGTCCGGCTGCTGGAAATGCTGCGCACCGGCGAGCTGGATGCGGCCATTCTGGCCGAGCCGTTCCCCGACCAGGGCCTGGCGGTTTCGCCGCTGTATGACGAACCCTTCCTCATCGCCGTGCCGCGCGGCCACCGTCTCGCCGGATGCAAGGCGCTGAGCTCCGAAGCCATCCGCGACGAGACCATGCTGCTGCTGGGAACCGGCCATTGTTTTCGAGACCATGTGCTCGATGTCTGTCCGGAGTTCGCGCGGTTTTCGCCCAGTTCGGAAGGCATCCGCAAGAGTTTCGAGGGTTCGTCGCTGGAGACCATCAAGCAGATGGTGGCCTCGGGCATGGGCATCACCGTGGTGCCCAAGCTGTCCGTGCCGCAGCAGAACGTGCCGCACGCCGCTGACCCCAGCACCGACCACGTCTGCTACGTGCCCTTCACCGATCCGCCGCCAACGCGCCGCGTGGTGCTGGTGTGGCGCAAGAGCTTTACGCGGCATGAGGCGATCGTTGCGCTGCGTCAGGCCATCATGGACTGCAATCTGCACGGCGTGACCATGCTGGCGTCTTGAACGCTCGCAGAAAACCGCTGGCGCGGATCTTGTCTTGTGCAGTCTCGGGTCTCAGGCCTGCGCATGCACGTCGTGGGTGACGAAGCCCTGCGCCGCTGTCGGCAGTGCGAACCAGTCCGGGTGGTCGAGGGTGCGGTGCATGTCGTCAAGGCCGCTGCGCCAGTGGGCGCGCATTTCGGCACGGCCGAAGGTGTAGTCCTTGCCCTGGCCGTCGAAGGGCTTGTCGCGGTAGATCAGGTGGATGACGTTGTAGCGCTTGTCCTGCGCCATGGTTTCGACCTGTCGGCACAGCGTGTCGCGCCCGCGCACCCCGGACGGAATGCGCGCCAGCAGATCGCGCAGGATGCGGCGCTGCTCCTGCGCCCGCTGCAGAGTGTTGGTGATGATGCGGGTGCGGCTGGAATACTGGATGTCCTTCTGCCGCTCGGCCACGTCGAGCAGGGTCTTGGGAAGCTCGCCCGCGGCACTCCACAAATCGACCTGGAACACCAGAGTGTGGTGGCTGGGATGGCCGCCGAGCACCTGCGACAGCGGGGTGTTGGACACCAGGCCGCCGTCCCAGTAGAACTCGCCGTCGATCTCCACCGCAGGAAAGCCCGGCGGCAATGCGCCCGAGGCCATGATGTGCTCGGGGCCGAGGCGCATCTCGGCGCTGTCGAACACCACCTGATTGCCGGTGCGCACATTCACCGCGCCCACGCTGATGCGCGTCTCGCCACTGTTGAGCCGGTCGAAATCGACCAGCCTGTCCAGAGTGTCGCGCAGCGGTGTGGTGTCGTAGAAGCTGGCCTGCGCCGGGCCGTTGCCGCCCAGCGGCCAGCGCGGCAGAAAGAATCCGCGCTGGCCTTCGAACATGGCGCGCAGGCCCTGCAGAGCGGCCAGCTGCGGCTGCAGGGTTTCGGGAATCCAGCCCAGCGCCGCGCCATGCTCCCACGGCAGGGTGGGCAGTAGCGGCTGCTGTGTGACGGTTTCCCAGAAGGCGCGCAGCGCGGCGGCGCGCTGCCCTGGGGCGTTGCCGGCGATGAGCGCCGCATTGATCGAGCCGATGGAAATGCCGGCTACCCAATGCGGATGCACGCCGCAGTCTTCCAGCGCCTCGACCACGCCGCACTGGTAGGCGCCCAGCGCCCCGCCGCCTTGCAGCACCAGGGCGATGCGGTCGTAGTGGCGCACCTGCGCCAGCACCGCATCGGCGCGGCACGACGCCGTGTCGGTCGGCGCGCGCGGTTTGCTGCGGGTTGCGGTCGCGGTCATGGCCGTGCCTTCAGTTCATGCACCAGCCGTGGCTGGCAACGATGGACTGGCCGGTCAGGGCCGCCGTGGGGAAGGCCGCGAGAAACAGCGCGAGGTTGGCGATGTCGGCGGTGGTGGTGAATTCGCCGTCCACCGTGTCTTTCAGCATGACGTTCTTGATCACGTCCGCCTCGCTGATGCCCAGCTCCTTGGCCTGCTCGGGGATCTGCTTTTCCACCAGCGGGGTGCGCACGAAACCAGGGCAGATGACGTGCGAGCGCACGCCTTTGGGGCCGCCTTCCTTGGCCAGCACCCGCGCCAGACCGAGCAGCCCATGCTTGGCCGTGACGTAGGCGCTCTTGAGCTTGCTCGCCTCGTGCGAATGCACCGAGCCCATATAGATGACCACGCCATTCTTCTTGGCGTACATGCCCGGCAGCACCGCCTTGGTGGTGAGAAAGGCGCCGTCGAGGTGGATGGCCAGCAGCTTTTTCCAGTCGGCAAAAGCAAAGTCTTCGATCGGGTTGACGATCTGGATGCCGGCGTTGGACACCAGAATGTCCACTGGCCCAAAGGCCTTGGCCACCGCCGCGCAGCCCGCGTTCACCTGCGCTTCGTCGGTCACGTTCATGGCCACGCCCATGGCCTTGCCACCGGCCTTGTTGATGCTCTCGGCCGTGGCGTTGGCCGCGTCGAGGTTCAGGTCGGCAATGGCGACGTTCGCCCCGGCCCGGGCAAAGGTTTCGGCGATTTCCTTGCCGATGCCGCTGGCGGCGCCGGTGATGATGGCGGTCTTGTCCTTGAGGCTGAGTTGCATGGTCATATGGATCTCCTGATTGGGGGTGGGGGAAGCAAACCGATTGAAGCGGAGTTGCTGCGCTGCGGCAAGTGTGCTGCGCAGCCATCGGTTGCGTGAAAACCTTCTCTAAAGCATGGCGGAGGGGTCTTAACCCGGACTGAAACCTGTCGGCGCGCTGGAAGGGGCGCGCTGCCGCGCCGCAAACGCCACCCGAACCCGCAGCCCGCCCAGCTGCGCGCTGCCGAGCGTGATGGTCGCGCCGCAGCGCTCGGCCACGCTGCGCACGATGGCCAGGCCCAGGCCGCTGCCACCGGCAGGGGCGTTTTCGCGGCGGTAGAAACGGTCGAACACGCGCTCGCGGTCTTCCGGCGGAATGCCGGGGCCGGAGTCGTCCACCTCGAGAATGGCCACGCGTTGCGGCTTGCCGTCTGCGGCCAGCGGCGCGGGTTGCATGTCGCAGCGCACGCGCACGTCCACCCGGCCGCCTTCCGGGGTATAGCGCAGGGCGTTGTCCACCAGATTGCGCACCAGGATGCGCAGGCCGCTGGGCGGGGCCAGCACGGTGCAGTCTTCGGCGTCTTCCAGACCGGCGTCCACGCCGCGGGTCTGGGCGAGTTCGGCGGTGTCGGACAGGGCCATGCGCGCGGTGTCGAGCAGGCTCACGGCGCTGAGCGCCTCCTCGGCGCCAGACTCGTTGCGCGCGAGCAGCAGCAGTTGCTCGACCAGGTGGCTGGCGCGGTCGATGCCGCTTTCCAGCCGCGCCAGCGCTACGCCGCGCTGGCCGTCGTCGTGCGCGCGGCCCAGCATCTGCACCTGCACCTTGAGCGCGGTCAGCGGCGAGCGCAGTTCGTGCGCAGCGTCGGCAACGAACATGCGCTGGGTGTCGAACGCTTGCCGGGTGCGGGCGAACAGGCCGTTCATCGCCCGCACCACGGGCTGCATCTCGCTGACCACGGGATGCGGGTCGAGCGGGTCAAAGCTGGTGGCGGCGCGGCTTTCGAGTTCGCGCGACAGATCGGACAGGGGCTGCAGCGATCGCCGCACCACCCAGGCCACGGCCAGCAGCAGCAGCGGGGCGATGACCGCCATGGGCCAGATGGAGCGCAGCGCAAAGCCCAGCGCCAGCGCCTGCCGCGTGGCGGTGCTCTGCCCAACCTGGATGGTACGGCCCCCGGCCTGCATGGAATACACGCGCCACTGCTCACCGCCGACCTGCACATTGGTGTAGCCGAGCACGGCCTGGCTGGGCAGGTCGCTGCGGGGCCGGGAAACATAGATGCGCTTGCCGTCGGGCGCCCAGACCTGCACGACGTAATCGACATCATTGCCCGGGCTGACATTCGGGCCGAACCCGGGCAGGCCCATATCGCCGCTGGCCAGCGACAGCGCGAGCTGCTGCAGGTGATAGTCGAACACCGCATCGGCTTCGTTCATGGCGTTGCGGAACACCGCCAGCGCCTGCACCAGCGCGGCGATGGTCACCGCGGCCGACAGCAGCAGCAGCAGCCGGGCGCGCAGCGATTTCACTCGCCGCCTCCATCGCCGCCGATGCCACCACCGTCGGCATCATCCGGCGCATGGACGTCGCCGCCACTGTCCCGGCGCGGGGTGGGCAGGGCGGTGGCCGCGGGCTCCTTGGCGATCATGTAGCCCATGCCGCGGATGTTGCGGATCAGGTCGGCCCCGAGTTTTTTGCGTAGGCTGTGGACATAGACCTCCACCGCGTTGCTCGAAATCTCGTCCTTCCAGCTGTAGAGTTTTTCTTCGAGCTGTGCGCGCGACAGAATCATGCCGGGGCGGGCGATGAGCGCTTCGAGCACGGCCCATTCGCGCTGCGACAGCGCCACCGGATCGCCATCGAGCAGGGCTTCGTGCGTGGCCGGGTTGAGGCTGATGCGCCCGTAGCTGAACACCGGTTCGGCGCGGCCCGCGGCGCGGCGCAGCAGGGCGCGGATGCGGGCGGAGAGCTCGTCGAGGTCGTAGGGCTTGAGCACATAGTCGTCGGCCCCGGCGTCCAGCCCCTGGATGCGGGCGGACACGGCGTCGCGCGCGGTGGCGATGAGCACGGGCGTGGTTTCGCGCCGCGCTCGCAGCGCCTTGAGCACGGCCAGGCCATCCATCTTCGGCAGGCCCAGATCGAGCAGCACGAGGTCGTATTGCTCGGTGCGCAGCGCGCTGTCGGCCAAGACGCCGTCGCGCACCCAGTCCACCGCGTAGCCCTCCCCGCGCAGGGCGTCGAGCACGCTTTCACCGATCATCATGTCGTCTTCAACCAGGAGCAGGCGCATGGGGCTGGATTGCAAAGGGATACAGACAGCACTTTAGCGGCGGGCACTTAGACTGCGCTTAACACGCTCGAAGAACGATCAGCAACCCCTTCCGCCATGCCCAAGCCACCCGATCAGGCCGCGCGCCGCCTTCCCCGCACCGTGTGGATGCTGGGCTTTGTCAGCCTGTTCATGGACATGTCATCCGAACTCATCCATGCGCTGCTGCCGGTCTACATGACCACGGTGCTGGGCTTGAGCGTGCTCAGCGTGGGCGTGGTGGAAGGCATTGCCGAGGCCACGGCGTCGATGCTCAAGGTGGTGTCGGGCGTGTGGTCGGACCGCCTCGGCTCGCGCAAGTGGCTGGCGGTGACCGGCTACGGCCTGTCGGCGCTGACCAAGCCGCTGTTCCCGCTGGCCTCGGGTGCCGGCGAGGTGATCGCCGCGCGCTTCATCGACCGTATCGGCAAGGGCATCCGCGGCGCGCCGCGCGACGCCCTGGTGGCCGACGCCACGCCGCCCGCGCTGCGCAACGCCGCCTATGGCCTGCGGCAAAGTCTGGACACCGTGGGCGCGGTGCTCGGCCCGCTGGCGGCCATCGGCCTGCTGGCGCTGTATGCCGATAACCTGCGGCTGGTGCTGTGGTTTGGCGTGATTCCGGCGGTGATCGCGGTGGCCATCCTGGCCTTCGGCGTGCGCGAGCCGCGGCGCGACAGCCTGGTGCGCGGCGCCGCAGGCGCGCGCCGCAAGGCTGTGGACTGGCGGGCGGTGCGCCAGCTTCCGGCGGCTTTCTGGCACATGGTCGTGCTGGCTGCGCTGTTCACGGTGGCACGGCTGACCGAGGCCTTTCTGGTGCTGCGCGGCGATCAGATCGGCGTCTCCGTGGTGTGGATCGCCCTGGTCACGCTGGTGCTGTCGCTGGCCTACGCCGTGTCGGCCTATCCGGTGGGGCTGCTGGCCGCGCGCTGGGGGCGCAAGCGCCTGTTCGGCCTGGGGCTGGCGGTGCTGGCGCTTGCCATGCTTTTGCTCGGCGGTGTGCTGCCGCTGGGCATGACCGGGTTCTGGCTCGGGGTTGCTCTGTGGGGTCTGCACATGGGGCTCACGCAGGGATTACTCTCCGCCGCTGTGGCCGATGCCGCGCCGCAGGATTTGCGCGGCACCGCCTTCGGCCTGTTTCACCTGACCATCGGCCTGATGCAGCTCGTGGCCGCCATCGGCGCCGGCTGGCTGTGGCAGACCATCGGCTCCGGCCCCCTGTTCACCCTGGCCGCAGCGCTGGCACTGCTCTGCCTGCCCGCGCTCGCGCTGTGGCTGCACGAACAACCCCAGAAAGAGGACGCGACATGACCACAACCCAAACCATCCGATTCGACCAACACGGCGGCCCCGACGTGCTGCAGTGGCGCACGCTGGAACTGCCCGAACCCGGCCCCGGCCAGGTGCTGCTGCGGCATGAAGCCGTGGGGCTGAATTTCATCGACGTGTATCACCGCACCGGCCTGTACCCGCAGCCGCTGCCCGGCAGCCTGGGCGGGGAGGCGGCCGGGGTGATCGAGGCCGTCGGCCCCGGCGTGCAGGGCTTTGCCGCGGGCGACCGCGTGGGCTACTGCACCGGCGTGCCGGGCGCGTATGCGCAGCGGCGTGTGGTGCCGGTGGCTCCGCTCATCAAGCTGCCAGACGACATCGCCTTCGACGTGGCCGCCGCCAGCCTGCTCAAGGGTTTGACGGCGTACTACCTGCTGCATCGCACGCGGGCACTGCAGGCCGGGGACGTGGCGCTGTTCCACGCTGCAGCGGGAGGCGTCGGGCTGATTGCCGGGCAGATGGCGCGGGCGATGGGCGTGACGCTGATCGGCACCGCAGGTTCGGCGCAGAAATGCGCGCTGGCGCTGGACAACGGCTATGCCCACGCCATCGATTACGTTCAGGACGATTTCGTCGCCCGGGTGAAAGACCTCACCGCCGGGCGCGGCGTGCCCGTGGTCTACGACTCCATCGGCCGCGACACCTGGGAACGCTCGCTCGCCTGCCTGCGGCCCTTCGGTCTGATGGTGAGCTTCGGCAATGCCTCGGGCGCGGTGCCGCCGATCAAGCTCACCGACCTGGCCGCCGCCGGTTCGCTCTACGTCACCCGCCCCACGCTGGGCACGCACATGGCCGACCCGGCGGTGAAGCAGCGCATGGCCGACGCGCTGTTCGCCCTGGTGCGCAGCGGGCAGGTGCAGATCCACATCAACCAACGCTATGCGCTGGCCGACGCCGCGCAGGCGCACCGCGACCTCGAAGCCCGCAAGACCATCGGCTCGACCGTGCTGCTGCCGTAAGGAAGGCATTGCCTTGGCCGCGATCTCGGCCCCGCGACCGATTGCCGCAGTGCGGGGGAATGCGGTGTCGGCGGGGGCGGGCGGCTTCCTAGAATGGCCGCCATGCCCTTGTCCTCACGCCTTGCGCGCAAGCCCCTGACCGGGCGCGGCGCGTCCGCTCCATTGCCTGTCGTCACTCTGCACCGTCTGCTGGCGGCGCGGGTGGTGTTGCTGCTGGCCGAACTGGCCATCATGCCCTGGGCGCATCACGCGCTCGACATCACCTGGCCGATTTACCGCGTGCTCGGGCTGATTGCGCTGCAGGCGGGGCTGGCGCTGCTGCTGTGGTGGCAGAGCCGCAGCGCGCGCGGGCTGGGCGTCCATGGCGGCTTTGCGCATCTGCTGGCCGATGCCTTCATCCTGGCGCTGCTGGTGTACTGGAGCGGCGGCGAGGTCAACCCCATCATCTCGCTGCTGCTCATTCCGCTCATTCTGTGCGCCGTGGCCTTTCCCTGGGGATACGGCTGGGCGATGACGGCGGTGGTCATCGCGCTGTATTCGCTGCTGTCGTTCTTTCCCGCGCCGCAGGCCGCCTCCTGCGGCGCGAGTGCCGGCGCGCTGGACGAGCATCTGATGGGCATGTGGGGCAACTTTCTCATCACCGCGCTGCTCGTGGCCGCAGTGGTGGCGCGGCTGGCCGCAGCGCTGCGCGAGCGCGAGGTGGAACTCGCCCGGAGCCGCGAATCCGCCTTGCGCGACCAGCATCTGTTCGCCCTGGGCATGCAGGCGGCCGCCGCCGCGCACGAACTCGCCACCCCGGTGGCCACGCTGGCGATGACGGTGGACGATCTTCAGGCCGACTACGCCCGGGACGACGAACTCTCCCCCGCGCTGCAGCGCATGCAGGCGCAGGTGACGCAGATCCGCGGCGTGCTCGGCCACATCACGGCCGCGGCGGGGGCCGCGCGCGAACGCAGCGGCCAGACCGAAACCCTGGCGCGCTGGCTGGAGCAAATCCTCGAACACTGGCATCTCATGCGCCCGCAGTCGCAGGCGCCGCTGCATTTGCGCGGCAGCGGCGAGATGCCGCTGCTGCGCGTGGACGCGGGTCTGAACGCCGCGCTGGTGAGCCTGCTCAACAACGCCGCGGATGCCAGCCCCGGGCAGATCGACGTCGAGGCCGACTGGGACGCCGCGCAACTGCGCGTGCGCGTGCTCGACCGCGGCCCCGGTCTGCCCGACGACCGTCTGGCCCGCGCGGGTTTTGACTTTGTCAGTACCAAGGGCGAGACGCGTGGCCTCGGGCTGGCGCTGGCCCGCGCCGGGATCGAGCGCCTCGGCGGCACCCTCATCGTGACGCGCCGGGACGGCGGCGGGCTCAGTGCCACGCTGCAATGGCCGCGTCTGGAAAGCACACCATGAACGACACCCCCATGAATCTCCTGCTGGTCGAAGACGACGCCGCGCTGGCCGCTGCCACGCGCAATTCCATGGAGCGCCGCGGCATCACGGTGTGGCATGCGGAATCGGCCATCGCTGCGCGCGCGCTGATCGGCACCACCGAATTCGACGCCGCGGTGCTCGATCTGCGCCTGCCCGGAGACAGCGGTCTGACCCTCATCGCCCCGCTGCGCGCCGCCTATCCCGACATGCGCATCCTGCTGCTGACGGGGTATGCGAGCATCGCCACTGCGGTCGATGCCATCAAGCTCGGCGCAACCAATTACCTGCCCAAGCCGGCCACGGTGAGCGACATCCTCGCGGCGCTGGAGCAGGACGCGCCCGAGGCAGATCGCCCCGTGTCGGCCAATCCGCTGCCGGTGGACAGACTGGAGTGGGAGCACATCCAGAAAGTGCTGGCCGAGCATGACGGCAACATTTCCGCCACCGCCCGCGCGTTGCAAATGCACCGCCGCACCCTGCAGCGCAAGCTGCTCAAGCACCCGGTGCGCGAAGCGCCGGTGGCCAGCACCAAAGACTGAGGCAACGCGGAACAAGTCCCTCGCGCGGCCGCGCGGGCCACGCTGTCAGCGCGGGCGCTGCGGGGCGTTGCGGATCTCCTGCCGTTGCACGCCGAGCTGCGGGCTGCCGAGGGTGACCACGTCGCCCGGCTGCAGATAGCGTGGCGGCGTGCGGCCCATTCCCACGCCGGGCGGGGTGCCGGTGGCGATGACATCGCCGGGCAGGAGGGTCATGAAGCGGCTGAGAAACGCCACCAGATAGGACACGTCAAAAATCATGTCGCGGGTGTTGCCCTGCTGCATGCGCTCGCCGTTGACGTCCAGCCAGAGGTCGATGTTCTGCGGATCGGCAATTTCGTCGGCGCTGACCAGCCAGGGGCCGATGGGGCCAAAGGTGTCGCAGCCCTTGCCCAGGGTCCACTGGCTGCCCTGTTCGAGCTGATAGGCGCGCTCGGACACGTCGTTGATGAGGCAATATCCGGCGATGGACTTGAGCGCATCCGCCTCGCGCACAAAGCGCGTCTCGCGGCCGATGAGCACGCCGAGTTCGACTTCCCAGTCGAGCTTGTGCGCACCCTGCGGGCGCAGGACCGGGTCGTTCGGGCCACTGATGCAGGTGGTCCATTTGTTGAACACGATGGGCGAGGCGGGAATGGCCATGCCGGCTTCGTTGGCATGGTCGCGGTAGTTCAGGCCGATGCCGATGAACTTGCTGATGCCGACAAACGGCACGCCCAGCCGCGGCTTGCCCGTCACCAGGGGCAGCGCGTTGGCGTCGATGCCGCGCAGCGCACGCTGTCCTGCCGGGCCGAACACGCTGGCGTCGATCTCGCCGACCACACCGCCAAGACAGCGCAGGCGGCCCTGGGTGTCGAGCAGACCGGGTTGCTCCTGGCCCTTGCGGCCGTAGCGGACGAATTTCATGGCGGTCTTTCAGCGGGGTTGGTACTGTGTCTTGCCGAACAAGTGCTCGCGGGCGGTGGCGTCCATCTCCGGGGGGCGCATGTCGGCCAGCACCTGCACACCGCGCCGCACCGCGGGCCGTGCGGCAATGGCGTCGAACCAGCGCTTGGCGTGGGGGAACCCGGCCCAGTCGATGCCCTGATTCGCCGCGCTGCGGCACCACGGAAACGTGGCGATGTCGGCGATCGAGTAATTCTCTCCCGCCAGGTAGCGCTGCGATGCCAGCCGCTTGTCCAGCACGCCGTAGAGCCGGCGCGCCTCGTTGGTGTAGCGGTCGATGGCGTACTGGATTTTTTCTGGCGCGTACTGGCGAAAGTGATGCGCCTGTCCCAGCATGGGGCCGATGCTGCCCATCTGCCACATCAGCCACTCGATGGTGGCGATGCGCTCGCGCGGTTCAGTCGAGAGGAAGCGCCCGGTCTTTTCGGCCAGGTACAGCAGGATGGCGCCCGACTCGAACACGCTCACGGGAGCACCGCCCGGCCCGTCGCGATCGACGATGGCGGGAATCTTGTTGTTCGGACTGATGGCGAGAAATTCGGGGGCAAACTGCTCGCCGCGGCCGATATTGACCGCGTGCGCCCGGTACGGCAGGCCGAGTTCTTCGAGCAGGATGTGAATCTTGTGGCCGTTGGGTGTGGCCCAGGAGTAGAGATCGATCATGGCGGCGTGCCGTCTGTGCGGCGTGGTGAACGGGAATGTGATGGCGACATGCCATCACATTGTGCTGCGTTCGCCGCCTGACTGCAGGGCGGCTCAGCGCAGCAATTCACCGTGCGCGATCTGGGCGTGAAGGGCTTCGACCGGCGGCGCAAGCTGCTGCATCAGCCGCAGGTGCGCGGATAGCCCGGCCAGCGGCAGCGCATCGCCCAGCGCATCGGCCTCATGCGCCACGATGCTCCAGTGCAGGGTGGTCTGCGCCAGCGGCAGTGCCAGGCTTTGCAGCATGGCGAGTTCCTGCGGTGGCAGATCGCCGCCGTTCTGGTCGAGTTGCCAGGCGCTGCGCCGCGCAAGCATGCGGGTGGTGTCCAGGCCGGTGCGGGCGTGCGCGATGCGCTGTTGCCACACGGGATGATGCACCGCCAGCTGCTCGCCCATACGCCGGGTCTGCAGCCGCTCGACCATCAGATCCAGCGCGCGTTCGGCTGCGCCCAGACTCCATAACGCTTCATGCAGACCGACGATGCGCTGCCGTGCCTGCAGCATTTCCAGGCCCTGCCCGGTCTGACCGACCAGATGCCGCGCTGACACGCGGGCATTGTCGAAAAGGACTTCCGCCAGAGCGGACTGCCCCACGCCCCAGCCATGCAACTGCCGCCCGATGCGCACGCCATCGGTGTTGATGGGGACGAGCAGCACGCTGAACTGGCGGTGCAGCGGGGCCTGGACATCGGTGCGGCACAGCACCAGCAGACAGGCGGTACGCGGATCGAGCATGCCCTGCACCCAGGTTTTGTGGCCGTTCAGCACCCAATCATCGCCTTCGCGGACGGCCTGGGTGTGCAAGGAATCGGGGCGGTGGAGATCGGCGTCGGGCTCGGCGGCGGCCCAGGCGCTGCGGGTTTCCGCGCGCAACAGCGGGTCGAGCCAGGCGTCTTTCATCGGCTCGCTGGCGTAGCTGTCGAGCAGTTGCATATTGCCGGTGTCGGGCTGGGCGCTGTTGAACACCTCCGCAGCCCAGGCGATGCGCCCCATGGCTTCGATCATCGGCGCGTATTCCCAATGGCTCAGGCCCTGGCTGGTGCGGGTGGAGGCGGGGAGGAACAGGTTCCACAGCCCAGCGAGCTGGGCCTTCTGCCGCATCGGGGCCAGCAGGGCGTGGATGGGCTGTCCCGGTTGCGCTGCCGCTGCGCGCAGGGCGGCATTCATGCTGTTTTCCTGCGGCTGCACCACGGTTTGCAAAAAGCGGTGCAGCCGGGTCTGCAGGGTGCTGACGCGGGGGGATGGCGCGGTTTCCATGCGTCGGTCGCGTCAGTCGATCGCGGGTTGCTGGAGCTGGCGGCTCAAATGCACATGCAGTTCGCAGCTTTGCCACGGCGGGCTGGGCAAGGCCTTGCGCGGCCCGCCGGGAACCGAGGGGATGGTCTCGATGAGTTGCAGCGCGGTCTGCAGGCTGAAGCCCGGCGGGCAAAGCCGGTTGACCACGCCGAGCTGATGCAGGCGTGCGGCGTTCAGACCCAGACCGGGCAGGGCGGCCTCATTGCAGACGGTGCGCGGCAGCAGTTGTGCGGCCAGCCATTGCGCGCCGCCGACATCCTGTCCAGGCAGCAGAAGATCGGTCAGCTGCAACTGCGCATCCTCGGCGGCAACCAGCAGATCGCAGGCCAGTGCGAGCGCCGCACCGGCGCCGCGCGCCTGTCCCTCCAGCGCGCCGACCACCAGCGGCTCGCAGTCGCGCAGCGCCAGGATGCAGTCATGCAGCGACTCTTGCGCGGCGGTGTCGTGCAGGCCGCTGCAAAACTGGCGCGGCGTGCCGGTGAGCACCACGGCGCGAATCTCGGCGTCGCGCTGCGCGGTGGTGAGCGCCTCCAGCACGGCAGCGCAGAGCGCGGCGGTCAGGGTGTTTTGGGTTTCGGGGTGATGCAGGCGCAGCACGAGGCAGTCGCCCTGACGTTCGGCTCGGAGTTCGGCAGTCATGCGTTGAGGCGTCTGTTCAAGAGAGTGCCCGCATCATATGCAGGCCGCAGCATGTTCCTGAATCCTGTGGTGGGATTCCGACAAAAAATCGGGCGATTGTTAAATTTTTCACATGCTATTCATCGGTGATCAGCGCGCATCAATCGCGCCGAAATGCGCGTGATACATTGCTTTTCAAGTATTTGACACATTTGGATGCGTGTTCTTCATTTTTCGCTGCGATGCTCACCGTTTTTCGCCAATTCAACCCGTCCTGCAAGCCACGCACGGCGCTCGCCTTTTCCCTGCGCCTGTGCGTTTTTGCGCTTGGGTTGTCGGCACTGCTGAGCAATCCCGCGCGGGCCCTGATGCTCGGCGCGCCGCAAGCCCGGGCGGAACTAGGACGGCCCTTGCAGATGGACATCCCGGTGCGGCTCGACGGGCGGGAGTCGCTGCCGCTGTCCTGCGTGCAGGCGCAGGCCCAGGCGGGTGAGTCGGCTGGCAGCATCGGTGCCCTGGCCATCGCTTCCCAACCCGCGGCCGACGGGCTGACCCTGGCCTTGCGCAGCCAGCAACCGCTGCGTGAACCCATCCTCATCGTGCGGCTGCATCTGGCCTGCCAGTTTCAGCGCACCCAGGTCTACACCCTGCTGGTCGATCCTCCGGCGCCGGAGTTGCCGATGATCGCGGGCAGCGCGATTGCCGCCGCGCCGTCCGCAGGTCAACAAAATCCGTCCAGACCGTTGCAGCCTGTGGTGCGGGGCGGCGTATCCACCTCGGAACAGGCCGGGAATGTGCCGCCGCTGCGTCCGCCGCAGCGCGAGAGCAAGCCGCTGGCCGTTCGCAACGCCGAGAGAAAGGCACTGCATCCCCCGGTGTTGCGCCAGAGGGAACAGAAACTGCGTGCGCCCGTCCGTCCCGTTTTGGTTCAGCCGGCAGCGCAGAGCCGTCTGGAAATGGACGATCTGGGCGCGGCCGATCTGATGGCTTCCCCGGAATTGCGCCTGGCCACCGCCCTGCCTGCGACGCTGCCCAACCTCAGCCCGGAGCAGCGCGCGCAGCTCGGGCAGTTGCGCCAACTCATCATGGACGCGACGGCGGCGCCGGGCGAAGCGCAGCCCACACTGCAGCAGATCAATGCCATGCAAGCCCGCGCCAACGTGCTGCAGCGGCAGTTCGAGCAGGCCTCGCAGCAGTTGCAGCGTTCGCAGTCCGAATTGGCGCTGGCGCGCGCGCAGCGCTATTCGGCCAGCGTGGTGTACGCCCTGGTCGCCGCGCTGGTGGCGCTGGGCGCGCTGAGTTTCTGGCTGTGGCGCAGAGGCGCTGATCCCGGTCTGCCGCAGAGCCCCTTCGTTCCCGCCTCCGTGGCGAGGCCGCACGCCAGTCAAGCGGCTGAGATGCCGTTTGCAGCGGCGGAGCCTACTGCCTCCGCCACGTCCGTGTCTGCGCAGGCGAGCACCATCCAGCCGCCGGTCATGCCCTTCGGTCTGCCGCCCTCGGTGGACGGGCGTCCCTTGCAGCCCGAGATCGACGCGCCGCATCTCGACGCCCCGCCGCCGAGCACCTGGGGCCACTCAGGTTTCGACTGGGATTCGCGCTTCCTTCAGCCCATGAGCCCAGACAAGCAGGTGCATGTCGACGAGCTGATGGATGCGGGCCATCTGGCCGAGTATTTCATCGAGATGGGCGACGACGACCGTGCCATGGATCTGCTCGAAAAATCGCTTGACGACAGCGCGAGCGACAGCTTTGCCCTGCCGTACCTGCTGCTGTTCGATCTGTACCGCAAGCATGACCGCAAAAAGGAATTTGAATCGCTCTTCAGGCGGTTTGGACGGCGCTTCAATGTCGCCGTGCCGACTTGGGACGCCGCAGCCGCTGCGCAGGGGCAGGGCCGCGATCTGCTGGACTATGACCGCGCGATGAAACTCATCACCCTGGCCTGGGGCGAGCCGCAAAGCGTCTCGGTGCTCGAACACATGCTGTTGGACGATCCGAAGCAACACCACATGGGCTTCGATCTGGCCGCGTACCGCGATCTGTTGATGCTCTATACGGTGGCGCGCGATCTGTTCCCGGACACTGTCCCGACCAGCGCGCCAATCGAGCATGTCGAGCTCACCACGCGTCTGGAACCCGCAGGGTTGAGCCTCGACTTCGAGCTGCCGCTCGACACACCGTCGGCAGAAGAGGCGTCGGAGCCTGCGGCCTCCTCGGAGTTCAAGCTGCTGCCCCGCGCGGACGAGGCGCCGAAAAAAGCCTGAATCGTCGGGAGACGGCGGCTTACTTCGTGCCGTGGCCACCCAGCAGGGCGGCAATTTTGCGGCGCGGACGAATGCTAGGAGACATGGAACGCTGGCCATTGCCTGCGTTCGCTGACTCCGCCGGTTCCCATGCCGGCTGGGCCTTTGGATCGGCCTCGTAGGGCTTGTCGAACCACGGGTCCTGGCGTGACGTGCGCGCCATGCGCGGATACGGTGCCACCGCCGTGCCCAGGCTCTCGGGCATGCCGCGCGATGGCGTCAAGCGCGGGCTGCGCGGCTCGCGTGGCGCATCCGCATCGCGCCGGGGGCGCATGGCCGGCTGCAGTTGCACTGTGAGTTTTTCGAACTGGCGCTTGATCAGTTTTTCAATATCAGCCAGAGAGCGTGCATCGCGCGCCGTTGCCAGCGTGATGGCCAGTCCGGACGCCCCGGCACGTCCGGTGCGGCCGATGCGGTGCACATAATCTTCGGCGCTGAAGGGCACGTCGTAGTTCACCACGCCGGGCAGCTCGGCGATGTCCAGGCCGCGCGCGGCCACGTCGGTGGCCACCAGGGCCTGAATCTCGCCGCGCTTGAAGGCATCCAGCGTGGTCAACCGTTCGGCCTGCGATTTGTCGCCGTGCATGGCCGCGGCCTTGATGCCGTCGCGCTCCAGCGCACGGGTGAGCCTGCCCGCACCGAGGCGGCTGTTGACGAACACGATGACCTGCGGCAGCGGGTTGTCGCGCAGCAACTGCACCAGCGTGGCGCGCTTGTCGTCTTCTTCCACCTGATAGACGCGCTGCTCCACATTGGTCGCGGTGGCATTGGGACGGGCCACCTCGACCAGCAGCGGGTCTTGCAGGTAGCTCTGCGCCAGGCGCCTAATTTCGGGCGAGAACGTGGCGGAGAACAGCAGGGTGGTGCGCTGCTTGGGCAGGAAGCCGAGGATGCGTTGCAGATCGGGCAGAAAGCCGATGTCGAGCATGCGGTCGGCCTCGTCGAGCACGACGAACTGCACCTGCCCGAGGTTGACCGTCTTGGCTTCGAGGTGGTCGAGCAGGCGTCCGGGCGTGGCCACCAGCAGATCGACGCCGCCGCGCAACTCGGCTTTCTGCGGCGCCATGTCCATGCCGCCGAACACGCAGGCGCAGCGCAGCGGCGTGTGCTTGGCGTAGGCCTTGAGATTGGTGTAGACCTGATCGGCCAGTTCGCGCGTGGGTGCCAGCATCAGCGCGCGCACCGGGTGCCGCGCCGGGGACACGCTGGTCGACGCCAGCGGCAGGAGCTGCTGCAGGATGGGCAGCGAGAAGGCCGCGGTCTTGCCAGTGCCGGTCTGCGCGGCGCCCATGATGTCGCGGCCGTCCAGCAGCAGCGGAATGGCCTTGGCCTGGATGGGCGTGAGCTTCTCATACCCCATTTCACCGACGGCGCGCAGGATGCGCGCGTCCAGCGCCAGGTCGGAAAAATGTTCGGGCAAGGGGGTGTCGTCAGTCGGGGTTGTCGTGGTGTTCATCCGTGCGGTGTGTGATGGCGGCGATGGAAAATGGAGAAGCCGGACATCAGGTGAAACCGGCTCGGACGTTGACCGTGTCAACGGGCGGGTGTTGATGCCCGCGCAGAGTTCCGCCAAGGGATTCGCAGGACGACTGCCTGCCGCAGCGGATTCATAGGACCCGTATTCTAGGCGAGCAGGATGTGCGGTGGTGGCGAGGTGCCGATGCAGCGGAGAATTGCGCCCGGCATTTTGCAAATTCAGTTTCCGTCCCCATTTCCTCTGACAACTCATTCTCCGCACAGGAACGCACGATGGACTACAAGGATTACTACAAGGTCATGGGCGTGGAGCGCAGCGCGACGCAGGATGACATCAAGCGCGCCTACCGCAAGCTCGCC
The DNA here is from genome assembly GCA_021783695.1 of Pseudomonadota bacterium. Lineage (GTDB taxonomy): Bacteria > Pseudomonadota > Gammaproteobacteria > Burkholderiales > Burkholderiaceae_C > Thiomonas. The sequence continues at coordinate 13,424 of JAJXTO010000012.1, read as the reverse complement.
CGCAAATACCACCCGGATGTCAACAAGGAAGCAGGGGCCGAGGCCAAGTTCAAGGAACTGGGCGAAGCCTACGAAGTGCTGAAGGACCCGGAAAAGCGCGCCGCATACGATCAGCTCGGCAGCAACTGGCGCGCCGGACAAGACTTTCAGCCGCCTCCGGGCTGGGGCGCGGGCTTCGAGCAGCGCGGCGGCATGCCGGACAACGAGGCGGATTTCAGCGATTTTTTCGAGACCCTGTTTGCCCGCAGCCGTTCCGCGCGGCGGTCAGCCGCCGGCGCGCAGGGCATGCATCTGCGCGGCCAGGATCATCACGCCCAGGTGCTGATCGATCTGGAAGATGCCTACAGCGGCGCCGTGCGCACCCTCACCCTGCGCATGCCCGAGGTGGACGCGCAGGGCCATGTGGTCGCGCGCGAGCGCACCCTGCAGGTGCAGATTCCCAAAGGCGTGCGCGCCGGGCAGCACATTCGTCTGGCGGGCCAGGGCGCGCCGGGACTGGGCGAGGGCAGCGCGGGCGATCTGTATCTGGAAATCGCCTTCAATCCGCACGGAATCTACCGTGTCGAAGGGCGCGACGTGTTCGTCGATCTGCCGCTGGCGCCTTGGGAGGCCGCGCTTGGAGCCGAAGTGCAGGCGCCGACTCCGGTTGGGCTGATCGAGTTGAAAATTCCTCCGGGCAGCGCCTCCGGCCGCCGCCTGCGGCTCAAGGGCCGCGGCATACCGGGGGCGACGCCAGGAGATTTGTATGTGGTCACGCAGATCGCACTGCCGCCGGCCGATTCCGACGCGGCGCGGGCGGCCTATCAACGGCTGCATGACAGCTTTTCCGCGTTCAACCCGCGCGCCCATCTCAAGCAAGGAGCCAAGGCATGAGCACCTCCGACACCTCAGCGCCGCTGCGCGGCATCGTTCTGGAAGAGCAGGTCGAAGTCAGCATGGATGATCTCTGCGCGGTCTGTCGGGTGGAGCGCACGCAGATCGTGCATCTGGTGGAGGAAGGGGTGATCGATCTCCTGCCCTCCATGCGCTCGGCCACGCAACTCGCGCAGTGGCGGTTCAGCGGAGAGGCGTTGAGCCGTGCGCGCCGTGCCGTGCGTCTGCAGCGCGATCTGGAACTCAACGCCGCTGCCACGGCGCTGGTGCTCGATCTGCTCGATCAGATCGATGCGCTGCGCCGCGGCGCGCAGCACTGACGCGTTTTCATGGCGCGTCAGGCCCGCCTGATCAGCCCCGGACACGCGCACCTGGTCCAGTTGCAGGCCGTTGCCGGCGCGCAGCCGCTGGCGTCCGCGTTGCAACGCGATCGTTTTCTGCTCTGGATGCGCGAGGGGCTGGACGCGTCGGCGGTGCGCCTGCACGCCTATGCGGTGCTGCCGCAAGCCGTCTGGCTGCTGCTCACGCCCGATTCGGCGCCAGAGCTCTCCGCTTTTGTGCAAGGACTGGCGCGACGCACCAGCCGGGCGCAGGAGCGCGCAGGCGCGGATGCGGCAGCGCTGCCTTCCTCGGCGCGTGCGCCCGTCTGGGCGGGGCGTTTTCGCAGCGCCGTGGTCCAGCCGGGCGAGTGGGAGTTGGCGGCGATGGTCTGGATCGACCGCGCTGCCGAGCACACCGCAGGCATTGCCGCGGTGGCCGCCTGGCGCTGGAGCAGCCGCGCCGCCCATTGCGGTGAGACGCTCGCTGGCGCGTCTGCGCCTGTGATGTCTTTGCCCACAGCCTATTGGAGCCTGGGCAATACACCGTTTGAACGTGAGGCGGCTTACCGCCAGCGGCTTCAGCAAGGGCACAGCGCAGCCTGCGAGGCCGCACTGGAAAGCGCCTTGCGCCGCGGCACGGCGGTAGGCGATGCGGCGTTTTTGCAGCAACTCGAAGCCAGCAGTGGGCGGCGCGTTTTGCCCGCGCGGCGCGGACGGCCTCGCATGAAAGTTGCTTGAGGACAGGCAGGCCACGATGTTTTAATCTGTCCCCAAAAAGCCAAACGAGAAATCGATCACAGAATTTAATAGGGACGGATTAAAGAGTTTTTGTTGCATCGCCTGCTGCGATGCAGTAAATTCGCGTTCTCTTGTCGATCCATCGCGGAGCCTTCCATGCCCACGTCCCAAACGCCCGCCTCATCTTCTGAAATCGCCGCCCTGTCGCGCGATGGTCTGTATTGCCCGCAAAACGAGCACGACGCCTGCGGCGTGGGCTTCGTGGCGCACATCAAGGGGGCCAAATCGCACGACATCGTGCAGAACGGTCTGCTCATCCTGAAAAACCTCGACCACCGCGGCGCCGTCGGCGCGGACAAACTCATGGGCGACGGCGCGGGCATCCTGATTCAGATTCCAGACGCCTTCTTCCGCGCCGAAATGGCGGCGCAGGGCGTGGAGCTGCCGCCCTATGGCGAGTATGGCGTGGGCATGATCTTCCTGCCGCGCGAGGAGGCTTCGCGCCTGGCGTGCGAGCAGGAGATCGAGCGCGCGGTGCGCGCCGAAGGGCAGGTGTTGCTCGGCTGGCGCGACGTGCCGGTCGATACCGAGATGCCCATGTCGCCTACGGTGCGCGCCAAGGAGCCGGTGATCCGCCAGGTGTTCATCGGCCGCGGGCCCGATGTGATGGTCACCGACGCGCTGGAGCGCAAGCTGTTCGTCATTCGCAAGACTGCCAGCCACGCCATTCAGCAACTCGCGCTGCGTCACGGCAAGGAATATTTCGTGCCGTCCATGTCGGCGCGCACCATCGTTTACAAGGGACTGCTGCTGGCCGATCAGGTGGGCGAGTACTACAAAGACCTCAAAGACCCGCGCGTGGTCTCGGCGCTGGCCCTCGTCCACCAGCGCTTTTCCACCAACACGTTCCCCGAATGGCCGCTGGCCCACCCGTACCGGCTGGTGGCGCACAACGGCGAGATCAACACGGTCAAGGGCAACTACAACTGGATGCGGGCGCGCGAAGGTGCGGTGTCGTCGCCGGTGCTGGGCCGCGATCTGCAAAAGCTCTGGCCGCTGATCTACCCCGGTCAGAGCGATACCGCGAGCTTCGACAACTGCCTGGAGCTGCTGGTGATGGCGGGCTATCCGCTGTCGCACGCGATGATGATGATGATTCCCGAGGCGTGGGAACAGCACACGCTGATGGACCCGCGCCGCCGCGCGTTCTACGAGTACCACGCGGCGATGATGGAGCCTTGGGACGGCCCAGCGGCCATCGCCTTCACCGACGGCCGCCAGATCGGGGCCACGCTGGACCGCAACGGCCTGCGCCCGGCGCGCTACATCGTGACCGATGACGATCTGGTCGTCATGGCGTCCGAGTCGGGCGTGCTGCCCATTTCTGAGAGCCACATCGTCAAGAAGTGGCGGCTGCAGCCGGGCAAGATGTTCCTGATCGACATGGAAGCCGGGCGCATCATCGACGACAAGGAAATCAAGAGCCAGCTCGCCGCGGCACGCCCCTATGGCCAGTGGATCGAGAACCTGCGCATCCGCATCGACGATCTCGATCACCTCGGCCATGCCGAGCCCTCGCCCATTGCGCTGCTCGACCGCCAGCAGGCCTTCGGCTACACCCAGGAAGACCTCAAGTTCCTCATGGCGCCAATGGCCGAGAAGGGCGACGAAGCCGTCGGCTCGATGGGCAATGACGCCGCACTGGCCGTGCTGTCCAACCGCGCCAAGCCGCTGTACAACTACTTCAAGCAGCTCTTCGCGCAGGTGACCAACCCGCCGATCGACTCGATCCGCGAGAACATGGTGATGTCGCTGGTGTCCTTCATCGGCCCGCGTCCCAACCTGCTCGACATCAACCAGGTGAACCCGCCGATGCGCCTGGAGGTGAGCCAGCCTGTGCTCGACTATGACGACATGGCGCGGCTTCGCTCCATCGCCCAGCACACTGGCGGCAAGTTCCGCAGCTATGAAATCGACATCTGCTATCCCGTGGCCTGGGGGCAGGAAGGCATCGAGGCGCGCATCGCCTCGATCTGCGCCGAAGCGGTCGACGCGCTCAAGAGCGGGCACAACATTCTGATCATCACCGACCGCCACATGAGCGCCGAACGCGTGGCCATTCCGGCGCTGCTGGCGATGAGCGCGGTGCACCAGCACCTCACCACCCACGGCCTGCGCACGCAGACCGGGCTGGTGGTGGAAACCGGCAGCGCGCGCGAAACCCACCATTTCGCCGTGCTCGCGGGCTACGGCGCCGAGGCAGTCCACCCCTATCTGGCGCTGGACACCATAGCCGAGATGGCGCGCGACCTGCCGGGCGAACTCAGCGCCGACAAGGCGATGGCCAACTACATCAAGGCCATCGGCAAGGGCATGCAGAAGGTCATGTCCAAGATGGGCATTTCGACGTACATGAGCTACTGCGGCGCACAGATTTTCGAAGCCGTGGGCCTGTCGCGCGAGCTGGTGGAAAAATACTTCACCGGCACCTCCACCCAGGTCGAAGGCATCGGCGTGTTCGAGGTCGGGCAGGAAGCGCTGCGCATGCACCGCGACGCCTTCGGCGACTCGCCGGTGCTCGCGACCATGCTCGACGCCGGCGGCGACTACGCCTGGCGCACCCGCGGCGAAGAGCATATGTGGACACCCGACGCCATCGCCAAGCTGCAGCATTCCACCCGCGCGAACAACTTCAGCACCTACAAGGAATACGCCCAGATCATCAACGACCAGTCGCGCCGCATGCTCACGCTGCGTGGGCTGTTCGAATTCAAGATCGACCCGAGCAAGGCCATTTCCATCGAGGAGGTCGAGCCGGCGAGCGAAATCGTCAAGCGCTTCGCCACCGGGGCGATGTCGCTGGGCTCCATTTCAACCGAAGCGCATTCCACACTGGCCGTGGCGATGAACCGCATCGGCGGCAAGAGCAATACCGGCGAAGGCGGCGAAGACCCGCTGCGCTACCGCGCGGAAATGCGCACCGGGGCGAGCGGCATCCGGGACGGTGACACCCTGGGCAGCGTCCTCGGGCCTCAGCGCGTAGTCAGCGACATCCCCCTCAAAGCCGGCGACTCGCTGCGTTCCAAGATCAAGCAGGTCGCATCCGGCCGCTTCGGCGTCACCGCCGAATACCTGGCCTCGGCAGACCAGATCCAGATCAAGATGGCGCAGGGCGCCAAGCCCGGAGAGGGTGGGCAACTGCCCGGCGGCAAGGTGTCGGACTACATCGGCATGCTGCGCTACTCGGTGCCTGGCGTGGGCCTCATCTCGCCGCCGCCGCACCATGACATCTACTCCATCGAGGACCTGGCCCAGCTCATTCACGATCTGAAAAACGCCAACTCGCGCGCGTCCATCAGCGTCAAGCTGGTGTCCGAGTCGGGCGTGGGCACGGTGGCTGCCGGCGTGGCCAAGGCCAAGGCCGATCATGTGGTCATCGCCGGACACGACGGCGGCACCGGCGCCTCGCCGCTGTCCTCCATCAAGCATGCGGGCTCGGCCTGGGAAATCGGCCTGGCCGAAACCCAGCAGACCCTGGTGCTCAACCGCCTGCGCAGCCGCATCCGCGTCCAGGTGGACGGCCAGATCAAGACAGGCCGCGACGTGGTCATCGGCGCGCTGCTCGGCGCCGATGAGTTCGGCTTCGCCACCGCGCCGCTGGTGGTCGAGGGCTGCATCATGATGCGCAAATGCCACCTCAACACCTGCCCTGTGGGCGTGGCCACCCAAGACCCCGCGCTGCGCAAGAAGTTCTCCGGCAAGCCCGAGCATGTGGTGAACTACTTCTTCTTCATTGCCGAGGAAGTGCGCTCCATCATGGCCCAGCTCGGTGTGCGCAAGTTCGACGATCTGGTCGGCCGCGCCGATCTGCTCGACGCGCGCAAGGGCGTCGAGCACTGGAAGGCGCGCGGACTCGATTTCAGCCGCGTGTTCCACCAGCCCGATGTGCCCGCCGACGTGCCGCGCCGTCAGGTGGAAGAGCAGGATCACGGTCTGGCCAGGGCGCTCGATCATGTGCTGATCGAGCGTGCCCGCCCCGCGCTGGAGCGCGGCGAGAAGGTGCAGTTCATCCAGAACGCGCGCAACGTCAACCGAACCGTGGGCGCCATGCTCTCCGGCGAAGTGGCGCGGCGCTACGGCCATGACGGTCTGCCCGACGACACCATCCACATCCAGATGGAAGGCACGGGCGGCCAGAGCTTCGGCGCCTTCCTCGCCCGTGGAATCACCCTCTACCTCATCGGTGAAGCCAACGACTACACCGGCAAGGGTCTGTCTGGCGGCCGCGTGGTGGTGCGCCCCAGTCTGGATTTCCGCGGTGATGCGCCGGGCAACATCATCGTCGGCAATACCGTGCTGTATGGCGCCATCGAAGGCGAGGCCTTTTTCCGCGGCGTGGCCGGCGAGCGTTTCGCCGTGCGCAATTCCGGTGCGACCACCGTGGTCGAAGGCACCGGCGATCACGGCTGCGAATACATGACCGGCGGCACCGTGCTGGTGCTGGGCGAGACTGGCCGCAACTTCGCCGCTGGCATGAGCGGCGGCATCGCCTATGTCTATGACGTGGATGGCCTGTTCGCCAAACGCTGCAACACCTCCATGGTGGCACTCGACAAGGTGCTGCCCGCCGCCGAGCAGAAGGCGCAGATGGCCGAGGCGCTGTGGCACCGTGGCCAGACCGATGAAGCCCAGTTGCGCAAACTGCTGCAGGACCACCTGCGCTGGACCGGTTCGCTGCGTGCCCGCGAGTTGCTCGACACCTGGGAAGACGCGCGCGGCCGCTTCGTCAAGGTGTTCCCGCATGAATACAAGCGCGCCTTGGGCGAAATGGCGGCCAAGCGCGAGGCGCAGGCCGCCACCGAAAAGGCCAAGGCGCCTGCAGGCGCCAGCGTCCCCGCGAAATGAGCGCACACGCAAACCTTCAGCGCGCAAAGCCAACGCCAAGACATTAAGGACAGATCATGGGAAAAATCACCGGATTCATGGAATTCGAACGGCAGGAAGAACAGTACGAGGCGCCTGCCGTGCGCCTCAAGCACTGGAAGGAATTCGTCCACGAGTTGCCCGAGGACAAGGCCAAGACGCAGGCCGGACGCTGCATGGACTGCGGCATTCCGTTCTGCAACAACGGTTGCCCGGTCAACAACATCATCCCCGATTTCAACGACCTGGTGTGGCAGGGCGACTGGAAGCGCGCGCTCGACGTGCTGCACTCGACCAACAACTTTCCCGAGTTCACCGGCCGCATCTGCCCGGCGCCGTGCGAGGCCGCGTGCACGCTGGGGATCAACGAAGCGCCGGTGGGCATCAAATCGATCGAGCACGCCATCATCGACCGCGGCTGGAACGAAGGCTGGGTGACCCCGCAGCCCGCCGCGCACAAGACCGGCAAGACCGTGGCCGTGGTCGGTTCCGGCCCGGCCGGCCTGGCGGCGGCGCAACAACTGGCCCGCGCCGGTCATGAGGTGACGGTGTTCGAGAAAAACGATCGCGTCGGCGGCCTGCTGCGCTACGGCATTCCCGACTTCAAGATGGAAAAGAACCACATCGACCGCCGCATCGAGCAGATGCAGGCCGAGGGCGTGCGCTTCCGCACCGGTGTGCTGGTGGCTGAGATGCCCAAGGACGGCCCCGGCGCCACCGTGGCCAACTGGGCGCAGGAGTCCATCAGTCCCGCGCAACTGCAGGCCGAATTCGACGCCGTGCTGCTGACCGGCGGCGCCGAATTTCCGCGCGACCTTCCCGTGCCTGGGCGCGAGCTCGACGGCATTCATTTCGCCATGGAATTCCTGCCGCTGCAGAACAAGGTCAACGCCGGTGACAAGATCAAGGGCCAGATCCTGGCCACGGGCAAGCATGTGGTGGTGATCGGCGGCGGCGATACCGGCTCCGATTGCGTCGGCACCAGCAACCGCCACGGCGCCGCCAGTGTGATGCAGTTCGAGGTCATGCCGCAGCCGCCCGAAGCAGAGAACAAGCCGCTGGTCTGGCCGTACTGGCCGATCAAGCTGCGCACCTCCAGCAGCCACGAAGAAGGCTGCTCGCGCGATTGGGCCGTGGCCACCAAGGAGTTCATCCCTGGCACGGGCAAGGACAAGAACAAGGTCAAGCAGATCAAAGCCTGCCGCGTCGAATGGAAGGACGGACGCATGCAGGAAGTGCCGGGCAGCGAGTTCACCCTGCAGGCCGACCTGGTGCTGCTGGCCATGGGTTTCGTGCATCCGGTGGGCAGCGTGCTCGACGCCTTCGGCATCGACAAGGACGCCCGCGGCAACGCCAAGGCCGGCACCGAAGACGAAACCGGCTACGCCACCAATGTGCCCAAGGTCTTTGCTGCTGGCGACATGCGGCGCGGGCAGTCGCTGGTGGTCTGGGCGATCCGTGAAGGCCGCCAGGCCGCGCGCGAGATCGACCGTTTCCTCACCGGGTCGACCGAGCTGCCGCGATGACGCCGTGCCCGGCCGTCACGGACCGCCCCTGCGGGCGCATGGTGGAACGCGGCCCTGGCCGGGCCGCTGGGCGTGAAGGCCGTCAGGCCGCGCGCGAGATTGACCGTTTTCTCACCGGATCGACCGAGCTGCCGCGATGACGCGGCGCCCGGCCCCATGAACCGTGCATTTTTTGATCCGTGCAGGGCCGGTGCAGCCGGGTTTTACGGACAATGCGGGGATGATGCGAGAAGTCGATGACGATCACGGCCTGCCCCAATTTCCCGGGCGCGATCCGCAGGAGATGCTGGAGGCCACGCTGGCCAGCCGACCCGAAGGCGATCTCTGGGTGTTCGGCTATGGCTCGCTGATCTGGAACCCGGAAGTCGTTCATGAGGAAGTGCGCCCCGCGCGGGTGTGGGGCTGGCGGCGCACGCTGCGCATGTGGTCGCGGATCAACCGTGGCACAGAACAGGCGCCCGGGCTGGTGTTTGCGCTGATGTCCGGCGGTTCCTGCAGCGGCATTGCGCTGCGCGTGCCGCGGCATCGCGCCGAGCGCGAGCTGCGGCAGCTCTGGAAGCGCGAAATGCCCCGTGCCGTGTATGACCCCCGCTGGCTCGGCTGCCGCACGCCGCAAGGTACGGTGCGGGCACTTGCATTCACCTTGGAGCCGAGCAGCCCGAGCTATACCGGCGCGCTGGACGACCAGCAGCTGATCGAAATTCTCCGCACCTGCCGCGGCCGCTTCGGCACCACGCTGGACTATGTGGCGCGCACGGCGCGCGCTTTGCGCGACATCGGCATCCGCGACGCCGAGATCGAGCGCATCATGGCGCTGATCGATCAGCATCAGCTGGCTTGAACGTCAATGCGGCACGTCGGTCCGCAACCATGCCGCGGGCCTTTCGATAGCATGTCAACCTGACTGACCACCTTCCCCGCGCAACCTTGACGCATGTTGCGCCCACCCACCACTCCAACCAGGACAGCGCATTGGCCAAGCCAAATTACTCCTACGAAAAACGTCAGAAAGAACTCGCCAAAGAGCGCAAAAAGCAGGAAAAACTGCAGCGCAAGGCCAATAAGCCCGACAGCTCCGATGCGCCCGGCGAACGGCACGGCGGCGCCACGCCGCCGGACGCCGACTCCGCAGGCGGCGCCACACCGACCACAGACTGAGTGCGGCGGGGCGGCCGGGGCGCAGGCTCTATGCTGGGCGCCCTTTTCCACCGGCCCCATCCATGACCACCTCCGAACACTTCATCCCCGGCAAGGACGCCTCGCTCGAGCAGTCCATCGCCACGCTGCGCGGCAGGCTGAGCGAGCTGGACTTTCACATCGAAGAGCGCTCCTGGCTCAATCCGGTGGAAGGTGTGTGGTCGGTGCATGTGCGCGACCACGACTGCGCGCTGTTGTTCTCCAATGGCAAGGGCGCTTCGAAACTGGCGGCGCGGGCGAGCGCGCTGGGCGAGTTTGTCGAGCGCCTATCCACCCACTATTTCTGGACGCATTTTTATCTGGGCGAATCCATCGCCCAGCGCGCCCATGTGCATGCGCCGAGCGAGCGCTGGTTCCCGCTGGACGGCGACGCCTGGCCCGAGGGCCTGCTCAACCCCGATCTGCGCGCCTTCTACAACCCGGATGACGCGGTGCGCGCCGCGCAGCTCGTTGACCTCAACTCCGGCAACGTGGCGCGCGGCATTTGCGCGCTGCCCTACCAGCGTTTGTCCGACGGCGTGACCGCCTACTTCCCGGTCAACCTCATCGGCAATCTGTATGTGAGCAACGGCATGTCGGCCGGCAACACGCTGATGGAAGCGCGTACCCAGGCACTGTCGGAAATTTTTGAGCGCCATGTGAAATTTCGCATCATCCGTGAAGCGCTGTGCCTGCCGGACGTGCCCGAGGACGTGATTGCGCGCCACCCCCATATCGCCGCCGGCATCCGCGGCCTGCGCGACGCCGGCTTCGGCATCGTGGTGAAAGACGCCTCGCTCGGCGGGCGCTACCCGGTGATGAACGTCACCCTGCTGCATCCCGACGATCAGGGCTGCTTCGCCAGCTTCGGCGCGCACCCGCGCTTCGAGATCGCGCTGGAGCGCGCCCTCACCGAACTGCTGCAAGGTCGCGCGCTTGACGCCCTGGCCGACTTTCCCGCGCCCGGCTTCGACCGTGCCGAAATTGCCGATCCGCAGAACCTGGAAATTCACTTCGTCGATTCCAGCGGCGTGCTGTCTTGGGAGTTCCTGCGCAGCACGCCCGACTTCGCCTTTGCCGACTGGAACTTCGGCGTGAATACCGAGCAGGATTACCACTGGTCGGTGGCCGCGCTGCAGGCCGAAGGTCACCAGATCTATGTGGCCGATTTCACCCAGCTCGGCGTCTACGCCTGCCGCATGCTCGTGCCCGGCATGTCGGAAATCTATCCGGTGGACGAACTCGAATACGAGAACAACAGCGTGGGCATTGCGCTGCGCGCCGACATCGCCCGCCTGCCGGAGCTGTCCGGGGACGAATGCGTTGCCCTCTACGACCGCATCGTCGAACTGGAACTGGCGGACGAGCGCCCGGTGAGCGTGCTCATCGGCCTGGCGCCCGACCCCGATACCGCCTGGGCCGGGCTCAAGATCGGCGAGCTAAAGCTGCTGCTGGCGCTGGCCAGCGGCGACGATGATGCCATTCTCGAAGGCTGCGCCTGGATCGCCCAGTACGGCCAGCGCAGCCCGCAGCGGCTCAAGGTGTTTCGCTGCATCGCCGACCTGCTCAAGCTGCAGGACGCCACGCCCTACGCCCCCGCGCTGCGCCTGCTCTACGGCCCAGGCACGCTCGACCTCGCCCTGGCCCTGCTCAACAAGGAGCAACGTTTCTGGGGCCTCACCCCCCTCGGCCCCAACTTCGAAGCCAGTGCCAGCCACAGCAAATTGCTGGCGGCGTATCGCAAGGTATGCGGCTGAGTTGCTGCGGCTGCGCCTTGAATCAGGCGGGCAGAACCGGGCGAGGGAGCTGCGAAGACATGTCGGCTTTCAGCCGCGCGCGGCCGACGGGCACGGCCCGAGTGCGCCGAGTTGCCGCCAGGCGCGGCGCAGTTGCGTGTCGGAACTGAATCCCGCCAGCTCGGCGGCGCGGCCCACGCTGGCTCCGGCTCTGAGTGCGGCTTCCGCCGTGGCGAGGCGGATGCGGCGCAGGTATTGCAAGGGCGCGATGCCGGCCTGCTCGGCGAAGATGCGGCTGAGGTGGCGCGGTGAGGTGCAGGCCACGCGCGCCATGTCGGCCACGCTCCAGTCGGCCTGCGGTTGCTGGCAGATGGCGTCTTGCACACGGTGCAGGGCGGGGTGCAGGTGGCCGCGATGCGCCAGGAAGGGCGACAACTCCGGGTCCGCCGGGCCACGGCGCAGCGCGACCACCATGGACTCGGCCACCTTGGCCGCCACCGTCGGCCCGCAAACGTCCGAGATGCGATGCAGCATCAGGTCGATGCCGGTGGTCACGCCCGCGCTGCTCCAGATCGCGCCGCTGCCGACGAACACACGGTTGCTCAGCACATGGCAATCCGGCGCCGTGGCTTGCAGCTCGGCGAGATGGTGATGGTGCGTGGTTGCCTCGGCCCCGGCCAGCAGCCCGGCATGGGCCGCGAGCACACTGCCGGCGCAGATGCAGACCAGTTCCAGCCGGCCGGTTTGCAGGCGCAGGCCGCGTAGCCAGTGCAGCGCGGCGCGGGCGGGCGCACTGCGGATGTCGACCGTCGTTCCCGGCTGCCCGAGCAGCACGACCCAAACGGGCGAGGCCTCGTCGTTGGGGTGGAGATCAGGCAAGGGCTGCACGTCGCGCAGCCCCAAGCCCACCGAGCTGACGGGATTGGGAACTGGGCCGATGAATTCCAACTGAAACCGCTGCGGCTGCTTCAGCGCCAGCAGAACCTGATTGGCTGTGCGCAGCGCTTCAGCCGGACCGGCCCAGTCCAGCGCCAGGCTGCCCGGCAACAATACGAACAGCACGCGGATGGGGGTGGAAGCGGGCGAGGGCATGGCAGCTGCGCGTTATGCGTTCAAGCAAACGCAGGCTCGCTGTGCCCGTCGCGCAGGCGATCAAGCGCCTGCGCGACGCTTGTGGACCAGAACCGATCAAATCAGGACATGACGGAAGTGTGCATGAACTCGCCGGTTTGAAATCCCGTGCAGACCTTTTGAACGCGCTGTGCGCGATGCTGAAACCGTCCTTGCTCCGGCCATTAATCTGATGGCCGAATCCGGCCAGTTTTTTCTGCCGAAAGCTCTAGAGTGTGGTCATGCACACCGATCCAGACATTTGCTACGCCGCCCTGCTGGCGCGCGACCGCCGTTTCGACGGCTGGTTTTTTGTCGGCGTGTCGTCCACCGGCATTTACTGCCGTCCGGTCTGTGCGGTGCGCAGCCCCATGCGCCGCAACTGCCATTTTTTCGGCAACGCGGCGGCGGCTGAGCACGCGGGGTTTCGGCCCTGCCTGCGCTGCCGCCCCGAGCTGGCGCCCGGCCATGGGGTGATGGATGTGTCGAGCCGGCTGGCGCAGGCTGCGGCCTTGCGCATCGAAGAAGGCTTCCTGAATCACGCTGGTACGCCGCAACTGGCGGCGCGCATCGGCGTGGGCGAGCGCCATCTGCGCCGCATTTTCCAGGCGGAGTACGGCGTCTCGCTGCTTGCCTATGCCCAGACCCAACGCCTGTTGCTGGCCAAGCGTCTGCTCACCGAAACGCAGTTGCCCATCACCGCGGCCGCACTCGCTGCGGGCTTCGGCAGCGTGCGGCGCTTCAACGCCGTGTTTCAGCAGCATTACGGCCTGAACCCGCGCAGCCTGCGCCAGAAGGCGGGCGCCAAGCCAGCCAAGTCCCTGAGTTTCGCGCTCGCCTACCGCCCGCCGCTGGCGTGGGACGCGCTGCTGGAGTTTCTGGCGCAGCGCTGTACCGAGGGCGTCGAAAACGTAGACGCGACCAGCTATGCGCGCTGCATCGAACTGACGCATGGCGGGCGCGACCTGGTCGGCTGGCTGCGCCTCACCCACGAACCGGCGCGCTGTGGGGTGAACGTCACC
>JAJXTO010000039.1 GCA_021783695.1 Pseudomonadota bacterium | reverse complement strand
CGAGGGCGTCGAAAACGTAGACGCGACCAGCTATGCGCGCTGCATCGAACTGACGCATGGCGGGCGCGACCTGGTCGGCTGGCTGCGCCTCACCCACGAACCGGCGCGCTGTGGGGTGAACGTCACCCTGCCCGCCGCGCTGGCTCCGGCAGTCGGGCCGATTCTGGCGCGTGTGCGGCATCTGCTCGACCTTGGCGCCAACCCGCATGTGATTGATGCACGGCTTGGCGCGCTGGCGGCAGACCGGCCCGGCATGCGTGTGCCCGGCGCATTCGACGGCTTCGAGATCGTGGTGCGCGCCATCGTCGGGCAGCAGATTTCCGTCGCCAACGCGCGCGGGGTGTTGGCGCGCATGGCGCTGCGCTTCGGCACGAGGGTGGAGGGCGCCCCTGCGGGCCTGCGCACGACCTTCCCGCGCGCCGCCGTGTTCGCGGCGCTTGCGCCCGCGGCGCTGCAGGCTTGCGGCATCACCCGTCTTCGGGCGCAGGCCATCGTCGCGGTGGCGTGCGAGGTGGGGGCCGGCCACATCACGCCCGAGCCGCTGGCGCCGCTGGCCGAGACCCTGCAGGCGCTGCAGCGCATTCCCGGCATCGGCCCCTGGACGGCGCAATACATCGCCATGCGCGCCCTGGCCTGGCCCAACGCCTGGCCCGAGGGCGACGCCGTGCTGCAACGACAACTTGGCTTGACGAGCGCCGCGGCGCTCCGGAAGCACGCCAGCCGCTGGGCGCCGTGGCGGGCCTATGCCACGCTGCACCTGTGGCGCCAACATGAAGAGGCATGCACATCATGCAAGTCGATTGGATCGATCTAGATTCCCCCCTCGGCGGCATTGTCCTGCGCATCGAAAACGCGCGGTTGACCGGCCTGTTCTTCGTTGGCCAGAAGCACTTTCCCGCCAGGGCCTTACCGCCAGATGACACCACGCAGTCCGCTGCCGCGTTAGCCGCGTTGGCACGCCTGGCCGTGCGCGCGCAGGGCCAGATTGCGGACTATTTCGCCGGGCTACGGCAGGCTTTTGATTTGCCGCTGGACCTGCACGGCACCGCGTTCGAGCTGGAGGTATGGCGGCAACTCGCCACCATTCCCTATGGCGCGGTCACGTCCTACGGCGCCATTGCCCGGCGTTTGGGTTTGGCGCCAGGCTATGCCCGCGCCGTGGGTGCCGCGGTCGGCAGGAATCCCCTCTCCATCATCATCCCCTGCCACCGCGTGCTCGGCGCCTCTGGCCAGCTCACCGGCTACGCGGGCGGCCTGCCCCGCAAACAGGCTTTGCTCGAGTTGGAAGCGGGCGCGGCTGCCATCCAGATCACGCAAGCGCGCCAGGCCGCAAGCGGCACACAGCCATGAATCTGCTCGAACTTTTGTTGCTTGCCGCCATTTGGGGGGCGTCGTTTCTGTTCATGCGGGTGGCGGTGCCTGAACTCGGCCCGATTGCGCTGATCGCGCTGCGCGTGGGCATTGCCGCAGTCATCCTGGCGCCCGTGCTGCGATCAGAGACGGCCCGGCGTCAATGCCGGACCATGGCGTGGCCGCTGTTCGTGGTCGGCGTCACCAACTCGGCCATTCCGTTTAGCCTATTCGCCTATTCCACGCTGTTCCTGCACGCAGGCCTCGACTCCATCCTGAATGCGACGACACCGCTCTGGGCCGCGCTGATTCTGGCCGCGGGTTTCAAGGGCGCGCTCGGCCGCCGGCAAATCATGGGCCTGCTGCTGGGTTTTGTGGGGGTGCTCGTGTTGGTATGGAGCACGCTTGACACCGGCGGAACGGGGGTGCCCCTTGCCATGGCTGCAGCACTGCTTGCCACCTTGTTCTACGGTTTCGCGGTGAACTACAGCAAACGGCAACTCGCGGACGTCCAGCCGATGGTCATTGCTTTCGGCAGCCAGGCGTTCGCCGCCCTTGTGCTGTGGCCACCGGCTCTCATGTTGTGGCCAGTCCATGCCATTTCGCCTCTGGCCTGGGCAAGTACCGCGGCTCTGGGCATCGTCTGCACGGGGTTTGCCTACGTTCTTTACTTCAGGCTGATTGCGCGTGCCGGCGCCACCTATGCCGCGTCGGTCACCTTGCTGATTCCGATGTTCGGCGTGCTCTGGGGAGCCGTCTTTCTGAGCGAGCCCATCACGCCCAGCATGGTTGTCGGCGGGGCAATCGTGCTGCTGGGCATTCTGTTGCCAAGTGCAAAGTCTGGATGGCTGGGGAACGCATTGAACCGGCGCGGCGCGAATCCGGCTCCATCCAAGGCAAGAGCCGACGCCGGCGAGGACCTGCCGTAAGGGCGGCGTGCGCCGATGGTGTTTGTGCTGCTTCGCGAACAACGACGCCATGTCGGCGAAGGCCTTGAACTCGATGGCGTTGCCCGACGGATCGAGAAAGAACATGGTGGCTTGCTCGCCCACTTCGCCTTGAAAGCGGATGTGCGGCTCGATGATGAAGTGCACTTCGGCGGCTTGCAGCTTGTCAGCCAATTCTCGCCATTGCGACATGCCGAGCGCGGCGCTGAAATGGCGCACCGGTACTTGGTGATCGTCCACCTTGCTGGTTGCCACAGGTGACTCTGGCAACTGACATTCGGCAGGCGCCAGGTGGGCCACGATCTGGTGGCCGTAGAAGTTGAAGTCCACCCATTCCGGTGCGCTTCGGCCTTCGGGGCAGCCGAGCAGCTCGCCATAAAAGCGCCTTGCCTCGGCGATGTCATGCACTGGGAAAGCCAGATGAAACGGGGGTTGGGCGGGTGTTGGCTTGAGCATCATGCTGTGTCTCCGGGATGCGTGGAGTGAACGATGCGGGGCTCTCAGCTTGAGCGGTCGTCTTCGTCCCGCGCGCTGTAGCGGCACCAGCAGGGTGTCCGACACGGCGTCTTCGGCCCAGGCCGTGTGGCGCAACTGCAGTTGCGCCAGGCGCAGCAGGGGGGCGCGCAGGGCCTCGATGCGGGCGTGCTGGTCGGCAATCGTCTCAGTCGCAGGGGATGACATCGGGCGTCGCAGGATGCGCCAGGAATCGCAGGTCCGGCGAGATTGAAATACAGCACATTATTTGATTAAAGAATCAACTAAATAAAATTAAATGCAAAATTTATGTTTTAATGTATTTTTGTGTAGACAGAAATCCTCGATTGGAGCGACTCAAATGCGGTCCGATCAGTGGCATCCTCGGACCGGCCGAAACCAGCGCCGCAGCGATGCTGCAGACCGCCTCACAGATTCTTCCCGGCATGACGGATGCAGCAGCGGCCAAGGTGGGAGCATTCGACGGGCAGCCTGCGATGGAGCCCGTGATGCCCATCTCATATCCCATTGGTGGCGATGCCATCGGCACGACCCGCGTCAGCTGCTCAAGATGGCCAGGGGAGTGGCAACCGCAGGGACAACTTGGCTGGTAAGCCCATTGGGGTTGGCGCCTCCCTGACATGGTCGGGGAAGCCCGCTGCTGCAGTTCGTGCCGTCACCAGGCGGAGTTGACGCATGTCGCTGATCAAACCTTGCTTGCTCTGCTTGCGGGCCTTGGCTTGGTCGCCATTGCCATCCTGAGCGTTGCGCGCAACTGTCTGCCCAATGGACGCAACGGGTTCAAGCCTGGTCAGTGAGTCAACGGCGAGACCCGGCCTTTCGGGCTCTGGATCACGTCCTGTCTGTATTGTGGCGGTGGATCTGACGGGGCGCGATTTGCGCCGCGATTTTTCCCGAAATTTTGCGCTGCCTGGCGCTTGCTTCACACAACGCACCTCGCTTGTCGACTGTTCGCCGGCAGCTCTGAATAGAGCTGTGCCATGATGCAAGGCGCTCACCCGGCAAGTTTTCTCCAGGATTCACGGCTGTCAGGAACCCCAAGCCGATGCGACAGATGCATAACCCGCCTGGCATGTGGCGGGTTGGATCGAGCGATGTGACCACCTGCTCAACCCGACCTTCAGCAGATTCACCATGAACAAGCGTCAATTCCTCAGCGCCGCCGCCGCTTCCCTGAAGGCCATGGGTGTGCCATCCGTCGTCCCTGCAGCAGCCGTGCTGCGGTGGGCGCGCGCCAACTGTGCGGTGAGCCCGCACGGCGTGGGGCTGGCTTTGGGCTTGGCGGGCTTCGTGCTGCTGCCTGCAGTCCAGGCGCATCCGCCGAATGGCCCGACGTCCATCACCATGCAACAAGTTTCCGCGCAAACCGGAGATGCGCGCGCCGCAGCCCAGGTGTTGCAGCATCTGCGCGCGGCTACCGCCATCAGCGAAGGCCAGGGCGCGCGCGTCTTCACCATCTTCTTCGACCCCAACTGTCCCTACTGCCGCCAGCTCTACGCCGATCTGCGCCCCTTCGCCGGCGAGGACGGCCTGGTGCTGCGCTGGGTGCCGGTGGCCATCCTCGCGCCATCCAGTCTGGGTAAGGCCGCGGCCATTCTGCAAGCGAGGGACCGCCTGCGGGCTTTTCGGATGATGGAAGATCACGGGATCGACCCCAATCTTCCCGCGCCCGCAGTGCTCACGGCCAGCCAGATCAGCGCCAAAACCCGGCAGATCTTGAAGGACAATGAGGCCGTGCTCAAACGCGCCGGGGTGTACTTCAGCGTGCCGCTTGTGGTGTTTCGCGATCGCGCGGGCCGACCGCAACTCCTGCTCGGAGCGCCGCGCGACGACAAGGCGCTGGCGGCGTTGCTGCAAACGGTTGGGCCGTAACCCCGGGGTACACCATGTACGCTAGGCGCAGACAGCAGCGTTGAGTATGTGCCGCGCAGCGCTGAAATGACCATCGCAACCAACACGAGGAGATCCGCCCATGATTTCATACCCCCGCCGCGCTGCGCTGCGCACCGCCTTGGCCGCAGCCATCGGCGCCAGCTTCATCGGCCTGTCCCCGCTGGCCACGGCGCAACAGACACAGAACCCGGACGCCGTGAAGGTGCTCGCCGAGATGGGCAAGGCCACGGTCATCACCGAAGGCAAGGGCCCGCGCGTGCTCTATATCTTCTTTGACGCCAACTGCCCGTATTGCCACGAGCTGTACACCGCTCTGCGCCCCAGAATCGGCAAGGACGGCCTGGAGATTCGCTGGGTGCCGGTGGCTGTGCTCACCCCCACCAGTGTGACCAAGGGCGCGGCCATTCTGCAGGCGCCCAACCGCCTCAAAGCGTTTCAGGACAACGAGAACACCTACGGCAAAGGGCCCACGGGGCAGGGCGGCGGCATTGCTCCGGCCACCAAGGTGCTGCCCGCCACCAGCGCCATACTCAACGCCAACAACGCCTTGCTCGATGCGACCAAATCACCGGGCGTGCCCACCATGCTCTACCGCGACAAGCAGGGCAACGCCATGCTGGTGGTTGGGCCGCCCGACGCGCAGCAGCTCAAGGACATCCTCGCCAGCGTGAAATAGCAAGTTCTCGGACGGCTCAGCCCACACTGCGCAGCACCGTGGCCAGGGTGTGCTCGGACAGCAGCCCGACGATGAGGTGGGCGCGGCCACTGGCGTCGCGGTAGAGCATCACCGGAAACGTGTGCAAGCCCGCCTGTCGCATCAGCGCGGCATTGGCCCGAAGCTGCTGCAGCGCCTTGGCGCCCGGCTGCGCCAGTGGCCGGATGCCGCCGGCCGGGCTGTCGCCGAAGTCCCAGTCATTCTCGTTTTTGTGAAATGCCGCCAGCGGGTCGCGCGCCTGCAGAATGGCCGCGGCCTTGCCAGGGCTGCTGGCCTCCAGTTGTCCCACGGGAATCCAGCGCAATTGCAGACCGGCTGTGCCGACCTCGGCCCGAGTGGCCAGGTAAAGCTTGTGCGAATAGGGGCAATTGGGATCGAAAAAGATGTAGACGATGCGCGGCCCCGTGCCTTCCTGCACCCAATGCGCCTTGCCGATCGAAGCCAGCAGCGCGGCAGCGCGCGCGGCGGCCGGGTCGGCAGCCCAGTCGAATGACGTGTCGCCAGTGGAATTCGCCGCAATCGCCCGCGTTGCAGGGCAGAACAGCGGCACTGCCCACAGCGCGCCCAGCCGCAGCAACAGACGGCGCTGCGGCTGCACCGCGGACTTGCTGCGTTGACGGTCTGGAGCGAAAGCATTTTTGTGTGGCACGGCATCCCCCTCGCTGCAAGATTCAAAATAGCAGCCACGCCGTGCAAGTAAAGCGCGCAAACCCGCAGAGCATGCTGCTGCCGCCCATGAAAAAGGCCAGCACATGCTGGCCTTCGCGGAACAGGGAACCAATCAAAAAACGATCTGGCCCCCGATGCCGATGCCGAAGTTGGCGCTGCCGTTGCTCAGGCCCTTGTCCAGATACACCTGGAAGCCGCTGCCTTTGGCGGTGAGGTTGTAGTTCCACGCCACGATCAGGTCGGACGGCGGGGAGGCCCCAGCGACCTGCGATTGCGTACCGGCGTACATCAGCGTGAAGATGTTTTGCTGGCTGGCCGCGTAGCTCGCGCCGAACTGGTAGATACCGATATTGCGCAGGTTTTGCCCGGTCGGATTGCCGACGACGCGGTAGCCCAGATTGGCGAATGGGAACCAGTTGTTGCCCACGATCTGCTGCAGACCGACCCCGACTTCGTAGTCGTTCTTGCCAGTGCCCAGACCGTCGGCGGCCGAAGCCGTGCCGAATTTGATTTTGGCGTAGGGCGTGACCGATGGCGTCAATCCGCTGCCCTGGAAGATTTTGTAATGCCCTGCCAGCCAGACATCGCCCAGACCACTGGAGGCGCGCGTCTGCGTTGCGCTTGTGGTGCCGCCCACCACGGTGTTGCCGGAGACGGTTGCCCCGACGGGAAGGCCGGTTTCCGACACATAGGGCACGGTCAGTTTGACGCGCCAGTTGCTGTCGCCGTACTGGATGTCCGTGGCGTCGTAGCGGATGTTGATGTTGTTGTCGGTGCCGAATTTACCCTGGAAAAACGACAGGGTGTTGCCGACGGTGAGGGCGGGTTCGGCTTGTGCGGTGCAAGCGCCGCCCACTGCAAGCAGGGTGACAATGAGGGTAGGACGGATGAGCATGATGGTCTCGCTGGTGGGGGATGGATGGAGGCCAGCCTCAACAGTGTTGAGGTGAGGAACGTGTTTAACCGTGGGAAATTGTCACACATAAAAACAAGCCATCCTTGTCCAATCGCAAATTGATGTGCAGTGACGACCCGGAGTTCACGCGTCACTTCGTGCAGAGGGCGCTGGTATTCTGGCGGTTCACCCGGTTTCTCCCCACCTCGCTGTTGTTTTTTATCCGAGCCCTGATCCATGAGCGCATTGCCACCCGATACTCCGCCGTCGCGGACTGAGTCGCCCACCCAGCCCGCTGCGTGGGAAAAGCAGGTGCTGGAAAAACTGGTGCTCGAAGTCGTCAATGAAAAAAGACGGGCGCGGCGCTGGTCGATTTTTTTCCGCTTCGTGTTTCTCGGCATTCTGGCGCTCGTATTTTTCGGAGGCGTTCTGGCGGAATACGGCGGCAGTACATCAAGCGGCCCGCACACTGCGCTGATCGAACTCAATGGCGAAATTTCCATCAGTTCCGCGGCCAGTGCCGACAACATCAATGCGGCGTTGCAGGATGCGTTTTCCAACCCGCAGGCCAAGGGCGTGATTCTGCGCATCAACAGCCCGGGCGGCAGTCCGGTGCAGGCCAGCCAGGTGTTTGCGGAAATCGAGCGTCTGCGGGCCAAATACAACAAGCCGGTGTACGCCGTGTGCGAGGAGGTGTGCGCTTCCGGGGCGTATTACGTCGCGGCGGCCGCCAATGACATATATGTCAATCCGGCCAGTCTGGTGGGCTCCATCGGTGTGTTGATGGATGGTTTTGGCTTTTCGGGCCTGATGGATAAACTGGGCGTGACCCGCCGTCTGCTCACCGCTGGCGCCAACAAGGGATTCATGGATCCGTTCACCCCCATGCCCGAAGACCAGAAAACCTATGCGCTGGGCATGTTGGAGCAGATTCACAAGCAGTTCATCGCCGCGGTGGAAAAGGGCCGCGGCAGCCGCCTGAAGGTGAACGACGAGACCTTCTCCGGGCTGGTGTGGACGGGGGAATCCGCCGTGAAGCAAGGACTGGCAGACGGTTACGGCAATGTCGACCAGATTGCGCGCGACAAGATCAAGGCCCCGGACATCGTCGATTACACCCGGCAGGAAAACGTGGCCGAGCGTCTGGTCAAGCGTTTTGGCGCTTCGCTCGGCATGGGTGCGGTGCGCGAGTTGTCGAACCTCGGCTGGTCTCTACGCTGAGGCTTGCGCCCTTGCCAGCACGTCATAGCCGCTGCGCCGCAACATCTCGCACAGATCGATCAGCGGCAGGCCGACGAGGGCGGTCGGGTCGTTGCTGCGCATCTGTCTGAGCAGGGCCGGCCCGAGCGCTTCGGACTTGGCGCTTCCCGCGCAGTCATAGGGTTGGTCGATGCGCAGATAGGCCTCGATCTCCGGCTGGCTCAGGCGGCGAAACTCCACCTCGGTGGGGCAGTTGCGCACCTGCTGCGTACCGTCAGGGGCGATCACGCACACGGCGGTATGAAACACGGCCTGCCGTCCACTGAGCCGTTGCAACTGATCCACGGCGGCGGCATGTGAGCCAGGCTTGCCCAGCGCCTCATCCCCCAGCATGCAGACCTGATCGGAGCCGATCACCCAGGCGTCGCGCGCCGAGCGCGCAACCGCCGCAGCCTTTTCTGCCGCCAGCCGCAGGGCGAGTTCGACTGGAGACTCTCCGCTCCGGCGGGTCTCGTCCACATCAGGCGCGCGCTGCGAGAACGGCACCCGCAGACGCCGCAGCAAGTCGGCACGGTAGCGGGAGGTCGACGCCAGGATCAGATCGGGAGTGACGATGTCAGACATCAATGCTTGCCAAAAAAGCGGCCATGCAGCCAGGCACCGATGAGGATGCCGACAATGCTCAACAGCAAGGGCCAGTTGCCGACGCCGAGGCCGGCAATCGCCGGGCCAGGACACACGCCGCTCAGCCCCCAGCCCACGCCGAAAATTGCCGCGCCGATCAGTGTGCGGGCATCGAGATGCGAAGGATGCTTGCCGAACACCACGCCGAAAACCGGGCGCTTCATCAGCCGGGGCAGCAGGTGATAGGCGATGAAGGTCACACCGGCGGCGCCGCCCATGACCAGCAGCAGGCCAAGATTCTTCAGCATCAGAAACTGCAGAATGGCCTCGGGCCTGACCATGGTGGACAAGGCCAGACCGAAACCGAACAAGCCGCCGGCAAGCAGCGCCGACAGCATCACGGCAAACGGAGGAACGCGTTGCATGTCAAAACCCTCCCATTGCGCGCACCACATGCGCCGTGATGATTGCCGTGCTCAGAAAAATGAGCACGGCGAGGATGGAGGGCAACTGCCCGGAGCCCACGCCGCAAATGCCATGTCCCGAGGTGCAGCCGCCGCCCATGCGGGCACCGAATCCGCCCACGATACCGCCGACGAACAACTGCCACAGTGGAACTTTGGTGACAAAGCCTTCCCCATGTCCGAGGGTGTAGGTAAACACCACGGCGCCGACGATGAGCCCCAGGCCATACATAAGCCGCCAGTTGCGGGTGGATACGAATTTTTCATGCTGAAAAAACGGATGACGCGACACCAGTGACCAGACTGCCGAATAAGCCGTGCTGATGCCGCCAATCAGCCCGGTCAGCCAGAACAGCACGCTGACTCCCAAGCCGATCATGATCCCGCCGTAAAGAAAGGGCTCCCAGCCAGTCGGGAACCACTGCGCAATAGTGTTCATCTGTTGAGTCCTGCAAGTTGATCCGGCGGTGTTTTCCGCAAGATTTGATACTCCTCAGTGTAAAAGCAGCCCGGTACGCTGTCTCGGTCACATGTTGCAGTCGGTAAACTGCGGCCATGACTGCAGCATCCTCCAAATCCCCGCCGGATCGTCCCCTGGCGAGCCGTCCGCCGCACGCCCTGGCCTTGTTCGACTTTGCCCGCGCGGAGGGCGAACTGCGCGGCGTCGTGCCGCTGTCGGCGCTGCCGCGTCTGCGCGATCTACTGGCGAGCGACGCAGGGGCGCCAGTGGAATGGACATTGCGCGGATTTCAGCGCGAGCGCGCCGGTATGCGGCCTCAGGCGATGGTGGTCTTGCACGTTCACGCGGAGCTGGGGCTGATCTGCCAGCGTTGCCTGCAGGACATGATCCAGGAGGTTGATGACGCTGTGGAATTCCGCCTGGTCGTCGACGAGCCGCCACTGACCCTGGAGGAACTGGAGGCCGAGGATGAAGCCCTGCCGGCGCAAGACCCGGTCGATGTGCTCGAACTCATTGAAGACCAACTCATCCTCGCCTTGCCCTTGGTGCCCATGCACGCGGTCTGCCCGCAAGGCCCGACGGCAGAGCAGAGTCCGGCCACGCCCGGCGCTGCTGCGCAAGTAGAGCGGCAACATCCTTTCGCCAACCTGCGCGAGCTGATGGGCAACACAAAGAAGCGCGGAGCCTCCTGACCTGCCGCAGCGACGGCTCTGGGGGCGTTGCTGCGAACTTTCACTGCGGCCGCGCGAGCCCGCATATAATGCATAGCTTTTTCACAGGGGATTGCCGTGGCCGTCCAGCAAAACAAGAAATCACCTTCCAAGCGCGGTATGCACCGTGCGCATCAACACCTGAGCGCGCCGCCGCTGGCCGTCGAGGCCACCACGGGCGAGACGCATCTGCGCCATCACATCAGCCCGAACGGTTTTTACCGTGGCCGTAAAGTCGTCAAGACCAAGTCTGACGAGTAAGCCTTGCTCCTGCGCCCCGTGTGTCGCTTGAAAATGCCGGGCGGCGTGTTGTCATGCGTGCTGCCTGATCTGGCCCGGTTCAGGCCATGAACTGCACCCTGTCCGTCGATGTGATGGGCGGAGATCACGGCGCTCAAGCCATTGTTCCTGCCTGCGCGCAATTCCTGCGGCAGCACCAGGACAGTCGGCTGCTGCTGGTCGGGCAGCCCGAGGCGGTCACGCCGCTGATGGCGCAACTGCATCTCGATCGTGATCCGCGCGTCGAGTTCATTGCCGCCAGCGAAGTGGTGAGCTCGGATGATTCGGTCGAGGTCGCGCTGCGCCGCAAGCGGGATTCGTCCATGCGCCGCGCCATTGAATTGGTGCGCGACGGGCGGGCGCAAGCCTGTGTCTCGGCCGGCAATACCGGCGCGCTGATGGCCGTGGCGCGCTATCTGCTCAAGACGCTGCATGACATCGAGCGGCCGGCGATTGCCACCTACCTGCCCAATCAGAAAGGGCAGGGCACGCTGATGCTCGATCTTGGCGCGAATGTCGATTGCGAACCGCTGCATCTGTTGCAGTTTGCCGTCATGGGCACGGCGTATGCCGCAGCCGGCGGGCATCTGCAGCCCACGGTCGGTCTGCTCAACATCGGTGAAGAGGTCATCAAGGGCAATGACATCATCAAGCGCGCGGCGGAGCTGCTGCGCGAGGCGGATGCCCTCGGCCGCTTGCGGTTTTACGGCAATGTCGAAGGCAACGATATTTTCAAGGGCACGACCGACATCGTGGTGTGCGATGGTTTTGTCGGCAACGTGGCGCTGAAAACCTCGGAAGGCCTGGCGCAGATGCTCTCGGGCATGATTCGCGAGGAATTCACCCGCACCCCCCTGAGCAAACTCATGGCCCTGGTGGCCATGCCCGTGCTCAAACGATTTCGCCAGCGTGTCGACCATCGCCGCTACAACGGCGCGGCGCTGCTGGGTTTGCGCGGCCTGGTGATCAAAAGTCATGGCTCTGCGGATGCGTTTGCCTTCGAGCAAGCGTTGCTGCGCGCACGGGAGGCCGTGCAGGGCGATGCCGTGCGGCAGATTGAACGCATCCTTGAAGTCATGCACGAGCCATCACCCGCGGTGATTGCGCCTGCCCCAGCGACCTGAGCGTCAGTTCTCGCACTCTGGTTCTCGCCCCGGTTCTCGCTCCATTCCCTGATCGATCCGCTCCATGTCTTCCTTTTCCAGAATTTCCGGCACCGGCAGCGTGCTGCCATCCCGCAAGGTCAGCAATGACGAACTGGCTGCAGATCTGGCGAGGCGCGGTGTTGAAACCAGTGATGAATGGATCGTTGCGCGCACCGGCATCCGCTTTCGGCATTTTGCCGACGCGGGCGTGACCAGCGTCGATCTGGGCGAACAGGCGGCGCGCCATGCGCTCGACGCCGCGGGGCTGCATCCTGCCGACATCGGTCTCATCATCGTTGCCACATCCACCCCGGACATGATTTTTCCGTCCAATGCCGCGCTCATCCAGGGGCGTCTGGGTGCGGCTGGCGGCGCCGCGTTCGATATTCAGGCGGTGTGCGCCGGATTTGTGTACGCCCTGACCGTGGCCGATCAGTTCGTGCGCAGCGGAATGACGCGCCACGCTCTGGTCATCGGCGCTGAAGTGTTCTCCCACATTCTCGACTTCAACGACCGCACCACCTGCGTGCTGTTCGGCGATGGCGCGGGCGCCGTGGTGCTCAGCGCCAGCGACACGCCGGGCGTGCTGTCCAGCGCCCTGCATGCGGATGGCCGCCAGGCATCGATTCTGTGTACTCCGGGCCGTGTGTCCGGCGGCGAGATTGCCGGCAGTCCGTTTCTGAAAATGGACGGTCAGGCGGTGTTCAAACAGGCGGTGCATGTGCTTGAAGAGGTGGCACGCGAAGCCTTGGCCAAGGCCGATCGCGCACCCGCCGATGTGGACTGGATGGTGCCGCATCAGGCCAATATCCGCATCATGACTCATACCGCGAAAAAGCTTGGCATCCCGGCGGAGAAAATCGTTGTCACCGTCGATCAGCATGGCAATACCTCGGCCGCGTCCATTCCCCTAGCGCTGGATGTCGCGGTGCGTTCCGGCCAGGTCAGGCGCGGCGACACGCTGTTGTTCGAAGCGGTTGGCGGTGGATTGACCTGGGGTGCCGCGGTCGTCGATTTCTGAGCGACTTTCGCGCGTCTTTTCGTTCTCTCACAGGTTTCCGCCATGACATTTGCTTTTGTCTTCCCCGGTCAAGGTTCGCAGTCCGTCGGCATGCTCGACAAGGTGGCTGACCATCCTGCCGTGCGCGAGACCTTGCAGGAAGCCAGCGCCGCGCTGTCGCAAGACATCGCCCTGTTGATCGCGCAGGGCCCCGCCGACCAGCTCAACCTCACGACCAATACCCAGCCCGTGATGTTGACCGCAGGGGTTGCGCTGTACCGCGTCTGGCTGGCGGAGGGTGGACGCAAGCCCGATGTCGTCGCCGGGCACAGCCTGGGCGAATACACCGCGCTGGTGGCGGCGCAAAGCCTGTCTCTGGCCGATGCCTTGCCGCTGGTGCGGTTTCGCGCGCAGGCCATGCAGAACGCGGTTCCAGTGGGGACGGGCGGCATGGCCGCCGTGCTCGGGCTCGACGACGATGCCGTGCGCGCCGGTTGTGCGCAAGCCGCAAAGGACACCGGCGAGGCCGTCGAGGCCGTCAATTTCAACTCGCCTGGGCAGGTGGTGATTGCGGGTACGCAAGCCGCCGTGACCCGAGCGTGCGAGGTGCTGAAGGCCGCGGGCGCCAAGCGCGCTCTGCCTCTGGCGGTGTCCGCGCCCTTCCACAGCAGCCTGCTGCGGGGCGCCGCCGAACAGTTGCGCACCTACCTGCAGAACGTGCCCCTGAAGGCTCCCAGCATGCCTCTGATCAACAATGTCGATGTGGCACATCCCACAGAGCCGGACGCCATTCGTGACGCACTCGCCCGTCAAGCCTGTCATCCGGTACGCTGGGTGGAGTGCGTGCAGGCCATGGCGCAGATGGGCTGTACCACGCTGGTCGAATGCGGCCCGGGTAAAGTGCTGCATGGCCTGACGCGCCGTATCAATCCGGCGCTGCAATCCTTCGCTCTGGACGATGCGTCCGCAATTCCTTTCATTCAAACCGCCCTGGCATGAGCAATCCCTTACCTGACCCCTCAACCGCACACACCCTTGCCGGACAGATTGCGCTGGTGACGGGCGCTTCGCGTGGCATCGGCGCGGCCATCGCTGCCGATCTCGCGGCGGCAGGCATGCGCGTGGTCGGCACGGCAACGTCCGAATCCGGCGCGCTGGCCATTACCGAGGCGCTGAAAGCCCACGGCGGCCGGGGCGCAGTGCTCGATGTCAACGACGCCCAGGCCGGCGCGGCCCTGGCGGATGCCATCGTCAAGACCGAAGGCGCGCTGCACGTTCTCGTCAACAACGCCGGGATCACCCGCGACATGCTGGCCATGCGCATGAGCGATGCCGACTGGGACGCCGTGCTCTCCACCAACCTCAGCGCCGTGTTCCGCATGTCGCGCGCGGTCATGCGGACCATGATGAAGCAGCGCTACGGCCGCATCATCAACATCACCTCGGTGGTCGGCGCTTCCGGCAACCCGGGGCAGGCAAACTACGCCGCGGCCAAGGCCGGCGTGGCCGGCATGAGCCGGGCGCTGGCGCAGGAGCTGGGCAGCCGCAACATCACCGTCAATTGTGTGGCGCCGGGCTTCATCGACACCGACATGACCCGCGGCCTGACCGAGGCGCAAACCCAGCCGATGCTGGCGCGCATCCCGCTGGGGCGCCTGGGCAAACCCGAGGAAGTCGCGCACGCCGTGTCTTTTCTTGCGTCGCCGCGGGCGGCATACATCACAGGCGCCGTCCTGCACGTCAATGGCGGCATGTATATGCAATGAGTTTGCGCGAAAACGCGCTGTGTCGTCGTCTGGCGGGGTTATGCTCTCGGCCTGTCGCCAAAGCAGCGTCTGCGCTTGCTAAAATTTTTCACATTTCCACTGGAGGTTTCAATGAGTGACATCGAACAGCGCGTCAAAAAGATCATCGCCGAGCAACTGGGCGTTGCCGAAGACCAGGTGACCAACGAAAAATCCTTCGTGGATGACCTCGGTGCCGACTCTCTGGACACCGTCGAGCTTGTCATGGCGCTGGAAGACGAATTCCACATCGAGATCCCGGACGAAGACGCGGAGAAGATCACCACCGTGCAACTGGCTGTCGACTACGCCAAGGCGCACTACAAGGCATGAGCCGACTTCAACTCACCCTGTTTCGAACCATTTTTGTTCGCGTCCAAGTGTTCGAGCTTGCGCGGCCTGCCTGATTTCACATGACCCTTCGCCGACGAATTGCGATTACTGGCCTTGGCGCGGTTTCCCCGCTGGGCAACACGCTGGATGACAACTGGGCGAATCTGCTCGCGGGCCGGTCTGGCATCGGACGCATCACCAAATTCGATGCCTCGGCCTATTCCGTGCAGATCGCTGGCGAAGTCCGTGATTTCGATGTGACGCAGTACATCGCGGCCAAAGAAGCGCGGCATATGGACACGTTCATCCACTACGGCATCGCAGCGTCGATGCAGGCCGTGCGGGACAGTGGCATCGACCAGGCCGGGTTCGATCCAGAGCGCGTCGGCGTGCTGGTCGGTTCAGGCATCGGCGGCCTGCCGCTGATCGAAAACACCTACAAGGAACTGCTCGATCGCGGCCCGCGCCGCGTCACGCCGTTCTTTGTGCCGGCATCGATCATCAATATGGTTTCCGGGCATGTGTCCATCGAATACGGTTTTCAGGGGCCCAATCTCTCCGTCGTCACGGCCTGCACCACCGGGCTGCATGCCATCGGCCTGGCCGCGCGCCTCATCGAATCTGGCGACGCCGACGTCATGGTTGCCGGCGGCGCCGAGGCCACGGTGTCGCCCCTGGGTATTGGTGGTTTTGCCTCGGCGCGCGCCCTGTCCACCCGCAATGACGATCCGGCCAGCGCGAGTCGCCCGTGGGACAAGGACCGCGATGGTTTCGTCCTGGGTGAAGGCGCCGGCGTCATGGTGCTGGAAGACTATGAACTCGCCGTCAAGCGGGGTGCGAAAATCTACGCTGAACTCGTTGGCTTCGGCATGAGTGGCGACGCCGGGCACATTACCGCGCCCAACACCGACGGCCCGCGCCGCAGCATGCTGCTGGCGCTGAAGAATGCTGGAGTGGCCGCTGATCAGGTGCAAATGGTCAACGCGCATGGCACGTCCACCCCTCTGGGTGACAAGAACGAGTCCGACGCCATCAAGCTGGCTTTCGGTGATCATGCGTACAAACTGGTGGTCAACTCCACCAAGTCCATGACCGGACATCTGCTTGGCGGTGCTGGTGGCGTGGAGTCGGTGTACACCGTGCTGTCGCTGCACCACCAGGTCTGTCCGCCGACCATCAATCTGCAGACGCCCGATCCGGAATGCGATCTGGATTACTGCGCCAACACCGCGCGCGACATGCAGATCGACTACGCGCTGAAAAACAATTTCGGCTTTGGCGGCACCAACGGGTCGCTCTTGTTCAAGCGCGTCTGATCGGGCAGCGATGATGGGCGGCCATTGCGTTCCGTGCGTTCAGTGTTTTTCTGACCTTGCCGTATGAAAACCCTTGCGCCCCTGCAGATCCGGGTCGAACACTTCGGCCGTTGGCACCTGCTGCTCGGGCTTTTCAGCGCGGCCTCGCTACTCGCCGCTGGCTGGACCATCTGGGTCTGGCGAGATACAGATTCGCTGAGCCTCATGGCCGCTTTTGCGGCCGCCATCTTCCTCGCAATCCAATCCGCGCAATACCCATACTGGACGATCCGTGCGTTCACTCTGTTTCATGGGGAGCGCGGCTGGAGACTGCAGCGCGGCGACGGTCTGGAAGAGCTGCTGCAGGTGCGCAGCATGGTGTTGCCCGGATTGTTGCTGGTGCTTGGCCTGACCGCCAAGGGCCGGGTGGTTCTGCCCATTCCGAGTGACATTCAACCCAGCATTTTTCGCGAGCTGCGACTGCGCCTGGGCGCACTGTCTCATTAAAGCCCGGTGGAGCAAGACACACAAAGCGATGCCGTCCTGGTGCAGCAGGTTCAGGCGGGGCATCAGAAGTCATTCGACCTGCTCGTCGCCAAGTATCAGCGGCGGATCTACCGGCTGGTGCTGCGCTTCATCCGCGATCCGGCTTTGGCCGAAGATGTGGCGCAGGAAACATTCTTGCGCGCCTACCGTGCCATTGGTCAGTTTCGCGGCGATAGTCAGTTTTATACCTGGCTCTATCGCATCGCCGTCAATACCGCAAAAAAAGCCATATCCGACGAGATGCGTGATCCCACGGTGTCCGAAGGTGACGCATCGGGATCCGGTGAAGAAACTTTTAGCCCGACCGAGTTACTAACCAACAACGAAACTCCCGAGTCCGTGCTGATTTCGAAGGAAATCGTGCACACGGTGAATGCGGCGATGGAGTCTTTGCCCGATGATTTGCGCATGGCGATCACCTTGCGCGAGATCGAAGGCTTGAGTTACGAGGAGATTTCCGAGGTCATGCAATGCCCGATCGGCACGGTGCGGTCACGGATTTTCCGCGCCCGTGAGACGATTGCCGAGCGTTTGCGCCCCGTGATCGAACACAAGGGCGGCAAACGGTGGTGAGCTTGCAGATGAACTTTCGGTACTGGTGAGCAGGAGACAGAAAATGAGTCAAGACATGTCGCGCGAACAACTCTCGGCCCTGATCGATGGGGAGGGAGACTTTCGTTCGCAGACCGCGCAGGCGACGGCCTTTGTGCGCCAGGCTGCGTCGGATGAAGCCTCGCGGCGCGATTGGCTGATGTATGCGCAGATCGGCGATCTCTTGCGCTCCTCCGATCTGACACCGATGCCACGCGAACAGGATTTTCTGCAGCGGGTGAGTGCCGCCATTGCGCGTGAACCCATTGTGTTGCAGCCCGTTCCGCAGTCCGCTGTGGCCAAAGGCGGACAGGCCGCGCCGCATCGCCGCCCGCACTGGAGCACCCGCATGGCTGCAGGAATGGCGGCAGTGGGTGGCGTTGCGGTGATGGCGTGGGTGGCGCTTCCTGGTTTACAGCACACGGAGCAGCAGGGGTTGCGTGCGACGGTGGTGCGCCCGCTCGTGGCTTCGGCGGGTTCGATCGCCACTTCAAATACATTGCCGGTGCGGGGCAGCGAAAGGCGCACAGGCGCGGCCGCAAGTCAGACGGAACAGCTCGGTCTGTCGGGCCTGATCTCAACCGGGGTAGCAACCGACGCATCAGGGCGTGCTGCAACTGGTCCGGCCCAGATCATTCCCGTGTCCGCGCAAATGCCCATGGTCGAGTATCTCCTGGCGCACCAGCAAATGGCTGGCGGCATGATGCCTGTCGTCCCGGCAACATTGCGGGTAGTCGCCGAGCGCCCGGTGGTACCGGCTGCGCTGTCGCACTGATGGCGGGCCTGCGCTCCCATCCAGACAGAGCCGCTGGCGGATTGGCAAGACGCCTGCGGATCTCGGCAATGATTGGCGTGTTGGGCACTTTGATGCTCACGCCGGTCTTGGCCGCACAGACCGTCCATGGCCCGACGGAGCAGGCACTGGTGGCCGAAGTCCAGCCGCACACACACGGGCTGGAGCGTTGGCTGCAGATCGTGAGTTCCGCGGCGCGCACGATGAATTACAGCGGAGTGTTCATCACCCAGCGCGGCGAAGACATCAGCACGTCCAGCCTGGTGCACTATGTCGTCCCACAGGGCCATTTCGAACGGATCGAAACTCTCGACGGCCAGCGCCGCATCATGGTGTCGCTCAACGATCAGGTACGCACCAGTTGGCCGGATTACCGGCTGACACTGATCGACAACCAGGCGGGGCAGGCCAGTTTTCCACGGTTGCTCAAAACCACGGATGGCGAGGTTGATCGCAATTACCGGCTGGAGCGCGGTGAGCAGGAACGCTGTGCCGGATATGAATGCCGGGTCTCCACCATCCTGCCGCGCGATGATCTGCGCTGGGGGTATCGGCTGTGGTCGCTGCGCGATTCTCAGCTTCTGGTCAAGGCGCAAACCCTCGACGCCGCAGGCCATGTCATCGACCAGGTCGCGTTCACCCAACTGAAAATCAATATTCCGCCGCGTAACGATCTGGTGCAGGACAGTCTGCGCCAGCCGCCCGGCTATGCGGTAGAGCAGATGAAAGTCGTTCCGGTCACCCTGCAGTCGCAGGGCTGGGCCTTGTCGGCGCCGGTGCCGGGTTTCAAGACGGTTGGCGTGTTTCGCCGCAGCATGTCGGTCGGCGGAAAATCCTCCGAAGTGCTGCAGTGGCTTCTGAGCGATGGACTTGCGTCGGTGTCCATTTTCATTCAGCCCGCATCCGCCTTGACCGAGCCTGTCGCGCCTGAACAGCGCGTTGGCGGCACGCTGGCATTGTCACGCCGCATGGGCGACGCGTGGCTGACAGTGATGGGCGCGGTGCCGGAGCGAACCTTGCGACGCGTCAGCGAAGCCGTAGTGCGCGCGCAGTAACGCAGTTTGCGCGGGGTATCTGCCCTGCGGCAGCGTGGCAGCGGTGTTTTCCGTATGCTGCCATTCGCTGGCTCAACGAGTGAATTGCAGTGATCAGCCTGAACTCAGGCGCGATGTATCAGGGAGAAATCGGTGAAAAAATTTCTGTTGACATGTGTGAGCGCGGGATTGCTGGCGATGACCGGGGCTGTTGCTCCGGCGCAGGCAGCGGGGTCTGCGCCACAGCAGGCGTGCGTGGCTTGTGGCCTGCCGGATTTCACCGGATTGGTGGAAAAGGCGGGGCCGTCGGTGGTCAACATTCGCACCTACAAAAAAGTGGCTGTGGGTAGCGGCGATCAAATGGACGAGCAGACTCGCGAGTTGCTCCGGCGCTTTTTCGGCGTGCCCATTCCCGCGCCCGATGCCCCCAAGGGTGGAAAAAACGACCAGCCCAACGAAGAGGAAGAGCGGCCCACTGGAGTGGGTTCGGGCTTCATCATCAGCCCGGACGGCTACATCATGACCAATGCGCATGTCGTGGATGGCGCGGACGAGATCATGGTCACGCTGACCGACAAGCGCGAGTTCAAGGCCAAGCTCATCGGCGCGGACAAGCGCACCGATGTGGCGCTGGTGAAGATCGATGCCAAGCAGCCTTTGCCCGCAGTGCAGATCGGCGATTCATCCAAGGTCAAGGTCGGCGAATGGGTGGTGGCCATCGGCTCGCCCTTCGGCCTGGAAAACACCGTGACTGCAGGCATCGTCAGCGCCAAGGGACGCGATACCGGCGACTACACCCCCTTCATTCAAACCGATGTGGCGGTCAACCCTGGCAACTCGGGTGGGCCGCTGATCGACATGCGTGGCAATGTCATCGGCATCAATTCCCAGATCTACAGCCGTACCGGCGGATTCATGGGCATTTCCTTTGCCATCCCGATCGATGAGGCCATGCGCGTGGTCGAGCAGCTCAAGAAGCAGGGCTATGTGGTGCGCGGCAAGATCGGGGTGCAGATCGACAGCGTCAGCCGCGAACTGGCCGACTCGCTCGGCCTGGGTCAGGCGCATGGCGCCCTGGTGCGGGTGGTTGAGAAAGGCGGCGCCGCCGACAAGGCCGGGGTGCAGGTGGGCGACATTGTCACCAGCTTCAACGGCAAGCCAGTCGAGCGCGCCAACGACCTTCCGCGTCTGGTCGGTGAGACCAAGCCGGATGCCACGGTACCGATGCAGGTGCTTCGCATGGGCAAGACCCTGACCCTCAATGTCAAGGTGGGCGAGTGGGTGATGGACAAGAAGCCAGGCGCCAAACCCGCCGAGGAACAGAAGCCCGAAGCCGTGAGCAAGGCCAACGCGCTGGGCGTGAAGGTCATCGACCTCAACGAAGCGCAAAAGCGCCAGCTTGGTGTGAGCAGCGGGGTGCTGGTCGAAGCGGTGCGCAATGGCGCTGCGCGAGATGGACTGCGCGTGGGCGACGTGATTCTGGCAGTGGGCAACTCCGCAGTGAACAGCGCCACCCAGTTCAACGCCATCAGCGCCCAGCTTCCTGTGGGCAAGCAGGTCGCGGTGCTGGTGCGACGCGGGGATGCGGGGCTGTATATCCTGCTGCGCCCGCAGAGCTGAAGATTTGAAGTTGGCACCTAACCCCAATACTGTTCAGATAGAAGAATATCGTTGATAATCCGTTCCCATCGAGGCTTCGATGGGAACGGACGATGGCGAGAACGCGCAAGGCGCTACCGGCGAGGGTTGACGTTGCACACCTGATCAGC
>JAJXTO010000011.1 GCA_021783695.1 Pseudomonadota bacterium | reverse complement strand
TCGTCCTTGGCGCTCGATTGCACCTGTACCGACAGATCCCCCTCGGCCACACGCTGCGCCACGGCGACGGCTTGCGCAAGGGGACGGGTAATGGAGCGGGTGATGAGCCAGGCGGCAAGGGAGGCCAATAAGCCGGCAGCCAGGGCGAGGCCGATGCTGAGGGTACGGGCCGAGCGATAGCTGGCCTTGCTTTCGGCGGTGAGGGTATCGGTCTGCTCGTGCAGCAGCTGACTGATGCGCTTGGATTGCGCGCGCACTACGCGGGCGTTTTCCAGTCCGACCTTCAGATAATCCGCCTGCGCCTGAC
Source organism: Pseudomonadota bacterium (assembly GCA_021783695.1). Lineage (GTDB taxonomy): Bacteria > Pseudomonadota > Gammaproteobacteria > Burkholderiales > Burkholderiaceae_C > Thiomonas. Next base: position 78,659 of record JAJXTO010000011.1, on the reverse strand, counting down.
CAAAATTGCCCTGCTTGATCTGTTCGATAGCCTCTTGCTGATGGGCGCGCCCTTGAAGGATGGCGTTATGCATTGTGCTCAACAAGGCCTGCAGCTCGGCGTTCGGCTTGAGGTTCTGGATGGCTTGGTACGCCGTGTCCGTGCTGGTTTTGATGGTCTGCAGACGCGGCAAATCTTCAGTCTCCAGGCGCTGCTGCAGCAGGATGCGAAACAGCATGCGGTTGGCTGCCGACTGGTTGAGCTCCATGGTGTGCACGGCACGTTCCTTGAGCAGACTGTTCTCGGTAATGGTGTTCAGATTGGCGTCGATGCGTGCGGTCTGCGCCAGGCCGATGACCGCCGTGGCGATGAGGAGCAGCAGAACAGCGCCAAAGCCCAGGCCGAGCCGGACGCCGATTTTGAGGTGGTTGAACATGGTGGGATTCGCTTTCCAGAACATGCAGGAACGTGGTGTCAGGACGCCAAGGCGGCTTGCTTCATTTCCAGGGCATGACGGCTGGCGCGGCCCACAAGGGTGGGGACATCCAGGATCAAGGCCACGTCGCCGTTGCCCAGAATGGTCGAGCCACTGATGCCCTGCAGGTGGGTGAACAGCGCACCCAGTGGCTTGATGACGGTCTGGTATTCCCCCAGCAAGGCATCCACAACCAGCCCGGCGCGCTGGCCCGCAGTCTGTGTGACCACGACATTGCGCCGCGGCGCGGGTGCCGTTGTGTGGCCCACGCCGTCAAGGAGTGCGTGGGGGGGGTGTTCATCGCTGATGCCCAGCGCCTCCTGCAGATAGAGCAGTGGCAGCACTTCGCCACGCAGGCTGATATAGCCCTTTTTCTGCTGTGCCGGTTGGAACTCCATGCACTCCACCACGGCGTCCAGCGGCAGCACATAGGTATGCGCTGCGCTGCGCACCAGGAAACCGTCGATGATGGCCAGGGTGAGTGGCAGGCGCAGGCGCATCTGAGTGCCTTGACCGGCGGTGCTCTGGATGTCGATGCTGCCGCGGATGGCTTCGATATTGCGCTTGACCACGTCCATGCCCACGCCGCGCCCGGAGAGGTCGGTAATGGCGTCGGCGGTGGAAAAGCCGGGTTCGAAAATCAACGTCCAGACCTCATGGTCGGGCAGGGTGGAGGCCATCTCGGGCTTGAGCAGGCCGCGCTCCACGGCCTTGACCAGGATACGTTCGCGGTTGAGCCCGCCGCCATCGTCCGCCACGGTGATGAGGATGCTTCCCGAGTCGTGGCAGGCCGACAACTTCAGCGTGCCTTGCGCTGGTTTGCCGCGTGCGGTGCGCACCGTGGGCGCTTCGATTCCATGATCCATCGAGTTGCGCACCAGGTGCATCAACGGGTCGGCGATACGCTCGACCAGGGTCTTGTCCATCTCGGTGTCGGCGCCTTCGATGACCAGCGCGATGTCCTTGCCCAGTTCCTTCGACACGTCACGCACCACGCGCTGGAAGCGGGCGAAGGTCTCGCCGATTTCCACCATGCGCAGCTTCAGCGCACGTTCGCGGATGTCTTCCACCAGCCGGGTGACCTGCGCGGCAGCCTCCAACTGCGCGGCGTTTTGCGCATGCAGGGCGTTGCCCGCGCTGGCGATCACCAGCTCGCCCACGAGGTTGATCAGCGCGTCGAGCTTGTCGGCCGCAACGCGCAGCATCTGGCTGTCGCGGCTGCGCTTGTCCTTGACCTGCTTCTGCTTGTCGAGCGCGGCCTGCACGATCGGCTGGTGGGTGGCGCCTTCGCGCACCAGAATTTCTCCCAGCGGCGCGGCGGGGGCACCGCCTGTCTGCGCGTCATGCTGTGTGCTCAGGGCGTCGGCGAGTTCCTTTTGCGTCAGCGTGCCGATCTGCACCAAGATGTCGCCCAGCCGGAGATCGTCCTCCGGCATGCTGCGGATGAGTTGCACATAGTCGGCAATGCGGCTGTGCGCGGGCAGGATACGGATGGTGCTGTCTTCGCGCACGAACTCGAACACCGCCTCGATCTCTTCCTTGCCGGCCTGGCTCTTGAAGTTGATTTCAAAGCCGAGGTAGCTGGTTTCCGCATCCATCACGTCCAGCGCGGGTAGGGCGTCGGTGAGCGTGACCAGCCCGACGATCTCGCCCAGACCTCGCAGGTAGCGGATGAACGCCAGCGGGTCCATGCCGTTGCGCAGGCTGTCGGCGCCGAAGCGCAGCGACAGGTGCCAGGTGGCGGTGAGGGCCGCGCCGTGGGGCAGGATGGTGACAGGGTCTGTCGCAGTTGTCTTCGGCGTCGGCGCGGCAACCGGTGCGACCACCGCCAGCGTTCCGCCGGGTGCTTGCTGCGCGGCCTGCAGGCGGGCCACCAGAACCTGTTCTTCGGGCGTGCCGCTGACGCATTCGCCTTGCTGGTCCACCTGTTCGATTAACTGGGCGAGGTGGTCGCGGCCCTGAAGCAGCACGGCCACGAGGTCTGCGCTGGCTGCCAGCTTGTCGGCGCGCATCAGGTCGAGCACGCTTTCCAGATGATGGGTGAAGCGCACGATGCCATCCAACCCGAACAACCCGGCCGAGCCCTTGATCGTGTGCGCTGCGCGGAACAGGGCGTTGATGCGCTCGTCCGCGTCCCCCTGGGCGTGCATTTCCAGTTCCATCAGCCCCTGCTCCATGCCTTCGAGCAGTTCCCGGGCTTCGACGATGAACGAGCGCATCGCCTGCTGCATTTGTTGCTCGAAGTTCATGCGTGTTCCTTTGCCTGGGAGCTGCGCCCGAACTCGACCACCGGATCGCCGAAATAGGCCAGCAGGCCGCAGAGTTCGAGTGCGTCGATCACGGCCGGGCTGTGTGCGGTGAGTCTGAGGCTGTGCTCCAGATTGCTGGCTTGCTGCTTGGCAGCGAGCAGGATTTGCACGCCGGAGGCGTCGATCTCGTCGACTTCGGCCAGTTGCAATTCAATGAGCGGATGCTGCGCGATCAGATCGGCAAGGCGTTCGCGCACCTGCGCGGCGGCATAGATGTCCAGCGCACCCTGCAGCGCAACGCTGCACACGGGGCCGGCTTGTTGTTCGATGAAGTCCACGGCGTCTCCTCTGGCGGGATCAGGGTGCGATGAGCTTGGACACCGCAGCCAGCATCTGCGCCGGCTGAAAGGGCTTGACCACCCAGGCACGGGCGCCTGCGGCCTGGCCTTGCGCCTTCATGTCATCCTGGCTCTCGGTCGTGAGCATGATGATGGGGGTGAATTTGTAGTCCGGCTTCTGCTTGATCTCCTTCACCAGGGTGATGCCGTCCATATTGGGCATGTTCACGTCGCTGATGATGAGGTGGACCTTGCGGCCATCGAGTTTGGTCAGCGCGTCCACGCCGTCGCAGGCTTCGATGACGTCGTAGCCAGCGCTGGCGAGGGCGATGTTGACCACCTGGCGCAGCGAGGCGGAGTCATCGACGATGAGAATGGTTTTGGCCATGGCAATGTGCAAAAAAAAGTTGAACGGAAGAGGGGTTGAGCGGGCGTTAGAAGAAGGTGATGTCGCCACCGTCCTGCGCATCCACTGTGGATTGGCCATCGTGATTCAGGCGCTGCTCCTGTGTGGTGTAGCCGCTGGCGATGCGTTGCATGAATCCGGCGGTGTCCAGTGGCGCTGCAACATCGCCGACGCGGCGGGACTGGTAGCTTTGCAGTTCGACCACCAGTGCGTCGAGGCTGTCGCGGCAGTGGGTGAGGATCTGGCTGACCCGGTCCTGGAACTGCAGCGAGACCAGAACGTCGCCGATCTCTTCGCGGATGCCGCTGCTCTCGCGCTGCAGCAGATCGCTGGATTCGGACAGGCCCGTGGCGACATCGCGCAGCCGGGCGAGCACCTGATCGATGGACGACTCGGACCGGCTGAGGAATTGCTGTTCCTCCTTCTGCGACTGCTCGGCCGAGCGGGTGAGGGTCTGGATGGCGCCGGTGATGATCTGCACCTGCTCGCCCATCTTGCGGCCGGTGTCGCGCGACTGCGCCGAGAGTTTGCGCACCTCATCGGCCACTACAGCAAAGCCGCGACCATTCTCGCCGGCCCTTGCGGCTTCGATGGCGGCGTTGAGCGCGAGAAGATTGGTCTTGGCGGCCAATGCGGCCACCTCGGCGGACATTTTTTCCAGCGCCTCGGTGTAGCGCGACATGCCCAGCACCTCGCTCACCATGGCGGCGCGCTTGGCCAGCGCGGCGCGCAACTGGTCGAGTACGTCGCCGAGTTCGCCTTCGCTGCGCTGGAACACAGCGACCACCCCCTCGCCGCCGTCCATGCCGGCCGCCGCATGCTGCGACGCCTTGACCGCGTTTTCCAGCCGCTTGTGCAGACTGGAGAAGCGCTGGCTGAGATCGAGAATGGCGGTCTCCATCTGCGCCCGCCCGGCGTCGATCTGCTGGCCAAGAACGGGCAGTGCCTGCGCGCACAGAGCGTCGATCTGCGCCGCGGCGTCAATGTGTTGTGTGGTGTGTGTGTCGGTCATGGCGTGTTCAGGGAGCAGGACAATCAAATTGCGCGACCAGTTGGCGCACGACGGTTTCGAGTTGCTCGATGTCCGAGCTTTTGTCGAAGAAGTAATCCGCGCCGCCGTCCAGGCCGCGGGCACGGTGCTGCGAGTTGGCATGCTGGGTGAACATGGCGATGCGCACGTCGCTACGCCTGTCCTTGATGCGCCGCAGAAGTTGCAGCCCGCTTTCACCGGGCATCTCGATGTCGAGCACAACGAAGCGCATGGCACCCGTGGTATCACCGCCCAGCAGTTCCAGTGCGCGCTGCCCGCTATCGGCCTGCAGCACGCGCTGCACACCGGCGATGCCGCTGAGTAGATCCGCCAGGCGCTCACGCACCAGCGCGGAATCGTCGACCACCATCAGTTGCATGAACCCGCTTTCAGAGGAAGAAAAATCATGTGTGGATTGTTGAGGCAGGACACGGAGGCGGTCATCGGTCGCCAGCGCGTGGTGCCATCGGACAAGGGCGCGCCGCGGGGTCGGAAATTTCTGACAGCATGGCGCGCTATGCCAGACCGTGGTCAAGCGCGTAGCGCACCAGATCGGCGTCGCGCGCGATGGCCATTTTTTGCATCAGATGGGTTTTGTGTGTGCTGATGGTCTTGACGCTCAGATGCAATTCGCGCGCCACTTCGCCCACGGTGCGGCCCGCGCCGATGCGCAGCAGCACTTGCAATTCGCGGTCGCTCAGGGTCTGGTGGGGAAGGGCGTCCCCCGCTTCGCCGTCCTGGAAGTGATTGGCGAGCTGCTCGGCAACAGGTCCGGTGAGATAGCGTCGGCCCTTGGCCGCTGCGCGGATGGCGTCGATCAGAACCCCCGGCGCACTGTCCTTGGTGAGATACCCGGCGGCGCCGCCGCGCAGGGCACGCAGGGCGAAAAGGTGCTCGGCATGCATGCTCAGCATGAGTACAGGAAGACGGGGGTGAGCGGCCTTGATGCGTTTGAGCAGATCGAGCCCATCGCTGCCGGGCATGGACACATCGAGCAGAACCACGTTCCACGCGGCATTTCGGATGGCGTCCAATGCCTGGGCGGCATCGCCGCACCACTGCGTCTGCAAACCATCCGCCTCCAGCATGCGGGCCAGACCGGCGCCGACCAGGGCATGGTCGTCCACGATGAGCACGCGCGCCGCTTCCATCACGAGATCAGTCCGCGCAGGGCACGCGCAGGTGGATGCTGGTGCCCTGGCCTGGCGTGCTGATGCACTCGAGCGTGCCGCCCAGGAGGTGGGCGCGCTCGCGCATGCCGCGCAATCCGAAGGAGGTCTGGCTGGCCTGCGTTTGGCTGGTGAAGCCCCGTCCGTCGTCCATGATGTCGAGTGCGATCAGACCCGGCATGCGGCCAAGGGTGAAACGCACCGAGCAGGCTTGCGCATGGCGGGCGATATTGGTGAAGGCTTCCTGGGCGATGCGGAAAATCTGGATGGCCGTCATGTCGTCGAGCGGACCCGCATTGTCAAGACGGTGCGCAACGGGAACGGAGTAACGCTGGGTGAACTGCTCGGCCAGCCAGGTCAGCCCTTCGGTCAGTCCCAGATCGAGCACAGCGGGGCGAAGCTGCGCAGCCACACGGCGTCCGGCGGCCGTGGCCGCGTCCACCAGGCTGCTCATGCTGTTGAGTTGCGCATCGTCCGGGCCCAGCCGCCGACGCAGCAGGCTGATGTCCATTTTCAGCGCGGTGAGTAACTGGCCGAGTTCGTCGTGCATGTCGCGGGCCAGGCGGGCGCGTTCCTGCTCTCGGGCCTGTTCCATGTGCGCGGCCATGTCGCGCAGATCGGCCTCGCGGCGGCGCGCATGGCTGATGTTGATCATGATGCCGTCCCACTGCGCCTGGGCGACTCCTGGACGGGTGATGGCAGCGCGGATATTGATCCACTTGATCTCTCCTTCGGTCAGGATTCGCCCCTCCCAGTTCCACGGCTCGCCATGCAGCGCGCTGGCCTGCAGCGAGGCGTGGAAGTCGGGCTGATCGGCCACATGGATGCGCCCGACGAAGCTGCTGCTCGAGCGCAGCAGCGCCTCGGCGCTGAGACCGCAGACCATCTGCGCCGAGGCGCTGGCCTGGGTGAACTGCAGTTGCCCGGCGCGCTGCGTGATCTGGAAGACGAGGCCAAACCCCGAGAGCGGATGCTCCGCCCACCGCGATTCGGTCAGAAGGTCATCTTGGGCAGGTGTGGAAGGAGGCTGGAACGTTGGCACAGGCGGGCAGCATCAAGTGAGATTGACATTTCACTTAACGACCCGGCGCTGGAAAACTTGAATCTGCGCAGACGCCGCGTGCCGGGCTGCGCGCTGTCAGCGGGCGAGAAGATCCGCTTGGCCCAGGGCGTCGTGCAGAGGCGCCAGACAGTCGAACACTTCGCGCTGCGGCATGGAGCGCAGCCAGGTGAGCTGCCGTTTGGCGAGCTGGCGGGTGGCGGCGATGGCTTGCTCGCGAAACTCCGTGGCGGAGGTGATGCCGTCCAGGTGACTCCAGGCCTGCCGGTAGCCCACGGCGCGGATGGACGGCAGCGCGGGGCTGAGGTCACCGCGCTGGCGCAGGGCACGCACTTCGTCAAGAAATCCGGCGGCCAGCATGGCGTCAAAGCGCTGGGCGATGCGGGCGTGCAGCACGCCGCGGTCCGAGGGTTCCAGTGACAGGATGCGCAGCGGGATGGCCTGCGCCGCGCCGTCGCCCGGCGTGAAATGCGCCGACAGCGGCCGCCCGCTGAGCAGCCAGACTTCCAGTGCGCGCTGGATGCGCTGCGCGTCGTTTGGAGCGAGGCGTGCGGCGGTCGGGGCATCCACTGCGGCCAGGCGCGCATGCAGCGCGGGCCAGCCGAGCCGGGCGGCGTCGGCGTCGAGCTGGGCGCGCAGGGCTGTATCGGCCTGCGGCAGTGCGGACAGGCCCGACTGCAGTGCCTTGAGGTAGAGCATGGTGCCGCCGACGATGAGCGGCAGCGCGCCACGCCGCCGGATGTCGTCGATCAGCCTGCGTGCATCTGCCACGAACTGCGCGGCGCTGTAGGCCTGCGACGGGTCGAGGATGTCGAGCAGATGGTGCGGGCAGGTGGCGCGTTCCTCGGCATGGGGCTTGGCGGTGCCGATATCCATGCCACGATAGACCAGCGCGGAATCCATGCTGATGAGTTCCACCCCTTGGCCGCTGGCCCGTGCCTGCCGCGCGAGGTGCAGCGCGGCGGCGGTCTTTCCGCTTGCCGTCGGGCCGACGATGCAGACCACCGGCGGCGTGTTCTGCTGCGGAGTCATGGTCAGCGCCCGCGCAGGAACAGGGCGTCCAGATCAGACAGGCTGATCTGGCGCCAGGTCGGGCGTCCATGGTTGCACTGGTCGGCGCGTTCGGTGCGTTCCATGTCGCGCAGCAGGGCGTTCATCTCAGTCAGGGTGAGCTGGCGGTTGGCGCGGATGGCGCCGTGGCAGGCCATGCTGGAGAGCAGGGCGTTGCGCCGCTCCTGCAGACGGATGCTGGTGCCTTGTGTCGCAAGATCGGCCAGCAAGCCCCGGGCGAGGCGGATGGGATCGGCGTGCGCCAGCAAGGCCGGGGTGGCGCGCACCACCAGGCTGCCGGGCCCGGCGCGATCGAGTTCGATGCCCAGGCTGAGCAGAGCGTCGGCATGGTCTTCGGCGGCGCCGATTTCGGCATCGCTCGCGGCAAAGGCGGCGGGGATCAGCAGCGGCTGCACGGCCACGGGCGCGTCGCTCTGCTCCGCCGCCTTCAGGCGCTCGTAGACGATGCGCTCATGCGCGGCGTGCATGTCCACGACGACCAGCCCCTGCCGGTTTTGCGCCAGGATGTAGATGCCCAGCAGCTGCGCCAGCGCGAAGCCGAGGGGGAAGTCGATGCCGTGAGTCTGCTCGGCGGTGGGCTGTGCGGATTCGGCATACGGGCGCGCAAGCGCGCTGTCCTGCGCCTGCCATGTTGTCGCTGGGCCGAGCGGCGCATGGGCGCGGGCCACCACATCCCACGGCGGCGGGCTGGGCCGGGTGTAGCTGAAGGGGAAGGGGGCGGTTGTCGGCTGCGGCGCTTCGGTTTGCATTTGAGTCGAGGCCACAAGCGGAGCATCCTGCTTCGGCGGTGACGCATCACCGCCTGCCTTGGCGAGCGCCTGTTCGACTGCGTGGCGCACGGCCTGATGCACGGCGGAGCCGTCGCGAAATCGGACCTCCGACTTGGCCGGATGCACATTCACATCGACCAGTTCGGCGGGGAGGTCGATCAACAGCGCGTACTGCGGCTGCAAGACACCATGCAGCACATCGGCGTAGGCCGCGCGCACGCCATGCGCCACGATGCGGTCGCGCACCCAGCGCGTATTGACCAGGATGTGCTGCACATCGGCACGGGCGCGGGCGGCGGTGGGTTTGCACACCAGGCCGCGCAGCGTAAGCGGACCGATCTGCGTGACCACCGGCAGCGCGTGGGCGCTGAAGGACTCGCCCAGCACGGCGGCGAGGCGGTCCAGGCCATGTGCGGAGTTGTCGCGCTCGAAATGCAGTTTGAGCTGGCCGTCATGCCAAAGCCGCAGAGCGATGCGCGGGTGGGCGATGGCGATGCGTTTGAACACATCGGCGCACCAGGCGTATTCGGTGCTGGGCGATTTGAGGAATTTGCGCCGCGCCGGCAGGTTGAAAAAAAGTTGCCGCAAGGTGACGCGCGTACCGGGCTGCGCCGCGGTCGGCTGCACGCTGCCGACCTGCCCGCCACTGGCGCTGATGGCTGCGCCTCGGGCATCCGCACGGCGGCTGATGATCTCGATCTCGGCCACCGCGGCCATGGCCGCCAGGGCCTCGCCGCGAAAACCGAGATTGGCGGTGTGATGCAGCTCATCGAGATCGGCAATCTTGCTGGTGGCGTGCCGCAGCAGCGCCAGCGGCAATTCGTCGGCAGGAATGCCGCAGCCGTCATCTTCCACCTGCACACTGCCCATGCCGCCTTGCTCAAGCCGCACGGCAATGGCGCTGGCCCCGGAGTCGATGGCGTTGTCGAGCAATTCGCGCAAGGCGGAAGCCGGACGCTCGATGACTTCGCCGGCGGCAATCTGGCTGATGAGCACGTCCGGGAGCGGACGAATCGGACGTTGGGGTTGCAGCAAGGCGGGAGTCGCGCGCGCATCAGGGCTCGCGGTGCTGAGGAATGGACAACTGGGCTCAGTATACTTTTCAGGCTCTTGTCGGAATGCCTGCGGACGATCTGCCGCTGGCTTGCTCAGTTTCGTCTCAGTTTTCGCCCGCAGCATGCAACTGGTGCAGCGCGTCGAACCATCGTTGAGCGCTCGATCGCCGCCTGCTTCATTTCACCCTGCCCTCCCACCCCGTTTCCCTCACCGCATTCTCGCAAGCCTGCCGCATGGACCTCCACTCGCTCATTGATCTCATTCTGCACTTCGATGTGCACCTGGCGCAGTTCATTTCGGCCTACGGCCCCTGGGTGTATGGACTGTTGTTCGGCATCGTGTTTGTCGAAACCGGTCTGGTGATCATGCCGTTTCTGCCGGGCGATTCCATGTTGTTTGTGGTTGGCGCCTTTGCCGCCACCGGCGCGCTCAGCCTGCCCGGGGTGATGGCGGTGCTGTGGTTTGGGGCCGTGCTTGGGGATAGCCTCAACTACCAGATCGGCAAGGCGATCGGCCACAAGGTGTTTTCGTGGAAGGACTCGCGCTGGTTCAATCGCCGCGCCTTCGACAAAGCCCATGCGTTCTACGAAAAATACGGCGGCATCACCATCGTTGCCGCGCGTTTCATGCCCTTCATCCGCACGTTCGCCCCGTTTGTCGCTGGAGTCGCGGAAATGTCGTATGGCAAATTTCTCGCCTACAACATGCTGGGCGCGACCCTGTGGGTCGGGGCGCTGGTGACGGCCGGCTATCTGTTCGGCAACATTCCGTGGATCAAACACAATCTGGGCATGATGACCATCGGCATCATCGTGCTGTCGCTGCTGCCTGCCGTTTGGGGCTGGTGGAAGTCGCGACAGCAGACGCCTGCGGTCTGATCCGCCGTCAATTGACAGCGCCACGCAGCAATCCCACAGCCAATCCCTCGATGGCGAAGGATTGATCGGGTGAGACACGAATCGGATCGAACTCCGGGTTGGCCGGCAGGAGTTCGATGTGATCAGCCAGGGTGCGCAGCCGTTTGACCGTGACTTCGTCACCGATGCGCGCCACCACGATCTGGCCGTTCTGCGCCGTGCTGCTGCTTTTTACCGCCAGCAGGTCGCCATCCAAGATGCCGACATCGCGCATGCTCATGCCGCGTACCTTGAGCAGATAGTCCGGGCGGACCGAGAACGCCGCCGGATCGACCGTCAGGGTCTGTTCGATGTGTTCCTGCGCCAGGATGGGATGGCCGGCCGCCACGCGGCCGACAAGCGGCAGACAGAGCTGCTCGGCGCCGGGCAGGGCGAGCTGCAAACCCAAACCGCCTTGGGCGCGCGCGGAGTGGCTTGCGCGCTCGCGCTGCGAATCCGCGATGCGGATGCCGCGCGATGCCCCCGGTGTCAGCTCGATCACCCCCTTGCGTGCCAGGGCCTGCAAATGGTCTTCCGCTGCATTGGCTGAGCGGAATCCAAGACGCGCGGCAATCTCGGCGCGGGTGGGGGGATAGCCCAGCTCACGCACGGACGCGTTGATCAGATCGAGAATTTCCTGCTGGCGGGGGGTGAGTTTGGAAATCAGTCGGCGCATGAGAGGGGCTCCGGCAAATGCACAATAAAAGCAACGCAAGCACGGAATACTGAGCGCGATACTGAGCGATTCATCAGCTTGGTTATTTGCACAGCACTGTAAATCAAAACAGCTTCCATGCAAAGGACTTTCGATATGGACAATCCATCAAAAGATTCCGCACGCCCACAGATCGTGGTGCTCGGCACTGGCGGCACAATCGCGGGAACGGCCACTGGCGACCCCAGCCAGCCAGGCTACATAGCCGGCGTGTTGCGCGTGGACGACTTGTTGCAGGGCATCCCGGCGCTGTCCCGACTGGCGCGCATCCACACCGAGCAGGTGGCCAATCTCGACAGCAAGGACATGGACTTCTCTGTCTGGACGCATCTGGCCGAGCGCGTGGCGCACTGGCTGGCCCAGCCGCACATCGCGGCCTGCGTCATTTCGCACGGCACGGACACGCTGGAGGAGACCGCCTACTTCCTGCAGCTCGTGCATCGCACGAACAAGCCGGTGGTGCTGACCGCCGCCATGCGTCCTGCCACGGCGCTGGACGCCGACGGCCCGCAAAACCTGCTCGACGCGGTCCGGGTTGCGGTGAAGCCGCAGGCGCTTGGACTCGGAGCGGTGTGCGTGCTGCATGGCCGGGTTCACGCCGCGCGCGATGTGACCAAGGCCAGCACGCACCGGATGGATGCCTTCACCTCGGGAGAGCGTGGCCCTTTGGGGGAGATCGACGGCGACAGTCTGCGGCTTTGGCGTCAGCCTGCCACAGAGCCCGGCGCGCCCTTCGCCATTCCGCCCGCTGAGGCCTGGCCGCGCGTGGAGATTGTGCTCAATCACGCCGGTGCGGACGGTACCCTGGTGCGTTGCCTCGTCGCGAACCCGGCGCTGCAGCCGCCGCTGCGCGGACTGGTGGTTGCCGGCACGGGCGGAGGCACGGTGCATCAACGAATGCAGGCGGCCCTGCAATGGGCGGAACAACAAGGGGTTCGCGTGGACATCGCGTCTCGCATCGGCCCTCTGCGTGGCGGGGCCGAGGACGGGCTTAACGCGGTAAAACTACGGGTGCGGCAGTTACTGGAGCTGGCGTCACATGAGGATACACAGGGCCGTTCCCGGTTTCCCTGACCCGCTCGGGGGACTGACGCGAGCGGGTCAGATCGGGGGCGCTCTACTGTGAATTTTCCGATTTCTGCGGCAGCCAGATGCGCACCTGCAGCCCGCCGCCCTCGGCGTGGCCGAGTTCCAGCCGTCCGCCCATGGCGGCGATGGTCTTGTCCACGATGGACAAGCCCAGCCCGGTACCCTTGGCCGAAGTGCGCGCCGCATCCCCGCGGAAAAAGGGGCGGGTGAGCTGAGCGAGCTGGTCTTGCGGAACGCCGGGACCGTGGTCGCGCACGGTGAGCTGCACAGAATCAATTCCTGGCTGCAGGCTGATGTCCAGGTCGGTGTGCACTTCACCTGGGGTCAGTGCATAGCGCTTGGCGTTCTCCACCAGGTTGACCACGACGCGCTGCAGCTCCAGGGTGTTTGCCCGCACCGCAGGCACTGGCGGCGTGCGTAGATGCAGCACCACGGTTTCATCTTTCTGGTAGCGGTCGCGCACAAAGTCGATCAGGGCGTTGAGGTCGACGGTTTCGAGTTTGGGTGTTGTGCTGCGCGCATATTCGAGGAACTTGCTGATGATGCGGTCGGCCTGCTCGATGTCGTCGATGATGTTGTCGCGCGCCTGCTCGTCCGGCACACTGAGCTCGGCCTCGAGCCGCAGACGGGCAAGCGGTGTGCGGATGTCATGCGAGATGCCGGCCAGCATCAGCGCCCGTTCCTCTTCGACTTCCTGCAGGCTGCGCGCCATGCGGTTGAAGCCGCGGTTGACTTCGCGGATCTCCCGCATTCCGGATTGCTCGTCCAGCATCTGCGAGTAATTGCCAGCGCCCACGCGGGCCGTCGCCAGGCGCAGATCGCGCAGTGGCTTGTTGACAAAACTGGCAATCACCGCGGCGCCGATGAGTGCGAGCAGGGTGGCGATGGCGCCCCAGGTCGCCCAGGTCTCGCTCAGGGAAGGGTCAATTCGGGAACGGTCGAGCAGCAGCCAGTACGGATCCCCCTGGATCTGGAAGCCGATCCACAGACCTGGACGGTCGTTAACCGCATCGGCAAAGTCGAGTTGCTCGTTCAGGCGCGTATCGACCGCGGTTTCCAGCCGCCGGGTGAAGTCGGTATGGTTCATCGGCGTCCACTGATCGGCGGCATTGCGCGGATAAATGTAGATGCCTTCCTTTTTCGCCAGATCCTCCAGCAGCGAGACCCGGTATTGCGGATCGGAATGAATCAACGCCAGCCGCGTGAGGTCGATCAGGCTGGTGATCTGGCGGGCGGTCTGCGTCACCTGCGGCCCGAGCTCAAGCAGCCGAAAGCTCTGGAACCAGGTCGCCAGACTGGCGCTGACCAGCAGCACGATGAGCAAAAAGGTGCGCCAATACAAACGGCCGAACAGGCCGCCGATCCAGCGTGTCAGGCGCGTGAGGGCACCGGCACCCGATCCGTGGGCGGAGGGTACAGCGACGCCGTCCTGGGGATCAGCCTTCGGAGCTGTCGGGGACGAAGACATAGCCCACGCCCCAGACTGTCTGGATATAGCGCGGATGCGCCGCGTCGGTCTCGATGATTTTGCGCAGACGCGAGATGGCGACATCCAGGCTGCGGTCAAAGGCCTCGTAATCGCGGCCACGCGCCAGTTCGGCCAGACGGTCGCGCGACAGCGGCTGGCGCGGATGGCGCACGAGTGCCTTGAGCATGGCGAATTCGCCAGTGGTCAGACTGATGACCTCGCCGCTCTTGCTCAGTTCGCGTCGTGCCAGGTCGAGGCTGAACGGGCCGAACACCACGGTTTCGTCCTCGCGCGACGGCGCGCCCGGCAGCTCAGGCGAGGGCTGGCGGCGCAGTACGGCGCTGATGCGAGCCAGCAACTCACGCGGGTTGAACGGCTTGGGCAGATAGTCGTCGGCGCCGACTTCCAGGCCGATGATGCGGTCCACATCCTCCCCCTTGGCGGTGAGCATGATGATGGGCGTTTGGTCTTTGGAGGCGCGCAGGCGCTTGCAGATGGACAGGCCGTCTTCGCCCGGAAGCATCAGGTCGAGCACGATCAGGTCGAAACGTTCCTTCACCATGATGCGCGACATGGCCTTGGAATCCTCGGCCACAAAGACTTCATAGCCCTCTTGCGAGAGATAGCGACGCAGCAGATCGCGGATGCGCGCATCGTCATCGACAACCATCAGCTTTTTCGGTTTTTCGTGGTCCATAGAAGCGTCTTATCGAAATAAAAAACCAGACAGGTTGGACTGCCATCTTTCCTTGCAGCGGTGCATCAGCTAAAGGCTTGTTACAGAGTTTACTGCGAGACCGGGCCGATTCATGCCGCTTCACCTTGATAATTTCAATTGCAAACTTTGGATACGCCCATGTCGCGATTGCGCACCTCTTTCGCCCTGAATGTCTGTGCTGTGTCGATGGCGCTTGTGGCCTCCGCATCGGCTGCCGTCACGGCGCGGCGCATTCCCATGGCGCGCGAAACCGTGCTGGAGCAAGGGCAGGGCGGGGCGTTTGCCGCGAACCGGCCGCAGGCCACGCATTTTCTCAGTCCCGGTGCCTCAGCGCCCGTAGCGCCGCGTGTCATGACCCCGCAGGATCGCCAGATCTTGCGTCAGCAGATTCAAAGCACTGCATCGGGGCATTTGCCGCAGCCGCAGCCCGCATCAACTGCACCGTCCAACTGATTTTCCTCGGAAATCGGCCCCAATGGCGGGGGGATGTGCACAGCTCGGCGGATCGGACACTCACGCTCCAACTCGGGCAGAAAAATGCCGACCATACATGGCAACTCATTGATTTTCAAAGGGAAAGTGATGCTTAAAAAAGCGTCATATTAAGCGGACGTCTTGATTTTGCGTGATTTGGCGCCGCCATTCAGCGCTTGCCCACAGAGTTGTCCACAGTTTGACGGGATAACTTGATCGGCCTGGCTTGAGGGCTGCTGTCAGGATTGTGTGCCACTTTCGCCACCCGGCATAATGTTGCGCTAGGGTTTGGAGAGAATACATCCGTCCAGCGACGGAGCCGACGCAAAGGACAACCGCATGTTTCACATGGTGCAAGCTGCAGGCTGGCCGATCTGGCCGCTGATTCTGTGTTCGATCGTGGCGCTGGCCGTGATTTTTGAACGCCTGACGGCCTTGCGGCGTGCCCGCATTCTGCCGCCCAAGCTGCTCGACGAGGCGCTGAATGTCTCGTCCAAGCAGTTGCCCGCGGCCGACGTGATCGACAAGCTGGAACGCAATTCGCCGCTGGGCGCGGTGCTGGCCAGCGGCTTTCGTTCGGTGGCGCGCCCGCATGCGAGCGCGGCAGGGCTGCAGGAAGACCTGGAGAATGCCGGTCGGCATGAGGTGTACCGTCTGCAAAAATATCTCAACGCACTGGCCACCGTGGCATCGGCAGCGCCCCTGCTCGGGCTGCTGGGTACCGTGGTGGGCATGATCGAGATTTTCGGCTCGCAATCCACTGCGGGCACCGACCCGACGGTGCTGGCGCACGGCATCTCTGTCGCGCTGTACAACACGGCGCTTGGCCTGATCGTGGCCGTGCCTTCGCTGATTTTCTACCGCTATTTCCGCAGCCGGGTGGACGACTACACCGTCGATCTGGAGCAGGCCGCGCGCCGTCTGGCCACGCACCTGCAGACCTATCTTCCGCGCCGCTGAGTTGCGCCTGCTGCCATGAAATTCAAGCGCCAGAACACGGAAGATCCCGAGGTCAACCTCATTCCGCTGATCGATGTGCTGCTGGTCATCCTGATTTTTCTGATGATCAGCACGACCTACTCGAAGTTCACCGAGCTGAAAATCACCCTGCCCACAGCCGACGCCGAAAAGCTGCAGAACAATTCGCAGGAAATCATCGTGGCTGTCAGCAGCAGCGGGGAATACGCGATCAACAAGCAAATTCTCCCCAGTCGCACAGTGGCAGCGCTGACCCAGTCGCTGCTCGACGCCGCCAAGGGCAAGCCCGAGTGCATGGTGGTCATCAGCGCGGATGCGCAGGCGACGCAGCAATCGGTGGTGAATGTGATGGAGGCCGCACGCGCGGCCGGTCTGAGCCGTCTGACTTTCGCCACCCAGAAGTCCTCCGGCTCCTGATGGCGCAACCTGCGGCACACAGCGGCTGGCCACGCTGGTGGCTGCGTCGCAGCCTGCTGACCTGGGTCTTGTGGCCACTCTCGGCTCTGTTCGCCGTTCTGAGTGGTTTGCGCCGAGCGCTCTATCGTCTTGGCCTGCTCAGGTCGGTGAAGCTGAATGCGCCCGTCGTCGTCGTGGGCAATCTCACCGTCGGCGGTTCGGGAAAAACACCTTTGATCGCTGCGCTTGCCCAAGGATTGCAGCGGGCGGGCTGGCATCCCGGCATCATTTCCCGGGGCTATGGGCGCACATCGACAGGCGAGGCAAGCCTTGCCGTCCACCAGGACAGCGACCCCATGATGTGCGGGGACGAACCCGTGCTGCTGGCGCAGCTCACCGGCTGTCCGGTTCAGGTGGGACGCAAGCGCGCAGACGCCGCCCGTGACCTGCTGGCTGCGCATCCGTCCGTCGACGTGCTGCTCAGTGACGACGGACTGCAACATCTCGCCCTGGCGCGCGATGTGGAGCTGGTGGTGATCGATCAACGCATGTGGGGCAATGGCCTGTTGCTGCCCGCCGGTCCCTTGCGCGAGTCACCCGGACGAAGGCGCGATGCCACCCTCGGGGCGTCAGCGGTGCTGCAGCAGATCAAGGCGGGAGGGCGCGAATTCGCTCTGACGCGCTCGCTGGGCGACATCTCCAAATTGCTCGGTGGCGAGCGTCTCACCCCGGCGCAGTTTGCCCAGCGCTTTTCCGGCCAGCCGCTGGGCGCGCTGGCCGGCATCGGGCATCCGGGACAATTTTTTGCGATGCTGCGCGCTGTCGGGCTGCAGGTGCAGGGTGTGGCGGTGGGGGATCATCATCCCTTGAGCGATGCCAGCTTCGCCATGTTTCCGGAAAGCTGCCCGGTTCTGATCACGGAAAAAGACGCCATAAAATCGGCGCATCTGTCGCCCGCCCTGCGCGAGCGTCTCTGGGTTGTCGGACTGCGGCTTGAGCTGCCCGGCGATCTGCTGCCCTGGCTACACCACAGACTGGAGATTGCGCGTGGACACCCGACTTCTTGATTTACTCGTCTGCCCGATTTGCAAGGGCGCGCTGCAGTTCGACCGCGAGGCGCAAGAGCTCGTCTGCCCGCGCGACAAATTGGCCTACCCGGTGCGCGACGGAATTCCACTGATGCTGGTCGATCTGGCGCGTGACATGACCGCCCCCGCGCCCGAAGCGACCGCTGCCGCGCAAACAAGCAACGCAGACGCACCGGTGTGAGTGCCGTCCCGCCGTTCTGGGTGCTGATCCCGGCGCGCCTGGGCTCGACCCGCCTGCCCAACAAACCCCTGGCCGACATCGGCGGCGCACCCATGGTGGTGCGCGTGGCGCAGCGCGTGCAGCGCAGCGGAGCGCAGGGTGTGGTCGTCGCCTGCGACAGCCCCGCGATCGTGCAGGCCTGCGCCGCGCATGGCGTGCGGGCGGTGCTCACCTCGGCTGACCACGCCAGCGGTACCGACAGACTGGCGCAAGCCGCCGCGCTGCTGGGCCTGCCAGACGAAGCCATCGTGGTCAATGTGCAGGGGGATGAGCCGCTGATCGATCCGGCGCTGCCCGCGGCCTGTGCCGCCTTGCTGCAGACCCAGCCGCAGATCGAGATGTCTACCTGCGCCCACCGCATCACCGACGACGCCGAGGTCTTCAACCCGAATGTCGTCAAAGTGGTGCTCGATGCGCGGGGTCGTGCGCTGTACTTCTCGCGTGCGCCCATTCCCTGGCAGCGCGATGCTTATGTGCAGGGCGCATCCGGTTGGCAGCGCCAGGGCGCGCCCAGCCAGCCGGTCTATCGCCACGTCGGGCTTTACGCCTATCGGCATGGTTTTCTGCGCCGTTACGCGGCCCTGCCCGCCGCGCCCCTGGAGCAGGCCGAGGCGCTGGAGCAGCTTCGTGCCCTGTGGCACGGACATGCCATCGCCGTCCACATCACTGCGGACGCACCCGGCCCTGGAGTGGACACCGCGGCCGATCTGAGCCGTGTGCGCGCCATCTGGCCTGGTTGACTGGTTTGTGATGACCGGCGCGTCAGCCCCGCGGCAGGACGGTCTGCTATTCTGAAACGCTGCGTTTTTATGATTGAGAAACCTTCATGCGATTGATTCTTTTGGGTGCGCCTGGCGCAGGCAAGGGCACACAGGCCGCGTTCATCACCGAGCGTTTTGGCATCCCCCAGATTTCCACCGGAGACATGCTGCGCGCCGCCGTGAAGGCCGGCACGCCGCTGGGCCAGCAGGCGCGGAAAATCATGGAGGCCGGCCAGCTCGTGCCCGATGACCTCATGCTCGGTGTGGTGCGTGAGCGCCTGACTGCGGCCGATTGCGCCAGAGGCTTTCTGCTCGACGGCTTTCCCCGCACCATTGCCCAGGCCGAGGGACTGGAGCAAGCGGGCATCGGCATCGACGTGGTGCTCGAATTCGACGTGCCCGATGCTGACATCATCGAGCGTCTGAGTGGTCGCCGTGTGCATCCCGCTTCGGGCCGCACCTACCACCTCGCTTTCAACCCGCCCAGGACGCCAGGGGTCGATGATGTCAGCGGCGAGCCGCTGGTGCAGCGCACCGACGATCAGGAAGAGACCGTGCGCAAGCGTCTGCAGGTCTACCACGCCCAGACCCTGCCGCTGGTGAAGTTCTACGCCGAGCGCATGGCGCAAAAGCGTCCGGGTGCGCCGCGCCTGGTCACCATTTCCGGGGTGGGTCCGGTGGCTGAAGTGCAGCAGCGCATTTTTGCAGCCCTGCAAGGCTGATTTCCAGTTCGGAGTACTGCCATGCAACTGCGCGGTCATGGCGCCCTCATCAGCGGCGGCGCATCGGGGCTGGGTGCGGCGACCGCTGCCTTGCTCGTCCAGCGCGGCATGCGCGTGGTCATCGCCGATGTTCAAGACACCGCCGGGGACGCGCTCGCGGCAGAGATTGGCGCGCAGTTCGTGCATTGCGATGTCACCAGCGAAACGGACGTCCAGGCCGCTGTGAACGCCGCACAGGCGCTGGCGCCGTTGCGGGTGGCGGTGAGCTGCGCAGGGATTGCGCTCGCCGCGCGCACCCTGGGCAAGCAGGGGCCGCATGCGCTCGATCTGTTCGAGCGTGTGATCCGAATCAATCTGATCGGCAGTTTCAATCTGGCCCGACTTGCCGCAGCCGTCATGGCACAGCAGTCCCCGCTGGACGACGGCGAGCGCGGGGTGATCGTCAACACCGCGTCGGTGGCGGCGTTCGACGGGCAGATTGGGCAGGTGGCGTATGCCGCCTCCAAGGCGGGCATCGCCGGCATGACCCTGCCGCTGGCGCGCGACCTGTCGCGCGATGGCATCCGGGTGATGACCATTGCGCCAGGCATTTTCGAGACCCCGATGCTCATGGGCATGCCCCCCGAAGTGCAGACCGCGCTGGGGCAGATGGTGCCGTTTCCGCAGCGCCTGGGCAAACCGCAAGAGTATGCCGCGCTGGTCGAGGCCATTCTCATCAATCGCATGCTCAATGGCGAAGTCATCCGGCTCGATGGAGCCATTCGGATGCAGCCCAAATAAGGTATTGCGCTGCGGTGTTCTGCCGCAACGTCCCGAGCCATGCAGCAACGTATCCCCCCCGGTTTCATTCAGGATCTGCTCGCCCGCGCCGACATCGTCGAAGTCGTCGGCCAGCATGTCGAGCTGAAAAAAACCGGGAGCAATTACAAAGGGCTGTGTCCGTTTCACGGTGAGAAGACGCCGTCCTTCACGGTCAGCGCGAGCAAGCAGTTCTATCACTGCTTCGGCTGCGGGGTTCACGGCACGGCCATCGGTTTCCTGATGGACTACGCGGGCATGGGATTTGTCGATGCGGTGAAGGATCTCGCCGGACGTTACGGCCTCACCGTCCCCGAACCCGATCTCGACCCGCAACAACTACGCCAGCTGCAGCAACAGCGTAGCCTGCATGCCACTCTGATCGACGCCCTGCAGACCGCAGACAGCTTTTATCAGCACCGGCTGCGCCACAGCGAGCGGGCGAAAAACTATCTCATCGCCCGCGGTCTGCAGGGCCAGGTCGCCAAGCGATTCGGCCTGGGTTACGCGCCGGATGACTGGCAACCGCTGGCCGGCGCTTTTGCCAATTACAACGCCGACGCGCTGGTGCAGTCGGGGCTGGTGGTGGCGCGTGATGCGCAGGGCGACACGTTGGAGCCGCAGGCCGAGTCGTTCGCCGATGCGCAACGCCGCTATGACCGCCTGCGCGACCGTATCACCTTTCCCATTCGCAATCTGCGCGGTGAGGTCATCGGCTTCGGCGGGCGCATCATCGACCAGGGTGAACCCAAATATCTCAACTCGCCGGAAACCGCGGTGTTCCACAAGGGCGAGGAGCTTTACGGCCTGTTCGAGGCGCGCGCGGCCATTTCCCGAGCCGGTTATGCGCTGGTGGTCGAAGGCTATATGGACGTGGTCGCGCTGGCGCAGTTCGGCGTCGAGCATGCGGTGGCCACGCTGGGCACCGCATGCACCGTGCAGCAGTTGCAAAAGCTCTTCCGGCATACGGGGCAGGTGGTGTTCAGCTTCGATGGTGATGCCGCCGGTCGCCGGGCTGCGCGCCGTGCCATGGAAAACGCCTTGCCGCTGCTGAGCGATACGCGGGTGGTCAAATTTTTGTTCCTGCCGCCCGAGCACGATCCCGACTCCTATGTGCGAGAAAAGGGCGCCGAAGCCTTCGAACGCGAAATCGGCCGGGCGCAGCCTTTGTCCGAGTTCCTGTTCGCCAGCCTGTTCGACGGCGTGGCGATGGCGACCGCCGAAGGGCGCGCCCAGGCGATTCACGAGGCCGGGCCACTGTTTTCCCAGATTGCCGCCCCGGCGCTGCTTGGCCAGTTGCTCGGCGATTTTGCCCGGCAGCTTGGCATGCCAGCGGCGGAATTGCGCGAGGTGCTGCGGCTGTCCACGCCGACACGCAGACCGGTGGCGCCAGCCGAGACGTTTGGCAGACAGCCGCACCGTTCCGAGCCGCGCCAGCGCGGGGGACGTCACGCCCTGCGTACCTTTGCGGCCCCGCCCGATCTGTTGCGCATGATGCTGCCTTTGCTGTTGTCTCAGCCCGCCTTGTGGTGGGAAATCAGCCCGGCGCAGCACGCGCTGTTGTCGCAGGAGCCCAGCGCCTTGCAGGGCTTCGTGATGGCGCTGGAGTCCATCCTGGAGGATCAACCCGGGATCTCGGCCGCCGCGCTGTGGGAAGCGCTGCGCGGAGCAGGTCACGCGCCTGAAGAGGTTCTCGCCCAATCGCCCGATCCGCTGGAAATGGATGAATCCACCGCCAGGCAGGATCTGTTCGCCATGTTGTTTCGCCTGGAGCGCGCTGGTTTGCTGCGCCGCCAGGACGCGCTGGTGGCCGGGGGATTGGTGGAGGATGCCGACCGCGCCGAGTACCGCAGCCTGGCGCTTCGGCTCAGGGAAATCGATCAGGCACTGCGCGCGCCACAAGCGTCGCCGGGGTGAGTCTGTATGATGACCCGTTCGCCTTGCTCCTCCTGAATACCGTGGAAAACCAGCCTCGTCTCGCCTCTGTGCAATGCCTTCATCCCGGCGGTCTGCATCGTCTCGCCTATTGGGAGTGGGGCGAACCGGACGGCGACGATGTGGTCGTCTGTGTCCACGGGCTGACGCGGCAGGGACGCGATTTCGATGTGCTGGCACAGGCGCTGCAATCGAATCGTCGCGTGGTCTGCCCGGATCTGCCAGGCCGCGGCGAATCCGACTGGCTCGACAACCCGGCGCTATATCAGGTGCCGCAATATCTGGCCGATCTGGTCACCCTGCTGGCCCGATTGCGCGCGCGCAGGTTGTCCTGGGTCGGCACCTCGCTGGGCGGGCTCATCGGGATTGCGCTCGCGGGCCTGCGCCACAGTCCGATCCAGCGGCTTGTGCTCAATGATGTCGGCCCGGCGCTGGACCCGCGCGGACTGATGCGCATCGCCAGCTATGTCGGGCGGCAGATGCGTTTCGACACTCCGGAGCAGGCCGCTGCATCGCTGCGCGAGATCTCCGAAGGCTTCGGGTCGCACACACCGGCACAGTGGATGGCGCTGACGCGTCCCATGCTACGTCCTGAGGGCCAGGGCTGGCGGCTGCATTACGACCCGGCGCTCTCCCAACCGTTCACCGCACCGAGCGCACAGGCCATGGCTGCAGGCGAGATCGCCCTGTGGCAAGCGTATGCGCAGATCACTGCGCCCACGCTGGTGTTGCGCGGTGCAGACTCCGACATTCTCAGCGTCCAGACAACGCAGACCATGGCCCTGCAGGGCCCGAAGGCGCGCGTGGTGGAACTGCCCGGGGTCGGCCACGCGCCCACTCTGGTGCAGGACGATCAGGTGCGCATCGTGCGTGATTTTCTGTTGTCGTGAGCCCGAACCCGCCCGGCCCGCTGGATGCCTCGGCGCAAGACGCCTGCGCAGACGCGTGTGTGGCGCAGGCGCGCGCCTACTCTGTCGCGCTCATCGACACCGTCGTCCTCGAAACTGGCGAGCCCGCGCTGGAACATGCCGATGGAGTGCGCGGAATCCTTGCCGAGATGGGCGCGGACGCCGAAGCCCAGGCGACGGCCTATCTCAACCTCGTTGTGCCACATCTGGCGCATCCGCAAGATCAGTTGCGCAAGCATTTCGGGGGTGCGCTAGCCGACCTGGCGGTCGAGACGCGCAAGCTGGTCGAAGTCTCCCGCATGGCGCGCGGCGGACCGGACGAAGCTGAACTTCGCCGACGGCATACCGAGTTGCTGCGGCGCCTGCTGCTGGGATTCTCGCGCGATCTGCGCGTTGCCTTGCTGCGTCTGGCCTCGCGTTTGCAGTCCCTGCGGTTTTTCACCCGCACCAAAAACCCGGCGCCCGACGCCTTTCTGGCCGAAACCATGGAGGTCTACGCGCCCCTCGCCAACCGCCTGGGCATCTGGCAGGTGAAGTGGGAACTGGAAGACCTCTCATTCCGCCTGTCTCAGCCCACGATCTATAAAGACATTGCCCGCAAGCTCGATGAGCGTCGTGCCGAGCGAGAGCAGGGCATTACCGCGGCCATTGCGCGCCTGCAGGCGGAATTGCAGCATCAGCACATCCCAGCGCAAGTGGTGGGCAGGCCAAAACACATTTACAGCATCTGGCGCAAGATGCAGGGCAAGCATCTCGCGTTCGAGCAGGTCATGGATCTGCGCGCTTTACGCATCATCGTTGCCGATGTCAGTGCGTGTTACGCCGCGCTCAGCGCGGTGCACGCCATGTGGACATCCCTTCCCGACGAGTTTGACGATTACATCGCCAAGCCCAAGCCGAACGGGTACCAGTCCCTGCACACCGTGGTGCGCACCGAGACTGGGCAGATTTTTGAAATCCAGATCCGTACCGAAGCCATGCACGCCTACGCTGAACAAGGCAGCGCGGCGCATTGGGCGTACAAGGAGGCGGGCGCCAAGGGGTATCAAGGCCAGTCGCAAGCCGGCGACTATCAATCGCGTATCGCTCTGGCGCGGCAGCTTCTGGCCCTGCAGCAAGAACTTGCCGGAACGCAAGACCCGACGTCGACCGCGCTTGCCGACACCGCGGCAAAACAGGACGCGGAAGACCGCATCTTCGTCCTCACGCCACAGGCCCGCATCGTCGAACTCGCCAAGGGGGCCACGCCGGTTGATTTTGCCTATGCCTTGCATACCGATCTGGGACATCGCTGCCGTGGGGCGCGGGTCGATGGCGCGCTGATCCCTTTGACCACACCGCTGCGCAGCGGGCAGACCGTGGAAATCGTTGCCGCCAAGGAGGGGGGGCCGTCTCGCGACTGGCTCAACGCCGAGCTCGGCTATCTGCGCAGTCCGCGGGCGCGCGCCAAGGTGCGTGCCTGGTTCAACCAGATAGCCCAGCAGGAAACCATCCTTAAAGGGCGCGCGCAAGTCGAGCGGCTGTTGCAGCGCGAAGGAAAAACCAGCCTGAGCCTGCAAACCCTGGCGGAAGGACTGGGTTTTCGCGCAGCCGATGAACTGTTCGAACGCGTTGGCAAGGACGAATTTTCCCAGCGCCAGATCGAAGCCTACCTGCGCGCTGACCAGGCTGCGCTTGCGACAGAGGAGTCGATTCCACTTGCCAATGGCTCCGCATTGCAGAAAAAACCGGCTGGACAGGTCCTGGTGGTCGGGATGGGCTCACTGCTGACCCAACTTGCCCCGTGCTGCAAGCCCGCGCCGCCAGACGTCATCGGCGGGTTTGTCACGCGTGAGAAAGGCGTGACGGTGCATCGCGCAAGCTGTTCCAATTTCCGCAATATCGCGCAGCAGCATCCAGAGCGCGTCATTGCCGTCACCTGGGCCGGGCAGGACACTGGCGCCGCGCTCTACCCCATCGATCTGGAAATCAGCGCCAGCGACCGCCAGGGCCTGCTGCGTGACATTTCCGATGTGCTGACCAAAGAGCGCATCAACGTCATCGGAGTGAACACTCGCTCGATCGGCGATCTGGCGCAAATGCGGTTTACCGTGCAACTCGCCAACAGCGCCAAGCTCAAGCACGCCTTGACCCTGATCGCCAACGTCGCTGGTGTGCTCAAAGCATCAAGAAAGTAATCTCCGAAGTTCACCGAAAACCATGCTATGATTTTGGGCTTCGTAGGCGGTTAGCTCAGATGGTTAGAGCGCTTGCTTGACATGCAAGAGGTCGTTGGTTCGATTCCAATACCGCCTACCAGTACATTGTCCACAAGCTTCCACGGAAGTTTAAAATGCCCTAAGAAATCAGCTGCTTAGGGCTTTTTTATTCCGCCCGCTTCCACTGACTTCCACCATCATCCGTACAAACGTGACGGTACCGCGAACGTGGCTGTCTCAAGGGTGATGCGCGGCACCTTTGTCGATTGAATCGAAGGGGCTTGGTGAGGAATGGTCAGCGCCATACGCGAAGACCTCCAGCGGGAGTGGAGGCCATGCATCCGTGCGGCCTGCCGTTCCGCCAGTCAGCAATCTGCCGGGGCGAGTTCTTTCAGGCCAGTAAGGCGCTGACCGCGCCCCAGGGGATGCCATCTCGGTGCAGATTGGGGGGGGCGGACGTGCGGCGTCGCGCCGCCGCGGCCTGCTGCGCCGTGCTGGCCGCACAGGCCGCCGCCTCAGCGCCGCATTGCGGCCCAACTCGCGCAAGACGATCGAGGGCGCGCGCCCTAGTGTTCCGGCCATGGCCCGAACACTGCACCTCTGCTGCATCAAACTGGCTATCGTCCTGCGCTCTAAACAGATTTGAGCTCGCAGCCTTGAACCCTGAAATGAAAGTCAGGTTTCAAGAGGAGGCGCTGGACGCCTGCCCTGGAGCCGAGCTGCGATCGAGCGAACGGCCAAGCGTAGTTGCTGCACCAGGACCCCGGTGCGCGCTATCAGCAACGATCTCAACAAGAAGCGGCTGAAATTCTCCGGCCGAGGGTCCAAAAAGAATGCAGCCTAAACAAGCAGCTAGAATTTTTTGGATTCGGTTTGATTTTATTCAGTAATTTTAGCCTTGGCGCGGAGTTCGTTCTGATACTTGGTCACTTCTTCACGTTGCAGTTCGGCCTGAATCTGCGGCTTGAGCTGTTCCAGGGTGGGGGGCTTGGCTGGGCGGGTGGCATCAAGCTTGATGATGTGCCAGCCAAACTGACTTTGCACCGGGGTTTGGGTGTACTGGCCAGGCTTCAGGGTTTCGAGCGCCTTGGCAAAGGGGGGTACATAGTTGGCTGGGGAAGACCAGCCCAGATCGCCGCCATTGGCTGCGCTGCCGGTGTCCTTGGAGTACTTCTTCGCCAGTTCGGAGAACTTGGCGCCCTTTTTAAGCTGGGCAATGATGTCCTGGGCTTCCTTTTCGCTCGGCACCAGGATGTGCTGGGCCTTGTATTCGGTGGAACCGAAGGACTTGGCGAACTCGTCGTACTTGGCCTTGATCTGCGCGTCGGTGATGGGATGCTTTTGCAGGTAGGCGTTGAACAGGCTGCGGATCAGAATGTTCTGGCGCGCAATGCGGATCTCGTCCTGCACGGCGGGATCCTTGTCCAGACCGAGCTTGTCGGCTTCCTGCACCATCACTTCGCGGCTGATCAGCTCGTTCTTGACCATGTCCTTGAGCTGCGGCGTCACGGGCTGACCCTGCTGCTTGGCCATGCTGCTGGCAACCGAGTCGGCCAGGGATTGGGGGATGGGCTTGCCATTGACCGTGGCGATGTTTTGTGCCCAGACGGGGGCGGCGAACGCACAGCTCAACGCGGTGGCGGCCAGAATGCGGGAGAGTTTCAGCATGGAATCATCCAAAGGGGAGGGAACAAACGGCTAGGCCTGACCGCCCGTCTTCAGTGGGGGTTTGCGGAGGGCGGGTCTGCTGAGGCCTGGCAATCGAGCACCAGCGCATGTATGTCGCGGTGCATCATCGAAGCCAAAGCATCATACACGAGGCGATGGCGCGCCAGACGGCTCAGGCCGACAAAGCGCGCACTGACGATGCGCACACGGAAATGGCTGCCTTCGGCGTCAAAACCACCATGCCCGGCGTGCGCGGCTGATTCGTCGCTCACCTCGATCGCATCGGGCTGCAGCGCTGCCAGCAGCAACGCCTGGATGCGCTCAGCGCGGCGCGGTGAGGAGGCGGACATCAGAGGTTTTCATCAAGTTTCATGTGCTTGGACAGCAGGAGCGACTGACCAATCACGAACAGCAGGGTGAGGACCAGGCTGCCGAACAGCTTGAAATCCACCCAGAGATCGGTGGAAAAATTGTAGGCAATGGCAATATTGAGGACACCCATCAGCCCGAAAAATGCGACCCACGACCAGTTCACCTTGTTCCAGATGGCGTCTGGCAACCGCATCTGCTTGCCCATGAGTACGCGCATCAGGTTCTTGCCTTGCAGCAGTTGCGCACCTGACAGGATGGCGGCAAACAGCCAGTACAGCACGGTGGGTTTCCACTTGATGAAGGTGTCGTTGTGGAAGATGAGGGTGGCGCCACCAAACACCACCACCACACCCAGACTCATCCACAGCATGGGTTCAACCTTGCGGTGCTTGAACCACACCCAGCCGATCTGGGCAAAGGTGGCCGCAATGGTGACCGCAGTGGCGGCATAAATGCCCGCCAGCTTGAACACGATGAAAAACAGGATGATGGGGAAGAAATCGAACAGGAGTTTCAAGATGTCTGGCGGATGAAGTGTTGTGACGGCGCGGATCGGCGGCGGTTTCTGCTGTGGGAAACTGCGCGCCAGCAAAAATTCCCAAGAGCCGATTGTCCCATGTTCACCAGCCTTAATCGGCAATGGCCTGCAGCAATTCGTTTTCGATGGCGTTCTGCACCTTGGCGTCGCCCAGGCCGGGGCCGGAGACGAGGAAGGTGTCTTCCACACGCTCGCCCAGCGTGGTGATCTTTGCCAGTTGCAGATCGATGCGGTGCCGTGCCAGCACTTGCGCAATGCCGAACAGCAGCCCAGCGCGGTCGTGCGCGGTGATGCTGAGGATCCAGCGCTGGCCGCGCTCGTCCGGCCGCAGACCGACGCGCGGGCTCACCGGGAAATTGCGCACCCGGCGCGACAGGCGCCCGTGATGCGGCACCGGCAACTGGGCGGTGCTGCGCAAGGCGTCGAGCAGCGAGGTTTCGATCACGCCGATCATGGCGCGGTCGTGCACCTTGGTGTGCGGCGAGACCACGACAAAGCTGTCGAGCGCCCAGCCGTTGTTGGCGGTGTGAATCTTGGCGTCCAGGATATTGAAGTTCTGGCTGTCGAAATAGCCACAGATGCGGGCGAACAGATCGGGCTGATCGGGTGCGTAGACCAGCACTTCCAGCCCTTCGCCCTCGGGCGCCAGACGGGCGCTGACTACCGGCGCTGCGCTGGCGATGCGGGCATAGAGTTTGCGGGTATGCCAGGCGATGTCCTGCGGGTCGTTGCGCAGGAAGTAGCCCATGTCGAGTGTGTCCCAGAGCGGTTTTTGCGCCCCATCCGGCAGCGCGTAGAGATTGAGGATGCGCTGCGCCTCCTGCTGGCGGAGCTGCAACTCGGCATGCGGCTGCGGCGTCTGGCCACCCAGCGCGCGCAGGGTGGCGCGGTACAGGTTTTCCAGCAGCTTGCCCTTCCAGGCGTTCCAGACCTTGGGGCTGGTGCCGCGGATATCGGCTACGGTGAGCAGGTACAGCGCAACGAGGCGGCGCTCGTCGCTCACGCGCCGGGCGAATGCGGCAATGACATCGGGATCGCTCAGATCTTCCTTCTGCGCCACGCGCGACATCTGCAGATGCTCGCGCACCAAAAAGACGGCCAGTTCGGTGTGCTCGGCGCCGATCCCATGGGCCTTGCAGAACTTGCGGGTTTCGACGGCGCCGAGCTCGGAATGATCGCCGCCGCGCCCCTTGGCGATGTCGTGAAACAGGGCGGCCAGGATGAGCACCCAGGGCGGATTGAAATTGGCCGCCAGTTGCGAACACAGCGGATACTCATGCGCGTGCTCGGGCATGAAAAAGCGGCGCATATTGCGCACCACCATGAGGATGTGCTGATCGACGGTGTAGACGTGGAACAGGTCGTGCTGCATCTGCCCGACGATGCGGCGGAACGCCCACAGATAGCGGCCCAGAACGCTGGTGCGGTTCATCAGCCGCAGCGCGTGGACGATGCCCTGCGGCGCCTGCAGGATGCGCACAAACTGGGCTCGGCTGCGCGGGTCGTGGCGGAAGGCGCTGTCCATGCAGTTGCGCGCAAGATAGATGGCACGCAGCGCGCTGGGCGACAGGCCGCGCGCGCCCGGAGCGCGCTGAAACGCCGCAAAAATTTCCAGCAGTGCCCAGGGCTCGTGTTGGAACAGGCCGAGGTCAGCAGGTTCGATCATGCCGTCCCGCAGCACATAGCGGCCGTCTTCCACACCTTCGACACCGGCCAGCGGCTGAGCCTGCGCCACGGACTGCGGCCACAACCGGCCCTCGATGTCGAGCAGCACAATCTGGTTGATCTGCTCGATGGCCTTGGCCGCCCAGTAATAACGCTGCATCAGCAGCTCGCCCGCGCGCTTGCTGGAAGTGGCCGTGAAGCCCAGCACCTGGGCCACGGCGGATTGCTGATCGAACACCAGCCGATCTTCGCGCCGCCCCGCCAGGATGTGCAGGTGCGCACGGATGCGCTTGATCACGGTTTCATTGCGCTGCACCTGCCGCACGGTGTTGGCGGCGAGGATGCCGCTGGCCGCGAGTTCCTTCCAGGTGTGGCCGAGGCCACAGGCGTGGGCGATCCACAGCAGGATCTGCAGATCGCGCAGGCCGCCCGGGCTTTCCTTGCAATTGGGCTCCAGCGCGTAGGGGGTGTCCTCGAACTTGATGTGGCGCTGCTGCTGCTCACGCATCTTGGCCTGAAAAAAAGCGCGCGGGTCGAGATGCGCAAAGAATCTGGCCTGCAAGGTCTGCGCCAGTGCGCGGTTGCCGCACAGGAAGCGTGATTCCAGCAGCGCGGTCTGCACCGTGATGTCTTTCGCGGCCTCGTCGATGCAGGCCTCGGGCGTGCGCACGCTGGCGCCGATTTCCAGGCCGATGTCCCAGCAGGCGGTGATGAAACGCTCGGCTGCGGCGTCGGTGGCGGCATCGCTGCCTTGCGTCTGGGGCAGCAGCAACAGCAGATCGATGTCCGAGTGCGGGAACAATTCGCCCCGGCCATAGCCGCCCACCGCAATCAGCGCGGCGTCCTGCGGGAGACAAGTCGCCGCCCACAGCGCCTGCAAGGTGCTGTCGGCGAGGCGGGTCAGCCCGTGCAGCAGCGGTGCGATCTGTCTCGGGTTGCGGGTGAAGGCATCGAGCAAGCTTGCGCGCCCGGTCTTCCAGCTCTGGCGGATCTCGGCGAGTGCGGAGACTGGCGCCGAGTTGTCGGGACGTTCAGGGATGGCGATGGGCATGGACGCGCAGACTGGGGGGAAGGATTGCGCGACGGCGCGCCTGCGCTGCGGCCGCAGGTTCAGGCAGCCGCTTTGGCCGGGCGCACGAAGGTCGGCGCGGCCTGGCATCCTGCCGAAGTGGTCAGCACCTCGAAACCGGATTCGGTGACCAGCACCGTGTGCTCCCACTGCGCCGACAGCGAACGGTCTTTGGTCACGATGGTCCAGCCGTCGGACATTTCGCGGATGTCGCGTCGGCCGGCGTTGATCATCGGCTCGATGGTGAAGGTCATGCCGGGCCGCAGCACTTCGCCGGTTCCGGCCTTGCCGTAGTGCAGCACCTGCGGGTCTTCGTGGAAGTTGCGGCCGATGCCGTGGCCACAAAACTCGCGCACGATGCTGTAGCCCGCGTTTTCGGCGAAGGTCTGGATGACGTGGCCAATGTCGCCAAGGCGCGCGCCAGGTTTGACCAGAGCGATACCGTGCCACATGGCGTCGAAGGTGATGTCCACCAGTCGCTGCACATGCTTGGGCACGGTGCCAATGCTGAACATGCGGCTGCAGTCACCGTGGAAACCGTCTTTGATGACGGTGACATCGATATTGACCACGTCCCCGCTTTTCAGCGGCTTGTCGTTCGGGATGCCGTGGCAGATGACGTTGTTGACCGAGGTGCAGATCGACGCGGGGTAGGGCGTGTAGCCCGGCGGCGCGTAATTCAGCGGGGCCGGAATGGCTTGTTGCACCTGGGTGATGTAGTCGTAGGCCAGCTTGTCGATCGCCTTGGTGGTGATGCCGGGCTGGACGTGCGGGGTCAGGTAATCGAGCAGTTCGGAAGCCAGACGCCCGGCCACGCGCATTTTCTCGATCTCTTCAGGGGTTTTGATGGTGATGCTCATATCCCCAATTATCACACTCCTGCCATGTGACGCTGGCCGGGCATTGCGACAACACGGCGTGGCGGAGGACCTTGCAAGCGCTTCCTATAATTTGCCACAGCCCTCCCACCTCTGCCCACCCGTCCAGGGTTCCCGCATGCACATCCTCTTTTTTGAAGGCGCCAGCGCCTTGTCCGTGTTCCGTCAGGACGCGCTGCTGGCGCGGCTGCGCCAGCAGCGCCCGGAATTCGCGCGGCGCGTGCGCCGCATCCATGCCCGATTCCTGCACGCTGTGGCGCTGGACGCCGCGCCCGATACTTCCTTGCGCGACAAGCTCGACGGTCTGCTGCGCTATGGCGATCCCTACACCGGGCCGACCACGGGACAGGCACTGCTGGTCATGCCTCGGCAGGGCACGATTTCGCCCTGGGCGTCCAAGGCCACGGACATTGCCCGGCTGTGTGGTGCGCCGGTGCACCGCGTGGAGCGCGCGGTGGAATACCGACTGGAGCTCGAAAGCGGCCTGCTGCGCGCGGCACAGCCGCTGAACGAAAACGAACTGAGCCAGCTTGCCATCCTGCTGCATGACCGCATGACAGAAACCGTGGCGCTGCAGCGCGATGATCTGCAGCGCCTGTTCGCCGAACTGCCGCCGCAGCCGCTGCAGCATGTGGACGCGCTGTCGGGTACAGCCGACGCCGGACGCGCCGCATTGTCGCGTGCCAACGTGGAGCGGGGTCTGGCGCTGTCGGAAGACGAGATCGACTATCTGCTCGACGCCTACCGCAATCTTGGGCGCAACCCCACCGATGTCGAGCTGATGATGTTCGCCCAGGCCAACAGCGAACATTGTCGTCACAAGATTTTCAATGCCCGCTTCACCATCGACGGACAGGATCAGCCGCACACCCTGTTTCAGATGATCCGCAACACCCACGCGCAGTCGCCGCAGGGGACGGTGATGGCGTATGCCGACAACGCTTCGGTGATGGAGGGTGGCTTGGTGCAGGCCTGGCAGCCCGATCCGGCCACGCACCGCTACGGCGCGCAGGAAGCACTCCGGCATGTGCTGATGAAGGTGGAAACGCACAACCACCCCACGGCCATTTCTCCCTTTCCCGGTGCGGCGACCGGAGCTGGGGGCGAAATCCGCGATGAGGGCGCCACCGGCCGCGGCTCGCGTCCCAAGGCCGGGCTGACCGGTTTTTCCGTCTCCAACCTGCGTCTGCCGGACGCCGCCGAGTCCTGGGAAGCGACGACCGACGGCGTGGGCAAACCCGGCCACACCGCCAGCCCGCTGCAGATCATGCTCGACGGCCCGCTGGGCGGCGCCGCGTTCAACAATGAGTTTGGCCGTCCCAATCTGGCGGGGTATTTCCGCGTGTTCGAGCAGGAGGTGGACGGCAGGGTCTGGGGCTATCACAAGCCCATCATGCTGGCGGGCGGGCTGGGTTCGATCGACGCCCGGCAGACGTACAAAAACGCATTCCCGGTCGGCACGCTGCTGGTGCAACTGGGTGGGCCGGGCATGCGGATCGGCCTGGGCGGCGGCGCGGCGTCCAGCCTCGCCACCGGCAGCAACGCCACGCATCTCGATTTCGACTCGGTGCAGCGCGGCAACCCGGAAATCCAGCGCCGCGCACAGGAGGTCATCAACGCCTGCTGCGCCTTGGGCGAGGCCAATCCCATTCTGTCGATTCACGACGTCGGCGCCGGAGGGCTGTCCAACGCCTTTCCGGAATTGGTGGAAGGCGCAGGGCGCGGCGCGGTCTTCCAGCTACGGGATGTTCCACTTGAAGAAAGTGGCATGAGTCCACGCGAAATATGGAGCAATGAAAGCCAGGAGCGCTACGTTCTGGCGATTGCCCCGGAACAGCGCGAGACGTTCGCCGCCCTGTGCGCACGCGAGCGTTGTCCCTTCGCCGTGGTCGGCGTGGCCACGCAGGAGCAAACCCTGATCGTGGAAGACGCGCTGCACGCCGACCAGCCCGATCAGGCTCGCCCGGTCGATCTGCCGCTGGAGGTGTTGCTGGGCAAGCCGCCGCGCCTGCATCGCCAGGCGCAGCGGCAGTTGCCGCAAGGCGAGGCGCTCGATCTCGGCGCGGTCGATCTGGCCCAGGCCTGCGAAGCCGTGCTGCGCCATCCCACGGTTGCGAGCAAGCGCTTTCTCATCACCATTGGCGACCGCACCGTGGGCGGCATGAGCCACCGCGATCCCATGGTCGGCCCGTGGCAGGTGCCGGTCGCCGATTGCGCCGTGACTCTGGCCGATTACGCCGGCTTCCGCGGCGAAGCTATGAGCGTGGCTGAGCGCGCGCCGGTGGCGGTGCTCGATCCGGCAGCCTCGGGCCGACTAGCCGTGAGCGAGGCGGTGCTCAATCTCCTGGCCGCGCCGGTGCAGCGGCTCGGCGACATCAAGCTGTCTTGCAACTGGATGGCCGCCTGCGGCCAACCCGGGCAGGACGCGGCGCTGTATGACACGGTGCATGCCATCGGCATGGAACTCTGCCCGGCACTGGGCATTTCGGTGCCGGTGGGCAAGGACTCGCTGTCCATGCACACCCGCTGGGAAGACGCCGGGCAGACCCGCAGCGTGACTTCTCCGGTTTCGCTGGTGGTCTCTGCCTTCGCGACCCTGCCCGATGTGCGTGGCACGCTCACGCCGCAGTTGCGCGCCGACGTGCCCAGCAGCCTGATCCTGGTCGATCTCGGACAGGGCAAAAAGCGCATGGGCGCGAGCATTCTGGCGCAGACGCTCGGGCGCATCGGCGACATCACGCCCGATCTGGACAGCCCGCAACTGCTGCAATCCTTCGCCGCAGCGCTGGCCGCGTTGCGCGCAGCCGGTCAGGTATGGGCCTACCACGACCGCTCCGACGGCGGTCTGTGGGCCACGGTGTGCGAAATGGCCTTCGCCGGACATTGCGGAGTGAGTCTGAACCTCGACATTCTTGCGCTGGATGGCGGCGAGGCCGATGACTGGGGCGACGCCAAAGACTGGGCCAAACAGATCGGGCCGCGCCGCAACGCCCAAACCCTGCGGGCGCTGTTCAATGAAGAGCCGGGTGTGGTGCTGCAAGTGGCGGCAGCGCAGCGCGATGCCGTGCTGCAAACCCTGCGGCAGCACGGCCTGTCGGCGCACAGCCATGCCATCGGCACGGTGAATGACAGTGATCGCATCGAACTCTGGCGCGACACCCAGTGCATCTACACCGCACCCCGCACCCAGTTGCAACAAGTGTGGGACAGCGTGTCGTGGCGCATGGCCCTGTTGCGCGACAACCCCGAATGCGCGCAGGCCGAGCACGACGCCCTGGCCGACGCCGCCGATCCCGGCCTGCACCTGCATCTGACCTTCGACCCGCGGCACGATGTGGCCGCCCCATTCATCGCCACGGGCGCGCGCCCACAGGTCGCCATCCTGCGCGAGCAGGGCGTGAATTCGCAGGTGGAAATGGCCTACGCCATGCACCGCGCCGGGTTCGACGCCGTGGATGTGCACATGAGCGACCTCATGTCAGGCCGCGCGCGACTGGGCGACTTCCGCGGTTTTGTGGCCTGCGGCGGCTTCAGCTACGGCGACGTGCTCGGTGCCGGCGAGGGCTGGGCGCGCTCCATCCTGTTCAACCCCGAACTGGCCGATCAGTTCGCCCGGTTCTTTGGCCGCAGCGACACCTTTGCCCTCGGCGTGTGCAATGGCTGCCAGATGCTTGCCGCGCTCGCGCCCATGATCCCTGGCGCACGCGCCTGGCCGCGTTTCACTCGCAACCGCTCCGAGCAGTTCGAGGCGCGGCTGTCGCTGGTGGAGGTCACCGAATCGCCATCGATTTTTTTCCAGGGCATGGCTGACAGCCGCGCCCCCATCGCCGTGGCGCACGGCGAAGGCCGGGCCGACTTTTCGCAGCAGGGCGACGCCAAGCTGCTGCAAGTGGCCATGCGTTTTGTCGATCATCACGGCAAGCCCACCGAGCGCTACCCCTTCAACCCCAACGGCAGCCCGGACGGCATCACCGCCGTCACCACGTCCGACGGCCGCTTCACCGCGCTGATGCCGCACCCCGAGCGCGTGTTCCGCAGCGTGCAAATGAGCTGGGCCGAGCCAGGGCAGGGCGAAGACAGCCCATGGATGCGCATGTTCCGCAACGCGCGGGTGTGGTGCGGCTGATCCGACGCCGATGCGCCACGCAGACCGCGCCGCGA
This sequence comes from Pseudomonadota bacterium, assembly GCA_021783695.1. GTDB lineage: Bacteria > Pseudomonadota > Gammaproteobacteria > Burkholderiales > Burkholderiaceae_C > Thiomonas. Next base: position 43,341 of record JAJXTO010000011.1, on the reverse strand, counting down.
CTCCCGCAGAGCCGCCTCGAGGGAGCCGCCCTTCCCTGCGGGAGCAGGCAGGCCACAGACCGACCGGGGGAGCCGCTCGCTACCGGGGTGTCGATACCCTGCGCGGGCTGGCAATTCTGTGGATGATGTCCTTTCATTTCAGCTTCGATCTGAACTGGTTCGGCTTCATTCACACTGATTTTTATACCAACCCCTGGTGGCTGGATCAGCGCATCGCCATCGTCAGCCTGTTCGTATTCACAGCCGGGCTGACGCAGACCTTCACCGATGTGCGTGGCCGCGCGACGCAGGATTTCTGGAAACGCTGGGCGCAGATCGCAGGCGCGTCGCTGCTGGTCACGATCGGCAGCTACGCCGCGTTTCCGCACAGCTTCATCTACTTCGGCATCCTGCAGGGCATTGCCGCCATGCTGTTGCTGCATCGCCTGGTGTTTCGCCACTTCCGCGCCTGGGTGCTGCTGCTCGCCCCCATTGCCATCGCAGCGCCGCAGCTCTGGGGGCACGCCTTTTTCAACCCGCCGTGGTGGAACTGGACCGGGCTGATCACGCAAAAGCCCATCACCGAAGACTACGCGCCGCTGCTGCCGTGGATCGGCGTGCTGTGGATTGGCGCCGGTGTCGGCTGGCTGCTGGCGCGGGTGCAGTTCCGGCCGTTGCGCCATATGCCCGACATCCGCCCGCTGTCCTTTCTCGGACGCTGGCCGCTGACCATCTATCTGCTCCACCAGCCGGTGTTCGTTGGCCTGGTGTGGCTGGCGGCGCATCTGCGGAGTGGCTGAACATGGACGATCCCGTCGATTTTGTGCTGCACTACGGCGACAGCGATCACCTGTTTTTCATCCCGCAGGCGAAAGACGCGGAAGATGCGATGCGCTACTTTTTCTGCATTGAAGGCTACGGCCAGAGCCGCTTGTTTGGCACACTGCAGCCGGAGCTTTGCCTCATCGTGCCGTTGCAGGACTATCTGCGCGATCGCGACGCCGTTGATCAGCAGATCGCGCGCATGCGCCGCGAATTGCGGGCCAAACAGGATGCCGCAGCCGGGCTGTGAACTCCGCTCTTGCGGAATCGATGGAACTGCAAAAAAACCGGACGATGCCCTCTGGTACAGCCGCAATGATGGCGGTCCAGGCGGCCTACTGGCCTTGGCGCACCGCGAGTTGCGCAACACCGTTTCCCGCAATACAGGCTTGCAAGATTGCTTTGCGCAGCATCAATTCTGCGTGCTAGAGTGCCGACAGGCCCTTCTAAAGCCGCAATCCGCCAATCGGGCAGCCCGAGCCGCGGAAGGATGTCTTCCCACTGAGCGCCGGGGTGCCCGGCAGACTGTGAGCGCGTATGTTGATGCAGAAATTCAAAGCCAACTCCTATCTCTTTGGCGGCAATGCGCCGTATGTCGAAGAGATGTACGAGAGTTATCTCTCCAATCCCGGTTCGGTTCCCGATCATTGGCGCGAATATTTCGATGCGCTGCAGCATGTGCCAGCGCTCGACGGCAGCAATGCGCGCGATGTGCCGCATGCTCCGGTGGTGTCCGCTTTTGCCGAGCGCGCCAAATCCGGCCCGATCCGCACCCTGCAGGCTGTGGCCGACGGCGAGCTGGCGCGCAAGCGTGTTGCGGCGCAGCAACTCATCGCCGCCTACCGCAATGTCGGGGTACGCTGGGCCGATCTCGACCCGCTCAAGCGCACCGAGCGACCGAACATCCCCGATCTGGAGCCGTCGTTCTACGGTTTCACCGATGCCGATCTGGAAACCGTGTTCAACGTCAGCAACACGTTTTTCGATCGTGAAAATCTGTCGCTGCGCGAGCTGCTCAACAACCTCCACGAAACATATTGCGGCTCCATCGGGGCCGAGTTTATGTACCTCAGCGATCAGGACCAGAAACGCTGGTGGCAGCAGCGGCTGGAATCGACCCGCACGCGCCCGGATGTCGATGCCGAGGCGAAAAAACATCTGCTCGAACGGCTGACCGCGGCCGAAGGGCTGGAGCGTTATCTGGCGACCAAGTATGTCGGGCAGAAGCGCTTTTCGCTGGAAGGTGGCGAGGGCTTCATCGTGTCGATGGACACGCTGGTGCAGCGCGCAGGTCGGCTTGGCGTGCAGGAAGTGGTCATCGGCATGGCGCACCGCGGCCGTCTCAATGTGCTGGTCAACACCCTGGGCAAGCGTCCGCAGGATTTGTTCGACGAGTTCGAGGGCAAGCATGCCAACGATCTGCCGTCTGGCGATGTCAAGTATCACCAGGGATTTTCCAGCGACGTGTCCACTCCCGGCGGCGCGGTGCACCTGAGCCTGGCGTTCAACCCATCGCATCTGGAAATCGTTAATCCGGTGATCGAGGGCTCCACCCGCGCACGGCTCGACCGTCGCGGTGACGCCCTCGGGGAAACCGTGCTGCCGGTGCTGGTGCATGGCGACGCGTCGTTTGCCGGGCAGGGCGTGGTGATGGAAACACTGGCGCTGGCGCAGACCCGTGGCTACACCACGGGCGGGACGGTGCACATCGTCATCAACAACCAGATCGGCTTCACCACCTCCGATCCGCGCGACGCCCGCTCCACGCTGTATTGCACCGATGTGGCGAAAATGATCGAGGCGCCCATCCTGCATGTGAATGGTGACGATCCCGAAAGCGTGGCCTTCGCCACGAGTTTGGCGCTGGACTATCGCAAGCAGTTCCATCACGACGTGGTGGTGGACATCGTGTGCTTTCGCAAGCTGGGACATAACGAGCAGGACACCCCGGCCGTCACCCAGCCGCTGATGTACAAAAAGATTGCCGCTCATCCAGGCAGCCGCAAGGTGTATGCCGACCGCCTGGTGAGCCAGGGCGTCATCACCGCGGCGGATGCCGAGCAGATGATGCACGCCTTCCGTGCCGAGATGGAGGCCGGTGTCAGCCTGGAGCCGGTGCTCACGAACTACAAGAGCAAGTATGCGGTGGACTGGACGCCCTATCTCAACCGCCGCTGGACCGACAATGCCGATACCGCCCTGCCCATGACCGAGCTCAAGCGGCTGGCCGAGCGCATCACCACCATCCCGCCGGATTTCAAGCTGCATCCGCTGGTGGAAAAAGTGATTGCCGACCGCGCCAGAATGGGCCGTGGCGAGATGCCGCTCGACTGGGGCATGGGCGAGCACATGGCCTTTGCCTCGCTGGTGGCCAACGGCTTTCCGGTACGCCTGTCTGGCGAAGACAGCGGCCGCGGCACCTTCAGCCACCGTCACAGCGTGCTGCACGACCAGAGCCGCGAGAAGTGGGATGTGGGCACCTACATCCCGCTGCAGAATGTGGTCGAAGGGCAGGCGCCGTTCGTCGTCATCGACTCCATCCTGTCGGAAGAGGCGGTGCTGGGATTCGAATACGGCTATTCCACGGCCGATCCGCGCACCCTGGTCATCTGGGAGGCGCAGTTCGGCGACTTCGCCAACGGCGCGCAAGTGGTGATCGACCAGTTCATCTCAGCCGGTGAAGTGAAATGGGGCCGCGCCTCCGGGCTCACGCTCATGCTGCCGCACGGCTATGAAGGGCAGGGGCCGGAACATTCATCGGCGCGGCTGGAGCGCTATCTGCAGCTCTGCGCCGAGACCAATATGCAGGTTTGCCAGCCGACCAACCCAGCGCAGATTTTCCACCTGCTGCGTCGTCAGATGTTGCGGCCTTTGCGCAAGCCACTCATCATCATGACGCCCAAATCGCTGCTGCGCCACCCGCAGGCCAAGTCGCCGCTGTCGGATCTGGCGAACAGCCGCTTCGAGGTCGTGTTGCCCGAAGCCGAGGATCTGGATGCGGCCAAGGTCAAACGCCTCATCGCCTGCTCCGGGCGGGTGTACTACGACCTGGTAGCGGCGCGTGCCGAGCGCAAGATCGACGATGTGGCCATCATCCGCCTGGAGCAGCTCTATCCTTTCCCGCACAAGGCCTTCGCCGCCGAGGTCAAACGCTATCCGAACGCGCGCGACATTGTCTGGTGCCAGGACGAACCGCAGAATCAGGGCGCCTGGTTTTTCGTGCAGCATCACATCCACGAGAACATGATCGAGGGCCAGAAACTCGGCTACGCCGGGCGGGCCGCTTCTGCCTCCACCGCGGTGGGCTACTACGCCAAACATGCCGAGCAGCAAAAGGAATTGCTGGCTGCGGCGTTCGGCAAGCTCAAGGGCTTCGTGCTGACCCGCTGAACAGGCGCCGGGTGCAGCTCGCAGAGGCGCCCGGCCCATTCCGACCCTCGACGCATCACCATCCGTTCACTCACGCGCAGGCCAGTCACTGCGCGTGCATCCTAAAAAATATCGGACCCCATCATGGCGCTGATCGACATCAAAGTTCCCCAACTCTCCGAATCCGTGGCCGAGGCCACGTTGTTGACCTGGAAGAAAAAGCCCGGCGAAGCTGTGGCGCAGGATGAAATCCTGATTGAAATCGAGACGGACAAAGTCGTGCTCGAAGTGCCGTCGCCCGCTGCTGGCGTCATGGCGCAGATCGTGAAGAACGACGGTGCGTCGGTCATCAGCGACGAAGTCATCGCCAGGATCGATACCGAGGCCGCGGCGCAGACCAGCCCGATGGCCGTCGCTCCAGTCGCCGCCGCAGCGCCTGCTGCACCACCAGCCGCCGCAGCGGCAGCGCCGGCCAGCTCAGCCGTGTCGATGCCGGCTGCAGCCAAGATCATGGCGGAGCAGGGCGTCAATCCGGCCGACGTGACGGGCAGCGGACGCGGTGGCCGCATCACCAAAGGCGACGCCATGCAGGCTGCCGCAGCACCCGGGCCGCAGGCTGTGCCGACCTCTGCGCCGAAGCCGACTGCGGCGGCTGCCGCTGGCATGCCGCCGCTCACCATCCCGGCGCTGCAGCCTGTCGAGGCCGATCTCGACCTTGCTGCCTACACCGACCGGCCCGAGCAGCGCGTGCCCATGAGCCGCCTGCGCGCCCGCATCGCCGAGCGGCTGCTGCAGTCGCAGGCGACCAACGCCATCCTGACCACGTTCAATGAAGTGAACATGAAGCCGGTGATGGATCTGCGCAATCTGTACAAGGACAAGTTCGAGAAACAACATGGCGTGAAGCTCGGCTTCATGAGCTTTTTCGTGCGCGCCGCGGTGCATGCGCTGCGCAAGTTTCCGCTGCTCAATGCCTCGATCGACGGCAATGACGTGGTGTATCACGGCTATTTCGACATCGGCATTGCCGTGGGCAGTCCGCGCGGTCTGGTGGTGCCCATCCTGCGCAACGCGGACCAGATGAGCTTCGCCGACATCGAAAAGGCGATTGCCGACTTTGGCGCCAAGGCGCGCGACGGCAAGCTCACCATCGAGGAGCTCACCGGCGGCACCTTCTCCATCAGCAACGGCGGAGTGTTCGGCTCGATGTTGTCCACGCCCATCATCAACCCGCCGCAGTCGGCCATTCTGGGCATTCACGCCACCAAGGACCGGCCTGTGGTCGAAGACGGCCAGATCGTGATCCGCCCGATGAACTATCTGGCCATGAGCTACGACCACCGCCTGATCGACGGCCGCGAAGCCGTGCTCGGGCTGGTGGCCATGAAGGAGGCGCTGGAAGATCCGGCGCGCCTGCTGCTCGATCTGTGATCCTTCTTCACACCATGCACCCCAAGCGCGGGCGCCCTGGCGCCGCGCTGCCGCAAGGAACCTCATCATGTCATCGGCTTTTGACCTCATCGTGATCGGCGCCGGGCCCGGCGGCTATATCGCCGCCATCCGCGCCGCCCAACTCGGCCTCAACGTTGCCTGTATCGACGCCTGGAGCAACGCCCAGGGCGGCGCGGCGCCCGGCGGCACCTGCACCAATGTGGGCTGCATTCCGTCGAAAGCGCTGCTGCAGTCGAGCGAGCATTTCGAACAGGCCGGACACGCCTTTGCCGCGCATGGCATTGGCGTGAGCGGTCTGTCCATCGACGTGCCCACCATGCAAAAGCGCAAGGCGCTGGTGGTCAAGCAGAACAATGAAGGCATTCTCTACCTGTTCAAAAAAAACAAGGTCACGTTCTTCCACGGCTTGGGCGCGCTGAAAGGCGGAAATGCAAGCGTTGGCTGGCAGGTTGCGGTGGCGGGCAAGGACGGAACACTGGAACTCGTCGCGCCGCAGATCATCGTCGCCACAGGCTCTGTGCCGCGCAGTCTGACGGGGCTGGATTTCGATGAGAAGCAGGTCTTGTCCAACGACGGTGCGCTTTCCATTGACGCGGTGCCCAAGATGCTGGGCGTCATTGGCGCCGGGGTGATCGGGCTGGAGATGGGGAGCGTGTGGCGCCGTCTGGGTGCGCAGGTCACGCTGCTTGAAGCCATGCCGGAGTTTCTCGCAGCAGCCGACGCGCAGGTGGCGAAAGAGGCCCTCAAACAGTTCACCAAACAGGGGCTGACCATTCACCTCGGTGCCAAGGTCACCGCCACCAAGGCGACTCCATCCGGTGTCACGCTGGAATGGATCAATGCCAAGGGCGAGGCGCAGACCCTCAAGGTGGACAAGCTCATCGTCTCGGTCGGGCGCAAACCCAATACCAAGGGCCTGGGGGCCGAGACCGTCGGATTGCAGCTCGACGCACGCGGCTTCATCCAGGTGGACGCCGACTGCCGCACCAATCTGCCCGGCATCTGGGCGGTGGGTGACGTGGTGCGCGGCCCCATGCTCGCGCACAAGGCAGAAGAAGAGGGTGCGGCGGTGGCCGAGCGCATCGCGGGGCAGAAACCGCACGTTGACTTCAACACCGTGCCGTGGGTGATCTACACCGCGCCGGAAATCGCCTGGGTGGGGCAGACCGAACAGCAGCTCAAAGCGGCGGGCCGCGACTACAAGGCCGGCAGTTTTCCCTTCCTGGCCAACGGCCGCGCCCGCGCTCTGGGCGACACCACCGGCTTTGTCAAAATGCTGGCCGACGCAAGGACAGACGAGATTCTCGGCGTCCACATCATCGGCCCGATGGCTTCGGAGCTGATTGCCGAGGCCGCGGTGGCGATGGAGTTCAAGGCGTCGAGCGAAGACATCGCCCGCATCTGCCACGCGCATCCCACCCTGTCGGAGTCGCTCAAGGAAGCCGCGCTGGGCGTGGCCGGGCGCACGCTCAACTTTTGACTGCGCGCATGAACGTCACCGACTACTTCGAGCAGACGCTGGGCGAGCGCGGCTTCACCGCCGATGCGGCGCAGCGCGCCGGGCTGGCGCGGCTGCAGCAGTGCTACGACGAATGGGTGGATTACAAATCGCGCCGTTCCAGCGCCATCCGACGCGCGCTCATCCATCCCGATCTGCCGCGCGGGGTGTATTTCTATGGCGGGGTCGGACGGGGCAAGTCGATGCTGATGGACGCGTTTTTCGTCACCGTGCCCATCGTGCGCAAAACCCGGTTGCACTTCCATGAATTCATGCGCGAGGTGCAGCGCGAAATGGCGGCGCTGCAGGGCACGGTCGATCCCCTGGCCGAACTCTCCCGCCGCATCGCCCGGCGCTTTCGGCTGATCTGTTTCGACGAGTTCCACATCAGCGACGTCACCGATGCGATGATTCTGCATCGTCTGCTGCAGGGCATGTTCGACAACGGCGTGCAGCTGGTGGCAACCTCCAACTTCCACCCCGACGCGCTCTACCCCGACGGCTTGCACCGCGACCGTATCCTGCCAGCGATCGAACTCATCAAACAAAAAATGGACGTGGTGCACATCGACGGCGGGGTGGACTATCGGCTCCGGGCGTTGGCCGAACTCGATCTCTACCTCACCCCGCTTGGACCGCAGGCGCAAAACCGCATGGAACAGGCATTCGAGCGCATGGCCGGCGGCACCGAGGAAGACCCGGTGCTGCACATCGAAGGCCGCGAGGTGGTCGCGCTGCAGCGCTCCGGCGGGGTGGTGTGGTTCAGCTTTCACGAACTGTGCGAAACCCCGCGCTCACAGAACGACTATCTGGAAATCGCCAGCCGCTTCCATACTGTGCTGCTGTCGGACGTGCCGCAGATGAGTGAAGACATGGCCAGCGCCGCGCGCCGCTTCACCCTGCTGATCGACGTGCTCTACGACCGGCGCATCAAGCTCATTCTCTCCGCCGCGGTTCCGCCTGAGCAGCTCTATGTGCATGGACCGCTGGACTATGAATTCTCCCGCACGGTCTCGCGGTTGAATGAAATGCAGAGCGCCGACTACCTGCGCGCAGGACGGCGCCAGAGCGAGGCGGAACTGGTATGACGTTGCGACACCACTTCACCCGGCTGATATGCGCGTTCGCCGTGTCGGCCTGTTTGTCGCAGGTCCCGGCCTTTGCGGCGCGACAGCCCGCACCGGAACAAGACGCGGCGCAGCAGCTTGCCCTGCAGGCGCAGCGCGCTCAGATGCTGTCGCGCTACCAGGCGGAGCGCGCTGCCTGTATGCATCGGTTCTTTGTCAATGCCTGTCTGGATGCGTCGCACAAGCAGGAGCGCAGCGCGCTTGCGCCCATCGACGTCGATTTGCAGGCGATTGCATTGCGAGCGCGCATGCGCGCCGCAGAAGCGGAAATGCGGCAGGTGCAGGCCAACATCGCGGCGGCGCAGACCGGACAGCACGACAGCGCACAGGCCGAGCGCCAGAGCGCGGCGCGCGCGACGGCACTGGCACAGCGCGAGGAGCAAGCGGCGGCGCGTGCGCGGCAAGCCGCGGCGGGCGCGTCCAAGGTGGCCGCGCCACCGCCCGTCAGGCCAGAAACCGCGCCGCCGGCGCCCCGGCTCTTTCCCGCCCCCGCGCCACAGCCCGCGCCACAGCCCGCGCTGAATCCGGCACAGCGTGCGGCCCAGGCGGCCCAGGCGCAGGCAGACTACGCCGCAAAACAGAAGGCCTACGCCGACAAGCAGGCGGAACAGTCGCGCCAGAACGCAACGCAAAAGCAGGCCGCCCCCTTGCCGGTGCCGTCTCCCAGCGCGCCCCTGCGTTGATCAGTCCGCGTTCGCAAAAAAGCGTTGCGGGCTACCATGCCCGCCTGCTCATTTCTCGTCGCCCGCATGTTGATTGAATCTCCCCTGATCGAAGCGTTCTACCACCAGACCCCGGAGCAGTTGCGCTTGCAGGCCAGCATTCTGCTGGGCGTTGTCGTGCTCGGCGCACTGCTGGGCACCGCACTTGAAAAACAGGCGCGCAAATTGCCCAGTTGGCGTCAGGCGTTTCACGCAAGCTGGCGTTACGGCCTGGGGTTTCCGTTCGTCGCCTTGATCACGCTGGTTCTGGTGCGCCATGCCTCGCACCTCCTGCTCAATCTGCCCTTGCTCAAACTGGCGCTGCCTTTACTTGCGGTGCTGCTTCTCGTGCGGCTGGCCGCTTCAGTTTCGCGGCACCGGTTTTCCAAGGACGACGGCATTCGCTATCTGGTGCGGATGATCAGCTTCGGCTTGTGGATCACCCTGGCGCTGCATCTGGCCGGCATCCTGCCGGAAATCCGCGAGGCGCTCGACGCGCTTTCCATCACCCTGGGCAAACAGCGCCTGTCCGGCTGGACGCTGCTCAAGGGGGTTGCCTCGATCGCGGTGACGTTGCTGCTGGCTTTGTGGGTCTCGTCCATCCTGGAGTCGCGCCTGATGCGCTCGCCGCTCGACACCAGTCTGCGGCTGGTGTTCACCCGGCTGCTGCGCTCGGTCGTTCTGCTCGTCGCCGTGCTCACGGCGCTGCAGATGGTGGGCATCGATCTCACCGTGCTCAGTGTGTTCGGCGGCGCTTTGGGCGTTGGCCTCGGGCTGGGCCTGCAGAAAATTGCGGCAAACTACGTTTCGGGTTTTGTCATTCTGCTCGAGCGCAGCCTGCGTGTGGGCGACAACGTGCGGGTGGAGGCGTTTCAGGGGCAGATCATCGACATCAAGACCCGCTATACCCTGGTGCGCAGCGCGGGGGGGACCGACTCCATCGTTCCCAATGAAATGCTGATCGCCAACCGCATCGAGAACCTCTCGTACGGCGACCCGAACGTCTGGCTCTCCACCGCGGTGGGCGTGTCCTACGACACCGATGTGGAGCAGGCGCTCGCGCTCATCAAGGAGGCGACACAGTCCGTGCCGCGCGTACTGCACAGTCCGGCACCCAGCGCGGTACTCGACGCCTTTGGCGACAGCGCCCTCAACATCACGGTGGGTTACTGGATCGCCGACCCCGAGAACGGCACCCTGGGTGTGCGCGGACAGGTCAACCTCGCCATCTGGCATGCTTTGAAGTCGCACGGTATCGAGATTCCCTTCCCTCAACGGGTCGTGCAATGGGCTGCAGGCAAGGGTCAGGAACCAGCGAACCCATCTTTGCAATGAGGCGTGGCTGAGCGAAGCATGGGCTGATTGGAGACCCCATGCGAACAAACACCCTGCTGGGCCAGTTTGTGGCCCGTTTTGGCACGGATCACCCGCACCATCAGGCACGCGCGCCGTCGGCAAGAGGGTCGGTTGAGCTGGCCGCAAGATGTCCGGGGTGATCTGCACCCGAGTGCCGAGCGATGGGGCTGGCTGGCCACTGGCCCACCCCCCGAGCCGATGGTGACTGTCGGCGCGATGCGCTTGATCACGCTGATCCGCGCGCGGATCGAGGCTCAATTCATCATAAATATGGATATAAAAAATTAAAAGTATTCGTTTGTTCAATGCATGACGGGGGGCTACGGTTGAGGCAACTGCCCAAGTTTCCTTCCGTCACCATGTCCGCCCTGTTCAAACCGCTCGATCTCCTGTTTTCCAACGGCAAACCGTTGCACGATCCGGTCAAGCCGCCCCCCGGCGATACCGAGGTCAAGACCACCACCTGCTATATGTGCGCCTGTCGTTGCGGCATCAAGGTGCATCTGCGCGATGGCGAGGTGCGGTTCATCGAGGGCAATCCGGAGCATCCGCTCAACCAGGGCGTGATTTGCGCAAAGGGCTCGGTCGGCATCATGAAGCAGGTGTCACCGGCACGGCTCACCCAGCCGCTGCGCCGCAAGCCCGGCAGCGAGCGCGGCGACGGTGCGTTCGAGCCGATTTCGTGGGACGAGGCGCTCCAGCTGCTGGAAGACCGGCTGCGCCGTCTGCGCGCTACGGATCCCGCGCAGTTCGCGCTGTTCACCGGGCGCGACCAGATGCAGGCGCTCACCGGGCTGTTCGCGCGCCAGTTCGGCACGCCCAACTATGCGGCGCACGGCGGCTTCTGCTCGGTGAACATGGCCGCCGGGATGATCTATACCTTCGGCGGCAGCTTCTGGGAGTTCGGCGGCCCCGACCTGGAGCGCGCCAAACTGTTCGTGATGATCGGCACCGCCGAAGACCATCACAGCAACCCGATGAAAATCGCGCTGTCCAAATTCAAGCGCGCGGGCGGGCGATTCATTTCGATCAACCCCATCCGCACCGGCTATTCGGCCATTGCCGACGAGTGGCTTCCCATCCGCCCCGGCACAGACGGCGCGCTATTGCTGGCGCTGACCCACGAACTGCTGCGTACAGGCCGTTTTGACGCCGTGTTCACCGCCGAGTGCAGCAACGGCGCGCAGCTGGTGCGGGTGCTGCCTGGCCATGCGGAAGACGGGTTGTTCGTGCCCGCTCCAGGGAGCGCGTCCGGCGAGGCCGACCCGGCGCTGCACCGCTGGTGGTGGGATGTGCCAACGCAGCGCCCGGTGCCGGCCTGGAGCGAGGGCGCGCAACCCGCGCTCAGCGGGCATTACCGCATGCCCGACGGCACCCCGGTGGCCCCGGCGCTGCAACTTCTGCGCGAGCAGGTGGCCGAGTGCACGCCGCAGTGGGCGCAGGACATCACCGGTATTCCCGCCGAACGCATCCGCCAACTGGCGCAGGAGATGGCGCAAGCCGCGCTCGATCAGGGAGAAGATCTGCCGGTTGCCTGGACCGACTGGCGCGGGCGCAAACACGCCACGGTGAAAAGCCGCCCGTTGGCATTTCACGCCATGCGGGGACTGGCGGCGCATTCCAACGGTTTCCAGACCATCCGCGCCCTGTCCATTCTGATGAGCCTGCTGGGCACCATCGACGCGCCGGGCGGGTTTCGCCACAAGGCGCCTTACCCCAAGGACGTGCCGCCCGACGCGCACAATCCGCGCGGCCCGCAGGACGTGCGGCCCAACACGCCGTTGAACGGCGCGCCGCTGGGGTGGCCGGCATCGCCCGACGACCTCGCACTGATGGACGACGGCAGCCCGCTGCGCATCGACAAGGCGTTTTCGTGGGAACACCCGCTGGCCGTGCACGGCTTGATGCACAACGTCATCACCAACGCCTGGCGCGGCGATCCCTATCCCATCGACACCCTGCTGATCTTCATGTCCAACATGGCGTGGAACTCGGCGATGAACACGGTGGATGTGCGGCAGATGTTGCGCGACAAGCGCGAGGACGGCAGCCACCGCATCCCTTTTCTTGTCGTGTGCGACGCCTTTCACAGCGAGATGACGGCGTTTGCCGACCTGTTGCTGCCCGACACCAGTTATCTGGAACGGTACGATGCCATGTCGCTGCTCGACCGGCCCATTTCCGAATTCGATGGCCCGATGGACTCGGTGCGCGTGCCCGTGCTGCCGCCGCTGGCGCAGACCCGCCCGTTCCAGGAGGTGTTGGTCGAGCTTGGCGGGCGGCTCGGGCTGCCCGCCTTCGTGCATGCCGATGGCCGCCGCAAGTTCAAGGACTATCCCGACTTCATCGTGCATTACGAGACCGCGCCGGGCTCGGGGATCGGCTTTTTGTCGGGCTGGCGCGGGGCCGACGGCAGCCAGTCGCTCAAGGGCGCGCCCAACCCGAATCAATGGGAAATGTACGCGCAGCACAACTGCGTGCATCACCACCCGCTGCCCGAGCCGCTGCGCTATCTCCGCAACTGGAACCGCGGCTATCTCGACTTTGCGCAGAGCATGGGTTGGCGCACGCGCAACAGCCCGGTGATCATCGCGCTGTATTCCGACGTGCTGCAGCAGTTCCGCCTGGCCGCGTGGGGTCAGCGCCCGGGGCGTCAGCCGCCCGGGCAGTTGCGCGAACGTGTGGCGCACCACTGCGATCCGCTGCCTTTCTGGGAGCCGCCGCTCGAACATGCGGCAGTCGATCTGGAACGCTACCCGCTGGCCGCGGTCACCCAGCGCCCCATGGCCATGTACCACGCCTGGGATTCGCAGAACGCCTGGCTGCGGCAGATCCACGGCCATAACCGGCTGTATGTGAACCCGGCGCTGGCGCAGCAGCAGGGCATCGCCGACGGCGGCTGGCTGTGGATCGAATCGCCTTGGGGCCAGGTGCGCGCCCGCTGCCAATACAGCGAAGCGGTGGAGCCCGGCACGGTGTGGACATGGAACGCCATCGGCAAGGCCAGCGGCTTCTGGGGCCTGCACCCGCGCGCGGAGGAATCGCAGACCGGGTTTCTGCTCAACCACCTGATCAGCGAAGAACTGCCAGCCAGCGCTTTGGGGGCAGGGCAGGGCGTCGTGTCCAACAGCGACCCCGTCACCGGTCAGGCCGGCTGGTACGACGTGCGGGTGCGGCTTTACCCCGCAGACGCGCCGCCCGCGCAGGACACCGGGCAAAGCTGGCCGCAATTCACGCCGCCGCAGGCGCTGCCGCACCATGTTTCGCATCTGCCGAAGATCAGCGTGTTGCGCTACTTCGCCGGGCGGGCCAAGCACAAGGGAAGTCAGCCATGACGCAACTCGCCCTGGTCATCGACCTCAACGTCTGCGTGGGCTGCCAGGCCTGCGTGACCTCCTGCAAGCAATGGAACACCTCAGGTTCCGCCGGGTATCTGAGCGACCACGACCCCTACGGCGAGAACCCGCTGGGCGTGTTTTTCAACCGGGTGCAGACTTATGAAATGGGCCAGTTCCCGCAGACGCAGACCGTGCATTTCCCCAAGAGTTGCCTGCACTGCGAAGAACCGCCCTGTGTGCCCGTCTGCCCGACCGGCGCCTCGTACAAACGCCAGGAGGACGGCATCGTGCTGGTGGACAGCGACAAGTGCATCGGCTGCAAATACTGCTCCTGGGCCTGCCCCTACGGCGCGCGCGAGTACGACGAAGACCGCGGCGTGATGACCAAGTGCACCCTGTGCGTCGACCGCATCTACGACCAGAGCATTCCGCAGGCACAGCGCCGCCCGGCCTGTGTCAACGCCTGCCCGACAAATGCCCGGCTGTTCGGCGACGTGCATGACCCGGAGTCGGAGGTGTCGCGCGCCATTCGCGAACGCGGCGGTTACGCGCTCATGCCTGAACTCGGCACGCGGCCCGCCAATCACTATCTGCCGCGCAGCGTGCCGCAGAGCGCCGCACAACGTGCAGAGCCTGATTGCGGTGCAAACCATGCCGTGCCGCCCAGCATGGTGGCAGCCGTGGCGACGCGGCAGGAGCAGAATCTGGCGATTGCTGCGGTCGAGATCGAGGCGCGGGGTCTGTTCTCCCGGCTGTTCGGCGCGTTCACCGGCAAGCTGACCGGCGCTGCGGCGCATCCGGTTGCGGAGTAAGCCATGCGTCCAGCGTTTTCTGTCTTGGTGCTCACCACGCTGGTGGGGTGCGCGCAGGGTCTGGCGGTGGTCGTCGCGCTGCCCGCGCTGTGGGGCATGGCTCCCCAGGCCGCTTGGCTGGAGTTGTGGCGCAGCAGTCTGTGGATCATTCTGGGGCTCGGAGTCATCGGTCTGGGCGCGTCGTTCGCCCACCTGGGACGGCCTGAACGCGCCTGGCGCGCGGCGGCCATGTGGCGCACCTCCTGGCTGTCGCGCGAGGTGATCGCCTTGCCCACCTTCCTGGGCGTTGCCGCGCTCAGCCAACTTGCGCTGCTCACCCTGCAGCGCTGGCCGGGCGTGCTGGCCGCGCTGCTCGTCGCTTCGGCGACGGCGCTTTGGGTGTGCACGGCCATGATCTACGCGGGTGTGCGCTTTTTGCGCGAGTGGGCCACGCCGCTGACGGTGCTGAATTTCGTGCTGATGGGACTGGCCAGCGGCTGCCTGCTCGCGGCCTGTCTGGCCCTGTGGCGGCTTGCGCCGCATGGGGTGCAGTATGGCCGTGCTGCCGCAGGGCTGTTGGCGCTCGCCCTGCTTGGGCGGCTGACCGCGCTGCTTCGGCTGCGCAATCTGAACCCGGCGGGGTCGATGCAAACGGCCATCGGCGTCGCAAATCCGGCCATCCGCCAGACCTCCAAGGGCTTCACTGCGGGCGCATTCAACACACGGGAGTTTTTCCACAGCCGCAGCGCCGCGTGGGTGGCGGGCATGCGCTGGGTGGGAGTGCTGCTGGGTTTCGTGCTGCCGCTGCTGTTGGTGCTGCTCGTGCCGCAAGGCCTGCGCGGCATGGGCTGGCCGCTGGCGCTGGCGAGCAATCTGCTGGGCATGCTGGCGGAACGCTGGGATTTTTTCGCCCAGGTACGGCACCCGCAAAATCGCTATTACCAGGCCGCATTGTGACCGAATGAAACTCAGGGGAACAGCGAAGCGCGCTGCGGCTCCTTCTTTGTTTTCGATGGAGAAAAACGATGCGTTGGCGCATGTTGCTGTGTGCGGGCTGGTTGATTTCTGGCTGGATTGGTTCGGCGCAGGCCGCGCTGTTGCCGAGTCAACCGCCGCCGATCTGCCTGTCGCAGCCCGGCAGCGCAGCCTGCGCGGCGCAGACCCGCCAGGATCTCAACGCCCGCATGAATCACCTTTACCGGCGGGAGATGCAGAAGGTCATGGGCACCGATGCCGAACGGCGGCTGGACCATGCGCAAAACCTGTGGCGGCGCTGGGCGAATGCGGACTGCCTGTTCCGCAACGGCCCGCAGGATCGGGGCGGGCCGCCATGGCAGATCCGGCAGGACGCCTGCCTGTCTGACAAAATCCGTAACCGTATTGCCCAGCTCGTTGTGTATCTGCACTGTGTCGGCAATATCTGCCCACCCGGATAGCGCAGTGACAATAGGCGCACCGATTCGAGGAGACCCAGGATGCAAAACCCATCAAATCACCCGGATGTGCTGCTGCGTGAAACCGACGCGCGGGGTGTCGTCTGGCTGACTCTCAACCGTCCGCAAGCCTTCAATGCCTTGTCGGAGGCGCTGCTGGAGGCGCTGCAGCAACAGATCGACGCGCTGATGCACGATGACGCGGCGCGCGTGGTCGTCGTGCGCGGCGCGGGGCGTGCGTTCTGCGCCGGACATGATCTGAAGGAAATGCGTGCCCAGCCCTCGCAGGCGTACTACCAGACGTTGTTTGCCCGTTGTGGCAGGGTGATGACCGGGCTGATGCGTCTGCCGCAGCCAGTCATTGCGCAGGTGCACGGCATCGCGACCGCGGCCGGCTGCCAGCTGGTGGCGAGTTGCGATCTGGCAGTGGCAACGCAGGACGCGCGGTTTGCCGTCTCGGGCGTGAACTACGGCTTGTTCTGCTCCACACCAGGCGTGGCGCTGTCGCGCAATGTGCCGCGCAAGCAGGCCATGGAAATGCTGCTGACCGGCGAATTCATCGACGCCGCCACCGCGCAGCAACGCGGCCTGATCAACCGCGTGGCGGCACCGGACGCGCTGGAAGCGGAAGTGGACAAGCTGGTCACCAGCATTCTGGACAAACCGGCCGCCGCGGTACGACTGGGCAAGGCGCTGTTTTACCGGCAGGCTGAAGCCGGCATCGACGCCGCCTATCAGCTCGCGGCGCAGACCATGACCTGCAATATGCTCGACGATTGCGCGCTGGAAGGCGTGCAGGCTTTCATCGACAAGCGCCAGCCGGCGTGGCGGGTGCAGAAATAACGCGAACAGCGACCTGGCACCCCAATGTCTACGCGCCTGGCGGTGAGAGGCGCTCCAGATCGATGACGATGATCGACAGGTTGTCGCCTCGCCCCCCTGCGCGGGTGCGGGCCTTGTCGATGAGGTACTGGCAGCATTCGCGCGCCTGCAGCTTGGAGGTGGCAATTTCCAGATCCTGGTCGGTAAAGTAGTGCCACACACCGTCGCTGCACAGCATGAGCACATCGCCGGGCATCAGCGGACTTTCCTCGACGGGCTTGGCCGGCAGGTCCGACATGCCCAGACTGTAGGTGAGCACATTGCTCATCGGATGGTTGCGCGCCTTGGCTTCGGTGATTTCTCCCTTGTCCACCAGGGTCTGTACATACGAGTCGTCCTTGGTGCGCAGCAGCAAGCGGTCTTCGCGGAAGATGTACAGGCGGCTGTCGCCCACATGCGACCAGTAGCAGCGGCCCTCGTCGCCGTGGAACAAGGCGCAGACCACGGTGGAATGCGGCTCCTGTTCGGTGGACAGCGCGGTGAGGCGGATCATGCTGTGGCTCTCCTGCACGATTTGCTGCAGCAGGGCGTGGGGGTCGTCGCTGTCGGGGTGATAGCGTTCGAACAACTGCTGCGCGGTCAGCATGACCTGATCGGCCGCCTTGCGACCACCGCTCTTGCCGCCCATGCCGTCGGCAATCACCGCGAGCACACAGCCTGGCACGCGCGGATGGGCAATCACACGCAACTGATCCTGCTGATAGGGGCGATCCCCCTTGTGCAGGCCGCTGGCCGCATTCAACCGCCAGCGTGTCCCCGCCTGATGCTGCACGGGCTTGGGCAGCGGCGGCAGGCGGGACGGCGGGTAATGATCGGTGGGGTCCATAGAATCGGCGGTTTGCCAGCGGTGTGGGGTGAGTCTGGCTTGGCTGTGGGGCAAAAGCAGAGAGTGTGGATGAACAGGCAGACGCAAAGTGCAGATTCTAGGTGGCGCGCGGGGCAGTTTTGTGGCGTGCGGCCGCATGCACGCTGAACCTGCCGGGGCGTCAGAGCCCGACACCGCGCTGGCCGAGCATTGTGACGCGCTGTTTTCCCCGGGCAGTCCGCTGCAGGCCGAACTGCCGCAGTGGTCGGTGCGCGAAGGCCAGCGTGCGCTGGCGCTGGCCGTGGCTTCGGCCATCAGCGACCGGGCCATTCTGCTGGCGGAGGCCGGAACGGGAACGGGCAAGACGCTCGCCTATCTCGTTCCCGCGCTGTTGCATGGCGGGCGGGTGATCATCTCCACGGCAACGCGCAACCTGCAGGACCAGCTCTACACCAAAGACCTGCCGGCCGCGCGCCGGGCACTGGGCGCAGCGGTGAGCACCTGTGTGCTCAAAGGGCGATCCAATTATGTCTGCCTCTACCGCCTGCAGCGTGCCGCGGAGTGGGTGCATGGCCGTCATGCGCATGCGCAGTTGCGCCGCATCGCGCAGTTTGCCAAGGCCGATGCACGCGGCGATCTGTCCGCGCTGTCCGGGCTGGAAGAGAACTCGGCGCTCAATTTTCTCGTCACCTCCACCACGGACAACTGCCTCGGCGCGGACTGCCCGGATTACAAGGCCTGCTTCGTGATGAAGGCCCGGCGCGAGGCCATGGCGTCTGACGTGGTCATCATCAACCACCATCTGTTTTTCGCCGATCTGGCCTTGCGCGGTGAGGGCGTCACCGAGCTGTTGCCCACTGCGGACACGTTGATTCTGGATGAGGCGCATCAGCTTGCCGAGATCGGCGTGCAGTTTCTCGGCGCGCGATGTGGCACGGCGCAGGTGGTCGACCTCAGCCGTGATGTGCTGGCCAGCGGTCTGCAGCATGCCAAGGGTCTGGCCGACTGGCAGAGCCTGAGCGGCGCGCTGGAACGTGCCGCGCGCGACCTGCGCCTGGTCGCGCCACAGGCGCCAGGCCGGCTGAGCCAGCCGCAGATGACCGATCTGCCCGGCTGGGACGTGGCGCTGCACGATCTGCAGGCGCAACTGGCCCACACCGCCGCCGTGCTGTCCGCACATGCAGAAGCGGCGCCCGAATTCGAGCGGCTGATGGAACGCTGCGCCACGCTGCAGCAGGCGTTCGGCAACTGGCAGAGCCCGGCCGTCGAGAGCGATGAGGGCGCCACGCCGCAGGTCCGCTGGGCGGACGTCGGCAGCGCCCATCTGCGGCTGCAATCCGCGCCGCTGTCCATTGCGGCGGCGTTTGCCGCCTTGCTGGCGCAGCGTCGTCAGGCCTGGATTTTCACCTCCGCCACGCTGAGCGTCGGCGGCAATTTCCGGCATGCGCGCAGCGCACTCGGCCTGACGCCGGAGCACGGCGGCTGCGCGCCAGTGGAACAGGGCGTGGCTCCGCGCTGCCGCGAACTGCGCGTGACCAGTCCCTTCGATTACGCCGCGCAGGCCCGTCTGCTGGTGCCGCAAGACCTGCCGCTGCCCAACCAGCCGGGATATTCCGAAGCCGTTGGCGCGCTGGCGGCGCAACTGGCAGCGGCCAATGGCGGCGGCACCTTCGTGCTCACCACCACCCTGCGCGCCGCCAAGATCATTGCGCAAACTCTGCGGCAATCGCTGCCCGGCCGTGCCGTGCTGGAACAGTTCGATGAATCCAAGCCGGCCTTGCTCGCGCGCTTTGCCGCCACGCCGCAGGCCGTGCTGGTGGGCAGCCAGAGTTTTTGGGAGGGCGTGGATCTGCCTGGAGACCGGCTGACCCTGGTGATCATCGACAAGCTGCCGTTCGCCCCGCCAGACGACCCGCTGACCGCCGCGCGCCTGAAGCAGATCGAGGCGGAAGGGCGCAGCGGCTTTACCGACTACAGCATGCCGCAGGCCGCGTTGTCATTGCAGCAAGGGGCAGGGCGGCTGATCCGCACCGAGACCGACCGCGGCGTGCTGGTGGTGTGTGATCGCCGCCTGACCGCAACCGGCTGGGGGCGGCAACTGCTGGCCAGTCTGCCGCCGTTCAGCCGGGTGAGCCGCGCCGAAGATGCGCAGGAGTTTCTCGCCGCAATGCGCTGAGCGGATTACCAAAGCTTCCAGAATGGATCATTCCGCTGAGGCAAGCCTTCGGTCAGGTACACACTCTGCGGATAGTTGAGCCTGAGCACGCGCTCGGCATCGTCGCGCAACTGGGTCATGCCGAGTTTGCCGTAAGCGTGCACCAGAACCGCCAGTGCAAGCTGATTGGACGGTGCGTCCTGGTAATGATCGATGGCGCGCTGTGCGCGGTCTGCAGCAGCCACATACGCGCCCCGGCGGTAGTAGAACAGCGCGACATGGGTTTCGTACTCGGCCAGCGAGTTGACGATGTAGCGCATGCGCTGGATGGCATCGGGCGCGTACTTGCTCTGCGGAAACCGGGTGACGAGTTCCTTGAACGCCTCGAACGACTGCTTGGCAGCAGCCTGGTCGCGCTCATACAGCTTCTGGTCCGAGAGGAAGGAGAACCAGCCCTGATCGGCGTTGAAATTGATCAACCCCTTCAGGTAGAGCACATAGTCGGTATAAGGATTGTTGGGGTAGAGCTTGAGAAAACGGTCGGTGGCGGCCAGAGCCTGCGCGCGTTCACCCTGTTTGTAGTTGCCGTAGGCAATTTCAATCAGCGCCTGCTGCGCCAGCAGGCCATAGGGGTAGCGGGATTCGAGTTTTTCATACAGCTTCACCGCCTTGTCGGTGTTGCCGCTGTTCATCTCGTCCTTGGCCTCTGCATACAATTTGGCCGATGACCAGCCCAGAGTTTCGTCTTTTGCTGGCGTGGAAGCGCAGCCCGCGAGGCCTAGAAACAGGGCCGCGGCGGCGGCACCCAACAATCGCCGCGTCCACAGACGGTACAACGCAACACGCATAGCAATGACCCAGGGTGGTGTAAAGCCTGCGGATTATAGGGAGCCCCCGCGCCCCGCCTCCATGACCAAGCATTCCCTCCCTGCCCCCCCGAGCGTGACCGACGTCAATCTCGTCGAACTCGACGAGGACGACACGCGCATCGAACAGAGCGTGCTCGAAGCCATCATCCCCGAGCATGATGCGGGGCAGCGGCTCGACAAGGTGCTGGCGGCGCTGTTCCCGCAATACTCCCGCAGCCGTCTGCAGCAATGGTGCGACGCCGGGATGGTGCGCATGGGTACGCAGGTCGCCGGGGTGCGCGACAAGGCGCGCGCGGGCGACCTGCTGCGCGTCACCGTGCCCGCCTTGCCGGAAGACACCGCTTTCGCCCCCGAAGACCTGCCGCTGGATGTGGTGTTCGAGGACACATTGCTTGCCGTGCTCAACAAGCCGGCCGGTCTGGTGGTGCATCCGGCGGCCGGCAACTGGAGCGGCACCCTGCTCAACGGCCTGCTGGCGCGCTACCCGGAAACAGCCGGACTGCCGCGCGCCGGCATCGTCCACCGTCTGGACAAGGACACCAGCGGCCTGATGGTCACCGCCCGCACCCTGGAAGCGCAGACCGAACTGGTGCGCAGACTGCAGGCCCGCACGATTCACCGGCAATATCTGGCACTGGCCTGGGGCCGGGTGGAACGCCCGTTCAACGTGGACGCGCCAATTGCCCGCCACCCGCGTGATCGCCTGCGCATGGCGGTGGTGCAGGGCGGCAAGCCCGCCCGCACCGATTTCACCCCGCTGGCTGAACTCGATACCCCCTGGGGGCCGCTGACTGCGCTGCGCTGCAAGCTCCACAGCGGGCGCACGCACCAGATCCGCGTGCATCTGCAGTTTGCCAAGCTGGAACTGGTGGCCGACCCGGTCTACGGCGGACGCGCCCGGCCCGATCTGCCCTTGCAGCGTCAGGCGCTGCATGCGGCGCGGCTGGGGTTTCGCCACCCCGCTAGCGACGCCCCGATCGAGTGCATCGCACCCATCCCGGATGACATCGCCGCGCTGTGGAACGTCTGCGGCGGCGCGCCCGATGAAATCGACCCGAAGCGCTGGCCGATGTTCACGGGCTGACATTGCGAGAGCCAATCCCATGCCATCACAACGCCCCCAGTGTGCTGATTTTCTGCCGTCCTGGTGTGTCGGGACGCAGTGCCAGGCGCCCTGGCTGCGCGTCATCTGGCCGGGCAATCCGCGGGTTCGCGCGGTGTTCACCAGTTGTGCGGGCGGGGTAAGCCGCGGTGCCTTTGCCTGCTCGCAAGGCGCGGATGCAGAGCAAGCGTCAGGGGGCGGGGGCATGAACCTCGGTACGCATGTGGGCGATGCGCGCGATCTGGTGACACAAAACCGCGAGCGCCTGCAACACGCCCTCGGCGGCGCTCGGCCCTGCTACCTGCGGCAGGTGCACGGGGTGGAGGTTGCCGATCTGGACGCGCTGACCGACCTTTGCGCCGAACCGACGGCCGATGCCGCCTGCAGCACCCGTCTGCGCGTCGCGGCGACCGTACTCGTTGCCGACTGCCTGCCCGTGCTGTTTGCCGCGCCCAATGGCCGCGCCGTGGCGGCGGCGCACGCCGGCTGGCGCGGTTTGGCCGGCGGCGTGCTGGAAGCCAGCCTGTCGCGGGTCTGCGAACGAGCGGGCTGTGCCCCATCCGAGGTGCAAGCGGTTCTTGGCCCGGCCATCGGCCCGCTGGCGTTTGAGGTGGGGGAGGAAGTCCGGGCGGCGTTTGTCTCGCGTCACACCAACACGGCCGCCGCTTTCCAGCCGGGCAAGCCAGGTAAGTGGTGGGCCGATATTTGGCAACTCGCGCGTTTGCGGCTTGAACACGCGGGCATGCAGCCCGGGCGAATCGCCGGGGGTGGGCTGTGTACGGTGAGCAATCCGCAACGCTTTTATTCTTTCCGCAGGCAGGCAGTCACCGGGCGGCAGGCGGGTTGTATCTGGGTTGAATGAGGCTGTCGCTGCGGTCAGGACATTCCGGCAATGTCCTGGCCGAGCTCCCTCCTTGCCACTTTCATCTGCTGGTGGCCAGTGTGGGGCGGCTTTTGATCTCGCGCACGATGAGCACCCAGATGCCGTCATCTCCGATGCGCTGCCCTTTTCGGCAGGACAGCACTTCGGCATCCACGAATTCAGTTCGGTTGGGACGGCGGATTTCCAGCATCACGGGATCTCCGGGCTCCAGGGAATATTGTGTGAGCAGGACACGCTGCTCTTCGGCCCGGCCGGTGTCGACCCAGATGGCCGGGCGAGGAGCGGCGCTGGTATGCCAGCCCTGTTTCAGCAGGACCGTGCGCTTGTTGACCAGATCGCGCTTGTCGATGTGCAGGTGCGCAGTTTTGCGCAGCAGTTCCTGCAGTTCCGGTGTATCCCAGTCGACATCGACCAATTGCTGCATGGGGTCAAGGTCTTTGTTGCTCATGGTGTTCTTTCGTCAGCAGGCTCACCATTCGGGACATTGCCTCCCGGTATTCGGGAGAGTGGATGCCCTTTTCACGGGCGAGTTGATGCATTTGCACATGGACCTGGCCCACTTCGCTCTGCACGAGTCCGTGACTTTGCAAATAGCGGCTCAGTACGCAGTGATGATGTGCCAGGGTCGGGTCGATCACATAGAGGTCGTGCTCTCCATATTCCCAGAGCCAGTGGGCGGCCAGGGCGCCGAGCACGGTTGTGGGATGGGCCGGATCGAGCGCCGGGATGAAGTGCTGGTTCCAATCCACCAGGGATTGCGCGGACATGGGCCTCGCCAGGGCAAAACCCTGGCCGTAATCCGCGCCGAGAATCGCGGCCGCCTCAACCAGGGCGGGCGATTCCAGTCCTTCGACCACCACATCGAGATCGAGCGTATGCGCCAGACGAATGAGAGAGCCGATGAAACCGATCACCCGGCGGGGATCTTCTCCGGCTTCACGCACCAGGCCCTGGTCGATTTTCACGATGTGGAACGGTAACTGCCGCAAACGCAGCAGGCTGGAGTACCCGGAGCCCAAATCGTCCATTTCCAGACGCACACCAAGGGCGGAGAGCGCTCCGACCGCAGCGTCCCGGCCCGGGGCGTCGTGGAAATCCCCACCTTCCAGCAATTCGAGGTGCAGCCTGCTGGGCGGCAGGCCTGCGCGATCGAGGGCCTGGGCGATCCAGCGCGGGCAGTCCGCCTGCATGAGCACCTCCGGTGGAAGATTCACCGACATCTCCAAGCGCAGACCCTGGGCATCCCAGTCGCGCAGGTGTTGGAGCGCCTTGTCCAGGCCGAGGGTGAACAGCCGGGAGATTTCGCTCGCGCCGAACCAGGGAAGGAACTCTCCTGGAGTGACCTGTGTTCCATCCTGCAGTCGCAGGCGCGCCAAGGCCTCGACCCGCTTGACCGTGCCGTGGCGCAAATCGACGACGGGCTGAACAAGCATGTCCAGGCCTTCCGGTGTCAGGCGCGAGCGCCACTCCATGCGCTTGTGATCGGGCAGCACCTTCAGCGGGACTCGCAGGGACTGGCTCAGGACACGGGTCAGGAGTTGCCCGATCATGGTGAGGCTGTGCCGCATCCAGCGCGACTCAAACTGATTGGGGTAGGCGCCATACAGGGTGAGAATGGCGGCCATGCGGTCTTGTTCATCCCGCAGGGGAATGGACGCGGCGCTCCGAAACCCGACGTCCTCTGCAGCATCGCGCCAGGGTGCCGCGCGGGCATCCTGGGAGAAGCTGGCCACGGTTTCAATGCGCTCATTGCGCCAGGCGCGCAGCTGACTGGCCTGAGACAGGGGACCGGCGCTCTCCAGCGGTGGCAAATAGTCCTGCTCATGACGCTGGAAGTGGGCGACATAGGCCTCGAAGCGCGGCGTGGAGAACTCAACCACGGGTTGCCCCATGGCGTCCGGGCGGCCATAGGCAACCGCCAGTATTCCCGGCAGCCGGGTGAGTTCCTCCAGCATCCAGTGCATCAAGTCGATCCGGTTGACAAAACCTGTTGCGGTTTGCGTGGCCGTCTGAATCCAGTTCATGTACTGGTCGATGGTCTGCTGCTCGCCCTGCGCCTGCGACTGAAGCTCCACGCGGATGCGCCCGGTGACGGTCTGCTGCAGGAGCGGACGATCGGCCTCGCGCAGGGCGCCGTGCTGGATCAAGGAGATGGCCTGTTGCAGGTAGCTCTCCAGCGCGTCGACCAGCACCGCAGTGGAGACTCCGGTCAGGGCATGGACGGCGCCCAGCCTCTGTCCGTCGCAGCGATGCGCGGCCTCTTCCAGATCGGGGGAGAGCAAGGCCAGCAGATGCGCCTCCTGTGCCTTGTGCAAATGCATCAGCTCGTGCTCGCTCAGGGTCCGTAGGACGACCTGCATGTCAGGTTGCGCGCCCAGATCGTCATAGAACTCTTGAACGAAGCCTGGGGCGAAGGCGCTGACCTGCGGCTGGAACAAACGCAGAAGCCGTTGCGCGTCCTTGCCATAAGGAGAAAGGGACGACGACGTCACCGCCGCAGCGCGCGCCGATGCGGCGTCTGAGGGATTGGGCATCTGACCGCAGAGCTGCCACCAACTGCTCCGATCCGCCTTGCGGGTCTTGCTGGCATAGAGCGCCGCATCCGCCGCGCGGATCAGGCTCTCGGCATCCGTGCCGTGTTGCGGGTAAAGCGCCAGCCCCAGGCTCACGCCGATGCAGGCGCTGTGTCCATCCGGCAGGTCGAACGGCGTCTGCACGATCTCGTGCAGGCGCGATAGCACCGGCTCCAGATCGTCCTGCTGCGTCAGGCCCTCCAGCACGAGGACGAATTCATCGCCGCCCAGGCGGCCGACAAAATCGGTCTCGCGCAGGACCTGTTGCAGGCGCTGGGAAAAGGTGCGCAGCAAGGCGTCTCCGGCGGCGTGCCCCCATTGATCGTTCACGGGCTTGAAATCATCCAGATCGAGCATGCCAACGGCCAGGCCCTGCTGCTGCCGTCGCGCCCGCGCCACCGCGCGCGCCAGATGGTGCTCCAGGCTTGCCCGGTTGGGAAGCTGGGTGAGCGAGTCGCGGGTTGCGCGTTTGCGCAGCTTGCGCTCCAGGCGTTCGCGGCGCAGTGCCCCCGCCATCAAATCAGCCAGGAGCTGGACGTTCTCGGTTTGCTGAGGATCGGGCGCATCTGCGGGGTGGCGCGAAAACCAGGCAATTGCCAGAATGGCGAGTGTCTGTCCGCCAGCACGCACCGGGACAAGGTAGTTGGCCTTGAGTCCGCTGTCCACGAAGGCGGGGAGGGCATCGGGGCTTGTGGCATAGTCGGCACGAAAGATGCTGCTCCCCTCACGAATCACCTGCCCTGCCGTTCCCTGATCCGCGGCAAAGCGATAGGCGGCGAAACGCTGCTGATATTCCTCAGGCAGGCCGTGGAAGAAGCGGTAGCTCAGCGTGTCGCCGTCGCGCTCGATGAATGCCGCGCCATCTGCGCCGACCAGATGCGCTGCGGCCTGCGCGGCGCGCTCGAAAAACCGGCCAAAGTGCACCTCTGCTGCCAGTCTGCGCAGCAAAGACAGCGGTATCAGGGTATGGGTTTCCAGGCCGGACGCACGCTTGGCCTGCGCTGCGGATGCCCGCGAGGCTGGCGATGAAAGGTCGGTGGACAACACGCAGCGATTTTTCCCTGCCGATTTGGCCTGGTACAAAGCCGAATCGGCACGCTCCATCAGGGCGGCGAGCACATCAGCAGTTCCAGTCTGGTCGCCATTGGCCTGCGCCCCGGTATCGAATGGAACCTGCGTCCACGCCACGCCGATGCTGCAGCTAGGCAACGGGATGGGATGACCGTCGGGGCAGACCTGGATCTGCCCGTCGAGTTCCTGGCGCATGGCTTCTGCCAGTTCCAGCGCCTGTTCGGCGCCCACATCGCTCATCAACAGGCAGAATTCCTCGCCTCCGAGACGTGCAAACACGTCTTGCGGCCGCATCTTGTCATGCAGGAGACGGGCCACTTGCTGCAGCACCAGATCGCCACAGGCATGCCCCCGGGTGTCGTTCACCTGCTTGAAATCATCCAGATCGAACAAGGCGAAAGCGGCGGCTTGGTGTTGTGCTGCAAGGTCGCACAGCCGCTGCGCGGCCTGGGTCATGAAATGGCGGCGGTTGGGCACTCCGGTCAGTGCGTCGGTCTGGGCCTGCGACTGCAGCAATTTTTCCCGCTGCATCCGCTCGGAAATGTCCTTGAAAGCAAACAGCAGGGCGTTGGTTTTGTCGAAGTGGGTTTCGATCACCGAAGCAATCACCCAGATGACAGACCCATCCAGGCGCCGGAAGGCGATTTCGCGGTTTTGAATGGCATGGTGTTGTCGTATCTCGGCCAGCAGGCGCTGGCGTATGTCGGGATCGACCCATTGCGTGAGGGTGGACATGCCGGCCAGATCGGTCTGGCCGTTGCCGAACAGTTCGCGGGCGGCGGGGTTGGCGTACAGCACCCGCGCAGTATCCGGGTTGGTAATCACGGTCGGTGCGGGCAGGCGCTCGATCATGTCACGGAAATTGCGCTCCTTGCGCAGCAGGTCCTGGGCTCGGTCTTCCGCCCGTCTTTCCAGATCCCGGTTCAGGACGTGCAGTTCAGCAAGGGCCCGTTGCCGCTGGTTATGCAATGCGCCGGCATACAGAATGCTCGCGGACATGGCGATGCCCAGCAGCTCGATGCCCACCACAGCCTGCGCCAGGGGCAGGCCCGCATAGGGCCCGTGACCTGCAACCGTGGCGCCGAGAACCAGGATGAAGGCCACAGCCAGATGCAGCAGGGTGAGCCGCTGATCCAAGCGAAATACCGACCAGATGGGCGGCAGCAAGAGCATGCCGAGCAGACCAAGCCGCACCGGCAGGCTCAAGCCCGGAGCAAAGAACGCCGCTGCCCAGACGAGCACACTGAACGCCAGGGCGGCCAGCCCTTCGACCTGCAACAGCAGGCGCCACCAGCTCTCCCCTCTGCCGCTGCGCAGCCAGAGCAAATGGGCCACCGGCACGAGCATCAACGCTGCGGAGGCATCGCCCACAGCCCAATGCAGCAGGGTCGGCAAAAAGAGATGGGCAGACTGTCCTTCGAGCCCCACCAGACCTGATGCCCCGAACAGCCCGGACAGCAGGCCATTGACCGCGCCCATCCAGAACAGGAAGCGGGTGATGGCGGCCGGAGAGTTCCAGATCTGCTGCGCCTCAACCATATGGCGCCGCAAGCCCCAATAGCCTGCCATCGGCGCGAGCACATTGCCCAGCGAGACCCACAGCGCGCCTGCCCAATTCCAGTTGAACAGATCCGTATTGACCCACAGCGACCCCAGAAAAACCGCGGGCATCGCCCGCCAGCCCCACAGCATGGCGGCAAAGACGGACAACGCAGCGGGTGGCCAGAATGGGGAGACGTAGGTGAACAGCAGGGACGGCAGTTTCCCCAGCAGTCCGTAGATCAGTAACAGGACGGCATTGAGTAGCAACAGACCGAGTAGAGTCTGGATCCGGCGCGAGGTCATGCGTGTTGCGGAAAAGGGCGCGACTTTCGCAACACACTGCCTGGAGGTGCGGTCTGCAGCGAAAACGGGAGGGAACGCAAAGCGGAGCGGATGCGCTCAGACACGCAGGTCTCCCTGCGGGAGCTGATATTGCCCCGGACCCATGATGTCGATGCCGCAGGCCAGGCCGTCGAGCCAGTCGAGCAACTGACCGATGGCTGCGCCGGCAATCGGGGCGCCGTGCTGCGGAGCGATCATCACGATGTCGAGTTGTCGCACCATGTTGACCCAGAGTTTGAGAATTTTGTTGCTGACCATGTAACGCCGGTGGAACGCTTCCATGCCATGCGGAAACGGCTGCAGATTGGTGATGACATGCCCGGCCTCCACCCCGCTGAGCAGCGAGACGCCGAGGTCGCCGGAAAACAGGATTTTGCTCACCGGATCGTAGAACTGAAAGTTGCCCTCGGAATGCATGAAGTGCGCCGGCAGCAGCCACAGGCTGGTTTGTCCATAGCGCAGCCTGCCGCCCGCGTCGGGCACGGCAACGACGCGGTTGTCGGTTTTTCCCAGTTTGCAGAAGTGCGGAGCGAAGCGCGCCCAGAGGGACGAAATCACCAGCTTGGCCTGCGAGGCGGTCATCCAGCGGTCGAGCGAAGCGATGATGTCCGGATCGGCATGCGAGGCCACGATGTAATCGAGATTGTTGGGCGCGATGTATTTGCGCATGGTCAGGCTGAGCTCGTTGTAGGTCATGTTGCCGCCCGGATCGAGAATCACCCCTTCTCCATGATCGACGATCAGGAACTGATTGGCCTGCACCGCTTCTTCATCCGGCACGAGGTCGGTGAACAGGATGCAGGCATGGTTGGCGTCTTTGTAGAGTTCGATGGACATGTGCGGGGTGTTGCTTGAAAAAGGAAGCGGATTGAGCTGGCGTCAGGGCTGCACCTGCAGCCCGACGGATTGCAGAAAGGGAATGAGCAGGGTATGCGCCCCGCGAAGCTCGATGAGTTTGCCGAGTTGCGTCTGGGCGTCGACCCAGTTCAGCAGATCGGTTGCTGCGGCAAAGTCCACTCGCTGCACGGCCTGCAGATCCACGGTCACCGTGTCGGCGCGCTGGGCCTGTGCCCGCAACGAGCGCAGGAAGGAATCGCCCGTGCCCGACAAGCTCCCGCTTAGACGGGCGGTGGTTTGCACCAGCCCGGCATCGATGTGTCCGATTTGGGTGCCTGCATGCGAGGGGAGGAGGGCGCTGTGCTGGGTGGTCAGCCCCCGCTCCGGGATGCCAAGGCGCTTGAAGCGAGGGGGATTCCAGTCCACCGGTGAGCTGCCGCTGGTGATGGAGAGATCAACCGCAAGGTCGACAAACGCCGCCTCATCGCCCAAGAGCCGCAACACCTGCAGACGCAGTGTGGTGTCTGCAGAAACCGCCGCGCTCGATTGCAGCCGGGTTGCGGCCAGCAGCATGTCGGCGCCGTGGAGTTCGAGCTCGATGGGGTGGTCGTTCAGGATGCGCAGCGCATCGGCCAGGGCGGCCCGCTGCGACTCCAGGATGCTGACGAGCGCGGACCAGTCCAGCAGCAGATGCGTGGAGTCCTCTGCCACAAAGCGCTCGAACGCGCGTCGTTGCAGGATGTCGAACTGTTCTGCGGCAAAGTAGCTCACGGTATGCCGATTTGCAGTCTGGTGGGTGTCCACCTCGGGGCGCGGCGCGGGAGTCTGTCCATAGCGCTGCACATAGTCGAGCGCGCGTGATTGCAGCTTGTCTGTCTGGCCCGTGGCCCAATAAAAGTCGAGCAACGCCTGGAAGATCTGCTGCACAGCGTCAACCCCCGTTTCGGTTTGCAGGCCGGTCAGGAGTTGGGATTCCACCTGGGCATCCCGGCCTTCGGCGAAATCGAAGGCGGCGAGTTCAAGGACGTCCGGGATTGGCGGCACCGTCCGCCCCCACAGGCTCCGCGGACGGGTGATGTAAGGCAAGGTCGTTTGCGGCCGCGAGGGATGCAGAAGCTGGCTGTTCGCCATACGCGGCGTGCTGTGGCGTTTTGATCCAGGGCGCAGGGTCGATGCTGCAAAATGCAAATGCGCCAGGCCGCTTTGCTCGATCATGCCCGCTGGCAGGGTGGTGCTGGTCTGCCGCTTTTGCTCGTCCTGGATCTGCCGCTCGATGGCATCGATCTTGTGCAGGGTATGCTGGCGCGAAGCGGCCCGTACGGGGAGGGGCTGCTGTGTGGGCGGAATGGACAGCCCTTCGAGCGAATCTGCCGATTGCGATTTGCGGTTGCGCATTTCGCGGCGCAGCACATCAAATTCGCGGTTGCGGATCAGAACGGCAGCCCGTTCGAGCTTCTGCGCCTCGCGCCGCCGCGCCGCTTCCTTGGCCGCATCGCGTCGGTCGCCAGACTGAGCCTGGGTCTGCGCCCAATCTGTGGTTGGATGGCGCACGAACCGGCTGAGTCGGCTCAGGAAGCCTGGCGCGGGTTTCGATTCGGTTTTTTTGTTCATGCGCCAGGCCGCATCAGATCGGTTGGCGCAAAGTCCGCGGGCAGGGTGAGCGCTTCGTGAAACTGGTCGGTGTCGTTCGGGGGCTGCCGCTTGCGCGGTTGATCGGCCGAGAGCAGCAGGCGCAAGGTGCAGCCGCCAATCCGCAGTACATCGTCAGGCAGCAGGATCGAGGCGCTGATGCGCTTGCCATTGAGCCAGGTGCCGTTGGTGCTGCCGAGGTCTTCGACCCACCAGCCGCTGTCGGTCCGTTGCAGCAGTGCATGCACTCCGCTGACACGCGGATCGGGCAGCGCAATGGTGTTGTGGCTGTGGCGGCCGATATGCAGCCGGGGCTGACGCAGCGCGATCGCATGGCTGACCGCATCGGGGAGGAATACAAGAATTTTGCTCATGGCTCAGCGGCACGGAGGTGGCGCGTACTTGGACGGGAGTGTGGGCGTGGCATTGGTCGTCACGCCATCCTTCGTGGTCTGCCCGCCTGAAAAGCAGACCCAGCGCAAGCTGCCTTCACCTGGGGCGGGCTGCAGTACCAGGGTGTAGCCAGTGGACTGGTTGGGATCGAGGAGCTGGTTATAGGTGATGATGATGGTGCCGCCATAGCCGACCAGCACACTGATGCTGTAGGTGCCAGAAGGCGGCGTGGCGCCGTAGGCCTGGGTGCAGGCCACGGTGGCGCCGGTACACACCGGATCGGTGCTTGGCCAGTCCGAGATGAAGCTGCCGTGCGTTGCCCAGTACTCGGCGACCGCTGTCTTGATCCCCGAGGTCAGGTTGATGCCTTCGGTCACGCGGGCACGCACCATGTAATCACGGTACTGCGGTATGGCCACGGCGGCAAGAATGCCGATGATGGCGACCACGATCATCAATTCGATCAAGGTAAAGCCGCGCATCCCCTGAGCGGTCGCTCTGTTGCGCCTTCCGATGTGCATCGTCCGATGTGTTTTCATTTCAACCCCGATCCGGTTTTTTGTTTTCCACTGTGTGCAAAATCCAGTCCCAGAACGCCGCATGGACCGCGGTGCTGCTGTCACTGAGTTGCAGATCGGCGTCTGCATCGTTTTTGTTCACGGCAGCCATCAGGCACTGGTGAAAGCGTGTGTGCGCCTGCACCAGCTGTTGGTATTGCGGCTCGTGGTCGCACTGTTCGGCCTGCTGCGCCAGCCAGAGGCCCAGATCGCAGCGTTGCGTGGCCTGGGGATGGAGCAATTCCTGCACTTCGGTGGCGTCCATGGTGTGCGCCAGCAGCTTGCGCGCGCGCATGCGGTGCGAAACCAGCGCCTGCACCGCGCGCTCGGCATCCAGGATTTGGGGTTTGGACAAAGCCGCCAGCCATGACAAATCGCTTTCATATCGCCCCAACCAGACCGGCACCTGTTCTGCTGGCATGGGCTGGGCGAACACATAGCCCTGCAAATGGCGAAACCCGAGCAGACACAGGGCGCGGCATTGCGCGCGGGTTTCCACACCTTCGGCAATGGCGCTGATGCCCAGCATCTGCGCCAGACGCAACATGCCATAGCTCAAACTCAGGTCGATACCGTCCTGCAGCAGGTCGCGAACAAAACTGCGGTCGATCTTGACCACAGAGACATCGAACTGCTGCAGGTGTGCGAGACTGGCGTTGCCCGTACCAAAGTCATCCAGGCTGATGGACAGGCCAAGTCGGCGCAGTTCCAGAATGGTGGAGTTGACGACACGCAGATTCAGGGAGGGGCGGTGTTCGGTGATTTCCAGGCTGAGATCCTGGGGCCGCACATCGGGATGGGCGGCCAGCCGCTCGCGCACGGTGCCGACAAAATCGGGATGCGCAAAATGGTGTGGCGAAATGTTGATGGCCAGCCTGAGCTGCAGGCCTTGCCGTTGCCACGTGCTCAACTGGCGCAGCGCCGCGTCCAGCACATAGCGATCCACCTTGACCCCCAGTTGCGCATCTGCCAGGGCGGTTTCAAATTCCTCGGCGCGGCGCAATTGCCCCTGCGCGTCCCGCAGCCGGACTAGCGCCTCGAGTTTCCGCACATAAAAACGGGACGCTTCCGGTTCGATGGTGAGGACGGGTTGGAAATAGAGTTGCAGTTGGCCTTGCCTCAAGCCGTCGCACAACATGTCCCGTTGCTGATGAATCGTGTCGTGCTGATGTTTGAGACGCTGTGAAAACAGCTTGAACCGGCCACGGCCCGAATTTTTTGCGTCATACAGGGCCAGGTCGGCGCGTTGGAACATCGCTGGATTGCCGTCTCCGGCACGGCGCTGCACGGCCAGGCCGATGGAGCAACCCTGCTGAATGATGCTCCCGGCGACCTGCATGGGGACGGCCATCGCGCTGATCAGACGCTCGGCAATCTGCACCGCCTGTTCCTCCGTGCGGCATTCCGGCATCAGGACGGCGAATTCGTCACCGCCGATGCGGGCGGGCATGTCGGTGAGACGAACCAGTGCTTTCAGCCGGTTCGACACTTCCGTCAGCACCGCATCTCCGGCCGGATGACCGAGGGTGTCGTTGACGCGCTTGAAGTCATCGAGATCAAACAGCGCCAGGGTGAAGCCATGCTGGCCCAGGGGATGGTGTTCCAGCATCTTGAGCCGACGATCGAATCCGCGCCGGTTGAGCAACCCGGTCAACGGGTCCCGATCCGTCAGAAATTCCAGTTGTCCCTGTTGCTTCCGGATGGCAGTTACATCCTGCAGCTGCCACAGCGCGCCTTGAATCTCGCCGTTGCGCACGAACGGCACGTAGTGGCGCAGCAGGGTCTGTCCGCCACGCAGATGGATTTCCCCCTGGTCCGGACAGTCTTGCCGGATGAGGGTCTTGATCCGATCGAGTTCCAGCTCCGGGTCATCGAACGCGGGGGCCATGTGGTCAAAAAGTGCGCGCCATCCCAGGCCGATCAATTCGGCCGGATGCAGGCGCAATTTGAACAATTCAAGGCAGACCGGATTGATTTGCGCCACCTGGCAAGCTGCATCGAACACCACCACGCCGCTGGGCAGATTGCGCAGCACATCCTCCATTTGTGTGGCGATGGAATGGGGGTTGGGGGCGATCATGTCCGAGAGTTTGACTTGTGGAACTCGCTCAGCTCGAAATAAATCTGGCTGAGCAGTTTGGTCACACGGTGCGAGGTGCGGTTGTAGGGGGCGTCGGTGCGCAGACCTTGCAGCGCCTCTTCAGCGCGACCCTGATCGCTCAGCCGAATGATGTCTGCCGCGAGTTCGTGAAATTGCGCATGTTCCAGCTTGAGTTGCTCGAGCAGATGCGGCGGAACGCGCGCGTTGCCTGACTGCGTCACCAGCCACATGCCCAGGGCACAGGCGTCGCACCGACCGACCACGGCAGCGTCGAGCGATTCAGGCGTTTGCCCCGTGACGACATCCTTGAGACGGTTCTTCCAGCGCTGGTGTGCGGCGATGGCAGAGTAAAAATCCAGTCCCGCAAGCTCGGACGACGTGTCGTCGCTGCCTGACATGGGCGGGTCGGGCAAGTCGTCCTCCGCCTCGGAACCTGCTCCATGCGAAGCGCCGCTTTCCGCGGTCGTGGTGTCCACTTTCTTACGTAACCAGTTCAACCAGCTCATTGCATGCTCCAGATCCGTCTTTGCCGTGTGTTTTTCGAGCGGCTCGATAGATCGGCCGAATCTCTGTAAATTGCCTTTTGCAATCCCGAGGGCGCATCGTAAAGAAGTAGAAATAAAAAATTTCCACCCCCTGTTCACTGGAGTGCAAGAAAGCAATATTTTGTGACTTTTATCACGTCTCAAAGCAAAGCACAAAATAATCCGCTAGCCTTATTGAATCAAATGTTTTTTGATTTGAGTCAACATATTTGTTGTGTGCCGCAAAATATGCGCGATTGATCGGCATGCGTGTGGATCGATGCGGGTGGTCTCGTGTTTTTGACACGACAAGGCCATCTTGCAGTTTGGAGTTGCACGGCTCGCAGGCTTTGCGGTTCAACCGTCTTTGTCGTCCGGTTGACACCGTCACGTCCGTGCTCAAGAATGCCGTGACCCGTTGCCGCAGGCGCAGGTCGAAACCCTCAGCGACCCCTTCAGCCGTCTTTCCCGCGCTACCTTTCCATGGATCAAGCCAACTCGACACATCCGGCCGCATCCGCGTTTTTTTCTGGCGCGCAGGCCAACCGCTGGCCGGATGTGTCCCAGGCCTGGGCGTCCATGCTGCGCGGGGTGAACAGCGGCTCGACCGCGCCGGGCCTGCCTGGCATCCAGGTCGACCCGGAGCGTCTGCAGCAACTGCAACAGCGCTATCTCGGTGAGTTCCGCCAGATCTGGAGCACCTTGTTATCGCCGGATTCATCAAATCCTGCCGCGCTCGCCAGCGATGATCGACGCTTTTCTGGCGGCGCCTGGGGCGAGAATCGCATCTCCAGCTACACGGCTGCGCTGTATCTGCTGGGCGCCCGCGCCTTGTTCGATCTGGCCGACAGTGTGCAGGCCGATGAGTCCACGCGGCAAAAACTGCGCTTTGCGGTCCAGCAGTGGGTGGACGCCGCCGCGCCGTCCAATTTTTTGCCGCTCAACCCCGAGGCCCTGAACAAGGCGGTGCAGACGCAGGGCGGGAGCCTGCGCGCCGGGGTGGAGAACTGGCTGAAGGATCTGAAGCAGGGCCGCATGACGCAGACCGACGAATCGGTCTTCGAGGTGGGGCGCAACGTGGCCACCACGGCAGGGCAGGTGGTGTACGAAAACGCGCTGTTTCAGCTCATCGAATACACCCCGCTGACGGCGCGCATCCATGCGCGGCCCCTGCTGTTCGTGCCGCCATCGATCAACAAGTACTACATCCTCGACCTGCAGCCTGACAACTCGCTGGTGCGGTTTGCCGTGGAGCAGGGGCATCGCACCTTTGTCATCTCATGGCGCAACCCGGATGCCAGCATGGGCCACCTGACCTGGGACGACTATGTGCAGGACGGCGTCATCCGCGCCATGGAGGTCGTGCGCGACATCGCGGCGCGCCGCAGCGACGGCAGCATCAACACCCTGGGCTTTTGCGTCGGCGGCACTCTGCTGGCCAATGCGCTGGCCGTGCTGCAGGCGCGCGGCCAGCAGTTTGCCCACAGCGCCACCCTGCTGACGACGATGGTCGATTTCAGCGACACCGGTATTTTGAGCGTGTATGTCGATGAAACTTCGGTCGCGCTGCGCGAGGCCGCGCTGGGGCAAGGCGGTCTGATGACCGGGCGCGAACTGGCCTCGGCTTTTTCCAGTCTGCGGCCCAACGATCTGGTGTGGAACTATGTCGTGGGCAATTACCTGAAGGGCGAAACGCCGCCGCCGTTCGATCTGCTGTACTGGAATTCCGATTCGACCAATCTGCCCGGGCCGCTGTTTGCCTGGTATCTGCGCAACACCTACCTGGAAAACCGCATGCGCCAGCCCGGTGCGCTGACGGTCGCCGGTGTGCCGCTCGATCTGTCGGCGGTCAAGCTGCCGACCTATGTCTATGCCTCGCGCGAAGACCACATCGTGCCGTGGAAAACCGCGTATGAAACCACCCAGATCCTCGGCGGCCCGATGCGCTTCGTGCTGGGCGCCTCCGGGCATATCGCCGGTGTCATCAATCCGGCAAAGCGCAACAAGCGCAGCCACTGGGTCGCCCCCGCAGGGCAGCGCAAACTCCCGCGCAGCGCCCAGGACTGGTTCGATGCCGCGACCGAACATCCGGGAAGCTGGTGGACCGACTGGGCCGCGTGGCTGGCGCAACAGGCCGGGCCGGAGATTGCCGCACCCAAAAAGCCCGGCAACGCACGCCACAAACCCATCGAACCCGCGCCCGGACGCTACGTCAAGGTGCGCGCCTGAAATTTTCTGCTCTCATCAATGAAAGATTCGCATCATGAATGACATCGTCATTGTCTCCGCCGTGCGTACCGCGGTTGGAAAGTTCGGCGGCGCGCTCTCCAAGGTGCCGGCGGTCGATCTGGGTGCTCTGGTCATCAAGGAAGCCGTGGCGCGGGCCAGGCTCGATCCGGCGCAGGTGTCCGAGGTCATCTTTGGGCAGGTTCTGCAGGCGGGTATCGGACAGAACGGCGCGCGCCAGGCCAGCATCAAGGCGGGTCTGCCCGAGATGGTGCCCGCGATGACCATCAACAAAGTGTGCGGATCCGGACTGAAATCGGTGATGCTCGCCGCGCAGGCGATCCGCGACGGCGATGCCGACATCGTGGTGGCCGGGGGACAGGAGAACATGAGCGCCTCGCCGCATGTGCTGCCGAATTCGCGCGACGGTCAGCGCATGGGCGACTGGAAGCTGATCGACACCATGATCGTTGATGGCCTGTGGGATGCGTTCAACCAGTACCACATGGGTACTACAGCGGAAAACGTGGCGAAAAAATACGGCGTCACCCGCGAAATGCAGGATGCGTTTGCTGCAGCGAGCCAAAACAAGGCCGAGGCGGCGCAAAAGGCCGGGCGCTTCCATGAGGAAATCGTGCCGGTGATGCTGCCGCAGAAAAAGGGCGATCCGGTGGCCTTCGCCACTGACGAATTCGTGCGCCACGGCGTGACCGCGGAAAGCCTGGGCGGATTGCGCCCGGCGTTCGACAAGGCCGGAACCGTGACCGCCGGCAACGCCTCCGGGTTGAACGATGGTGCGGCTGCGGTGGTGGTCATGTCGGCCAGACGCGCTGCCGAACTGGGCCTGACGCCATTGGCGACCATTCGCGCCTACGCCAACGCCGGGCTCGATCCGGCCTATATGGGCATGGGCCCGGTGCCGTCGTCCACCCGTTGCCTGTCGCGCGCGGGCTGGACGCCGCAAGACCTCGATCTGATGGAAATCAACGAGGCCTTTGCGGCGCAGGCCATCGCAGTCAACCAGCAAATGGGCTGGGATACGGCCAAGGTCAATGTCAACGGCGGCGCCATCGCCATCGGCCACCCCATCGGCGCCAGCGGCTGCCGCATTCTGGTCACCCTGTTGCACGAAATGCAAAAGCGCGATGCGAAAAAAGGCCTGGCCTCGCTGTGCATCGGCGGCGGCATGGGCGTGGCGATGGCGCTGGAGCGCTGAGCTTGAAGGCGAAGCGGAACAACATTCAAACCAAAAGAGGAGAACGCGATGAGCAAAAAGGTGGCTTATGTCACGGGCGGTATGGGCGGCATCGGCACGGGCATCTGCAAGCGGTTGTGTGAGGCGGGCCACAAGGTCATCGCCGGTTGCGGCCCCAATTCCAGCCGGAAGGACAGTTGGCTGGAAACCATGCGCTCGCAGGGCTTTGACGTCTATGCATCCGAAGGCAATGTGGCGGACTGGGAGTCGACCAAGGCCGCTTTCCAGAAGGTGTTTGCCGAGCATGGGCAGGTGGACATTCTGGTGAACAACGCCGGCATCACACGCGACGCCGTACTGCGCAAAATGAGCTACGAGGACTGGGATCTGGTGCTGCGCACCAATCTGTACTCCATGTTCAACGTCACCAAGCAGGTGATCGAAGGCATGACGGAGCGCGGCTGGGGGCGCATCATCAATATCGCGTCGGTCAACGGGGAGAAGGGTCAGTTCGGCCAGACCAACTACGCCGCGGCCAAGGCTGGGATGCATGGCTTCTCCATGTCGCTGGCGCTGGAGGTGGCGTCAAAGGGCGTGACGGTCAATACCGTCTCGCCCGGCTACATCCTGACAGATATGGTCAAGTCCATCCGGCAGGATGTGCTCGACAAGATCATTTCCTCCATCCCGGTCAAGCGCTTGGGTACACCGGAGGAAATCGCCTCCATCGTCGTCTGGCTCGCTAGCGAAGATGCCGGATTCACCACGGGCGCCGAGTTCTCATGCAATGGCGGGCTGCATATGAGCTGATGGGCGTGAGGGGAAGTCTCAGTGGTCTTGGCCGAGGGTTATGGTTCAATCGTGAGAAGAATCCTGCCCGCACCTATTTCTCCTGATCTGATCGCCTCCTCATGCCCAAGCCCGATTCTTTGCAGCGCATCATCAAAAAATATCCGAACCGCCGCCTTTACGACAGCGAGGCCAGCGCCTACATCACCCTGAGCGATGTCAAGCAACTCGTCCTGGACGGGGCGCATTTCGTGGTGCAGGACGCCAAGACTGGCGAAGATCTCACCCGCAGCATCCTGCTGCAGATCATTCTCGAGGAGGAGAGTGGCGGCGTGCCCATGTTCAGCGCGGTGATGCTCGAACAGATCATCCGCTTTTATGGCCACGCCATGCAGGGCATGATGGGAAGTTATCTGGAAAAAAATGTGCAGGCTTTCATCGATATCCAGAACAAGCTGTCCGACCAGTCGCGCGGGATGTATGACAACGCGGCGCTCAATCCGGAGGCCTGGACGCAGTTCCTCAGCGTGCAAAGCCCCATGCTGCAAAACATGATGGGAAATTATCTCGAGCAGAGCAAGAACCTCTACATGCAGATGCAGGAACAGATGCAGGAGCAGGCCAAGCAGATGCTCGGCGCGTTCAAGCCGCCTGAGAAAAGATAACGGTCGGCGCGCCCGCGCGAAACGCATCGCCTGTCCTTCAGCGACAATTGGAGGATGGAACAACAACTGACTCCTTCTCACGGCGCTACGGCGGCTGCACCAAAAATCGGGTTTGTCTCACTGGGTTGTCCGAAGGCGCTGGTCGATTCCGAACGCATCCTCACCGAACTGCGGGCGCAGGGTTATGACACCTCCAAGAGCTACGCCGGTGCCGATCTGGTGATCGTGAACACCTGTGGCTTCATCGATGCGGCCGTGCAGGAAAGCCTGGACGCCATCGGCGAGGCGTTGGCCGAGAATGGCAAGGTCATTGTGACCGGCTGTCTGGGCGCGCGCAGTGACGCGGCCACTGGCAATAATCTGGTGCGCGAAGTGCATCCCAAGGTGTTGGCCGTCACTGGCCCGCATGCCACCGACGAAGTGCTGCATCACGTCCATGCGGCTCTGCCCAAGCCGCACGATCCGTTCGTCGATCTGGTGCCTCCCGCAGGCATCAAACTCACTCCGAAGCATTACGCCTATCTCAAGATCAGCGAGGGCTGCAACCATCGTTGCACTTTCTGCATCATCCCGGCGATGCGCGGTGATCTGGTCTCTCGCCCGATTGGCGACGTGCTGAACGAAGCCCGTGCGTTGTTTGCCTCAGGGGTGAAAGAATTACTCGTGGTCAGCCAGGACACCTCGGCTTACGGCGTGGACGTGAAATACCGCACCGGTTTCTGGGACGGCCGCCCCATCCGCACCCGGATGACCGAGCTGGTGACGGCGCTGGGCACACTGGCTGCAGAACATGACGCCTGGGTACGGCTGCATTACGTCTATCCCTATCCGCATGTTGACGAGGTGTTGCCGCTGATGGCGCAGGCTCGCATCCTGCCCTATCTGGACGTGCCGCTGCAGCACGCTCATCCGGATGTGCTCAAACGCATGAAGCGCCCGGCCAGTGGCGAACGCAATCTGGAGCGCATCGCCCGCTGGCGCGAAATCTGCCCGGAATTGGTCGTGCGTTCGACCTTCATCGCCGGTTTTCCGGGCGAAACCGAGGAGGAATTTCAAGCCCTGCTCGATTTCATTCAGGAAGCCGAGCTCGACCGCGTCGGCTGCTTTGCCTACTCCCCGGTGGAAGGCGCAGCCGCAAACGCATTGCCAAACCCGGTGCCCGAGGCGCTGCGCGAGGAGCGCCGCGCCCGCTTCATGGCTGTGGCAGAAGAAGTGTCCACCCGCAAATTGCAAAAGCGGGTGGGGCAGGTGATGCGTGTGTTGCTCGACCACGCCAGCCGCGAGGGCGCCGTGGGCCGCAGCTACGCCGACGCGCCAGAAATCGACGGCAAGGTGCATGTGCTGCCGCC
Source organism: Pseudomonadota bacterium (assembly GCA_021783695.1). Taxonomy (GTDB): domain Bacteria; phylum Pseudomonadota; class Gammaproteobacteria; order Burkholderiales; family Burkholderiaceae_C; genus Thiomonas. Next base: position 2,986 of record JAJXTO010000011.1, on the reverse strand, counting down.
AGAAAAAGCCTCACAGAAAATGCGTCTGGCCCAAAGCGCCGGGCAATTCGTGCGTGTTCGCATCGTCCGCACCGACGGACATGATCTGATCGGTGAACTGGTCTGATCAGCGCTGGCCGACCGCAGTTTTGATGGCAGCCGCGTCGCGCGCAAAAGCAATGTGCGTGATCTTGCCCTGATCGACTTGCATCACTGTCACCGCATCCTTTTCATGCGGCATGAACACGGCCTGTTCCGGCTTGTTGGCCAGCAGGATGGAGTAAGGACGCTTGCGCATTTTCGGCAAGGCGAAGGTCTGCGTCACGAACCCGGGCATGCCGCTGATATCGGCCAGAAACACAATACCTTCCTTGTGCATGCCCTCCACCCCGAGGTGGGTCAGGAATGTGTTGACCTCGTCTGACGGCGCCTTCTCAATGGCGAACAACACGACCCGGGTCCCCGCACCAGGAAAAGCCTCCGTCTTGCCGTGCTGATTTTCAAACTGCAATTGCGGTAAGGTGTCGCCCACGGTGAGCGGCGAAGCAATGGCCAGCGCGGGCCAAGCCAATGCAGCAATCGCGGCAGAGAAAACAAAGGTTCGTCGTTGCATGATGGCTCCTGTAAGCGAATGCAACATCAGAACAGATTTGGATGGCGAGGTTCAGGCCGGGCCGCCAACTCGGGTTTGTGGGTTGCGCTGTGTCAACTCGGCCGTTCAGTGCTTGGTCGCCCGCGTTTATAGTGAGAAGCCGAAGGCCGACATGTTCTTATAGATCATGTACACCGCCACAACGGCCACCAAGGCGGCAAAGATCATGTTCAGCGTGCCTTTGCTGCCTTTGCCAAGGTGTGTCGCCAGCCGCGCGCCGACCACGCCGCCGACGATGCCCCCTGCGATATAGAGGCCGGCAACCGTCCAGTCCAGCAGACCGGAGCTGGCGTAATTCACAGCAGTCGTCAAGCCAAAGGTGCCGACCGAAAACAGAGAAGACCCAATCGCCGCCAGCATCGGCATGCCTGTGGCGAATACCAGACCGGGAACGATGAGAAAGCCGCCGCCGATGCCGAAAAACCCGGAGAGCATGCCAACGATGCCTGCTGACAAGAGCAACTTCCACATCGAGAACTGCCCCGGATGCCCTGCGATATCGCCTGGCTTGGCCTTCTTCGGCCGTGCCATGAGGGTGGCAATCACCAACATCAGAATGGCGAACAGGAACAGCAGTTTTTTACCGTCGACAACCTTGCCCAAAGACGATCCGATGTAAGCGGCGATTGCGCCCATGATGGCGAAAATGACGGCTTCTTTCCAGCGCACATTGCCAGCGCGGGCATGCGGGATCAGATTGATATAGGCGTTGACCGAGACTGCCAGCGCGGTGGTGCCGATCACGACATGCGGGTTGGGATAACCCACCAGATACAGCAGCAATGGCACGGCAAGAATGGAGCCGCCGCCGCCGATAAGGCCGAGTGTGAAACCGACTGCCACGCCGGAAACGACGGACAGGATATGTTGGGTCTGGGTCAGGTCTGCAAGCATGGCGGCATGGAAAGGAGTCCAAAATGCTGAATACAAGGTGTTCCGAACACCCTGACGCAAGCATATAAGAACACTCTTATAGGTTCTGTGAGGATTTGTGCGGAACTGTGGCAAGGCGATGTAATGCGCTGCCAAGGCGATGCTGACGCGACAAGCTGTAAATCATGCGGTGGATCTGTGACATGTAGGGTAGCCGTCAGGCGGATTGTCGATGCTTCGCGCGGGCTGCTCCTGAAGCTGCCCCATATGACGTGTGCGTCGAATTCCCTGAAAACAACGAGGAGACTGAAATGGATGGAAAAAAAGCAATCAACCCCGCCCCGCTGGGGTTGTCCGGATTTGCGCTGACGACCTGGCTCCTCAGCATGGTGAACGCTGGCTGGTTTCCGGGAGCCGATGTGCCCATGGTGTTGGCCGCGGCATTTGCCTTTGGTGGAACAGCGCAATTTGTTGCCGGAATCATGGAAGCCGGGGTTGGCAATAGTTTCGGGTTTGTGGCCTTCTGTGGATATGGTGCGTTCTGGTGGAGCTTTGCATTGTTCGTCGATTTTTTTGCAAAAGGCGTACAAGGGCCGTTTGTTGGCTGGTTTCTTCTGCTCTGGGGTGTATTTACCACCTATATGTGGATTGCTACCTGGAAAAAAGGGCGTGCACTGATGCTGGTTTTCACCGCACTGACGCCGACTTTCTTCCTGCTCGCCGCTGGTGCTCTGACCGGGAATAACGGTTTGACGGTATTTGGCGGCTATCTCGGATTGGTGACTGCTGCGCTGGCCTTTTATCTGGCTGCCGCAGAAGTCATCAACGAGGCCTGGGGCCGCGCGGTATTGCCAATCTGAACATGCCGGGCTGGGCGTGTGATGGGATCAACTGATGATGCAGCGCCGCATTTGAGAAGAAAATCAGCATGAGTGGATTGAGCAAAACGTCAGTTTTGCAATGCAGTACGAATCCATGAGTGCAGCGTCATGCCAGGGGTTTCTTCTGGCATGACGCTCTCAGTCCGGGCGCTTGCACATGGTGGCTGTTCACATCATGAAAAATCGCCGGGTCGTTCTCGGCGCGGCCGTGACTTTGACCGCACCCTTCACCTGGGCCAGGTTGCCAGCTTCAGCGAAAAATCTCACGCACTCAAGTTTTTCGTTGCACAACCGCTGAATCTGACAAAAACAGCAAAAATCGTCGCCCGCTCAATGCCGGATGATGTGCAAAGCAGCACAAGCACTTGCCCACATGACATTCCAGCGCAGGGATACATCGGCGCAGATGGAACCTTGTTTGCGATCACCTGGGGCGGTGTACCACAAGCCGCGAGCGCGGATTTTGTCGTGACACTGGCGGCCGACAATTATCTTGATCGCTCAGCGACAACTATCGTGAGCGGTTGACGCACGCCGCCGGGGTGCGTTTTGCGGTCGGGTTTCTACAGTGATTGCCTTCAAGAGAGAGGCGGTCACTGTG
>JAJXTO010000038.1 GCA_021783695.1 Pseudomonadota bacterium | reverse complement strand
CCAGCGACTTGCGCATCTTTTTCATCGCCGCCACCTCAATTTGGCGGATGCGCTCGGCCGACACGCCGTATTCGGCGGCCAGTTCGTGCAGGGTCTTGCCGCCGCTGCCGTCGTCCGCCACCTGCAGCCAGCGCTCTTCGACGATGGCGCGGCTGCGGGGGTCGAGCTGTCCCAGCGCACTCTCCAAGCCCTCGATCTGCAGCCGGTCATGGCTGCGCGCTTCGAGCACAGCCACCGGCTCCTGGGTGGTGTCGGCCAGGTAGGAAATGGGCGCATAGTTCTCTTCGCCATCCTCCACCGTGGGGTCAAGCGCGATGTCGGCACCGCCCATGCGGCTTTCCATCTCGATCACGTCTTCGCGCTTGACCGAAAGCGCCTGCGCCATGTCGTCGATCTGCGCGTCGTTCATGCCGGCATTGGCGGTTTTCATCGAGCGCAGGTTGAAAAACAATTTGCGCTGCGCCTTGGTCGTGGCCACCTTGACCAGCCGCCAGTTGCGCAGAATGTATTCGTGGATCTCGGCCTTGATCCAGTGCAGGGCGTAGCTCACCAGCCGCACGCCATGCGCCGGGTCGAAGCGCTTGACCGCCTTCATCAGGCCGATATTGCCCTCTTGAATGAGGTCGGCATGCGGCAGGCCGTACCCGAGATATTGCCGCGCCGTGGACACGACCAGCCGCAGGTGCGAGAGCACCAGCTTTCCGGCGGCGTCCTTGTCGCCCTGCTCGCGCCAGCGATGCGCCAGCCGCGACTCTTCCTCGGCGCTGAGCATCGGCAGGCGATTGACCGCGCTGATGTAGGCGTCGAGATTGCCCAGGCTGGGCAGGCTGAGCGGAAACGCACCATCAACCTGCGCAGAGCGCAGTGCAAGTGCGGCTGACTGAGTTTGGGCCATGGATGGAATTCTCCTGTTTCGGTCTGATATTAGCACTCTTGGGTAGAGAGTGCTAAACACAGGAAGTTCCCCAGCAGGAAGGCGTGCTTTCGGCATTTCCGCACGCTGCTCAGGGTTTTGACAGGGGAATCATCGCACCTGTTTCTTAGGTCACGATTAGACTTACGTCAATGTCCGCTCTCCTTCGCCCCCTGCTGATTCTGCTGCTCGTCCTGCTGCCCCTGCGCGGCTGGGCGCAGGTCAGCATGACCGCGGGCGATTGCGTCGCAAGCACAGCGCCGCATGTCATGCAGGAGCACAGGCACGACGCAGGCGACATGACCGCGATGGACATGACCGCGATGGACATGACGGCGATGGAACCCTGTCACACCGCATCAGGCGCCGATTGCAGTTCCCACGATCACCAACATTGCGTGATCTGTCATCTCGCCGTGGGTCAGCCCCCGACATTCAGCCTGCTGCTGGCTAGCGCCACGCAGCACGCCTGCCCGCAAGCGGCCGACACCGCCTGGCACAGCGCCGATCCGCGCACCTTGCAGCGCCCTCCCAGAGTCTGACCCGCGTTTGACTACCGTTTGCAGCGCCACTCGCAAGACAGGCGCTGCGTATCGTGTCGCCGCGCGCTGTCGCGGCTCGAATGAGGTGTCTTCTCATGTGGAACAAATCCCAAGTGCCCGCGCGCCTGCGGACGCTGCGGCTCGCGCCCCTGGCCGCTGCCGCACTGCTGGCGGCCTGCGCGCCGTTGCAAACCCGGCAGTCGCTCCAGGCCGCCAACGCCATCGTCCAACCCCACACCGGCCAGCCAGTTGAACTCCTGCGCGATGACGACCAGCGCCAGCACGCACAGGCGCAGATCGACGCGCTGCTGGCCAAACCGCTGTCGGCCGATGACGCCGTGCGCGTCGCCCTGCTGGGCAGCCCGGCGCTGCAGGCGCTGATCGCGCAGACCCAGGCCGAGTCCGCCGCATCCACCCGGAGCGCGCGGCTGGCCAACCCGGTATTCGGCTTCGAGCGCCTGCTCATCGGCGGCGGCGGGGTGGAAATCACCCGCAGTCTGAGCATCGGCCTGCTCGATCTGCTCACTTTGCCGACCCGTTCGCGCATCGACGCGGCGCGGCAGGATCAATTGCGCCTACGGCTAGCTCGTGACGTCCTTCGCGTGGCGGCGCAGGCGCGCATGGCCTGGGTGCGGGCCGTGGCCGCGCAGCAGGCCGCCGCCTACGACCGCGACGTGGTGAGCGCCGCGCAAGCCACCGCCACCCTCGCCACGCGCATGCAGCAGGCCGGCAACTTCACCAAGCTCGACGCCGCGCAGCAAGGCCTGTTCGCCGCCGACAGCGCGCTCAGGCTGAACCGCGCCGAACGGGCGGCCGCGCAAAGCCGCGAGGCGCTGGTGCGCGCGCTGGGCCTGTCCGACGCGCAGGCGGCCCGCCTGCGCCTGCCGGCGCAACTGCCGGACATCCAGAAGCAGCCGCCCGCGGCGGCGCAGTTGCCGTTGCAGGCCGAGCTCGATGCCCGACTGGACGTGCAGCTCGCCAGCGCCGATTACGCCGCGCAGGCGCAGGCCGCCGGGCTGGTGCGCAACACCAGCCTGATCGAGCATGTGGAACTGGGCGGTGTGCGCAAGACCTATAGCGACGCGGCGCCCCAGAACGGCTTCGACCTCAGTCTGCCGCTGCCCTTGTTCGATCTGGGCGACGCCCGCCGCAGCGCCGCTGCCGATGCTGTGCTGGCGGCGCGCAACCGCGCCCTCGCCACCGCGCAGGCCGCCGCCTCGCAACTGCGCGAGGCCGACGCCCTGCGACGCAGCGCCTGGCAGCAGCAGCGGGTCGGCCAGGAGCAGATCGTGCCGCTGGCGCAGACCGTGCTGGACGAGAGCCAGCTTCGCTACAACGGCATGCTGATCGGCACCTTCCAGCTCGTTACCGCCGCGCAGACGCAGGTGCAGGCAGTGCGCGCCGCCATTGCCGCGCAGCGCGACTACTGGCTGGCCGACGCCGTCTGGCAGGCCGCGCAGCTTGGTGTGGAGGCGGACCTCGGCGCACAGCCCGACGCCGCATCCGCCAGCGCTGCCCCCTCTGCCGCAGCAGGCCATTGAAGCCCCCCACACACAGGACTATCTCCATGAACACCCGACGCCATTTCCTCGGTGCCGCCGCGGCCCTCGTTGCCGCAGGCGCTGCCAGCCGCAACGCCCTCGCCGCCGCGCCCGAGCCGCATCACCACACCAGCGCCGATACCGCCGCACCGCTCCATCCCTCGGCCGGCCGGCCGTACAACCCGGTCGTCACCCTCAACGGCTGGAGTCTGCCCTTCCGCATGAAAGACGGCGTGAAGGAATTCCACCTCGTCGCCGAGCCTGTGGTGCGCGAAATTTCACCCGGCATGACGGCAAAACTCTGGGGCTACAACGGATCGAGCCCCGGCCCCACAATCGAAGCGGTGGAAGGCGACCGCGTGCGCCTGTTCGTCACCAACAAGCTGCCCGAGCACACCACCATCCACTGGCACGGCCTCATCCTGCCCTGCGGCATGGACGGCGTGGGCGGCCTGACCCAGCGGCAGATCAAGCCGGGACAGACTTTCGTCTATGAATTCGTGCTGCGCAAGAGCGGCACCTTCATGTACCACCCGCATGCCGACGAGATGGTGCAGATGGCCATGGGCGCGATGGGCCTGTTCATCGTCCACCCAAAAAACCCGCGGCAGATGGCGGTGCAGCGCGACTACGCCTTTCTCATCAATGCCTACGACATCGACCCCGGTTCCAGCGTGCCCAAGGTCAACACCATGCTGGACTTCAACCTCTGGACCTGGAACAGCCGCGCCTTCCCCGGCATCGCCCCGCTGCTGGCGCGCACCGGCGACCGCGTGCGCATCCGCATGGGCAACCTCACCATGACCAACCACCCCATCCACCTGCACGGCCATGCGTTCGAGGTGTCGGGCACCGACGGCGGCTGGGTGCCCAAAGGCGCGCGCTGGCCCGAGGTGACGGTGGACATTGCCGTGGGGCAGATGCGCGCCATCGAGTTCATCGCCGACAACCCCGGCGACTGGGCCTTCCACTGCCACAAGTCGCACCACACCATGAACGCAATGGGCCACAGCGTGCCCACCATGATCGGCGTGCAGCAGGACGACCTCACCCCCGCGCTGCAAAAGCTGCTGCCCGACTACATGGCAATGGGCAGCAAGGGCATGGCCGAAATGACCGAAATGGAAATGCCCCTGCCCGACAACACCCTGCCGATGATGACCGGCCGCGGCCCGTATGGCTCGGTCGAGATGGGCGGCATGTTCAGCGTGTTCAAGGTGCGCGACGACCTCGCCCCCGACGATTACCGCGACCCCGGCTGGTACCGCATGCCACCCGGCACGCAGGCGCATGCGGTCACCACCGGCCTGCCGCCCGTCACCACCGACCCCGGCGAGCCCAAGCCGACAACCGAGACCCTGGAGGTACGCAAGCCCAGCCACGACCATCAGCATTGAGCACTCCCTGCCCTTCCACTTTCAACCCCAACGGAGAACCCCATGAAACTCACGACGCAAACCCTCGCCACCCTCGCCTTGGCTGCCGCTCTCGCCACACCCGCGCTCGCCGCTGAAAGCCACGCCGACCACGACCATTCCACGCCACAAGGCATGGCGCAGCACATGCAGATGATGCAGGGCGCATCCGCTGCGTCCGGTTCTCACCAGGCCGAAGGACTGGTGCGCAAGATCGACCTCGCGGCGGGCAAGATCACCCTGCGTCACGCTGCGACCGCAGACATGGCCGCCATGACCATGGTCTACCACGTACGGGACAAAGCGCTGCTCGACGGCATCAAGGCCGGTGACACCGTGCAGTTCAGCGCGGAAAAAATCGACGGCGCCGACACCGTCACCGCCATTGCGCGCAAGCCGTGAATCTGCGGCGCAGCCTGCGGGCGATCTGCAGCGGCGTCGGCGGCTCGGCCGTCTGCGCGACTGACGGCTCGGCGTAGAGCTGCGTCTGCAGCGCATGGGCCGCGGCGCGCAATTCGGCGTCGTCCTGCGCCGTTGCGGCGTGCAGCCAGGAGTCGAGGGTGGGGGCATGCCGTCGCCCTGAACCGGGCGGCAACGCCAGCCAGGCCCGGCGCAGCGCGTCGGCGCTGTCGGCTGTAGCCAGGCGCAGCAGGGCGTGACGCAGCCGCAGACGGCAGCGTAGGCAGCAGGCTGTCGCGCGCAGCGCGGCCAGCAGGCCGATCAGGGCCAGTCCGCCGCCCAGTGCCAGCGCCAGACGCAGCGGGCGCGGATCGCTGACCGTGACCGTGGGCAAGGCATGCCACAGCTCGGCGGGCAGCGCACTGCGCGGATCGAAGTAATCCAGCCGGATGGGCGGCGGGCTCAACGCACCGGCCTGCAGCGGGCGGAAGAACACACTGACATCCCAGCGTTCCCCATCTGCCATCGGTCCATCCTCAGCGGCACTGCGGCGCACATCCACACCGGCGATCTGCAGCCTGCCGCTGGTCTGCGCGGCCCACGCCTGCACCACGCGCAAGACCTGCGGACGATCGAGTCCAGGAGCGGCAAAACGCAGCCGCCACGCTCCGGTCTGCCCCAATTGCACGACGCGGCTGGCGTGCAGGGTCTGAACCTGCGGCCGGCCCACCAGGCGATCGGCGGGCCACCACAAGGGCAGTGCCTCGACCGTGAAGCGCAGCGGCGGCGGCGCATAGACGCGCAACTGGCCGAAGGCATGCGCCCGCAGCAGGCCGAAGTCCACCGTGACCGGGCCGGACTGCAGCGGCAGCGCGTTCCAGGCGAACACCTGCACCTGCTGGGGCTGACCGTCGATGCGCTCGGTGCGGGTGTCATTCGCCAGTGGTGTGAGCATCGCCTGCGCACTGCGCGCCGGCGGTGTCTGCCACACCAGATTGCCGCCGCCGATCAGCTGCAATTCCACGCGCACGGACTGCAGGCGCGCCGGCTGCGCGGGGTCGAGCCGGGTGCGCCACTGCAGCGGCGCTTCCCCCTTCGCGGCGTCGGCCACGTTCACGGTTTGCGCGGGGCAGTGTCGATCTCCGGCACGCACCGAAGGCAGGGTCAAGGCTCCCGCCCGCAGGGGGTAGAGCGTGAGGGTGGACGATTGCTCGCGGTGACCTTTGGCATCGCTGCCGCTGGCGCCCTGCTGGCCTTGCAGCAGCCAGTCGGGGGCGAACTCGGGCGGAGTCAAGGTGGGCAGGGAATGCGGCAGATCGCGCGCAGTGACCGTCCAGTTCAGCGGGTGGCCAAGGATGGCGGGCTCCGGACCGAGGGTGCATTGCAGGCTCTGCGCCGAAGCCTCTGCGGCGCAGAGCGCAAGCACCAGTGCGCACAAGAGGCGGCCGGTCATGGCCGCGCTCCCGCCTGGTTTGCCGCATCGCGTGCGGCGCGGGTGTCGATGTCGGCGCGCTGCTGCCACAGCGCCTGTGTGCCGTCCTGCAGAAGCTGGACGCGCTTGTCTGCAGCGGCCCAGTCGAGCCGTGGGGGTTGCCACGCAGCGGCGGTCTGCAGCGGTGCCTTGATGTTCTCGTTCAGCTGGCCCGGCGCCGTCAACTGCGCGGCTTGCTCCAGAGGCGCGGAGGCGTGCGGCGGCGGTTTGTTCCGCAGTTGCGACGGCGTGTCCGACGTCTGCTGGCCGAAGCGTGAATGGTGAATGGCTGGAGCGCGCTTGGCGATGCCCACCAGGGCGTCAGGCGGGTGCAGGATCTCGTACTGCCGCTGCGCCAGGCGGGCATTGCGCCGGGCGTTGGCGTCTAGCGGGCGGATGCGCAAGGCGGCGTCATAGGCCTGCACCGCCTCCATCGTCTTGCCCGGCAGATGCATGGACGCATTGCCCAGGTTGTAGAACGCGGTGAAGCGCTGCGCCGGGGTGTTGGCCAGCAGCAGGGCGCGGTGGAAGGCCTGCGCCGCCTGCTGGTATTGCCCGCGGCGATAGGCCGCGTCGCCCTCGCCGATGCGGGCGTCAAAGCCGGGCAGTGCGGCATACAGCGCCTGTGCGCGGGCGTCGTCTTTGGCGTGCCAGGCGGCCCAGGCCTGCTGCGGCGTGGCGTCTGCCGCGTGCGCGGCCTGCGGCGCATGCAGTGCCGCCAGCACAGCCAGTCCCAGCAGCGCGATGCCCTTGGCGCGTGGCCCGCGCTGCGGCCACTCATGCCCCAGCAGCAGCAACAGCGCCGGGATGAGAAACAGGGCGAACAGTTCGCGCCATTGCGGGTGGAGCTGCGCGCCGTGGGCCTGCGCCACGGAAATGCGTGCGATGCCGTGGTCGTACAGGCTGTTCCACACGCCGCCTGCGGCCTGCCCGGCTTGCGCCGTGGTCATGGCCCCGCCACTGCTGCGGGCCAGTGCGTGCAAAGCGGCGGTCTGCGCTGCGTCCAGCCCCGGCAGCGCCAGCACATTCAGCGGCAGCTGGGCGGCGCGCAGGCTGGCGCCCAGTGCCTGGGCGTCCAGGTCGGGCGGGATCGGCGTGTCGGCTCCGGCCATCAACAGCAGAGCACCCGCCTCGCCTCCGGCCTGCTGCGCCAGCCGCTGCCGCGCCAGTTCGATCATGCCCGCAAGTGACGTGCCTGTGCCTTGCGCTTCAAACAAATCCGGCTGCGCCAATGCGGCAAAGTGATGGAAGATGGCAGGGTCTTCGGTGGGCGGCAGCAGTTGGGCCGCTTCAAGCGGTGCGCCCTGGCGCTGCATGCCATAGGCGATGAGCCCGAGGCGCTCGCCCCGCAGCCGCGGCCACAGCGCGGCGAGCAGCAGACGGCTCTGTTCCAGCGCGCTGATCGGGTCGCCCGGCTGTGTCTGCGCCGTTTGCGCGCCCGCGTCCAGCAGCACCATCACCGCCACGCGGTGGCCGGAGGCAGCGTCGGCGGCGTTGGTCGCAACAGGCTGGCGCGGCCCGGCCGCGGCGCAGGCCAGGAGCAGCCACAGCAGCAGGTCGAAGGCCAGCGCGCGGCGGGTTGTCGCCGGCGAGGTCAGCCGGGTGGCGTAGGGCAGCAGGTCGGCGTCGGCATAGGCGCGGGCCTGCGCGCGCTGTCGCCGCGCCTGCCCGCGACGCCACAGCGCAAGCAGCAGCGGCGCGAGCAGCAAGGCAAACGCCCACGGGTGCGCCCAATCCCAGGGCTGCGTCCACAGTGCGGTCCACAGACTCATGCCGCGTCCTTTCGCCACCACAGGCCGGCCGCAAGCAGCTCGGCCAGCAGCCACAACGCCGCGCCCAGCAGCATCGGCCAGAGAGAGAGCGCCTGCGTCGCGCGCCGCACGGGCGGGGGATGCAGCCGGGGGTTGAGCGCGCCAATGTCGCGCACCGCGGCCTGCTGCGCGCCGCTGCTGACGGCAAAGTAGAACTTGCCGCCAGTGGCCTGCGCAATGAGCCGCATATCGGGCTGCGGCCCGGCATAGGCGGGCACGGTGTAGGGCTGGCCGGCGTCAGGCGTGTGGCCGACTTCGACGCTGTAAATCTTCACGCCCAGATGACGTGCCAGCGCCGTCGCGTCCGCCGGGCTGATGCTGCCGACATTGCTGTCGCCGCCGTCGGAATACAGGATGAGGATGGGGTGCAGGCCGCTGCGGGGCTGGACTTGCCGCAGCGCCAGGGCGATGGCGTCACCCAGCGCCGTATCCTGCCCGAGCTGGCCCACGCTCAGCAGCCCTGCCATCTGCCCGGCCAGGCGCGCGTCGAAGGTGGGCGGCAGCAGCGTGGCGGCATGGCTGCCGAAGGCGATGAGGGCGAAGCGGTCGCCAGTGCGCGCCTGGGCAAAATCGGCGAACACCCGCTGCGCCACGGCCAGACGGCTGGCGGGTTTGCCGTTCCACTGCAGATCGTGCAGGCTCATGGTGAGCGAGGTGTCGAGCAGCACCACGATGTCGCGGCCCTCGGGCGCGGGAGCGATCCACGCGCCCAGGCGCTGCGGCTGCGCGAGCGCGACGATGAACGCCACCAGCGCCGCGGTGCGCAACAGCGCAGGCAGACGCGGCCCGCGACGCTGTCGCGGCGCTTGCAGCAGGCCATGCAGATCGGGGTGCAGCAGTTCCGGCGTGTGCGCGCCAGACGCTTCGCGCCCGCGCCTTGCCGTGCGCAGCGGCAGCAGTGCCAGCGGCAGAGTGAGCAAGGCCAGCGGCTGCGCCCAGTGCAGCGCGGCGAAAAATCCGTTGAGCGTGGCGAGGAAGTTCATGCTCGCCTTCCGTCCACAACTGTTGCTGTGGACGGCGCCACGCCCCGGCCCGCAGTCGCGGACAAGGCGCCGGTGAACACGGTTTGCGCCAGACCGGGCCGCCACCACGCCGTGCGCACCGCCTCACGGCTGGCCGCCTCGATGTCGGCGGCAAGCCGAAGCAGCGCAGCCTGCGCATCCGGCGCGGACAACGGCGCGAAACGCAGCGCCTCCAGCGTCTGGCGCAGCGCGGGGGGCCAGTCGGCCTCAGGCAGGACGGCGCGCAGCGGCGCCGCAAGCCGTGTGGCGGCCTGCGGCGCAGCCATCCCGTCTTGCATGACCTGTCGCGCAGCCGTCCGCAGACCGCGCCAGCGACGGCTGCGGCGCAGCCACAGCAGCGTCCAGGCCACGGCCAGTGTGACGAGCGCAGCGGCCAGCCACACGGTGGACTGTTGCCACCATGCCGCGGGCGGCAGCGGGGGCGGCGCAGCGGGTGGGAGGATGTCGGCCAGCGCGGCGAGGCGGTTCATGGCACTCAGCGGGTGCGCAGCGCGTGCAGCAGCGCGGCGTCGCTGTGCGCCACACCGGCCTCGATGCAGGCCAGACCGCGCGAACGCCAACGGGCCAGCAAGGCGGCGCGGCGCTGCTGGGCCAGGAGGAGAAATGCCGCGCGCCCTTGCGCGGCGTTGGGCAGCATGCCGCTCTGATGCCGCGCCAGATCGACGAAGCGCGCAGATTTCAGCACCGCGCCCTCGGGCAGCGCGGACTCCACCGGGTCCTGCACCAGCAGGATCAGCACATCGGCACGGCTGCGCAGTCCCCAGAGCGCGGCGTCGATTTCCGGCGCGTCCCAGCCGGCGCCATCACTGATGAGCACCAGGCGCGACCCCTCGGGCAAGGTGCGCCCCAGACGCTGCGCCCAGATGGAGAAGGCCGACGCCGTGGAGGCGGCGTTCGGCGCGTCAGCGTCAGCCTGCGTCGGCGGCGCGATCTGCGCCTGCTGCAAGACCTGCGCCAGCCGCCGCACGGCGGGCAGGCCGCGCCCCAGATCGACGGTCTGCAAAGGCTCGCGCCACAGGGTGAGCCCCATCGTCCCGGCCGCGCCTTCGGAGGCCAGCGCCTGCGTGACGCAGGCCAGCAGGGCCATGCGCGCGGCTTGCTCGGCCTTGGTGCGCAACTGGGTGCCAAACCGCATGCCGGGGCGCAGATCGAGCAGGGCGTGCCAGGCTGGCGCGTGGTCTTCCTGATGCACTTTGACGAAGGGCTTGCCGGTGCGCGCCAGCAGCCGCCAGTGCAGATCGCGCAGGTCGTCGCCGGGTTGATAGGCGCGGCTTTCGGCGTAATCCAGGCCGCGTCCGCGCCATGCCGAGGCGCTGTCGCCGGCGGCGCGCTGGCCTGTGGGTCGGACGGTATGCGCTGCGCGCAGGCCACGCGCCTGCGCAATCAGCGCGGCGGCGTCTTCAGCGCGCAGCAGCGGCCGCATGCCGGGCCGGTTGGCCGCCGTGCTCGCAGCGGGGCGCAACAGTCTGGACAACACGGTCACGCCCTCAGGGCCAGACGGTTGCGGCCAGCAGATCGGCGATCAGCGCATCGCTGCTGACGGCTTGCAAACCGGCGTCGAGCGAAAGCACGATGCGGTGGCGCAGAACATCGGGCGCGAGGGCGATGAGGTCGTCTGGCAGCACAAACTCGCGTCCGCGCAGATACGCCAGCGCCCGCGCCGCATGCGCCAGCGCCAGCACGGCGCGGGGCGATGCCCCGGCAGCCACCGTGCCGGCCAGACGGGGCACGCGCTCCTGCGGCGCGCGGGTGGCGCGCACCAGTTCGACGACGGCGCGCTGCAGACTCTCGGCCACATGCACCTGCAGCACTTCGTGCCGCGCGGCCAGCACTGCGGCAAGGTCAATGGCCTGCGCCGCTTCGCGCTGCCGGATGGCGCGCGCCGGGTCGCTGGCCTGCAGATGCATCTGCAGGATGCGCAACTCCTCATCGGCCGCCGGGTAGTCCAGCCGCACATGGAGCAAGAAGCGGTCGAGCTGCGCCTCGGGAAGGGCGTAGGTGCCGGCCTGCTCCAGCGGGTTCTGCGTGGCCAGCACCAGAAACAGCGGCGGCAGCGCATGGGTTACGCCGCCCACGGTGATCTGGCGCTCCTGCATGGCTTCGAGCAGGGCGGACTGCACCTTGGCCGGGGCGCGGTTGATCTCGTCGGCCAGCACGATATCGTGAAACAGCGGGCCGCGCACAAAACGCACACTGCCATCGGCCGGGTTGAACACCTCGGTGCCGGTGAGGTCGCCAGGCAACAGGTCGGGGGTGAACTGCACCCGCTGGAAACTGGCATGCACCCGGCTGGCGAGCGCCTTGACCGCCGTGGTCTTGGCCAGACCGGGCAGGCCTTCGAGCAATAGATGGCCGCCGGTGAGCAGGCCGATGACCAGCCGGTCGAGCAGAGCCGTCTGGCCCACGATGTCGGTGCCGAGCTGCTCGCGCAGCGCGGCCATCTCAGTCTGATGCGGAAAGGGCATGATGGGCAGGGAGAATTGTTCCGCGGTCCTGCGGAATGTACGCATTCGAATGCTCTGATGTTAAAAGTCCGGCTCTGCGCAGCCCAGGGGACGAACCCGGATAATGGCGCAACACCGTCCCTGCACATCACGCCATGAACACCCTGCCCCCCATCCCGGACGCGCAAAGCCTCATCGAATACCCGAGCGACTTTCCCATCAAGATCATGGGCGCGAATGTGGACGGCTTTGCCAACGCCATTGCCGAAGTGGTGCTGCTGCACGCCCCCGATTTCGACCCCGCCAGCATGGAACTGCGCCCCTCCAGCGGACGCAATTACCTCAGCTGCACCTGCACCATCCGCGCCACAAACCGCGCCCAGCTCGATGCGCTGTACCGCGCACTGACCTCGCATCCGATGGTCAAGGTGGTGCTGTAGGGCAGCGCTGAACGAGGCCTTCGCACGCTGCGCATCCTGGCTGCAGACGGCCTGCGGCGCTGCACATCCTCGCCATCGCTCGGGCCATGGCTGTGATGGACGTCTTGCATCGTCTCCCTGATGCCATTTTCTGCCTGCCCCCTGGATAACCCTATTGCCACACAATCTAACGATCGTTAGATTGTGTGGCATGAACGCGCGAGAACTCAAGAACCATCTCTACGAACAGGTTGCCCGCATCGGGCGGGCCGTGTCCAGTCCCAAGCGGCTTGAACTGCTGGAAATCCTGGCGCAAGGAGAAAAGCCGGTGGAGGCGCTGGCGCGCGAGGCCGCCATCGACATCAAGCTCGCCAGCGCGCATCTGCGCGTACTCAAGGGCGCGCAACTGGTGCAGGTGCGGCAGGAGGGCAAGAGCCGTATCTACCGCGTCAGCGGCGCCGACGTGGCCGCGCTGTGGGTGGCGCTGCGCAGCGTCGCCGAGGCGCATGTGGCCGATCTGCAGGTGGTGATGCAGCGGCTGTTCTCCGGCCCCGAGCGACTGACCCTGGAGAGCAGCCGGACCTTGCTGGACAAGGTGCGCAGCGGCGAGGCGGTGCTGATCGACGTGCGCCCCGAGGCCGAATATCGCACCGCCCACCTGCCCGAGGCGCGTTCGCTGCCGCTGCCCGAACTGGAGCTGCGCTTGCGCGAACTGCCGCGCGACAAGGACATCGTCGCCTATTGCCGCGGGCCGTTCTGCGTGATGTCCGACGCCGCGGTGAAGCTGCTGGTGCAGCGCGGTTTCCACGCCAGCAAGATCGCCGAAGGCGTGGCCGAATGGCAGGCCGCCGGGCTGCCGCTCGAGTCGCTCGGCGCCTGACCTCCGACATTCAGGAAACCGCGATGCAAACGATCCTGTTCATCCTCAACGATCCGCCCTATGGCACCGAGCGCAGCTACAACGCCCTGCGCCTGGCGGTGACGCTTGCCGTGCAGCCGGAGCGGCAGGTGCGCCTGTTCCTGATGGCCGACGCGGTGTTCTGCGCCAAGAGCGGGCAGAAGGTACCTGCTGGCTATTACAACATCGAGACCATGCTGGGCAAGGTGGCGCAGCGCGGCGAGGTGGCTTTGTGCGGCACCTGCATGGACGCGCGCGGCCTGCGTGACGCGGAGGTGATCGAAGGCTGTCGGCGTTCCGCCATGGTGGAGCTGGCGCAATGGACGGCGCAAGCCGACAAGGTTCTGGTGTTCTGACAACGGAGTTCCCATGTTCTTCAGACAACTGGCGACGCGCGATGCGAGCCTGTCTTATTTTTTCGGCTGCGGCGGGCAGGGCAAGGCGGTCGCGGTGGATGTGGTCGCCGGCGATGAGCAGTGGTTCATCGACGAGGCGTCCAAGGCGCAAGTCACCATCACCCACGTGATCGACACCCATGTGCACGCCGACCACGTCTCGGGCGGACGCAAGCTGGCGCAACTCACCGGCGCGGCGTATTGCCTGCACGAGAATGCGCGCGACGTCGTGCATTTCGACTTCGAGTCCTTGCACGACGAGCAGGTCATCGCCGCCGGGAATGTGCTGGTGCGCGTGCTGCACACACCCGGCCACACCATGGACAGCGCCTGTCTGCTGGTGACCGACAAGCGCCGCAGCGAAGCGCCCTGGTTCGCCCTCACCGGCGACACCCTGTTCGTCGGCGCGGTGGGTCGGCCCGACCTGGCCGGACGCGAGCGGGAGATGGCGGCGATGCTGCACGACACCCTGCACGCCAAGCTGCTGGGGTTGCCCGGCGATGTGGAAATTTTCCCTGGGCATCAGGCGGGAAGCGCCTGCGGCGCGGGGCTGTCGGGCAAGCCCTCGTCGACCATCGGTTTCGAAAAACGCTGGAACCCGGCGCTGAGCCTGCCGCGCGAGGAGTTCGTCGAACTTCTGCTCGGTCAGATTCCGCCGCGCCCGGCAGATCTGGATCGCATCGTCGCCGTCAACACCGGCCGGGTTGCGGCCTGATCGCGGCCTGAGCCACCTCCCACGCAGAGAAGCAGCCCGCCATGCCGACCCATCTCGTCGCCCCTCCCACCGCGGCGTCCTCGCCCGAGACGCATCTGCAGGGCATCCGCATCAACCTGCACCAGTTCATCTGGCAGGCGGTCCAGGTGGGCTTTGTCGGCATGGTCATCGGCATGGAGCGCAATGTGCTGCCGGTGGTGGCCGGGCAGGACTTCGGCGTCCCCAGGTCATCCTTCCTCTACCTGATGACCTTCGTCATCTCGTTCGGGCTGGTGAAGGGGATGCTCAATTTCGTCGCCGGGCGGCTGTCCGAGCGCATCGGGCGCAAGCCGGTGCTGGTGATGGGCTGGCTGGCGGCCATCCCCATCCCGCTGCTGATCTATTTCGCACCAAACTGGTGGTGGGTGGTGGTGGCCAATCTGTTCCTCGGTGTGAACCAGGGTTTCGCCTGGAGCATGACCGTGACCAGCAAGGTGGACATCACCCGCGCCGAGCAACGGGGACTTGCCACCGGCATCAACGAGTTCGCGGGCTATGCCGCGGTGGGTCTGGCGGGCATCGCCACCGGCTACCTCGCCTCGCTCTACGGCCCGCGCCCTGCCCTGCTGGGGTTCGCCCTGCTGGTGATTGCCGCAGGACTCGGAACCGCGCTGCTGTTCGTGCACGAAACCCTGCCCTGGGCGCGCGCCGAAAGCAAACGGCATGCCGACGGCAAGCACCAGGGCTTGAAGCCGAAGTTCGCCGAAGGGCTGCCCGCGCATCCGTCCTCCTTGCAGGTGTTCGCCTTCGTCTCCTTCCGCCACGCCACGTTTTCTGCGCTATGTCAGGCCGGGGTGGCCAACAAGGTGGCCGACACCCTGCTGTGGGTGCTGTTTCCGCTGTATCTGCACGGCCACGGCCTGAGCGTGGTGGACATCGGTTGGGTCACGGGGGTCTATGGCCTGACGTGGGGCGCCTCGCAGTTGTGGACCGGGCCGCTGTCGGACCGCATCGGCCGCAAGCCCACCATCGTCGCCGGGCTGTGGCTGCTGGCGCTGGGCGTGGCGTCAGTCACCCTGGTGACGGGGACGGCCGCCTGGCTGGCTGCCGCCATGGTGATGGGCGTGGGCATGGCGCTGCTCTATCCCAACCTCATCGCCGCGGTGGCCGACATTTCCCACCCGAACTGGCGCAGTTCCTCGCTGGGCACCTACCGCTACTGGCGCGACACCGGCTACGCCCTGGGCGCGCTGGTGCTGGGCGGCATCGCCCAGGCCGCCGGGCTGATCGCCCCGGCGTTCTGGTTCACCGCCGCGCTGCTGCTGGCGTCAAGCCTGTGGGTGCTGCTGCGCGCAAAGGAAACCCATCCGCGGCTGCATCCGCGCTGACGCGCTGTTCAATCACCCGCCAGCGGGCGGTATCGACCCACCACGAAACAAGGAGACCTTGCCATGACGGCCATCACAGAATTGCTGATCGGCGCCTTTGCCGCAGCAGCGGTGCTGGGCGCTGCGGCCCAGTCCACCGGGTTTTGCCCGCAGGGCGGATTGCGCGAAACCCTGCTGGAGCGCAAGCCGACGCGACTGGCGGCCTACGGCGTCGCGGTCGGCGCAGCGCTGGTGGCGGTGGCGCTGCTGCAGCTCACGCTCGGCCAGGCCCTGATCCCCAGTCGCCCGGCCTATACCGGGCCCGATCTGCCTTGGGGCCGCTATGTGCTGGGCGGCCTGCTGTTCGGTTTCGGCATGGTGCTCGCCCGCGGCTGCCCGCTGCGCACCCTGGTGCGCGTGGGACAGGGCAGCCTGCAGGCCGTCCTGGTGCTGGCGGTGATGGGGCTGGCCGCGTATGCCATGAGCCGCACGTCGCTCTACGGCCGTTGGTTCGCACCCTGGATCGACGGCTGGTCGCTCGATCTGCGCCGTTTCGGCCTGGCGCACCAGGATCTCGGCACCGTGCTCGGGCTGGCCGGCGTGGGCGCGCATGTGGCGCTGGGCCTGGCCCTCGGTGCCGCGGTGCTCGCGCTGTGCTGGCGGGCGCTGCCTTTGCGGCAGGGATGGGGCTTGTGGCTGGGCGCGGCGCTGATCGGCGTGGTGGTCGCTGCGGGCTACGCCCTGACCGCCGGACCCATCGGCAAGCGGGCGATGGACGACGCGGCCTTCATGAGCCAGCCGCCGGACGGCCTGGGCGTGCAGTCCTACAGCTTCGCCGGGCCGCTGTCGGATGCGGCCTATTTCCTGCTGCACCCGTCGAACCAGACCACCACCTTCGGCGTGATGGCGGTGGCCGGTGCCCTGCTCGGCGCCTTGCTGGCGGCGCTGTTGCGGCGTGACTTCCGCCTGCAAGGTCTGGCCCGGTGGCGCGAGGGCGCGCGGCAGTTGTTCGGTGCCGTGCTGACCGGCGGCGGCGCGGTGCTCGGCCTGGGCTGCACCGTGGGACATGGCCTGAGCGGAATCTCGGTGCTGTCCGTCGGCTCGATGCTGGGACTGGCGTCCATCTTCACCGGCGCCTGGCTGGCGATCCGCCTCGAATCTGGTCGCCGTGCGGTGACGCCGGTGGGCGCGCCGGGCTACACGGCAACAACGGGAGGCTGAACACATGCGACGCAACGGCTTCATCGGCATTGCTTTCCTGCTGGCTGCGGTGTGTGGCCTGCCATCCGCGCTTGCCGCACCGGCTGCCTCCGCCCCCGTGGCAGCGGCCAGCGCGGCGCAGGCGGGCTGGGTCAACCACCGCCATGCCTTCACCTTGCGCCTGATCCCGCTCAGCCCGGAGAACGTGCGTGCGTTCTACGACAACATGGGCTATCCGCCTGCGGCAGTGGCCGCAATCGCCCGGGTCTGTGTGTTCGGCACGTCAATTCGCAACCGCGGCAAGGCGCCCATCCGCTATGACGTGGCCGCCTGGCGCGCCGTCACCGCAGATGGCAAATCGCACCCCCTGATCACCAAGACCGACTGGCTGGCCCGCTGGAAGGCCGAGGGCATCGGCGCAGACTGGTCCATCCTGCCGCCGCAACAGACCCTGCAGCCCGGCGACTGGGCGCAGGGCTTCACCACGGTGGAGGCGCCGCACGGCGCGCACATCACCCTGCACTACTCCTGGAGCGAACATGGAACCCGACACCAAGCCACCCTTGCCGGAGCGCAATGCGGCAGCGATGCAAAGCCCTGAGCGCAGGCGTCTGCTGACGACTCTCGCGGCCTGCGGTCTGGGCCTACTGGCCAGCCGCATGGCACTGGCGGCCGACACCACGCAGGATCAGTCACTCAGCGTGGTGCGGCCGCCGCGCCCCGCCCCCGACTTCACCCTGCAAGACCTCGACGGCAAGCCGCATCGGCTGACCGACTACCGCGGCAAGGTGGTGCTGGTGAATTTCTGGGCGACCTGGTGCCCGCCCTGCCGCGCGGAAATGCCGTCGATCGAAAAGCTGTACTTATCGCTCAAGCACAAGCCGTTTGCCGTGCTGGCGCTGGACCAGGGCGAGAGCCTGAACCAGGTGTTCGCCTTCATGGGCCAGCTCAACCCCGCGCCCACATTCCCGGTGTTGCTCGACAGCAAGAGCGCGGTGGCGCATGCGTTCGGCGTCATGGGCATCCCCACGAGCTACCTGATCGACCCACGCGGCAATATCGTGCGCCAGGCCGTAGGCGGGCGCGATTTCGACACACCGGTCATGCGCCAGTTGATCGAAAGCCTGATGGCCTGAACTCGGCCAAACCCGCTTGCGGACCGGGCGGCGGCATCCGTCACTTCACCGTCACCGTCCCGGTCATGAAGGTGTGCACCGCGCAGTGGTAGGGGTAGTTGCCGGGGGTGTCGAATATGTGGCTGTACGACTTGCCCGGCGCGAGCAGGCCCGAGTCCCACAGCGTGGTGTCACTCGTGGTGGTGTGGCCAAAGCTGTCGTCATTGGTCCAAGTCACGGTGGTTCCGGGCGCGACCGTCACCGTGTCGGGATGAAAATTCATGCCCATGATCTGCACCTGCACCGTGGCCGCCAAGGCGCACACCGGAAAGAGCAGCAGGGGCAGGATGGCAAGGCGGGCGGGCAGGCGCATGATGGCTCTCCGTAGGGGCTTCCTGCATGCATAGAATCCGCCGCACCAAACGCGCACCTCGCTAACCCTGATGCCCCCTTCCCCCGACGCGCGCCGCACCGAGACGAGCTGGCCGATTTTTCTCGCCTTTCTGCGTCTGGGACTCACCGCATTCGGCGGGCCGATTGCCCATCTTGAATACTTCCGGCGCGAGTTCGTCGAGCGGCGCGGCTGGCTGTCGGCGCAGGCGTATGGCGATCTGGTGGCGCTGTGCCAGTTCCTGCCCGGCCCGGCGAGTTCGCAAACCGGCATCGGGCTGGGACTGATGCGCGGTGGTTTGCGCGGCGCGCTGGCCGCCTGGCTGGGCTTCACCCTGCCCTCGGCACTGGCGATGACGCTATTCGCCCTGCTCCTGTCCCATGTTGCCGGACTGGCGCAGGGTGCCTGGCTGCATGGCCTGAAGCTGGTGGCCGTCGCGGTGGTGGCGCAGGCCTTGTGGGGCATGGGCCGCAGCCTGTGCCCGGATCGGGAGCGCGCCAGTCTGGCGGTGGCTGCTGCGGTGCTGGCCGCGCTCATGCCCGGCGTCACCGGGCAACTCGCTGTCATTCTTCTCGGCGCGGTGGTCGGGCGCTGGCTGCTGCGCCCCCCGGTGGCAGCGGTGCATGCGCCGCTGCATGTGCCGCTGCGTCATCGCAGCGCCGTGGCGCTGCTCGCAGCGTTCGGCGCGCTGCTGGTCGGCCTGCCGCTGCTGGCTGCGGCACTGCATCAGCCCGCGCTGGCGCTGTTTTCCAGCATGTACCAATCCGGCGCGCTGGTGTTCGGCGGCGGTCATGTGGTGCTGCCGCTGCTGCAGGCCCAGGTCGTCCCGGCAGGCATGGACAATTCCACCTTTCTCGCAGGCTACGGCGCGGCGCAGGCGGTACCCGGGCCACTGTTCACCTTTGCCGCGTTTCTCGGGACCGCAGCGCACAACGGGCCAGGCGGCTGGCTGGGCGCGGGCGTGGCACTCGTCGGCATTTTTCTTCCGGGCTTTCTTCTGGTGACCGGCGCCCTGCCCCTGTGGGCAGGCCTGCGCCGCCACCCCGCCTTGCGCAGCGCCCTGATGGGCATCAACGCCGCGGTAGTCGGCCTGTTGCTGGCAGCGTTCTACGACCCGGTGTGGACGGCGGCCATCCACACCCCGCGCGACTTTGCCCTGGCCGCCGCCGCGCTGTTGCTGCTGCAAGTCTGGAAGGTACCGCCGTGGGCGGTGGTGGCGGGCGGTGCGGTGCTTACGGCGATTCTGGGCTGGGGGTGAATCCTCTCTCAACTGCATTCCGTCCTGTACCGACAGCTTTCGTCTTGCGCGAGGGTTTCACTCGCGTCACATTTGCGCGATAGTCGCTCCACCCGCCACCGCCCCATCTCGCCGCCATGTACCTCCCCGCCCATTTCGCCATCGTTCAGCCGGACGACCTGCACCACATCCTCCACGGCCATCCCCTGGGCATTCTGGTGACGCACACCGGGCAGGGCCTCGACGGTAACCATCTGCCCTTCGAATTCGATCCGGCCCGCGGCGCGCTGGGCACGCTCACCGGACATGTGGCCCGCGCCAACCCGGTGTGGCAGCAATGCGCAGACGGCGCCGAGGTGCTGGTGATCTTCCGCGGCGCCGAGGGCTATGTCTCGCCGAACTGGTACCCGAGCAAGCACGCCACCCACCTTCAGGTGCCGACGTGGAATTATGAAGTCGTGCATGCCCACGGCCACATCACCGTGCGCGACGACGAACGGTTTGTGCGCGGTGTGGTCGCACGCCTGACGCGCACACATGAAGCGCAAGAGCCCAGACCGTGGAAGATGGGCGACTCCCCGCCCGACTACATCGACGCCATGCTCCAGTCCATCGTCGGCATCGAAATCGCCATCACGCGCCTGGAAGGCAAGGCCAAACTGAGCCAGAACCGCGAATTGCGCGACCGCGAAGGGGCGATCGACGCCTTGCGCCAGCGCGGCGGGGACGAACTGGCTGAGGCGATGCGCAAGTCGCTTGCGGGTTGAAGCGGCTGAATGCGGGGACAGTTGAACTGGCCTCGCCTCCCTCTCAGAGATCGGCTTTGCTACTTTTCTAGACCCCATTTGTGATGCTCGAAAGCGGCTCGGACTTCGCCCTGAAGGACTTCTAGAAAACCGCGGACTCTTTTGCTCGCGGTGGCCCGCGCATACACCGCATGCAGTTGCGGATGCTGGCCGGTGGCCGCAGTGACGCTGTAGTCGCTACAGACCGGCATCAAGCGCCCCTTCTGAACGTCTTCTTCGACCAACCAACTCGCTAGCCTCGCAACCCCGAGACCATTGCGCACCCCCATATAGACGGCGCTTCCAGAACTGAATCTGAACCGAGGCTCCACATGCACGCGAATGCGCTCGGTCTCGTTCGAAAAATACCAGTCCTTCAAGATACGCGGCCCTGTGTGCAATATCACCGAATGATGTTGAACATCTTCGGGAGAAACCGGAGCGCCAGCCGACCGGACGTATTCAGGACTCGCAAAAAGGCTGCGTGAATAATCTATTAAAGAATAGCCGATCAATTCACTGGATTGAGGAAACCCGCCTCGAATTGCAAAATCCAATCCCTCCTCTACAGGATCGAGCATCTCGTCAGTGAATCTCACTTCAAATTTCAATTTTGGAAATCGGGCGCTGATCCGATTCAGCACATACGGCAACAGGGTCAAGCCCATCG
This sequence comes from Pseudomonadota bacterium, assembly GCA_021783695.1. Taxonomy (GTDB): domain Bacteria; phylum Pseudomonadota; class Gammaproteobacteria; order Burkholderiales; family Burkholderiaceae_C; genus Thiomonas. The sequence continues at coordinate 2,282 of JAJXTO010000038.1, read as the reverse complement.
TCTCGGGAGCTGAAAATCGCATCCAACCCTGTAGTGCGCCACCTCTACTTCCCAACTCCTCTATCGCCTCTTCCTGCGCAGACGTCATGAGTACCGCGTAACGATAATAGATTTCCCCAGCGCTCGTCAGGGAAACAACCTTTCTGTTTCTTCGAAACAACTCGATATTCAATATCGCTTCGAGGCTTTGAATTGCACGCGTCACCGCGCTCGGCGAGCACCCCATCTTCTTTGCGGCAGCAACAAAGCTCCTCGCTTCCGCAACCGCACGAAATACATTGATTTCCCAGAGCAACACATTAGCCATATTCACCTCCCACGCCGAATCACAGTGTTGCGCCAATCGAAACACGCTACAGCCTAGACTTCTTCGCGTCGGGCCGATCTCGCGCCTCACCACACGAAAGGAATCCAGATGGATGATCAATTCAAATCAATACTTGGTGTGCATAACGAAGCTGCAAATCGCTTTCGCGATCCGATAGCGCGCATCAGTGACACCGCATGCAAGCCCACAGACACATGGCTCCAAGAGATTCATATCTCTTACGCAGAGTCGCAGACATTCGCTAGTATGGTCAGTGCCGATCCATTTGATTCCGAAGCGGCTGCCGATAGATGCTCCATTTTTGCAAATCAAGCCGAAAATTCCCTCGCAGCCGAAAAAATAAATCAGATCAATAAATTCCCAAGATCATGTCATGATGCGCTGTTGATTCGAGGTTTCCAGCCCGATCGCAACATACCCGAGACACCTTATGAAGATGTTTCTTGCCATCGGCAATTCCCCTTACTGACGGCGAGTATTCTAGCGATCTTCGGCATGATGGGAATCCACCCTGTCGCTTATGCCGGAGAGGAGCGAAGCTCATACATCCGTAACATTTCACCTTACCGTCAAGCGGAGCAGTCCAAGAGTTCACATGGGTCAAAAATAAAGCTCGGTTTTCACGTCGATAATCCGCACTTGCCTCTGGCGTCCGAGCCGCTTAAAGGTGTTTCGGCATGTCCAGAGTTTCTATGCCTTATGGGTGCCCGATGCGAGCCGAACGCGCCAACGAAAATCATATCGCTCAAATCAATTCTCGCAAAAATGCCGGACTTCTTGCGAGATCAACTCAGCGCGCCCGACTTCGCTGCAAAGCGGCCGGAGTCCTTTGGTGAGTCAATTCAGATCGCTTCCGGCCTCCCGCTGATTGCACCCGATGGGGATGGTGGATTTCTTACCAGGTACAACGAAGCCAGCGTTCGTGGTCAAAGTCCAGCCGTATCATTCTTTCTTCACCTGTTCTCAGCACTAATTGGCGCCGAACGTCCGACAGATATTTTATTGCGCCCAGGTGATCTAATCTTGTTCAAAAATCAAAAGGTTCTCCATGCCAGAGATCAGTTCTCGCCAAGGTATGACGGTGCCGACCGTTGGATGCTTCGAATCTTCGGAATATCCGACATCAGCCGGATCATTCCTGCCTCGACGAGCCAACCCTTCCTCGGCAAGTCGTAAACAATCGGCGAAACGACAATTGAGACACAGATTATGGATCCACATCTTCTCATTCTTGGTGCATCTGCGGCGCTGGCCGGATTCATAGATGCCATTGTAGGAGGCGGCGGCCTCATTCTCGTGCCGGCGCTTTTTGCCACTTTCCCAAGCGAACTGCCCGCGAATCTTCTTGGATCAAACAAGGCCGCGGCGATTTGGGGAACTGGATCTGCAATGATTTCGTACGTCAGGAGAGTAAAAGTCCCTTGGCTCGTTGTACTTCCCGCAGCGATTTCCGGTCTCGTCGGGTCCTTGCTCGGCGCATACGCGATCACACGAGTTCAGGCGAGTGATTTGCGGGCGGCCCTTCCCTTTATTTTGGCGGCAGTGTTTTTATATACCATTTCAAAGAAAGACCTCGGTAGCGACCATCAACCGCGCCTGAACGGATGGAAGGCTAAGTTTGCAGGCGCTATTGGCGGGGGATGCATCGGTTTCTACGACGGATTCTTCGGGCCCGGAACAGGGAATTTTCTTGTATTCCTCTTCGTCCGCGTTTTCGGTTTTGACTTTCTTCACGCGACCGCAAGTGCAAAAGTCGTCAACGTGGCCTGCAATCTTGCAGCCCTGATGTATTTTGGCGCCAATGGACATGTGATATGGCGTCTAGCTGCAATACTGTTCAGATAACCAACACCGGCGTTGGTTGATGGCGTTGGTGCAGCGGTTCGCCGCGGTGGCGGATATTGAAGTTGCTCATCTTGCGTTTGACGCCGCGCGGATTGAAGCGCCCGCGACT
>JAJXTO010000037.1 GCA_021783695.1 Pseudomonadota bacterium | reverse complement strand
GGGCGCTTCAATCCGCGCGGCGTCAAACGCAAGATGAGCAACTTCAATATCCGCCACCGCGGCGAACCGCTGCACCAACGCCATCAACCAACGCCGGTGTTGGTTATCTGAACAGTATTGCACCTAACCCGGTCTTGGTGCCGGGTTAGAATGACTGCCCAACAAGCAGTAGCAGTTGCCAAAATCGATTTGTTGGAAGGCGCGTCAGACTTGTCGCGCCTTTTTTCTTGATTTCCCCCCGTGTTTTGCGTCATTCCCGCAGGGTTCGTCCGCGGGGCCTGAGCCGGTCGCCCCAGCGGTCCTTTGCATGAATCACATCCGCAATTTTTCCATCATCGCCCATATCGACCACGGCAAATCGACCCTGGCCGATCGCATCATCCAGCGCTGCGGCGGACTTTCCGACCGCGAGATGGAGGCGCAGGTGCTTGATTCCATGGACATCGAGCGTGAGCGCGGCATCACCATCAAGGCGCAGACGGCCGCGCTCCAGTATGTCGCGCGCGATGGTCAGACCTACAGCCTCAACCTGATCGACACGCCCGGCCACGTCGACTTCAGCTATGAGGTCAGCCGGTCACTCTCCGCCTGCGAGGGTGCATTGCTGGTAGTCGATGCCAGTCAGGGCGTGGAAGCGCAGACGGTGGCGAATTGCTACACCGCGCTCGATCTCGGCGTGGAAGTGGTGCCGGTGCTCAACAAGATGGATCTGCCGCAGGCCGATCCCGAGCGCGCCAAGGAGGAAATCGAGGAGGTCATCGGCATTGATGCCACCGACGCCATCCCCTGCAGCGCCAAGACCGGTATGGGCATCGACGACATTCTCGAAGCCGTCATCAGCCGCATGCCGCCGCCCAAGGGGGTGGTGAATGCGCCGCTGCGCGCCATGATCATCGATTCCTGGTTCGACACCTATGTTGGCGTGGTGATGCTGGTGCGGGTGGTGGACGGCGCACTGAAAAAAGGCGAGCGCTTCAAGATGATGGCGACGCACGCCGCGTACAACGCCGAGCAGCTCGGGGTGTTCACCCCCAAGGCCGTGCAGCGCGAGGCACTCAACGCGGGCGAGGTGGGTTTCATCATTGCGGGAATCAAGGAATTGCAGGCTGCCAAGGTCGGCGACACCATTACGCTGGAAAAGAAGCAGCCCAACAATCTCGGGCCTGCCGCCGAGGCGCTGCCGGGCTTCAAGGAAATCCAGCCACAGGTGTTCGCCGGGCTCTATCCCACCGAGGCGAGCGAGTACGACCAACTGCGCGACGCGCTGGAAAAGCTCAAGCTCAACGACGCCGCGCTGCGCTACGAGCCCGAAGTCAGCCAGGCGCTGGGCTTTGGTTTTCGCTGCGGTTTTCTCGGGTTGCTGCACATGGAAATCGTGCAGGAGCGGCTCGAGCGCGAGTTCGACCAGGATCTGATCACCACTGCGCCGTCGGTGGTCTATCAGGTCGTGCTGGCGGATGGCGAGGTCATCGAGGTGGAAAACCCATCGAAAATGCCCGATCAGGGGCGCATCGCCGAAATCCGCGAGCCCATCGTCACCGTGCATCTGTACATGCCGCAAGACTATGTCGGCCCGGTGATGACCCTGGCCAACCAGAAGCGCGGCATGCAGCTCAATATGGCCTATCACGGCAGGCAGGTGATGCTGACCTACGACATGCCGCTAGCCGAGATCGTGCTCGACTTTTTCGACAAACTCAAAAGCGTGTCGCGCGGCTATGCGTCGATGGACTACGAGTTCAAGGAATATCGCGCCGCCGACGTGGTCAAGGTGGACATGCTGATCAACGGCGATCGCGTCGATGCGCTGTCCATCATCGTTCACCGCAGCCAGAGCCAGTATCGCGGGCGCCAGGTGGCGGCCAAGATGCGCGAGATCATTCCACGCCAGATGTACGACGTTGCCATCCAGGCGGCCATCGGCGGCAACATCATTTCGCGTGAGACAATCAAAGCCTTGCGCAAAAACGTACTGGCCAAGTGCTACGGCGGCGACATCAGCCGCAAACGCAAGCTGCTCGAAAAGCAGAAGGCGGGCAAAAAACGCATGAAACAGATCGGCTCGGTCGAGGTGCCGCAAGAAGCCTTCCTGGCCATCCTGCAAGTCGAAGACTGACCCACACTCTCCCCACGCCCCGTATGGAAACCGCGCCCAGCGTCAATTTCACCCTTCTGCTGTTCATTCTGCTGGTCGTCACCGGCGCGTTCTGGTTCGCCGAGCGCTGGTACTTCGCGCCGCAGCGCAGGCGCGCAGCCAATGCCGCCGCCGCCCAGTTGCTGGAGCGTCGCAGCGCGTTGGCCAAGCAAGGCCTGGCCACAGACGGCGCCGTGGCCACCGATGCCGAGATCGAGGCGGCGCGCGAGCGGGTGCAGAGCCAGCCCTGGTGGCTGGAGTGGACCGCCGGCCTGTTCCCGGTCATTCTGGCGGTGTTTTTGCTGCGTTCCTTCGTGGCCGAGCCGTTCAAGATTCCGTCGGGCTCGATGGAGCCGACGCTGGTGCCCGGCGACCTGATTCTGGTGAACAAATTCGAGTACGGCCTGCGCCTGCCACTCCTCGAAACCCGTCTCACCCCGGGCGAGCTGCCGCGGCGCGGTGACGTGATCGTGTTCCGTCTGCCCAAGGATCCCAGGATCGACTACATCAAGCGCATCGTCGGCCTGCCGGGTGACACGGTGTCCTATGAGAACAAGCAACTGGTGATCAATGGCAAGCCGGTGCAGGAATCGCCGTTGCCCGACTATTTCGACCCCGGCACCATGACGTACTACAAGCAGTACATGGAACAGCTCGGCGCGCACGAACATCGCATCATGATCAATCCGATGGCTCCGCCCTATGTCATCGGCGGGCCGGACAATTTTCCGCAGCGGGACATGTGCCACTACAACGCCGAGGGGTTCCTCTGCAAGGTGCCGGCCGGCAACTACTTTGTCATGGGCGATAACCGCGACAACTCGCTGGATTCACGTTATTGGGGTTTCGTGCCCGAGCGCAATATCATCGGCAAAGCCTTTGTGGTGTGGATGAATTTCAGCGCACCAAAAAACATTGGGCTGATCCATTGACCGTCATTGCCGGATGGAGAAATCGGGGCCAATATGAAGCAGCATGACAAGCAACGTGGAATCACTCTGATCGGGCTGATTTTCTGGGGCGCGATTCTGGCGTTCATCGTCGTCATTGGCGCGCAGGCCGTGCCCACCGCAACGGAGTATTTCGCCATCCAGAAGGCGGTGGACCAGGCTGCCAAGGCCGGTCCCACAGTCGCCGACATCCGCTCAGCCTATTCCAAAATGGCCGATGTGGACTACATCTCTTCCGTCACCGCGCAGGATCTCAATATCACCAAAGTCAACGATAAAGTGGTGGTCTCCTTTGCCTACAACAAGGAAATCCACATCGCGGGACCAGTGTATTTGCTGATCAAGTACGCAGGCCAATCGCGCTGATTCACGGGTGAGCACGGCACTGGAAACGCGGCTGGGCTATGTCTTCCGCGATCGCAAATTATTCGACAGGGCGCTGACGCACCGCAGTTTCGGCGCGGATCACAACGAGCGCCTGGAGTTTCTCGGCGATTCCGTGCTCAATCTCTCTGCCGCGGCCCTGCTCTACCATCAGGCGGCGCGTCAGGATGAAGGGCAACTCTCCCGCCTGCGCGCCGCGCTGGTGCGCGCCGAGGCGCTGGCCGAGGTGGCCAGAACCATTGAGCTGGGCCGCTTTCTCCGGCTGGGTGAGGGCGAGTTGCAAAGCGGCGGTGCCAAGCGCGAATCCATTCTGGCCGATGCGCTGGAAGCTCTGTTGGGCGCGATCTATCTCGAAGCCGGGTTCGATACGGCACAGGACGTGATGCGCCGTCTGTTTGCGCCCTTGGTCGAAGCGCTCGATGCTGACGTGGTGCGCAAGGACGCCAAGACCCAATTGCAGGAATTTTTGCAGGGCCAGCGTTTGCCGCTGCCCACCTACACCGTGCTCGATGTGCGCGGCGCAGCGCACCAGCAGCAGTTCAAGGTCGAGTGCGCCGCACCCGCGCTGGGTCTGAAAGTGGAGGGTGAGGGCGATAGCCGCCGCCGTGCCGAGCAGGAGGCCGCCGCCCGCATGATCGAGCGCATTGCGCGCGGCGGCACGCAGCCTGTGCGCGGACAGAACAAACCGGTGTTGGTCGATGCCCGAGCGCTGCCCGTATCCAAGGAGCCAGGTGCGCAGCCTGCGGATCAGGCATCCGGTCCGCAGGCTGCGCAGCGCCCCGTGCAGGCGCACAATCCATCTGGCGCCAAGACGCGCCGCGCACACAGAACGCCCAAGCCCACATGACTTCATCTCCCCCGGAAACCCCGCGCCGCTTTGGCACAGTCGCCATCGTCGGGCGCCCGAATGTGGGCAAGTCCACCCTGCTCAACGCGCTGGTGGGAGCGAAGGTCAGCATCACCTCGCACAAGGCGCAAACCACGCGCCACCGCATTCTTGGTGTGCGCACAGAAGGGCAGGCGCAGTTCGCCTTTGTCGATACGCCCGGTTTTCAGACCAAGCATCTGCACGCGCTCAACCGCGCCATGAACCGCACTGTGACCGGTGCGCTGAGCGAGGTCGATCTCGTGCTTTGGGTGCTGGAAGCGGGCAAGCTCATGCCGCAGGACCGCACCGTGCTCGAAGTGTTGCCTGACGATCGTCCGGTGATCGTGGTGGTCAACAAACTCGACCGCGTGACCCCGCGCGAAAAGCTGCTGCCCTGGCTGGCGGAACTCGGCCAGTTGCGCAAGTTCGCGGAAATCGTGCCGATGTCGGCGCAAAAGGCCGCAGACGCTCCGCGCCTGCTCGCCATCATGGAGCCCTATCTGCGCGAAGGCGAATGGGGCTACGAGGAGGACGCGCTCACCGATCGCAGCGAGCGTTTTCTGGCGGCTGAAATCCTGCGCGAAAAGCTGTTCCGCCTCACCGGCGATGAGTTGCCCTACACCAGCACCGTGGTCATCGAACAGTTCGCGCAGGAGGGGGATTTGCGGCGTATTTCCGCCGCAATCATCGTCGACCGCGATGGCCACAAGGCCATGGTGATCGGCGCGGGCGGTGAGCGGCTCAAGCGCATCTCCACCGAGGCGCGGCAGGACATGCAAACCCTGTTCGGTGGCCCGGTCTTTCTGGAAGTCTGGGTCAAGACCCGCTCTGGCTGGGCAGACGATCAGGCCGCGGTGCGCGCCTTCGGGTATGAGGACTGAGTTCGCCACAGACCGTGCAGCCAGCCTGCACGGGGCGTCTGCACCTGCGCGCGTTGCGCCAACGCGGCGGCGCGCCGGCATCGAACGGGTGCAGGACGAGTCCATCTATGTGCTGCACAGCTACCCCTGGAAGGAAACCAGCCTGCTGCTCGACGTGTTCAGCCGCAGGCATGGGCGGGTGGCGCTGGTGGCCAAAGGTGCCAAACGCCCGGCCTCGGCGCTGCGCGCTGCGCTGCTCGGATTCCAGCCCTGCAATGCAAGCTGGAGCGGACGTGGCGAAGTCCGCACCCTGACCCGCGCCGAATGGGCGGGTGGGCTGGCGCCGCTGTCCGGCCTGCCGCTGTTGTGCGGCTTCTATTTCAATGAATTGCTTGTGCGCCTGCTGGTGCGCGAGGATGCGCACGAGGGCTTGTTCGACGCCTATCACCAGGGCATCGCGGCGCTGGCGCAGCGTCCACATGCGCAGGCCGCCGAGCTGGAGCCGGTGTTGCGCGACTTTGAATTTGCGCTGCTGCGCGAACTCGGCCACCTGCCTGAACTGCATGTCGAAGGGGCGTCGTCTCTGCCCGTGCTCCCGGATGCGTTTTACCGCGTCGATCCCGATCACGGCGTTTCGGTGTGCCGTCCGTCCGACCCCACTGCGGTGCGCGGCGAGGTGCTGCTGGCGCTGCGCGACGGCCCGCCGCCCGTCGGCGATCTGGCCCTGGCGCGCGCGGCCAAGGCCCTCATGCGTAATCTGCTTCACTATCATCTCTCCGGACAGACGCTGCGCACCCGCCAGCTTCTCATTGACCTGCACAAGTTATGAATCCCCTGGTTTCCGCCGCTGATACCGCGCCCCTGCTCGGAGTGAACATCGACCATGTCGCCACCTTGCGCAACGCGCGTGGCGGCAGCTTTCCCGACCCGGTGCGCGCCGCGCAGCAGGCGGTGGAGGCTGGGGCCGACATCATCACGTTTCATCTGCGCGAAGACCGGCGTCATATCCGCGATGCCGATGTCGACCGGCTCAAGTCTGCGATCGCTGCGCCACTGAACTTCGAGTCGGCGCTGGCGCCGGAGATGCTCGACATCATCTGCCGCGTGCGTCCGCACAGCGTCTGCCTGGTGCCCGAACGCCGCCAGGAAGTCACCACGGAAGGCGGGTTGGACGTGGCCGGGCAGTTCGACCGCGTGCGCGCGGCCTGTGCCCGCCTGGCCGATTGCGGCTGCCGCGTCTCGCTGTTCATCGAGCCCAGCGCACAGCAGATCGAGGCCAGCGCCCGCGCAGGCGCACCGTGCATCGAGCTGCACACCGGGGCCTACGCCAATGCCTTCGACGCCGCAGACGACGCTGCGCGTCAACGCGAGTTCGACCGCATTGCCGCCGGTCTCAAGCTCGGGCGCAGCATGGGCCTGCAAACCAACGCGGGCCACGGTCTGAATCTGCAGAGCACACCGGCCATCGCGGTCTTGCCCGAGGTCAGCGAACTGCACATCGGCCATGCGCTCGTCGGACATGCCGTGTTCGTCGGCTTCACCCAATCGGTGCGCGACTTTCAGGCCACGATTGCCAGCGCCGTGGCCGCCGCGCGCGGGCGCTGAACGCGCTGTCGGCAAACGCCATGATCTATGGCATCGGCACCGATGTCTGCTCCATAGGCCGCATGCGCGCGGCGGTGGCGCGGCATGGCGGCCGACTCGCCCAGCGCGTGCTTGGCGAGGCCGAATTGCGCGAATATGCCCGCCGCCTTGCCAAGGTGGAACGGCGCGGCATCAACTATCTGGCCACACGCTTTGCCGCGAAGGAAGCGTTTTCCAAATCCATCGGCCTGGGCATCCACAGCCCCATGCGCTGGAGCGATTGCGAAATCCTCAAACTGCCCAGCGGCCAGCCGACCATCGTGCTGCACGGCGCGCTCAAGGATTGGTGCGCGGCGCGGTCGCTGCGTTTTCTGGTGTCGGTCTCCGACGAGGCCGACACGGCGCTGGCCATGGTCGTGGCCGAAGTCTTCGCTGTCCCTGCGTCCTGATGCCATGCAACTCGTTCCACCCTCTCCGCTGATACTCGACGTCGCCGGTCTGCAGCTGACTGCCGCCGATCGCAAGCGCCTGCGTCATCCGCTGGTCGGCGGCGTGGTGCTGTTTGCGCGCAACTGGGAGAGCCGCGCGCAACTGCTGGCGCTGTGCGCGCAGATCAAGGCGGTACGGGCCGATCTGCTCATTGCGGTGGACCATGAAGGCGGGCGGGTACAGCGCTTTCGCACCGACGGCTTCACGCATTTGCCGGCCATGCGCGAACTCGGTGCGCACTGGATGATTGATGCGCTTGGCGCCATGCGCCGGGCCGCCGCCTGCGGAGTGGTGCTGGCTGCGGAATTGCGCGCCTGCGGGGTGGATTTCAGCTTCACGCCAGTGCTCGATCTCGACTGGGGCGACTCCAGCGTGATTGGCGACCGCGCCTTTCACGCCGATGCGCGGGTGGTCACGGTGCTGGCGCAAAGTCTGATGCAGGGCATGGCGCGCATGGGCATGGCGCATTGCGCCAAGCACTTTCCCGGCCACGGCTATGCCCGCGCTGATACCCATATTGCCGCGGCAGAAGACCCCCGGCCGCTGGAGACGCTGCTTGCCGCGGACGCCGCGCCGTTCCATTGGCTTGCGCCCGGGCTGCGGGCGGTCATGCCCGCACATGTGGTGTATCCGGCGGTGGACGCGCAGCCTGCGGGATTCAGCACGGCCTGGCTGCGCATCATTCTGCGCGAGCGCATCGGTTTCACCGGCGCCATCATCAGCGACGATCTCGGCATGGCGGCGGCGCGGGCGCAGGGGCAGAGCCTCAGCCAGGCGGTGCTGCAGGGTTTGCAGGCCGGATGCGATCTGATGCTGGTGTGCAACCAGAGCCCGATCGACGGCGGGCGTGCTCTGGATGTGCTGCTGCGCGAAGTGGATGATGCGCTGGATCGGGGGCAGTGGTCGCCGGATGAGCGCAGTGCGCAGCGCCGCTTCGATCTGCTTCCCAGCCAGCCTCCTATCGCCTGGGACGATCTGATGGTGAGCGACACCTACCTGGCGGCGCTCGAGGCGGTGTTCTCTTGAGAGCGCCCCCATCGCCTGATCTTCCCTGACAAAATCAGGGGTAGAACAAGACCAGTTTGTAACCGGCAGGCGCGGCGCCGCTGAGCGCGAGATGCAGTTGCAGCTGCATCTGCTGGCCGGGGGCGATGCCTGCGCGCAAGGCGGATGCGGTGGCTTGCGTGGCGGGAAGGTAGTGCGCCGGTTCCATCACCTTGCGCTGCTCGATTCGGCCTTGCGCGTCGGTCAGCGTCAATTCAAGCGCAGGCCAGGCCACGGCCCGGTCCTGGCGATTGCGCAGCAGCACAGTGAGCTGCAAGCCGGTTTCCGCGGGGCTCAGCGCGGATGAGTCGATCACCAGGGCATCCAGGTCGCGTGGCGCACCCAGCTCGCACCCGGTGGTGGCGTGGCAGAGTTGCTGCAGCCAGGGACGGCTGGTCGGCCACTGCTGTGCCAGATTGTCGCGCCAGAACAGGGTGGCCTGAGCCGCCAGAAGCAGCAGCAGCAACAGGCTGAGGGCGCCAAGCGCCACGCGGACCGGGATGCTGTTCCATCGGGCCTGGCGATGCGCCTGTCGCACGAACTCGGGCTCCTGCGCCGCAGCGTGCGCCAGCGCCGGGCTGGTGGCGGCGGCAGGCGTGTCGTCCGTCCCGAAGTGGTAATTCAGCGCGTCGTTCAGATTGAACTCGGACAGCGGGGCGGCATCTTCGCCACCGGCGGTGCGATCGAAGGTCAGTCTGCTGGCGGCCGGGTCGAGGTCGGGCTCGACGGGCTCGTTGTCCTCCGCAGGGAACTCGGAGGCGATGCCCGGGTGCGGTTCCTGGTCGACTGGCCGCGTGTCTTGTGCCGGTTCGAAAGCCGGAGCGTCGGGCGATGCCTTGTCCTGTTCTCCTGGCGCCTCAGGCGTGGCTGCGGGCTCGGGCTGCGGCGCCGACTTCATGTCATAGGCTTGCGCGGTCAGTGGCAGGAAGCCCTGATAGGCCGGCTGATCGGCCGGAATGTGCTCCCAGCGCAATCCGGCAACGACCGGCGCTGTGGGGGACTGCGCTGGCACGTCGGTGTGCGTCGGCTCGGGCGCAACCGTGGCCGACTCTGCGGGCTCGGGCGCGGGTGCGGTAGAGCTGGGGGTGATGAGGTGATCGAGCGCGTTGAAGGGCTCGCCACAGTGCCCGCAGCGCACCCAGCCTTCGCGCAGCAGAAGCTGGTCGCGCACCACCTTGAAGGCGGTCTGACAATGCGGACAACGGGTGGCCTGTGCCATGCCGCGCTCAGTTGCGTGGAGGGAGCGTACAGCCCGCGAGGCAGACCCAGCCATCGAGCGACTGATCGATCTGCAGGGCGGCGTAGTGCGCATAGGCGGCAATGAGTTCTTCAGCCTGCCGCTCCAGAATGCCGCTGAGCACCAGCGCGCCTGCGGGCTTGACATGCGCGGCAATGGCCGGGGCCAGCAGCTTGAGTGGCGCCGACAGGATGTTGGCCACGACGACGTCGAAGCGCTCGATGGCCACCGCGTCCGGCAGGCCCGCATGCACCGTGACCTTGTTTTCGGCGGCGTTGGCTTCAGTGGCCTGCACCGCATCCGGGTCGATGTCCACGCCAACCACCCGGGCGGCGCCAAATTTGGCCGCAGCGATGGCGAGGATGCCTGAGCCGCAGCCATAATCGAGCACGCTTTGACCCTGTAGCGGCTGGCGTATCAGCCACTCCAGGCACAGCCGCGTGGTGGGGTGGGTGCCGGTGCCGAAGGCCAGGCCGGGGTCGAGGCGAATGATGGCTGCGGACGTGTCCGGCGGCGTGTGCCAGCTTGGCACGATCCACAGGGCATCGGCAATCGACACGGGCTGGAACTGGGACTGCGTCAGACGCACCCAATCCTGATCTTCCACCGTGGTCTGCAGCACGTCCTGTAAATCGGGCAGGGTCTCCGCGGCGAGCAACGCGGCCAGTGCGGCGTCGGCCTGTGTTTCATCGGCAAACAGCACGCGCAGCAGCGATTGCGCCCAGGCGCCCTTCGGGGCGGGCATGCCAGGTTCGCCGTACAGCGCCTGCTCCTGCGCGGTGTCGCCGAAGCGGTCTTCCACGCTGACGCTCAGCGCACCGAGCTCGAGCAGGGCGTCCGACAGATCATCGGCCTGTTCTTCGCTGACGGGAATGGTGACTTCACGGTAACTCATGCCCTGTCAGCCCTGATGCCGCGCGGCCAAGTATTCCTCGAGGTAGTGGATGCTGGTGCCGCCTTCGATGAAGCGGGCGTCCACCATCAGATCGCGGTGCAGCGGGATATTGGTCTGGATGCCGTCCACCACCATTTCCGACAGGGCGATGCGCATGCGTGCAATAGCCTGCTCGCGCGTGGCGCCGTGGACGATGATCTTGCCGATCATCGAGTCGTAGTTGGGCGGCACGAAATAATTGGCGTAGGCGTGCGAATCCACACGCACTCCGGGGCCGCCGGGGACGTGCCAGGTGGTGATGCGGCCGGGCGACGGGGTGAACTTGTACGGGTCTTCGGCGTTGATGCGGCACTCGATGGAGTGGCCGTTGAACTGCACCCCGCGCTGGCGCACGGTGAGTTTTTCGCCTGCGGCGATGCGGATCTGTTCGACCACGATGTCGATGCCCGTGATCAGCTCGGTCACCGGATGCTCGACCTGCACACGGGTGTTCATTTCGATGAAATAGAACTCGCCGTTTTCGTACAGAAACTCAAAGGTGCCCGCTCCGCGATAGCCGATTTTTTTGCAGGCATCGGCGCAGCGTGTGCCGATGCGCTCGATCAGGCGGCGCGGAATTCCGGGCGCCGGGGCTTCTTCGAGGATTTTCTGGTGGCGCCGCTGCATCGAGCAGTCGCGCTCGCCCAGCCACAGGGCGTTGCCGTGGGTGTCGGCCAGCACCTGAATTTCGATGTGCCGCGGCTGCAGCAGAAATTTCTCCATGTAGACCGCGGGGTTGCCAAAGGCGGCGCCCGCTTCGCTGCGGGTCATGGTCACAGCGTTGATCAGCGCCGCTTCGGTATGCACCACGCGCATGCCGCGCCCGCCGCCGCCGCCTGCGGCCTTGATGATGACGGGGTAGCCGATGGATCGGGCGATGCGGGTGATTTCGCGCGGGTCGTCAGGTAGCGCGCCTTCCGAGCCGGGCACGCAGGGCACGCCCGAGCGGATCATGGACTGCTTGGCGCTGACCTTGTCGCCCATCAGTCGGATGGAGTCTGGACGGGGGCCGATGAAAGCGAAGCCGGATTTCTCCACCCGCTCGGCGAAGTCGGCGTTTTCCGACAGAAAGCCGTAGCCGGGGTGGATGGCCTCGGCGTCAGTCACTTCCGCGGCCGAAATGATGGCAGGCATGTGCAGATAGCTTTGTGCCGAAGGCGCGGGGCCGATGCACACCGCCTCGTCGGCAAGGCGCACATACTTGGCTTCGCGGTCGGCTTCGGAATAGACCACCACGGTCTGAATGCCCATCTCGCGGCAGGCGCGCTGAACGCGCAGGGCAATTTCGCCGCGGTTGGCTATGAGAATTTTTTTGAACATGCGCGTTGTCCGTTCAAGTGCTGAAAAAGGCGGTAGCGCCCGCGTTGCGCAGGACCGACGGTCTGGGGCGGGTCAAACCGCCGGCCCCGTCCGCAGCCCGAAGGCAATTACTCGATGACGAACAGCGCCTGGCCGTATTCCACAGCCTGACCGTTTTCACCCAGAATGGCCTTGATGACGCCATCCTTGTCGCATTCGATCTCGTTGAGGATTTTCATGGCCTCGATGATGCACAGCGTCTGCCCGACTTTCACCGTATCGCCCACTTCGACAAAGGGCGCTGCGCCCGGCGAGGATGACCGATAGAACGTCCCCACCATTGGCGACTTGAGCACATGGCCTTCGACCACGGGTGCGGTCGGGGGCGCTGCGGGTGCCGCGGCTGGCGGTGCCGGCGGAGGCGCGGCGGGCGCATAAGTCATGGGCGCCGACGCGGGCATCTGCGCATATTGCACGATCGGCTGGGGCTGCGCCTTGACGATGCGCACCGTGCCTTCGGCCTCGGTGATTTCCAGTTCGGAAACATTCGAGTCGGAGACCAGATCGATCAAAGTCTTGAGTTTGCGTAAATCCATGATCTGTCGTTAAGTCGCTGATAAGTGTCGCATTAGACCATCAATTTTTACGATTCGACAGTTCTGCCGCGGCGTGCCGCAGAGCCAGCGCGTAGCCGTGCGCCCCGCAGCCGCTGATGACCGCCACCGCCAGATCGGAAAAATAGGAGTGATGGCGAAAAGCCTCGCGCCGGTACACATTGCTCAGGTGCACTTCGATGAACGGCAGGTCTGTGGCGGCAATCGCGTCGCGCAGGGCCACGCTCGTGTGCGTGTAGGCGGCAGGATTGATCACGATGTATCGCGTGCCGTCCAGACGGGTGGCGTGCAGCCGGTCGATCAGCACGCCTTCGTGGTTGCTCTGGAAGTGCGCGACCTCCACGTTCAGCTCGGCCCCAAGCGCGAGCAGCGATTGATTGATGTCGGCCAGCGTCGTGGCGCCGTAGATGTGCGGTTCACGTTGCCCCAGAAGATTGAGGTTGGGCCCGTGGAGGACGAGGATGCGCGGCAGGCTCATGGAGTGCAGGATGCTTGAAGTGGGGTTCAACTGCCCGAGGGTACAGCGTCTTTCAGTTCGTCGAGAGAAGTTTTCCCCAGCTTCTGAAACACCACATCGCCCTTGCCGTCGAGCACGACGGTGAACGGCAGGCCACCCTGCTTGTTGCCCAGGCTGGTGCTCAGGGCGATGCCGTTCATGCCGCCCAGCAGTATGGGGTAGCTCACCGGATGCTCTTTGAGAAAGCCGCGCACCGCAGTGGGATTGTCGAGTGCAATGCCCACCATTTCGATGCCTTTATCCTTATTTTTCTGATAAAAGTCGGAAAAATCAGGCATCTCCGCAATGCATGGCGGGCACCAGCTGGCCCAGAAATTCACCACCAGAGGCTTGCCTCGGTACTGCGACAGATCGATGGTTTTTCCCTGAAGATCGACGAGCTTATCTGCAAAAAACGACTGAACGGCATTTTTTTCCACCGAGATGGGGACACTGCGCTCCCGCTGGAACCACGCATTTCCCAGCACCACAGCAATCAGGCCGAGGATGGCGGCAAAAATCCAGATATTGATTTTGTTCATGGGCTTGAAAAAAGGTCAGTCAGATAGATCGCATTGTGCATGGCCGAAAAATCTGCTCAGTCTCCCAGGGTTTCCCCGGAACCGTCCTCCTGCGCAGCCAGCAACCGCCGCAGTGCAGGCAGCGTTCCGCGTGGGGTGCGGCCCTGGGCGTCTGGCAGGAGCGCGCCGCGCTGGTCTTTTTCGGTGTAGAGGCTCAAATGGGCAGGCACGGATTCGGTCGCCCGCACGGGCCAGTGCAGGGTGAGTCGCTCCACCCGGCCGCGTCCCGCGTAATGCGGGGCCTCGCCCACCTGGTATGCCAGCCCGTGATCGATGCAGTGAATCTCGACGCCCTTGCCATCGTCGGTGAACAGCAGCACATGCAGGTCTGAACGTTCTGTGGCGGTGCCGTTCCACACGGCACCGGCGAGATGCGGGTTGAATGCGGCGAACTCTTCCATCAGGGCCAGAGCCGCGCGGCGCAAATGCAACAGTTGGGCAGGTTGGGTGTCGGTGTGGAACAGGGCAAGTTCTTCGCGCACCTGCTGCTCGATTTCGTCATTGCTCGGCAACATGTCGTGCGCCACGCGGTTACCCAGCAGACGCTTTGCGGCTTTGCGTTTGGCGCTGCCATAGTCGAGGCCGTCTTCCACGATCAGACGTGCGGCCAGCGCGGCGAGTTCTGCTCGCAGGGAATCCATCGGGGCATGGTAGCGCCGTCTCTGCTGCTGAATGCCAGGCACGCAGGCACAATGGATCTCCCCTTCCTTTTGCAATCCGCATCGCGCATGGCTGTTCTCTCCGTTTCTGATCTGTCTCTCGCTTTTGGCCATGTGGCCTTGCTCGACCACGCCGCCATGTCGCTCGAAACCGGCGAGCGCGTCGGCCTCATCGGCCGCAACGGGACCGGCAAGTCGTCGCTGCTGCGCATCCTGGCCGGGCTGGAGCCGCCAGACGACGGGCTGGTGCAGGTGCAGCAGGGTCTGCGCCGCGTCTATGTGCCGCAGGAGGCCGATTTTTCGGCGGATGCCACTGTGTTCGATGTGGTGAGCGAGGGCGTGGCCGAAGCCCGCAGCCTGCGCGACCGCTTCGAGCAACATGCGCCGGATGATGATCTCGATGCGCTGCAGACCCGTATCGAGCTGCTGGACGGCTGGAACTGGGAAACGCGCGTCGACCAAACTCTGCAGCGCCTGCAGCTTGACGGCGCCACCCGCATTGGCAGCCTGTCGGGAGGGATGCAAAAGCGCGTGGCGTTGGCGCAGGCGCTGGTGGCAGCGCCCGACGTGCTCCTGCTCGATGAGCCGACCAATCACCTCGACCTCGATGCCATTGCCTGGCTGGAAGAACTGCTCACCAGCTTTCGCGGCAGTCTCATTCTCATCACCCACGACCGCGCCTTTCTCGATGATGTGTCCACCCGCATCATCGAACTCGATCGCGGTATTTTGCGCAGTTATCCCGGCAATTTCGCCGCGTTTGAGGCGCGCAAGGAACAGGAACTTGCTGACGAGGCGGTGATGAACGCACGTGCCGACAAGTTATTGGCGCAGGAAGAAGTCTGGATCCGCAAGGGCGTGGAAGCGCGTCGCACCCGCAGCGTCAGCCGCATCAACCGTCTTGAAGCGCTGCGCAGCCAGCGCGCGGCGCGGCGCGAATCACTCGGGCGGGTCAAGCTCGACGTGGATGGCGGGCAGTCCAGCGGCAAGATCGTGGCGGAACTGAAAAACGTCAGCAAGTCCTATGGTGAGCGCGTGATCGTGCGCGATTTTTCCGCCACCATCCTGCGCGGCGACAAGGTCGGGCTGATCGGCCCCAACGGCGCGGGAAAGACCACTCTGCTCAAGCTCATTCTTGGGGACATCGCTCCCGATCTGGGCACCGTGCGTCAGGGCACACGCCTGCAGGTGGCCTATTTCGATCAGATGCGTGCCGTGCTCAACCCCGACGCCACACTGGCCGACACCATCAGCCCCGGCAGTGAATGGGTGGAAATTGCGGGTCAGCGCAAGCATGTGATGAGTTATCTGGGAGATTTTCTATTCTCGCCGGCGCGCGCCCATTCGCCGGTCAAGTCCCTCTCGGGCGGCGAGCGCAACCGTCTGCTGCTCGCCCGTCTGTTTGCCCGCCCGGCCAATGTGCTGGTGCTCGACGAGCCCACCAACGATCTCGACATTGACACCCTGGAGCTGCTCGAACAACTACTGCAGGATTTTCCCGGCACCGTGTTCCTTGTCAGCCATGACCGGCGCTTTCTCGATAATGTGGTCACCAGCACCATCGTCAGCGAATCCACGCCTGACGATCCGGGCCGCTGGCGCGAGTACGAAGGTGGCGTCACCGACTGGCTCACCCAGTCGCAACGCGCCCGTGCGCTGCAGGCGCAGTTGAACAAGTCTGCCGGGGGGAGCCAGGACAAGCGCGGTGTGGCGCAGGCCAAGCCTGACGCTGCGGCGTCAGGGGTCGCCGCAAGCGCTCCGGCGAGAAAAAAACTCAGCTACAAGGAACAGCGTGAGTTGCAGGAATTGCCGGGGCGGATCGCCGCGCTCGAAGCCGAGCAGAAGGCGCTGTCCGACCAGCTCGCCGACCCGGTCAGCTACACCTCGGCGACGGCGCGTATCGGCGAGATGCAGGAACGCTTCGCCCGGATCGACGAAGAACTCCTCCACGCCCTGGAGCGCTGGGATGTGCTGGACGGCAAATGAGCGAGCGCACCATGACCCATCCGGCTCCGCCCTTGCTGCAAAACGTGGATCTGCGGACCGATGCGCAGGCCGCGGCTTACATCAAGCAGGAAACCGTGCAGGTGCAGTTTGCAACCGCTGAGGGCGAACTCATCAGCCGTGAAGGCCCGAACCGCTATGCCGCGGGCGACGCCCTCGTCACCGGATCGACCGGCGACCGCTGGAGCGTCTCCCGCGCCCGTTTCGAGGCCCGCTACCAACCGCTCGTGCCCACGCAGGCCGGGCAGGATGGCGCTTACATCAACATGCCCGTTCCGGTCTTGGCGCGGCAGATGCAGCACCCGTTTCGCATGGCCCGCAGCAGCGGCGGCGACTTGTTGCACGGCAAACCGGGCGACTGGCTGCTGCAATACGCCCCAGGCGATTACGGGGTCGTGGAGCAGAGCCGGTTTGCGCAGGTCTACCGGCGGATCGACGGCGCAGTTGGCGCATCAGTCTGACCAAAGCACAGCCTGTGCTCTGGCCCCACAGGCGGCCTGCGGCTCATGCCTGCAGACGGAACGCTGCGCGTGAAGCGCAGCAGGCTGTTCAGGGTTTCGCTGCCCCGCCCGGGCCCATGCCTCCACCGCCGGGGCCCATGCCGCCGCTACCCATGCCGCCGCTACCCATGCCACCGCCGCCCGGGCCGATGCCTTGATGCATTCCTTGTGCGGGCGGTGCGTCAGGTAGTTTGACGCCGCGCTCCTTTGCCCGCTCCTGCATCTGCTTGTGATGCTCTGCACGGAGGTGTTCGCGCTGTTCCGCGGTTTTCGCCTCGCGCATTTGGAGCCGGTATTCGCGACGCTCCTTTTGCGTCATCAACTGGCTACCGTAAATGGTTTCCTGTTTTTGCGTCTGGGCATAGGCCGCAGTTGCGGTCAGTCCCCCGCCCGCGAGCAAGAGGCTGAGAGCGAGAGCACTCAAAAGCGGTTTGGTCGACATCATGGCAATCTCCTTGTCAAACGGTAAACATTCAAAGTCACGGTGGACCCTTTTACAAGGTATGCCTTTGGAAAATATCTCACTTGATGCATATCAACAATCCGTCAAAACAGGCATCGGGAGGATTTGACCCGGCATGCGGGCCGGTCAAGGCGTGAACGGCCCGCCCTTCGCATAGGCCTCGCGTTCGAAGCGGTTGGCGCGGTAGGCGTCGCGGCCGCGCAGGGTTTGCCACAGGCTTTCCAGCAGATAGGCCAGGCCGAAGAAGGGGCCCCAGTGCTCGTATTGCCGCACATGCACGCGCTCGTGGGCGCGCAACTGCTGCATGGCGCTGACGTTCACCGCCAGAATGACGTGGCCCAGGGTGATGGCGACGATGCGATGGCGGTTGGGCAGGCGCAGCACCCACCGGGCCAGCCGACCACCAGTGCATTCCAGGGTATGGTCACGCCGCTGCAATCTGGCGCCCAGCACGCAGGCCGGCAAGGCAATGAGCAGGCCGAGCAGGGAATAGGGCGCGGCCCACAGCAGACGTCCGGCCAGGGACGGGTGTGACCAGCGGGAAGGACTTGAACACATGGCGGCAGCGCGATATTCGGGCAACACAGAATAGTCTCCCGAACGCCCGCGCGGGCGCCCCTTGCCTTGGATCAAACGATGCAGGTTGTGCTGCCTACAATCCTGACAGCGCCGCAATCCGGCGGCGCAACGCTGGGGGTGCGCGGCTGCATGATGTGGCTTGCGCTGAGAAAGTCCCTTCGAACCTGATTGAGATCGTCCTCGCGCAGGGAAGCACGGCCCGCAGCAGCTGCGATTCATGCGCGGCGGCGTGCGGCAGGGTTTTCAGCGTGAGCACGCGAGAAAGCCATTCATGGCAGAACAGCCTTCCCCGACCGACGCGGCGCACGCGTCCAACGCCTGCGTTCCCGCCGCGGAACGGGTTCTCAGCTTCGGTGACGCGCTGGCGCTGTGGTTCAGCCTGGGCGTGGGCCTGCTGGTCATGCAGGTGGGCGCGTATCTGCGGCCGGGGCTGAGTCTGCCGCAGGCTCTGGGAGCAATTGTCATGGGCTCGGTGCTGGGCGCGGGCTTGCTGGCCTGGGTGGCTGGAATCGGCAGCAAACATGGGCTGTCGAGTTCGGCGCTGATCGGTCGCACCATGGGGCAGCGCTTTGCCATGCTTCCGGTGGCGGTGAACGTGGTGCAGCTGCTGGGCTGGACCGCGTTCGAACTGGTGGTGATGCGTGATGGCACACGCACCATCATCGACCATGTGTTCGGCGTACGCTCAAGCTGGATTCCGGTGGCGGCGACGCTGGCCTGGGGCACGCTGCTGCTGGTGCTGGCCGGCGGGCGGATGATCGGCCTGGTGCGGCGCTTCGTCAGCCGCGCGGCCATGCCGCTGATCGTCGCATCGCTGCTTTGGCTGAGCTACCAGTTTGGACTGAAAGCCGGGCAGCAGGGTCTGGCAGCACTGTGGGCAAGGCCGGGCGACGGGTCGATGAGTCTGCTCGCCGCAATGGATCTGGTGGTGGCCATGCCGGTGTCTTGGCTGCCCTTGGTGGCCGATTACGCCCGCTACGGACGACACGCGGACGCCACGGCGTGGGGCACCTGGATCGGCTATGCCGCGGCGAATATCTGGTGCTATGCGCTCGGCTTGATGGTCATCAGCGTGTCGCCATCCGACATCGACATGCTCAGTACCTTGCTGCTGGCGCAAGGCGGGCTGATCGCACTGGGTTTCATTCTGGTGGACGAGGTGGACAACGCCTACGGCGATGTGCACTCGGGTGCGGTCTCGACCAATTTTCTCAATGGCCGCTGGAGTATCCGCCGCATCGGCATGACGCTGGTGGTCCTGGCCACCGCCGCGGCGCTGGCGCTGCCGATGCATGCGCTGGAGCCGTTTCTGCTCACTCTGAGTTCGGTGTTTGTGCCGCTGTTCGGCGTGGTGATCGGGCAACTCGCACTGGGCTTGCCGCCGCAGAGCAACTGGCGCGGGGGGCCGACGATCGTCTGGCTCCTGGGCATTGTGGTGTTTCAGGCAGGCACAGCGTGGTGGCCGAACTGGGGCTCGGCGCTGCCCAGTCTGGCGTTCACCCTGCTGACGGCAGGCGTGCTGCGCTGGCGCGAGGCCCGGGGGATGAAACCGGAATTACAGCGCTAGCCGCTTGGTGGCCTGCGGCGCAAAACCGTGATTGAGCGGGCCGTGCCCGTGGCCAAGCCGCATGTCTGCCCCGGCGCTCAGCGCGGCCTGCGCATAGTCGAGGCCATGATGGACCGCGTCCGCCAGTGGCTCGCCCAGCGCCAGATACGCGGCGATGGCCGATGACAGGCTGCAGCCAGTGCCGTGGGTGTTGCGGGTGGGGATGCGCGGCGTTTCCCTGTGGATGAGCCGCCCGTCCGGCAGACGCAGCAGATCGGTGACTGTCAGGCCAGGCAGATGGCCGCCTTTGAGCAGGACCGCGGGAGCGCCGAGCGCGTGCAGCAGGTGAGCCGCTTCGCCGAGGGCCTCGGTGGACTTTGAGCCGAGCCGCAGCAGCCACCGGGCTTCGTCCAGATTGGGAGTGATCAGCGAGGACAGGGGAAACAGTTCATGCACCAGCATGTCCACGGTGGACTCGGTGATGAGCTTGTCCCCGCTGGCGGCGACCATCACCGGGTCGAACACCACATGGGGAAAGCGATGGCGGCGGATGGCGTCTGCCACCACATGGACCACGGCTTCGTTGTGCAGCATGCCGATTTTCACCGCGTCGACGCCGATGTCGTCGACCACGGCGTCGATCTGCTGCGCGAGCAACTCCGGAGGCAGGGCATGGATGGCACGCACGCCCTGCGTGTTCTGCGCGGTGATGGCGGTGATGGCCGTCATGCCATAGCAGCCCAGCGCGGCAATGGTCTTGAGGTCGGCCTGGATGCCGGCGCCGCCGCCGCTGTCGGAACCGGCGATGGTGAGCACGCGGGCATACCGCGCGGTGGGCAGAATGGTCTGGGCGGCGTCGGGCAGGGTCATGGCGTGGATCGCGGGTCGGTATGGCGGCGCAAGGCTTGCGCCGCTGCAGCGGGATCGGGGGCGGCACACAGGGCGCGCACCACGGCGAGGCCGTCGGCACCAGCGGCCATGACCTGCGCGGCGTTGTCCAGGTCGATGCCGCCGATGGCGATCAGCGGCCGACGCGTCAGTGCACGCAGAGCGCGCAGCCCCTCCAGGCCGAGAGCCGACGCGGTGTCTGTCTTGCTCGGGGTGGCAAACACCGGACTGACGCCCAGATAGTCGACGGGGCAGTTGGCCGCAGCATGCACCTGCGCGGCATTTTCCACCGACAGACCGATGAGCGCATGCGGCAGGAAGCAGCGCACCTCGCCGGGCGGCATGTCGCTCTGGCCGACATGCATGCCGTCGGCGCCAACCGCCAGGGCGATGTCGAGCCGGTCATTGATGATCAGTGGCACTCCCAACGGCGCGAGCAGTGCCTTGAGCGCGCGGGCGCGCTCCACAAACAGCCGGGTGTCCAGATGCTTTTCGCGCAATTGCACACAGGTCGCGCCCCCGCGCACGGCGGCGGCCACCACGGCCTCCATGCCGCGCGGGCCGCATAGCGCGGCATCGGTCACCAGATGCAGGCGCAGCGCCGCCAGGGGCCAGCGGCGGGCGGCCTCAGCCATGGGCCAGGCGCAGGCGGGCGTGGAAGGTTGCGGCGTCCAGCAGTTGCAAGCCGTCGAGCAATGCGACCTGCAACTGTCCCACGCCGCCGCCCGCCGCCTCCACTTGCTGCGCCGCCACTTCACCCACCACGCCAAGATAGGCCATGGCGGCTGCGGTGGCGTGAAAGGCGTCGGGCTGCGCTGCGCAGAAGGCGCCGATGAGGGCGCTGGCCGCGCAGCCGACGCCGGTGACCCGCGTCATCCACGGGTGGCCGTTGGACAGGCGCAAATGGCGGCCGTCCGGGGCGACGACATGATCGGTCGCGCCGCTGACGCACACAACCGCGTTCAGCCGCGCGGCAAGCGCATGCGCGGCTGCCACGGCGTCGTCGGACGCGGCAGAGCTGTCCACGCCGCGGGTGGCGGCTTCCACTCCGGCCACGCTGAGAATCTCCGAGCCGTTGCCGCGCAGGACCGTGGGGCTGCCGATGGCCAGCAGCGTGGCAATGGTCTGGTTGCGATAGGGCGTTGCGCCTGCGCCAACCGGGTCGAGCACCACGGGAATGCCGCGGCCAAGCGCAGTGTCCAGCGCCATTCCCATGGCATCCACCCAATCCGGCGCGAGGGTGCCGATATTGAGCACCAGTGCCTGGGCGATGCCCGCCATGTCGCGCACTTCCTCGCGGGCGTGCGCCATCACCGGCGCGGCACCCAGGGCCAGCAGGGCGTTGGCGTTGTAGTTCATCACCACGAAATTGGTGATGTTGTGGACCAGCGGTTGCTGCTGGCGCACGCCAAGCACATCGGCCCAGAGGGTGTCGGCGGTCGGAAACGTCATCGCAATGGCAGGAGGGTGGGAAGCGCCCATTATCGCCTTGGCCTGCAGGCGTTGCGATCGTCAGGCGCGGTGATACGGGTGGCCGCTGAGCAGGCTGTGCGCGCGGTAAAGCTGTTCGGCCAGCAACACGCGCACCAGGCCATGCGGCAAGGTGAGGTCGGACAGGCGCAACAGGGTGTGGGCGCGCTGCTTGAGCCGCGGCGCCAGGCCGTCCGCACCGCCGACGACCAGGGCGATATCGCGTCCATCCTGCCGCCAGTGATGCAGTTGCTCGGCAAGCGCGGCGGTGGTGAGGCACTGGCCGTGCTCATCGAGCGCGACGAGGCGCGCACCGGCAGGCAGCGCGGCGTCGATGCGCTGCGCTTCGCGCTCCATCACCGCCTCGGCGCTGATGCTGGAACTGCGGGTTTCCGCGCGAATTTCCTTGAGCAGTAGCGGGGTTTCTGGCGGCAGGCGCTTGGCGTAGTCGGCGTAGGCCTCGTCCACCCAGCGCGGCATGCGCTGGCCCACGGCGAGCAGCCAGAGCTTCATGCGCTGCGTGGGCAGGGCGTCGCAGGCAACGGCTAGCGATCAGGACGCCAGCTTCTTGGCTGCAGACCGCTTGGCTGGCGCCTTGCGCGCTGCGGTTTTCGCTGCGGTCTTGACCGCTGTTTTTTTGGCTGCGGGAAGCTTTGCAGCGGCGCTGCCCACCGCGGTCTTTCTCGGCGCGGCTTTGCGCGCAGCCGGGCGTTTGGCTGCGGGCGCTGCGCTGCTGGTTTGCGCCCGCTTGCGAGCAGGCGCCGAAGGCGCCGGGTGCGCTCCGGCAGCCGTGCCGACAACGCGGGTCACGCGCTTTTTCTCGGGACTGGTTTCGCCATAGGGCGAGGTGCGCACCGGGGCGGTTTTTGCCGCAGGCTTTTTCGCTGCGGTTTTTTTGGCCGCAGGGCGCTTGGCGGCCGCGGTTTTGTAGACGGTTTTGCGCGCGGGAGGCTTCGCCGGTTCCTCGGGTTTGTCAGGGCGGCTGTCCGGGCCTTGGGCGACTACTTTGGCTGCGGCTTGTGCACTGCCTTTTTTGGCCCCGCCCAGTTTGAGGTGAACCGGCTTGGCGCCCCAGAGTTCTTCGAGTCGGTAGTAGGCGCGAATGGGGGGCTGCATGATGTGCACCACCGCGCCGCCGCAGTCCACCAGCACCCATTCGCCGGTTTCTTCGCCCTCGGGGTTGCGCACCGCGAATCCGGCGGCCTTGACGCTGTCGCGCACGCTGCTGGCCAGAGCGCGGGTCTGGCGGTTGGAAGTGCCGCTGGCGACGATCACCCGGTCGAACAGGCTGGTGAGTGCTTCGGTGTTGAACACCTCGATGTCTTGCGCTTTGACGGCTTCCAGGGCGTCGACGATGGTGCGTTGCAGTTTGCGGATATCCATGCGGTTTCAGTGCTGATAGAGGCGGTGTTGATCAATGTAGTGTGCCACAGCCGCAGGCACCAGCCCGGCGAGCGGCTGGCCGAGGGCGATGCGCTCGCGCACGCGGGTGGCGGAGAGGTCGATTTCGGCCATCTCCAGCCGGTGCAGCTGGTGGCCGTGCGCCGCCAGTGTGACAAGCAATTCGGGTGGCGCGCTGTCGGCATAACCAGGGCGGCGCGCTGCGGCGAGATCGACCTGCGCGACGATCTCGCTCCAGCCATTCCAGGTGGGTAGATTGCGCAGTTGATCAGCCCCGAGAATGAAGGTGAATGCGGTCTCTGGGTAGGTGGCACGCAATTCACGCACGGTGTCGATGGTGTAGCTCGGCCCGTCGCGCTTGAGTTCGATGTCGCACGCGCGCAGTCCGTGCAGGCCCGCGATGGCGAGTTTCACCATGTCCCAGCGCTGCTGCGGGCTGGCAGCGAGCGGGTCGCGCTGCCAGGGCTGGCCTGCGGGGATGAACCACACCGCGTCGAGCGCCAGCTCGGCGCAGGCGCTATGGGCGAGTTGCAGGTGCGCGCTGTGGATGGGGTCGAAACTGCCGCCGAGCAGGCCGATGCGCCGCAGCGCAGTCGAGGGCTCTCGGTTCACGCAGCGGCCCAGTCGCGTGGCTGCAGAAACACCTCATACAGCCGCGCTTCGGGCGAGCCCGGCTCGGGGTGCCAGTCGTAGCGCCACTTCACGATGGGCGGCATGGACATGAGGATGGACTCGGTGCGCCCGCCCGACTGCAGGCCGAAATGCGTGCCCCGGTCCCACACCAGATTGAATTCGACATAGCGTCCACGGCGGTAGGCCTGAAAGTCGCGCTCGCGCTCGCCGTAGGGCAGGCCGCGGCGGCGTTCGACGATGGGCAGATAGGCGGGCAGAAAAGCGTCGCCCACGGCGCGCATGAGGGCAAAGCCGCGGTCGAAGCCGCCGTCGGCGTAATCATCGAAAAACACCCCGCCGATGCCGCGCGGCTCGTTGCGATGCTTGAGAAAAAAGTAATCGTCGCACCAGGCCTTGAAGCGCGGATAGTGGTCGTCGCCAAACGGCGCCATCGCGGCCTTGCAGGTGCGGTGAAAATGCACTGCGTCCTCCTCGAAGCCGTAATACGGCGTCAGATCCATGCCGCCGCCAAACCAGGCCACTGGCGCCTGGCCCTCGGGCTGGGCGACGAGCATGCGTACATTCATGTGCACAGTCGGCACATGAGGATTGACCGGGTGGAAGACCAGCGAAATGCCCAGCGCCTCGAACGGCGCACCCGCCAGCTCGGGCCGGTGCTGGGTGGCCGAGGGCGGCAGCTTGGGGCCGCGCACATGCGAGAAGTTGCAACCGCCACGCTCCAGCAGGCCGCCGAATTCGATCAGACTACTGATGCCCTCGCCCTGCAGCGGCGAATCGGCAGGGCGCGTCCAGG
>JAJXTO010000050.1 GCA_021783695.1 Pseudomonadota bacterium | reverse complement strand
CGCGCAACAGGGCGCCGGTCTCGTCCTTGGCGCTCGATTGCACCTGTACCGACAGATCCCCCTCGGCCACACGCTGCGCCACGGCGACGGCTTGCGCAAGGGGACGGGTAATGGAGCGGGTGATGAGAATGCCACCGACCATTGCCGCAACAATGAACCCAAGGGTGATCAGCAAGGTGTTGCGCATGGCGCGCGCGTAGTCTGCCTGGCCGCGCTCATACGCAATTTGCATTGCGGCCTTCTGGCGCGCAATCAGGGCGCGGATGTGGTCGCGCATCGCCGCGACGATGGGGGAAGCCAGCTGGGTGTAGATGGTGCTGGCTTGTGGATAAAGACCTTGGTGCATCAGGCCGATGACCTGCTGCTGCACCTTGCGGTTCTGTTCCATCAAATCCTTGATCTTTGCCATTTCCGCGTTGACTTCGGTGTCAGGCGGTAAGGCTTGCAGGGTTTTGAAAATGCGCTCAGTGTCCTTCCGGTTGCTGCCCAGTTGATCTGTCAGCAGACGTTGCTGCGCTTGATCTCTGACCGGGTTGAGCAGCGCCTGATACAGCGCGTTTGTTGTGCTTTGAAAATTCGCGAAGAACGCATCGAGCAACTGAATCCGCTGACTTTGCACATGGATGATGGTGCCTAGCCTGTCGTTTGACTGCGCCAGTTGCTGCTGTGCGAGAACCGCGTTGAGGACGATAACGGCAAGCATGCCGAGCAAACCCAAGGTCATGCGGGTGCGGATGCGGAGGTTGCTGATCGATTTCATTTCACTTGGGGTCGCTGAAAAAAGGGACTTCATGACAAACGGTACATCGAGCGCGCGTGACATAGGCACTTGCCCTAATAGCGTTCGTCAACACTAACCGCTCCCATATTTCACCATCGCTGCACCCATCTCACCTAGCGGCAGGCTGATATCGGCAGCGCCGAGCTTCACCGCTTCCTTGGGCATGCCGTACACCACGCTGGTGGCTTCGTCCTGCGCCACGGTGCGGGCGCCGGCGTCGTGCATCTCCTTCAGTCCGCGCGCGCCATCGTCTCCCATGCCGGTGAGGATGACGCCCAGGGCGTTACGCCCTGCGCATTGCGCCACCGAACGGAACAGCACATCCACCGACGGACGGTGGCGGTTGACCGGTGGGCCGTCGCGCACCTCGACGTGATACTGCGCGCCGCTGCGCCGCACCTGCATGTGACGGCCTCCCGGCGCGATGAGCACCAGCCCGGGAATCAGTCGGTCGCCGTCGCGCGCCTCGCGTACCTCCAGAGCACAGACCGAGTTCAGGCGTTCCGCAAAGGTGGCGGTGAATTTTTCCGGCATATGCTGCACCACGGCGATGCCTGGCAGCGTGCGGGGCAGGGTTGTGAGCACGCGCTCCAGCGCCAGGGTACCGCCAGTGGACATCCCCATGGCGATGATTTTCTCCGTGGTGTCGGTAAGTACATGCGAGCCGGGCGTAAAGGTCGTTGGCGCCACGCTTTTTGTGGCAACAGTCGGGCGCAGCGCAGCGGTCAGACTGCGTGGATTGGCGCGTGCCGCGGCCTTGATGGTCAGCGTGAGTTCAGCAGTTTGTTCCAGCAGAAAATCCTTCAGGCCCACGCGCGGTTTGGTCACCACGCTCACCGCGCCAGCGGCCAGCGCGTCCAAAGTGATCTGCGCGCCTTTCTCGGTGAGGGTCGAGCAGATGACCACGGGCAGCGGGCGCTCGGCCATGAGTTTTTTCAGGAAGGTAATGCCATCCATGCGTGGCATTTCCACGTCCAGCACGAGAACATCAGGCCAAGCACCTTGCTGCATCCGCTGCAGCGCGAATAGCGGGTCGGGCGCAGCTCCGATCACCTCGATGCCAGGGTCGCGCAGCAGAACAGCTTGCAGCACCTGACGCACCACAGCCGAGTCATCGACGATGAACACCTTGACCTTGTCGGGCCGGATCATGAGTTTGTTTCCCTGCATGGGCTTGTCGTGCATTGGATTCAGCCGGCGGATTGCTCGGCGTTCTGGCCCCAGAACTTCAGATAGGCGTCGCCGCTCCAGATCTCGAACAGCACATTGCGGTGGCCTTCGCCGCCGAGGTGCTCGGCCTTGAGGCGCAGGCCATGCTGCTGCACCAGTTCGCGTCCGCGCAACACGTTTTTGCAGGGCACGTCGAGGCAGCCGGCATGCACATGCGGCGGTTTGTTCTGAGTGAACATGCGCCCGCCGCCGAACAGCTTGGCTTCATATTCGTCTGCGCGCGTACCAGCCGCCCGCATGTCGCGCTGGAACAGCAGCATCGCTTCATCGGCATAGCGGCCATCAAGGCCGCGGTGCGCGCCATGATGCGCGCCGCGGCCGGGCAGCATGTAGTGACACAGTCCGCCGATTTTCAGCCTGGGGTGCCACACGGAGATGGCCACGCACGAGCCGAGCAGGGTGCGCACACGGGTGCGGCCTTCGCCGAAATACAGCTCCCCCGGCTGAAGAAAAATTTCGAGCGGCTCCTCGTCCGCCGGGGCGGGGGGAGGCGCGATCGTCAATGGTGCGGTGTGCGTCACGGCTTGCGGTATACGGCTGGTTGCACGGTCTGCAACGGCAGGTCCAGACCGTTGAGACTTTCGGAATGGCCAATGAACAGATGACCGCCAGGGCGCAGCACATCCAGCAGGCGGCGGCACACGGCGCGCTTGGTGTCGGCGTCGAAATAGATCATCACATTGCGCAGCACGATCAAATCGAACTGGCCGTTGTCGGGCAGGGTGGTATTGAGATTGACCTCCTGAAACCGCACCCGATCGCGGATGGCCGGTTGCAGGGTGAAGCTGCCGACCTGGGTTCCCGTGCCCTTGAGACAGAATGCCTTGAGGTAGGGCTGGGGAATTTTTTCGGCGCGTTCCATCGGGTAGATGGCGCGTCGAGCCTGTTCCAGAATGCGGGTGGAGATGTCCGAGGCCACGATCTCCCAGGGCCGCTGCCCCATGCGCTCGGCCAGCACCATGGCCATGCTGTAGGGTTCCTCGCCGCTGGAGCAAGCCGCGCTCCACACCCGCAGCGCGCGCGAGGGGTCCACCGCGGGAACGATCTGTTCCGACAGGTAGGCGAAGTGCCGCGGCTCGCGGAAAAAATAGGTTTCGTTCGTGGTCAGCAGGTCGATGGCCTGCTGGCGCTCTCCGACATTGGTGTGCAGATGCTGCAGATAGGCGGTGAAACTGTCCAGGCCGAGCGCATGCAGACGCTTGGACAGGCGACCTTCGACCAGCGCTTTTTTCGAGGGCGCCAGGGTGATGCCGGCGGCGTCGAACATGAGACGGGAAAAACCGGATAGCTCGGTATCAGAGAGGGAGATCATCATGGTGGAGTTCAAGACAGTGACGTCGCCTCGGCGTCGGTCAGGAATTCTGCAAAGCGCGCGGGCGGGACGGCTGGGCTGAACAGCCAGCCTTGATACGCTTCGCAGCCCAAGGCCCTGAGAAACTCGGCCTGTTCCTGGGTTTCCACACCCTCGGCAACGACCTGCATGTGCAGAGCTTTCGCCATGGACAGGACGGCGCGGGTGATGGCCGCATCATCCGGGTCGTCAGGCAGATCGCTGACAAAGGCGCGGTCGAGTTTCAGCGTGGTGACCGGAAGGCGCTTGAGCGAGGCCAGAGAGGAATAGCCGGTGCCGAAATCGTCGATCGAGGTTTGCACGCCGAGTTCGCCCAGTTGCACGATCAGTCCATAGACATGCCCGGGGTCGCGCAACATCATGCTTTCCGTGATCTCCAGTTCCAGCAGCCTGGGCGCGATGTCCGAGTCGGCAAGGGCCGCAGACACCTGCCGCAGGATCAGATCGCCCTGCAGCTGACGCACCGAGCAGTTGACGGCAATCGGCAGCGGCGTCTTTCCTTGCGTGGCCCAGGCACGGATTTGCTGGCATGCGGCGTTCAACACCCATTCGCCGACCGCCACGATCAGCCCGGTTTCCTCCAGCAGGGGGATAAAGGTCATCGGAGAAACCAGGCCATGCTGCGGATGTTGCCAGCGCAGCAGCGCTTCAGCTCCGATCACGACACCGGTCTGCAGGCAGACCTTGGGCTGGTAATGCAGGAAGAATTGCTCCAGCGCAAGGGCATGGTGCAGGTCGGTTTCCATCTCGATGCGTTCGCGCCCGCGCTGGCTCATGTCGGCGGTGTAGAACATCGCGTGCCCAGGGGTGTTGGCCTTGCAGCGGTACATGGCCAGATCGGCCTGGCTCAACAACTGGGTTGCCGAGCGACCATTGCGCGGCGCCCTGACGATGCCGAGGCTCGCGCTCATGAAGATCGTTTGCCCATCCAGCACGAAAGGCATGTTCAGGCTGGACAGCAGGGACTCGGCGTCAGTCTGGATCTGTTGCTGGTCCCCTGCGCATGGATGGAGCACGACAAATGCATTGCCGCCCCAGCGCGCCAGAGTGTCCTGCGCGGACAAAACCGATTTCAACCGGGCCGCGGTTTCCATCAGCAGGTCGTCGCCCAGTGCGTGACCGAAGCTGTCATTGATCTGGCAAAAGCGATCAATGTCGAGCATGAACACCGCCAGTTCGCCGTCGCCCGGCTCCGCGTGTGTCTCCAGCCAGCCTTCGAGCAGTTCGATGAGCAGGGTCTGATTAGGCAGATTGGTGAGTTCATCATGCTCGATCAGCCATTTGAAGCGGTGTTCGACGGCGCGAATATCTGTCACGTCGTGCGCCAAGGCAGCGGCGCCCAGAGAAGCCCCCGCCGTATCCTGCAGCCTGCTGGCGGTGATCTGATATCGCCGCCAACGCCCTTGCGGATCCTGGGTCAAAAATTCTTCGGCGACCTTGGGTTCTCCGCGCAATGCGGCCCCCAGGGGGAATTCGGCGAGTGGAACTCGAGTGCGATCGATTGCGTAAACCGCAGAGATGAGTTCGAGCTGACGCAGCGACAGCGCTGTCTTGGCGGGCAATCCTGCGCGGATTGCAGCAGCATTTGCATAATTCAGTAGGCCGTTTTCGTCGCAGGCGTAGGCCATGTCGTGCATGTTGTCGAGTACAGCATGAAGAAAGGCCGTCTGCCGTTCCACCAACTGCTTGCGCGCAAGTTCATCGGTGACGTCGATCGCGTAGCAGACGATGGCATTGACGGCTCCCGCCTCATCCTGCACAGGTGAGACATGCCAGCGCAATATCCTGTACTGGCCGTTTTTGTGGCGGTAGCGGCGATGCGCGCAGTAGGCGCCAACCACGGCGTCGGCTATCTCGACTAGCTGCTCTGCGACCGGATTGCGGTCGTCAGGATGCAGGAAATCGTTGACCCGCGGAAATGCACGCAGCTCCTCCAGTTCATAGCCGAGCATCTGGCTGAAAGCCGGGTTGAAGTCGAGAACCTCGCCACCCCCGTTGACCAGAAGGATGCCGATGCCGGAGTAGTTGAAGGCGGCCTGCAACTGGGCATTCGCGCGGTGCAGTTTCTGTTTCAGCGGGCGGAGCTGCCAGCCCAGCACCAGCACACCGGGCAACACCAGGCCGGGCAGCAATAGCAAGCGGTGACGGACCGCTGCAGCCACCCCTGCGATGAACAGCAGCACGGCCGGTGGATAGGGGCTGGAGTTGCCCAGTCCCCAAAGATGCTGGATCAGTTTCAGCCAGAGCATCATCGCCCCTGCCATGGCCAGGGCGATGATGCCGAGATCGACAAGCAGGGGAGACAGGAAGTTCATGCGCGTGGGGCCCTGTCCGGCTGAATCGCCGCGCTCAAAACCGCACGAATTCTGGTTGTGCGTTGGTGAGGATGGGCAGGCTGTTTGTGTCGGGCGTTTTGGGTTTGCGCGCGGCGGCGCGGGCTGTGTGCTGCGGTGTGTGCTGCGACGTTC
>JAJXTO010000010.1 GCA_021783695.1 Pseudomonadota bacterium | reverse complement strand
CAACACGCAGGACCTGCAGGACATCGCCGCCTACATCGCCAGCCTCAAGGGTGATGTGTACATCCGCGACGAAATGCATTGAGCCGCCCTGCGGCCGTTGCGCAATGCAAAAAGCCCGGTCTAACCGGGCTTTTTGCATTGGAAGGTGGATCAGGCGGTCAATTCGGCAATGATGCGGTAAAGCAGCCGCACGGTCAGGATTACATAGACCGCGCCGAAAAGGAAAATCAGCGAGACGATGATGCGGATGGAATCTGCGGGCAGGGAGCTGAAAAACGGCGACACCAGATAGCCCACAGTGAACAGTCCGATCAGCACGGTGAGCATTTTCCAGGCCTTGCCGACCTGGCCGCCCGGAATTTTGCTGCCCAGAAGCAACACGTCCACAAGGCCATAGATCATGATGGCAATGCCGAGGGCATTGATGAAAAACGCGGTATCGATTTGCATGTCTCACTCCAGAGTGTGGGCGATGTCTGAGCCGGACTCGCCATGTTGTGCCCGGCGCGCATCGCTTATTGACGATGTTTACATTGTTCGGAGACAGTGGAGAGTTGGCGCTCGGGGTCAACCCCCATACGGGCAGAACGCATTGCAAAAAACGTGAAATAAGTCACTAAATTCCACAATGATGCGCGGGCACTCCAACCCTCAATCCTGCGCCGCCCGGCTCACCGTGTTGCGTGCAAAGCACAAATCCCGCCAGACGCGCGCCTTATCCGCCGGGTTGCGCAGCAGGTAGGCCGGGTGATAACTCACGATCACGGGGATGCCGACGAATTGATGCACCCGACCACGCAGCTGGCTGATGGGCGCGTTGCTGCCGAGCAGGCTTTGCGCTGCAAAGCGTCCGAGCGCGAGAATGAGACCGGGCTGGAGCAGGGCGATCTGGCGCTGTAGCAAGGGTGCGCATTGGGCCACCTCCTCCGGCTCCGGGTTGCGGTTGCCGGGTGGGCGGCACTTGAGCACATTGGCGATATAGACGGCGCGTTGCGGGTCGTCGGCGCGACGGTCCAGGCCGATGGCGTGCAGCATGGCGTCGAGCAACTGTCCGGCCGCGCCGACGAAGGGTTCGCCCTGGCGGTCTTCCTCCGCGCCGGGGGCTTCGCCCACGATCATCCAGCGGGCCTGGCTGGAGCCGCTGCCGAACACGGCCTGATGCCGACTGCCACCCAGCTTGCAGGCGCGACAGGCCTGGGTGGTCGCCTGCAGTTCGTCCCAGCCCATGCGCGCGATGGCGCTGACCCGTTCGGTGTTGGAGCGCGAGAAAACTGCGGGCGGAGGCTGTGTGGCGCTCCGGGGCTGGGCTGCCGCGGTGATGGCGTGCGCTGCCGGAGCGTCCTGCATGGGCGCGGCCACGGACACGGCAAGGGGATGGGAGGCGGCAGCTGCGGGGCTTTGCGGCATGCCCTGCTGCTCCAGCACGCTGCGCCGCACGAACAACGGCCCCAGGCCGAGCGCCTGCGTCCAGCGCAGGGTTTGCGGGGTGATGCGCGGTCCTGGTGGATCAAGTTGTGTGGGATGGTCGGACATGCGTTCAGCCGGTCGATGCCGAGCGCAGGCCGCGGCGCTGCAGCAGGTCGCCCACTTGCGCGGACATGACCAGGGCGTCTTCGCGGCAGGGGCGTCCGTGCGCGTCTTGCGCCGGGTAATAGTCGCGTCGGCGGGTGATGGGGTAGAAGCCGTAGCGCTCGTAAATGCGCACCGCCTGCGCATTGCTGGGGCGCACCTCCAGCCACAGCAGGTGCGCGCCGTCGGCCCGGCTCAGCAGGGTCACGGCGTCCAGCATCAGCAGGCTCAGGCCCTGGCCCTGCACCTCGGGTGCAACGGAGATGTTGAGCAGGTGCATTTCTTCCACCCCAGGCATGGCGACGAAGTAGCCGCGCACAGTATCGGTCTGATCGGTGAGGACCTGCGCGTGATACTGCGCGGTGAGTGAGTCGGCAAAGTTACCGCGGCTCCAGGGGAAGGTGTAGACCGAGTTTTCGATGTGCGCCACGGCGTCGAGATCTGCCGGGGTCATCTGCCGCAGGGCGTAGGCAATCTGCCCGGCAGCGGCGGCGTCGTCGCGGGGGCGCAGGCGGGCGTTCATGCGCGGGCGAGTTCGCGCTCGGCCGTGGTGAGGGCCACTTTGTCGCGGACATAGATCGGCTGCGCCAGCGCGGCCGCCACCGTGAGACCGGCTGCATGTTGCTGCCGTGCCAGCCGCGCGACCGCTGCCGCAGACGGTGTGCAGGCGATGGCGTGCAGCACGGCGCGGTGCAGCGCGCGCAGGCGCGGGTTGTCGGCCGACAGACGGGCGCACGCGGTGGTCAGATTTTCCGCGTGGACGCTCCAGGCATTGCCGCAGGCGAGCAGCAGCGTGCCCGGGCTGCGTTGTGCGGGCAGATTGGCCAAGACTTCGGCCCAGGCCAGCAAAGCGCGTTCGGGGGAATGGACGGCGGGTGGGTGCAGGCGTTGCCAGCCTGTGCCGTCGGCGCGAAACAGTTCCCAATACATCTCGCCCATGCGCGCGTCGTTTGCTGCGAGGACAATACTGCCGGGCTCGATCCGTGCCAGTTCGGGCCGCCCTGCGCCATGGGCCTGCAGCAGAGGAAAAGCGGTTTCCGCCTGCGCCATCAGGGTGTCGATGCGCGCGACCGGCAGACCGAGCGCGTAGGCCAGGCCTTGGGCTGCGGCTGCGGCAGTGCGCAGCCCGGTGAAGGCGCCGGGGCCGGCGCCCATGCCGATCAGGTCGAGGTCGGAAAATTGCAGCCCGGCGGTCTGCAGCAGTTCGGCGCACAAGGGCAGCAGGCGCTGCGAGGCGCGTGCGCCGCCGGCTTCTTCGCGGCTGTGGCAGACGCCGTCCACACTGAGCGCCACGCTCAGGGCTTCGGTGCTGGTGTCGAGGGCGAGGATGCGCATAGAAGGTTAATTATCGGTGAATCGAACCCGGCTTGAAGGAATAATGCGTGGCATGAACCAGACACTGCCCCCCACCTCCGTCATCCCCGATTCCCTGCCCGTTACTGCTTTCATCGGTGGCGGCAATATGAGCAGCGCCCTGATCGGCGGACTGCTGGGCGCTGGAGCTGACGCGGCACGCCTGCTCGTCGTCGAACCGTTTGCCGAGCAGCGCCAGCGTCTGCAGCAACGCTTTGCCGGGCTGCAGGTGTTCGCCTCGCCGTCGCCCGCATTGCGCATGGCGCAGGCGGTGGTCTGGGCAGTGAAGCCGCAACAGTTTGCGCAGGCTGCCGCCGAGTGCGAGCCGTATCTGGGCGATGCGCTGCAGGTCAGCATCATGGCCGGGGTGCGCTGCGCGGCCATCGCGCGGCAGACCGGCGCGCAGCGCATGGTGCGCACCATGCCCAATACCCCGGCGCTGATCGGTCAGGGCAT
Source organism: Pseudomonadota bacterium (assembly GCA_021783695.1). Lineage (GTDB taxonomy): Bacteria > Pseudomonadota > Gammaproteobacteria > Burkholderiales > Burkholderiaceae_C > Thiomonas. The sequence goes on along the minus strand of JAJXTO010000010.1, from coordinate 85,755 downwards.
CACCGGGCTGTTCGCCAGCGCCCAGGCCAGCGACGACGACCGCGCCGTAGCCGATGCGCTGCTGGCGCCCGCGGGACGGCGGGTGTGGGTCGAGCGCGAGGATTTGCTCGACGCGGTGACCGCGGTGTCGGGCTCCGGCCCGGCGTATGCGTTCTATCTGGCCGAGGCCATGTCCCGCGCCGGTGAGGAACTCGGCCTGAGCGTCGCACAGGCGCGCGAACTGGCACTGGCCACCTTGGCGGGCGCTGCGGCGCTGGCGCAGGGCAGCCGCGAGTCGCTGGCCACGCTGCGTGCCAATGTCACCAGCAAGGGCGGCACCACTGCCGCGGCGCTGGCGGTGTTCGACGCGGCGGACATGCAGGCCACCATCGTGCAGGCGTTGCACGCCGCAGACCGGCGCGCCAAGGAGCTGGGCGACGCGCTCGACGCGGTCTGAGGCTCAGCCCAGGCCGTGCAATTCGCCCAGGCTGCGGATGCGCGCGGCAATGAAGGCCGGGCGGCCATGCAGGCCGGTGCGCTCCATCGGCAGGTCGCGCTGTCTGCGCGCGGCGCGGCGGGCATAGCGCACCATCCAGGCGCCGCGCAGGCCGATGCGCCGCGCCGACTGCAGATGGCCCGGGGTGTCTTCCACCAGCACGCAGTGCGCCGGGCGCAGTCCATGCCGGGCCAGCACATGGCGCAGCATGCGCGCATCCGGTTTGGGGCGCAGCTTGCCGAACATCCACATCTCTTCAACGGCGAGCAGGCCATCGACCAGCGGCCAGAGCTTGAGGTGTTTGAGCACTCGGCGGGCGTAGTCGCGCGGGGCGTTGGTGAGCACGATCTTGCGGCCCGGCAGACGGGCCAGGGCCGCGCGCTCGCTGCCGTCGCAGCGCAGCATGCGCGGCAGATGCGGGAAGTGGTGGGTCTCGCGCAGGAATTGCGCGGCATCCACGCCGTGCTCATGCATCAGCCCCAGCAGCGTGGCGCCGTAGCGCCGCCAGAACTGCGCGCGGATGTGGTTGGCCTCCTCCCGGCCCACGCCGAGGTGGCGTTCGATGAACGCGGTCATCTCCGCGTTCATCAGCGGGAACACTCGCCACGAGGCATCGTGCAGGGTGTTGTCCAGATCGAGCAGCCAGACGGTCTGCGGACGTGAGGGAGGCGGGGAGGATGGCATGAGCGAGCAACAAAAACCGCCGCGAGGGCGCGGCAGTTTGCATTGGAACCGATCGGGACGGATCGCGGCGGGGATCAGGCTTGAGCTCCGGTGTTGACCCGGGTCTGATGGGCGTCGATCCATTTCGCCGTGACGTCCGGCAGGATCTTGAGCGGAAACTGGGCCCAGATGCCGAGGGGCTTCGAGGCCATGATCACGATCGAGTCCCTGTGGGGGCCACCACGGTGGCGGTGGAACTGGTCGGCAGCCCCATGTCCTTGCGCGTGTTGGGCATGATGCCCGGCCCGGCATCGGTGGGGTTCCCGCGCCGAGGCACGCAGGGCTTCAGTGCGAACGGATCATGGTGCCGAAGGCCTGCTCGGTCAACACTTCCAGCAGGATGGCGTGCGGAATGCGGCCGTCGACGATGTGGACCGAGTTCACGCCCGAGCGGGCGGCTTCGAGCGCCGATGCAATTTTGGGCAGCATGCCGCCTGAAATGGTGCCGTCGGCGAACATCTCGTCGATTTCATGCGCGGTGAGATCGGTGAGCAACTCGCCCTTCTTGTTCATCACGCCGGGGATATTGGTGAGGAGCAGCAGTTTTTCAGCGCGCAGCACTTCGGCCAGTTTGCCCGCTACCACATCGGCGTTGATGTTGAACGAGGCGTTGTCCTCGCCGAAGCCGATGGGCGAGATGACCGGAATGAACTGATCGTCCTGCAGCGCCTTGACCACGGAAGGGTCGATCGACGCGACTTCACCCACCTGGCCGACATCGATCTCGGCCTCGGGATTTTCCCGGTCGCGCATGCGCAGCTTGCGTGCCCGGATGAGGCCGCCGTCGCGCCCGGTCAGGCCCACCGCCTTGCCGCCGGCGTGGTTGATCAGGCCGACGATGTCTTGCTGCACCTGCCCGGCCAGCACCCATTCCACCACTTCCATGGTTTCGTCGTCGGTCACGCGCATGCCCTGCACGAAGGTGCCCTTCTTGCCGACGCGGTTCAGCGCCTCGTCGATCTGCGGGCCGCCGCCATGCACCACCACCGGGTTCATGCCCACCAGCTTGAGCAACACCACGTCCTCGGCAAAGTCTTGCTGGAGCGCCGGGTCGGTCATGGCGTTGCCGCCGTATTTGATCACCAGGGTCTTGCCGTGAAACTTGCGGATGTAGGGCAGGGCCTGGGCGAGGATTTCGGCCTGCTCACGCGGGGCGATGTGCGACAGGTCGGGAGGGGCGAGAGGAGTGTCGGCGCTCATGGATGTCGGAGTGGGAGTGGCGTGGAAGCGGAGGATGTGCTGCGGTGCGCAATTCTAGGAGCCTGCCGAACTTGAGGATCGTGCGCTGCAAAAGGGCTGTGCGGCTCAAGCTCGACAGACTCCCGCAGCCTGCCGCCCGGATGCGGTTTGCGGCCTCTACACTCCGGTTCCCATGAGCAATCCACTTCTCGCAACCTATCGCACCCTGCGCCACCGCCCGCGGCTGAGCGCGTCACTCGCGCTGGGCCTGATGCTGTGGTGGGCGCTGGGCACGCAAATGCCGCGAATGCTGGCCCTGCTGTGGGCTTTCGATGCCGGTGCCCTGCTGTTTCTGGCGACGACGGCGTGGATGATGGCGCACGCCACCACCGCCACACTCAAGCGCCGCACCGAGCTGGAAACCGAGGGCCGCTGGACGGTGCTGCTGTTCAGCCTGCTGCTGTCGGGTGCGGTGTTCGCCGCGCTGTCGGTGGAACTGCACGCGGTGCGCGGCCACCCCGGCGTGCTGGCGCTGGCCGGCAGCAGCATCGTGCTGTCGTGGCTGTTTTTTTCGGTGATCTTTGCGCTGCAATACGCGCACAGCGACTACGTCGCGCGCACCGCAGGACAGCCCGCGCTGCTGTTCCCCGACAACCAGGTGCCCGACTATTGGGACTATCTGTATTTCTCCGTGGTGCTGAGCATGACCTTCCAGACCTCGGACGTGAACATCGCCGGGCGGCATGTGCGCCATCTGGTGCTGCTGCACAGCGTGGCGGCATTCTTTTTCAATGTGGTGATTCTGGCGCTGACGGTCAATGCCCTGGCCGGCGCGTTCTGACGCAATCCTGGAGGACTCCAATATGACGACCATCGGTACCCCGCTATCCCCTTCGGCGACCCGCGTGATGCTGCTCGGCGCGGGCGAACTGGGCAAGGAAGTGCTCATCGCCCTGCAGCGCCTGGGGGTGGAGACCATAGCGGTGGACCGCTATGACCACGCGCCCGGGCAGCAGGTGGCGCACCACGCCCGCACGATTCAGATGAGTGATCCCGAGGCCTTGCGCGCCCTCATCCTGCGGGAGAAACCGCATCTGGTGGTGCCGGAGATCGAGGCCATCGCCACGCCGGTGCTCGAAGAACTGGAAGCCGCCGGCGTGGTCACCGTCATTCCCACCGCCCGCGCCGCGCGGCTGACCATGAACCGCGAGGGCATCCGCCGCCTGGCCGCGGAAGATCTGGGTCTGGCCACCTCGCCCTACGCCTTTGCCGATTCGCTGGAGCAACTGCAGGCCGCGATCGACAACGGCATCGGCTACCCCTGTGTGGTCAAACCGGTGATGAGTTCCTCGGGCAAGGGGCAAAGCAAGCTCGACGGCCCGGCCGATGTGCGTCCGGCCTGGGAGGCAGCGATGTCGGGCGGGCGCGTGGCGCAGAGCCGGGTGATCGTCGAAGGCTTCATCGACTTCGACTATGAAATCACCCAGCTCACAGTGCGCAGCATGGGCGCCGACGGGGCCGTGCGCACCGACTTCTGCGAGCCCATCGGCCATGTGCAGGTAGCCGGGGACTATGTGGAAAGCTGGCAGCCGCACCCCATGCACCCGAAAGCGCTGCAGCGCAGCCGCGACATCTCCCGGCGCATCACCGAGGCGCTGGGCGGGCATGGCATTTTCGGCGTGGAGCTGTTCGTCAAGGGCGAGCAGGTCTGGTTCAGCGAGGTCAGTCCGCGCCCGCACGACACCGGGCTGGTCACCCTCATCACCCAGTGGCAGAGTGAGTTCGAGTTGCACGCCCGGGCGATTCTCGGCCTGCCGGTGGACACCGCGCTCAAGACCGCAGGCGCGAGTGCGGTGATCTATGGCGGCGTGGAGGCGCGCGGTGTGCGCTTCGAGGGCGTGGATGCGGCGCTGGCCATTCCGGGAACCGACCTGCGGCTGTTTGGCAAGCCCGAGAGTTTTGTGAAACGCCGTATGGGCGTGGCGCTGGCGCGGGCCGAATCGACCGACGAGGCGCGCGCGAAAGCGAAGCGTGCCGCGCAGCAGGTGCGGGTGGTCGAGGGCTGACCTACTGCGGCAGGGTGTGCTGCCGCGAGGTGAAATACCCGTCTGCCCGCGCGTCTTCAGCCTGCGGGGCGTGCAGCGCCTCGGCAGCGGCTGCGGGGATGCCTACCAGCACCAGATTCCAGAACTGGTGCCGCACGATGCGGCTATGGCTCTTGAGCTGCGCAGCCTGCAACGGCTCGATCGGGCTCTTGCTGGACAGATGCTCCCGCAGCCGGGTGTGGAACACATGCAGTTCGCGGATCAACCGCAGGAAGCTGGGCCGATCCGCATAGTCTGCCTGATGGGTCTGGCACCAGATGCCCAGTTCGCTGTACAGCGCCGCGTTCGGCTGGAGCAACTGCTGGCGCTCACTTTCGCTGAGGGTGTCCTGCTGGGCACGCAGCGCCACGGCGTTATGCCACACCAGTGCCTGAATGGCCTCGGCCGAAATGGCCGGCTGCTTGCTCAGCGAGGCGGTCCAGGGAATTTGTTGCGGCCACTGCGCCAGCCAGAGCTCGAAGTCGGCAACGGACAGCGGCGGCGAAATGGCATAGCCCTGAAAGCGCATGCACCCCATGGAAACCAGGGCCAGCGCATGCTGCGCCGAGCTCACGCCTTCGGCAACGACCTGCAGGCTCATGAGTTCCGCGATGCGTAGCAGGCCATAGGTGATGCTCAAGCCCGCGCCGCTGCTGAACAGATCGTGGGTGAAACTGCGATCGATCTTGACCGAGGAAATTTCTAGCTGCTGCAGATGGATCAGGCTGGCGCTGCCGGTGCCGAAGTCGTCGAGGATCACCTGAACGCCCATCTGACGGCATTGCGCCACCATGAAACGCGCCATGGGACCGTCGAGTTCCGAGCCATGTTCGGTGAGCTCCAGCGCCAGCAGGTTGGCCGGGCACTGCGGATGCTGCTCCAGCACGCTGCGCAGATCGGAGAGAAACTGCGGGTCGAGAAAATGCCGCGGGCTGATGTTGACGCTCACCCGCAGGCGCTTGCCTGCGCCAAACCAGGCATCGATCTGCCGCATGGCCGATGCGAGCACGAAGCGGCCGACCGCCACGCTCAGGGAATCATCATCGAGCACGGATTCGAAAGAGGCCGCACGGTGCAGCCCGGCGGTGTCACGCAGCCGCAGCAGAGCCTCCACTTCGTTGATCTGCGCCTGCGCGTGCGCAACTGAACCCGGCGCGGCGTCGAGCGACAGAATGGGCTGGTACTGCAACTCCAGCCGGTTGTCCTGCAGCGCGGACTGCACCCATTGCAGTTTGCGGTGGCGCTCCTGCATGGCATCCTCCATCTGCTGGTCGAAGATGCGGTATTGCTGGCGGCCGTTTTTCTTGGCCGCGTACATGGCCATATCGGCGCGCCGCACCAGCGTTTCGGCGTCCACCGGAGCGTCTGCCTGCTGCATCACCAGACCGAGCGACAAGCCGATCTGCAGATTGTTTCCCTGAATGAGAAACGGTTCGTCGATGCAGCCGACGAGCCGCTTGGCGATGAAGCTCAGATGCTGTTCCGTGCTGTAGCCCGGCAGCAGCACCACGAATTCGTCGCCGCCAAAACGGGCCAGCAGATCACCCTCGCGCAGCACCGAGCGCAGGCGCTGGCCCACGGCGATCAGCAACTGGTCGCCGACCACATGGCCCAGGCGGTCGTTGACGGCCTTGAAGCGGTCGAGATCCATCAGACCGATGGACAGCGCCCGTCCCGGGTGGCGGCGCATCTGGTCGTTGAGATGTTCGAGAAAGATGCGGCGATTGGCCAGGCCCGTCAGATCGTCGCGCAGGGCGAAGCGGCGCAGCGCCTTGTACGCCTTGCCCAGACGCAGGTTCTCTTTGATGAGCGCACGGTTGAAGCCCTCGATCACGACAACGAGCGCGGCGCTGAACGTCAGCACGGCCAGCAGCGCAATCCAGGCCAGGCTGCGCTCTTGCCAATTGCGCATCGGCATTTGCAGCTGCCCCTGGCTCAGCAGGATGGCAGCCCAGGTGAGCGCGGCCATCAACACCAGACTCAGGGCGGTCTGCAGGCGCCGCGCATGCAGCGCCGTCACCGGCATCAGCCCGATCAAGGGAAGGATGAACAGGGCGCCCAGTCCGGGAAGCAGGGCAAAGAACAGCAGTTGCAAACCGGCGTTGAGCAGCAGGTAAAGAGAGGCCGGAAAGCGGCTGCGGGCGTCCTGGGACGGGGCGTAAAGCATCCAGTTCAGCACGGCGAGGTTGACCGTGGCGCCCAGCAGGGCATAGGCCAGCGCAGCAATCCAGGGCAGCAGACCCAGTCCGGCATACGCCAGCAGCAGCAGCGCATAGAACGCATAGCCTGCGATGGTGAGCGTTGGCAGGGAGGAATCCCCGGAGGGCGGGTTGTCCTGAACCGGGAGCTGTGGCGTCATGTTCGAATCGCAAAACGCAGATATTCCGCCGATGCGGGACGATGGGCGCGATGCATGGGAACGGGCGGGCGGGTCGTTATTGAGGTGAAGTGTCCGCAGAGCGTTGCCGGACTGCGATCAGCTTATTCCAGGAGCGTCTTTCACGCCCGCGCCAAAGATGCCCACACCGTCGGCGCCTGCCTTGGGGTCGAACGAGAGGATGGGTCGATAGTGCAGTTCCAGACGCTTGTCGCGCAGGGCGTCGAGCGCCCAGCGCAGCTTGCGGTCCTGTTCTTGCAGCGCATCTTCCATGTGCTGGTCGAAGATGCGGAATTGCTGGCGTCCGTTTTCCTTGGCCGCATACAGGGCCAGGTCGGCGCGCCGCATCAACGTGAGCGCGTCCACCCGCTGGGTCTGTTGCTGGATGATGATGCCCAGCGACAGGCCCAGCTGCAGGACGTGACCCTGCACCACGCACTCCTGCTCCAGGCTCTTGACCATGCGCCCGGCAACCCGTTGCAGTTGATCGAGCGAGGTGCAATGGCTGGACATCACAACGAACTCGTCTCCACCCAGCCGCGCCTGCGCATCGCGCTGACGCCAGGCCCAACAGCCCGTAGCCCAGGATCGTGAGCGCACCCATGGCGTAGCCCGCGATGTTCAGGACAGGCAGCGGCTTTTGCAGGCGGCGCGCTTTGCTGGAAGGGTGGGGCTGATCCATCGGGTTACCGGGAGGTGTTGCGCGACAGCCTGTTGACCCAGGCTACATGGGGTTTTCGTGCCTTTTTCATGACGATGAGTGTAGGGAATGGGGCGAAAAACCACTGTAAATTCAGGACAAACTTCCGCCAGACCTGTGCGCTTTTTCACGCAAATGGGACAAACGCAATCGATCGCAGAGCACTTGATCTAAATCAATGTGTGTGACGGCAGTCCGCACATCAGGCGATGTAACCAATTGATACTTGCGGCTTCTCTTCGAAAGGTCGTCAATTGAAAAAAACCCTGTTTGCCGTCGCGCTGTCCGCTCTGGCCTTCTCCACCAGTGCCTTTGCCCAGGAGGCCAAAAAACCGCTGACCTTCAGCGAAATCCAGACCATCCGCATCATGGCTGGTGGTGTGGTGGGCAATGCCCTGGCCAAGACCATGGAGCGCCCGTCCATGGGCATCCTGGCAAACCGCTCGGTGATCTGCAACGACCTTGCAGGCGGCATCGGCGGCACCTTGACCGTGAACAAACCCGATTCCAAGCTCACGTTCGAGTCGGTCAAGGACACGGCGGAAATTGCTCCTGCCGTGGCGCATCTTCTGCCCGCGGATGGCATTTATCTCGCCTTTGGTGGCGAGTGGAAAAAAGAAGAAAACATGGCGCTGCTTGAGGCCGCGCTGGAGCAGCTCGCCGAGCATCACTACAAGGGCAGCGTGATTTTCCACGTCACCACCTGGGCGCAAAAGCAGCCGCAGGACATTGCCGCGCGCAACGCCAAGGTGGCCAAGTATTTTGAAACCGCCAACCTGCGTGCCGTCACGCTGGACCTGAACAAGAAGGAGGCCATGATCAACAAGGTGAGCTTCGACGGCAAGGACTACAAGCTCAACGTTGCCGCCACCGCGCCGCTGCGCGATGATCTGGTGGACCTGTTCAAGCGCCAGTAAACCGGCTTGACTGGTCTGCCCAGTCCGCAGCACTCACCCCGCCCAGGCGGGGTGTTTTGTTTTGCGCGCCGGTCGGAACGTCCTTCCTGCTGATGCTGGCGCTGCAAGATCCTGCGCCCTGTCGGACAATGCCCGACTGGCCGGACTGGGAGGGTGAAACGCAATTCCATGTGCCCGCGTCAGCCCCCGAACTCAGAGCCCAGGCGCCTCTCGCGCGCCGTTCCAAACGCCAAGCCCGCGATGCCGCAGCCCTCTTCGACCGCCACTTCGGCTGCGCCTCAGGCGCGGCCGCTGCTGGCGATGATCGTGGCCATCGCCTTCCTGATGGAGCAGCTCGACGCCACCATCGTCACCACCGCCATTCCCGACATGGCGCGTGCGCTCCAGGTCAGTGTGGTGCAGATGAGTCTGGCGGTGAGCGCCTACGTTCTCACGCTGGCGGTGTTCATTCCGCTCAGCGGCTGGTGCGCAGACCGCTTCGGCGCGCGCCGCGTGTTCATTTTGGCTCTTGGCCTGTTCACTGCGGGCTCGATGTTGTGCGGCATGGCGGACAGCTTTGCCATGCTGGTCGCCATGCGCGTGCTGCAGGGCCTGGGCGGGGCGATGATGACACCGGTCGGCCGCCTCATCCTGCTGCGCAGTTTTCCGCGCGAGCAACTGGTCAAGGCCATGACCTACGCCACCTTGCCGGCCATCATCGGCCCGGTCATTGGCCCGCTGCTGGGCGGCTGGCTGACGACGACACTGTCGTGGCGCTGGATTTTCTATGTCAACCTGCCGTTCGGCCTGCTGGGCATGGTGCTGGCGGCGCGGCATCTGAGCGCGCACAACGCCCAGAACCCGCCGCCTTTCGATCTGACGGGTTTCGTCCTGTTTGGCGTGGCAGTCGGCTTGCTGCAATTCGCCATGGAGGGCGCCGCGCACCTCCACGGCGGAGTCTTGGCCGCCATGGCGCTGAGTGCGGTGGCGCTGTTGCTGGCGTTCACGCGCCGCAGTCGAAGGCAGGCCCACCCCGCCGTCGACCTGAGTCTGCTGCGCGAGCGGGCGTTTGGGATTGCCACCCTGGCCGGTGGACTCTGCCGCGTGGCCATGAATGGCCCGGTCTATCTGCTGCCGGTGATGTTGCAACTGGGACTGGGCATGCGCCCGGTGCAGTCTGGCGCGCTGACCTTTCTGTCCGCCCTGGCCGCGCCGCTGGTGCGGGTGATCGTGGGCGGGGCGCTGCGGCGTCTGGGCTTTCGCACCCTGCTGCTCGGCAGCGCCGTCGCCTGTGCGGCAAGTCTCGCCAGCTTCGCCCTGATCGGGCCGCAGACCGGGATGGCCTGGATCGGCGTGACCATCGTCCTGTACGGCCTGGTGCGATCCACCCAGTTCATGATCTCCAACACCCTGGCCTATGCCGATATTCCCGCCCCGCGCCTGAGCCGCGCCACCAGCCTGGGCGGGCTGCTGCAACAGCTCACGGTGAGCTTTGGTGTGTCCATGGGCGCTGCCTGGCTGGGTCTGCTCACGCCGCCTCATGCCGTGCCCATGCTGCAGGCGTTTCATCTCACTTTTCTGCTGCTCGCCGCGCTGCCCCTGCTCGCCCTGCTTCCCTTTGCCCGCCTGAAGCCGCACGATGGGGCGATCGTCAGCGGACATGCCTCGACCGGCCCCGATCCGGGCTGAGCGGGCGCGGGCGGTCGTGGTCGAGGCATTGCGCGACAGGGCATGAGCGGGTGAGGTGTCATTGCCCTGCACAATGCAGGGTTTCCTTCCCGAGTGACTCACGCCATGGCGCTGAAAGCGACGATATACAAGGCCGCTCTGCAGGTGGCCGATATGGATCGGCATTACTACGCCGACCATGCGCTGACCATCGCGCGGCATCCCTCCGAAACCGACGAGCGCATGATGGTGCGGGTGTTGCTGCTTGCGCTGTACGCGCAGGACGGCATCGCCCTGACCAAGGGACTGTTCGACGTGGACGAGCCCGACATCTGGGTGAAGGATCTGACCGGCGCGATCAAGCTGTGGATCGACATTGGTCAGCCCGATGAAAGCCGTGTGCGCAAGGCCTGCGGGCGTGCGGAACAGGTCGTCGTGGTCTGCCATGCCAGCAGTTGCCCGGTGTGGTGGAAACAGAACGCTGCCAAGCTTGCGCGCCTGAAGAATCTGACCGTGCTGCGACTGCCGACTGAAACCAGCCGGGCTCTGGCCGGACTTGCCGAGCGCACCATGCAGTTGCAGTGTCTGGTGCAGGATGGCGCGGTGTCGCTCAGCAGCGCGGCGGCCAGCCATGCGATCGAACTCGAATCGCTGCAGACCGCTGCGTGAACGAGGCCGCCACCGTGAACGCCACGACCCCGCCCGCCTACGCCGACCTCAGCCCCGATGGCGTGCTCGACGCCATCGACGGCCTCGGCCTGCGCTGCGAGGGCACGCTGCTGCAACTCAACAGCTTCGAGAACCGCGTGTTCCAGGTCCGGCTCGAAGACGGCAGCCAGCGCATCGCCAAGTTCTACCGCCCCGGCCGCTGGAGCGATGCGGCCATCCTGGAAGAGCATGCCTTCACCCTGGAACTGTCCGCGCGCGAGATTCCGGTCGTGCCGCCGCTGGCGATCGGGGGGCGCACACTGCACCACGCGGGCGGCCACCGCTTCGCGCTGTTTTCCAGGCAGGGCGGCCGCACACCCGAGATCGAGCAGGAGCAAACGCTGGAATGGCTGGGGCGCTTCCTCGGGCGCATCCATGCAGAGGGCGCGCGTGCCGCCTACCAGGCCCGCCCCGCGCTGGACATCGAGACCTTCGGCAACGCCCCGCGCCGACTGCTGCTGGATGGCGACTGGATTGCGCCAGACCTGCGCCCTGCCTGGAGCGGCATCACCGACCAGGCGCTCGATGCCGTGCGCCGCGCCTACGCCCGGGCGGGACCTGTGCAACTGCTGCGACTGCATGGCGACTGTCATCCCGGCAATCTGCTGTGGACTGATGACGGCCCGCATTTCGTCGACTTCGACGACAGCCGCATGGGCCCGGCGATTCAGGATTTATGGATGCTGCTCAGCGGCGACGCGCAAGACATGCGCCGTCAGTTCGCCGCACTGCTGCGCGGCTACGAGATGTTCCGCGAGTTCGATGATCGCGAGAAGCACCTCATCGAAGCCCTTCGCACCCTGCGCCTGCTGCACCACAGCGCCTGGATCGCCAGCCGCTGGCACGACCCCGCCTTCCCCGCCGCTTTCCCGTGGTTCGGCAGCGTGCGCTACTGGCAAGACCGCATACTGGAACTGCGCGAACAGGTCGCGCTGATGCAGGAAGCGCTGCCGTGGTGAGCCCGCGCCGACGGCGGTGCCGCCGCAACGTGGCACAAACAGCGCCCTCGCCGGGTGGTAACGCGGGGGCGTCTGCCGTCAGAACAAGGCATCAACCGTCATCTATCGGAATAGAGCCTGTCGGGACTCTCCCTCAGACTGACCTTGCCCGCGAAAAACGTATCCCTTGCTGAGTCATTCAATCCAAGCAAGGAGACCTGTACCACGAAATCCTGCTGATGCCCCCCAGGGTCATCAAATCGCGACGGGCATCGAGTGCATCACGCAGCCACCTGCGCGAACGATGGGTTGTCCGCCAAGCACGACGATGGATACAGCCGGTTCAAACACCACGTTTCTGCCCCGAAAAATCCACGGATCATCGTGTGATGCGTTTTCAAAGCGGCCTCTACCTGCTCGGGGAGGATTGCGTCATCCTGAACGAAGACAACGACATTGCCCCGCTCTACCAAGAGGCTCTGGAGGCCATGGAGCCGTTCGGGCAGATCGTTGATGTGGAAGAGCGCCTGTTGCCGCGCCGGGTGCAAAAGATGATCGAGGATCAACGCAACGGGTGGTTCCAGTCTCTCGGCGACGACTACCCGCTCCTTGAATCCGAGTTCCCGGAATTCCCGGAAATACGTGAAAGCGAAATTCGGGGCGTCTGAGCCGCCATCGTTTGATTCGCCGCGGCAGGGTCGTGTGATCGCCCGACCCTGAGCCTGTATTCAAGCCATATGGCTACTTTTGAGAGGGATTGAAATGCAGAACGCCGTCGGATCGAATTTTGGTGGGATGCTGGAAAAACTCAGGCGTTCAATCGAAGCAGACACACGAGTGGCTCCATGCCCGCCTACCAACTCGAGGGCTGGCGCGATGATGAAGGTGCCGATGGCACAGGAATCTGTCGAATCTGCCGGGCCGAACCCAACGGATCGGCGGAAAAAAATCGCGCTGACTGGCGAGGTTTTGCGTATAGACCTTCCCTTTGCGTATCGCGCATTTTTTGAATACATCGCTATCTTTTTGTTTTTATTGATTTATTTGGTGATGTGGGGTTTACAACCAAACCATTCGCTATTGGTGCCAATGAGCACTGGTACGCGTTGCTGCGGTTCAAGCGCCAAGCAGCCTTCTTGCCAACACGGACTGCATGTCACGGCGTCCGTCCGCAATCAGATAAATGATGACTTGGCTGCCTGTGACACGGTAGATCACGCGGTATGGTTTGAAGGAGGTTTGGCGGTATTCTTTGATGCCGAGACCGACCAGTTCCTTCGGATAGCTACCGCGCTCCGGGAATCTCGACAGGCTCTCCACAACTTCCATCAACTCATCCAACACATAGTTGGCGTTGGCTACGCAATCGAACTCGGAGATGTAGTCGTGGATGGCCTCCAAGTCCTGCTCTGCCCCATCGGTGAGCAAGACCTCGAATTTGGCCGGTGTGCCAGACATCAGACCACGGCTCGCTTGGCGCGAAGACGGGCAACGACATCGGCCACGGGTTTGACCTTGCCAGCGGCCATGTCCTGGTTGCCCAGCGCGAGGATTTTCAGCAGCGCCAGCGTTTCTTGCGTCTCTTCGAACGAGGCTACATCCTGCAGGACAGCCTTGGCCTCCCCGTTTTGGGTAATGACCATAGGTTCTCGCTGCTCCGCGAGGTGCGTCAGAACCTCTGCAGCGTTGGCTTTGAGATAGCTGATCGGCTTGACTTGTGATGAATAGCGCATGGCTATGCCCCGGGCTCAATAAAGACTTAATATAGTCTTTTTATGGTCTTATGGCAAGATGCCTGAATCGGATGCAGTCATGCCATCAAGGTGCTGAAGGTATTCACCCCTGAAAGTATTTCGCAGCCATGCGGTCGGCAACCGATGCCACATGGTCATGGCTCAGGTGGCTGTATCGCTTCACCATCGCCAGCGTCTTGTGTCCGAGAATCTCCGCGATTTCGGCCAGGCTCGCGCCGCTCATGGCGAGATAACTTGCCGCCGTGTGCCGCAGGTCATGCCAATGAAAATCCTTGATGCCTGCACGCTGCAAGGCGGTTTCCCACGGCTTACGCAAATTAATCGGCTGCTGCGGGTTCTTTCCGGGAAAGATCAGATCGGTGTCGATCCGGCGCACACGCGCTTGCAGCACGGCAATGGCTGGCGCTGCTAGGGGTAGTGCGCGCCGTTCGCCGTTCTTGGTGGTCTCAAGAATCAGCACGCGGCGGTGCAGATCAACCTGCGCCCACGTCGCGCCCATGATTTCGGCCTGACGTGCGCCGGTGGTCAGCGCCAGGATCACGGCGGGGTGAAGATCGGCACTGGTCGATGCCTTGCACGCGGCCAACAGCTTCTCCCGCTCGGTGTCGCTGAGATAGCGAACACGTCCACCCGGTAACTTCGGCTTGCTGACGCGCTTCATGGGGGATGCTTCGATCAGTTCCCATTCCCGTTCACACAGCGCCAGCACGCCACTGAGCGCCTGACGATACTGGCCTAGGGTTGCCGCACTGCGCGGCTTGTGTGTGCGCTCGCTGGGCGTCGATGCCAGCTTGTGCATGGCCTCGTTGATGCGCTTCGGGGCCACATCTGAGAGCGCGTATTCCCCAAGCTCTTGCGCCCAGAAGTCGAGATAGCGCAGACGGTCGGCTTGCCCGTTCAGGCTGGGCAGCTTTTCGCGCTTGAAGCGGTCGATCGCTTCGGCCGGTGTGGTGCGCTTGGCTTCGCTGCCAGCGAAGTGTCTGCCCACGCGTATTGCGGCCTCGGTTTGCTGCGCCCATCGGCGAGCGTCTGTCAATCGCTCGAATGTTGCCGTCTGCGCCGGGTGCCCCTTCAGCCGAACTTTCACCCGGTATGTGACGCCCTGATCGTTTCCCGCTTCTCGATGCTCGCCATGATTGCCGCCTTGTGTTGCCGTGGTTCACAGCGTACAAAAAGAGGGGCGAAAAAAGGCAACACCTAATAAGCTATCCGTTGTTCTGATAAATAAATCACAATAAAAACAATGACATGCAATCGCTCACTTTTCCAATGGGGCACTTATGGGGCAGTCACTCGGAAAAATGGGGCACTGACGGGGCAGTGACGGGCGAAAAAATGCCGGGATCAGGTCTGCACCTTCCCGGCCTTTGTGCTGCGGTGTGTTGCTTGTTTTTGCCCCTGAGTGCCCCGCCAGTGTCCCAGAAAGCAAAAAGCCAACCGGCGAAAGTTGGCTAAGTACATGATTTATTTGGTGGGTTGTGACAGGCTCGAACTGTCGACCTACGGATTAAGAGTCCGCTGCTCTACCAACTGAGCTAACAACCCTGTGCATTCAATGTTCACAGCGCTGGGGTGGTGGGTCGTGCGTGACTCGAACACGCGACCAACGGATTAAAAGTCCGCTGCTCTACCGACTGAGCTAACGACCCCACTTGAAATCAAGCCCGTAATCATAGCACGGTGTCAATCGCCCGCGCCGCCAACATCATGCCCATCGAAGCGGTCACCATCACGCTGGAGCCGAAGCCAGCGCAGTTCAAGCTGTTGTCCGTTTGTTTGCTTTGGCTGACGAGAGGGTCGCAGGACGGGCTTTCGGGGCGGACGATGACTTCTCTGCTGAACGCGCAGAGCACGCCGATGCGGCCGGTGCGTGGCGCACCATGCTGGCGGCGCAACTGATAGCGCACATTGGCCAGCAGCGGGTCGTGGGTGACGTCGGCCAGGTCAGCGCACTGC
Source organism: Pseudomonadota bacterium (assembly GCA_021783695.1). Taxonomy (GTDB): domain Bacteria; phylum Pseudomonadota; class Gammaproteobacteria; order Burkholderiales; family Burkholderiaceae_C; genus Thiomonas. The sequence goes on along the minus strand of JAJXTO010000010.1, from coordinate 70,297 downwards.
AGCGCATCCGCATGGCGTTTGCCGCCGGCAGCACCAGCCATGAAGAGGGGCTGGCTGCGATTCAGACAGAGTGCAGCGATGGCAGCCTTGGCGCGGACCTGATCGCAGCAGTCGAGCACCAGTTGGGCGTCTGCCGGGATCAACGCCGCGGCGTTGTCAGCCTCGACAAAGTCTTCGATGCACACGACTCCGCACTCCGGATTGATCTGCGCAAAGCGTTCCTGCAGCGCGAGCACCTTGGACATGCCCAGTGTGTTGTCCAGCGCCTGGATCTGGCGGTTGATGTTGGACTGCGCCACATGGTCGAGATCGATCAGGGTGAGGCGGCCCACGCCGCAGCGGGCCAGCGCTTCTGCAGCCCAGGAACCCACGCCGCCGAGGCCGACGATCACCGCATGCGCCTGTGCGATGCGCTGCGCGCCTTGCTCGCCATATAGCCGCGCAAGCCCACTGAAACGTCGGTCGGCAGTTTGCGCCTGCGGGGTGCGTGGTGGCGGCATCAGGCTGACTGACATCAGGACATGCGCTCCACGCGCCAGGCCTGATACTTCACCCCCAGCACGGCGCCGCCGACGATGGACAGGAACGCGATCCAACTGGTGATCGACAGGGTGGAGACGCCACTCATGCCCTGGCCGATGGTGCAACCCAGCGCGGTGACGCCGCCGATGCCCATCAGTGCGCCGCCGACCAGATGGTTGGCGGTATCCTCGGTGCCGCGAAAGCCTTCCCAGCGGAACTGGCGGCTCAGCAGCGCCATGGCAGCCGACCCGGCAATCACGCCGAATACTGACACGATGCCCAGGGTCAGCACATTGCTCGCATCGCTGTACATCATGAACCAGAACAGGGTGTAGGCCAGCGGGGCGACGAAGCTCAGCGACTCCATCTTGTTGTTCTGCGTGCCGACATAGGCGGCCTGCAGGGTTTGCGGGTCTTCTGCCAGAAAACCCAGTTTGCCCGAGAGGAACCAGATGCCCACGATGATGGCGCCCAGCCCGAATCCGGCCAGCAGGTTGTTGGCGGTGCGAAACTCGCGTGCGCTCAAGGACCAGCCGCCGAGCAGCAGCCCCAAGCCCATGCCGAACGCGAGTTGCAGGCTGGATAACGGCAGGCCGGTGAGATGGGCGAAGATGGCGGGCAGATCCTGCGGGCCGGCGAGTTGCAGGCTGATTTTGTCGATGAGGTGCACGCGGACTTCGGCAGTGATGCCGCGCAGGGTGATGTAGGCAAACACCGCAATCATCACAAACACGACCACAGCCTTCAGATTGCCCTCGCCAATGCGCACCAGCGTCTTGCTGCCGCAGCCGGAGGCCAGCACCATGCCAAAACCGAACAGCACGCCGCCCACCAGCGCGGACAGCCACAGCACCCTGGACGTGGTGTAGATGGTCTGCGCCGCGTCGATCTGCCCGCTGGCGGCGAGCAGGTTGAAGCCGATGGTGGCCGTGGCGATGGCCAGCACCCACATGCGCATGCGCGTCCACGACCCCATGTTGACGATGTCGCTCACCGAGCCCATGGTGCAAAAGCGCGTGCGCTGCATGATGGCGCCAAACACCGCGCTCAGGGCGAACGCGCCCCACAGCACAGTGGCATGGAGGGCAGCAATGGATGGGGACGACATGAAGCGGGAAGGGAGGTGAAAGGCGGTGCGCTGTGGCTCAACAACAAAGCCCTATTGTTCCACGGCGCGTGCAGCCGATTGGCTGCGTTGGTTTATTTCGGCGACGCTCAGATGCCGTACGGCTGCTGGTAGCGCGTGCTGTCGGGCACGCCGGCGTCGATGAAGCCTTGCGCGCGGATGCGGCAGGCGTCGCAGCGGCCACAAGCGCGGCCCGCGTCGTCGGCCTGATAGCAGCTCACCGTCATGGCGAAGTCCACGCCGAGGCGCAGGCCGGTGCGGATGATGTCGCCTTTGCTCAGGGCGATGATGGGTGCATGAATCTGCGTCGGGCGGCCTTCCACTGCGGCCCTGGTGGCCAGGTTCGCCATGCGCTCAAACGCGGCAACGTACTCGGGGCGGCAGTCCGGGTAGCCGGAATAGTCCACCGCGTTGGCACCGTAAAAAATGTTCTGCGCGTCCAGGGTCTCGGCCCAGCTCATTGCGAGGGCCAGCATGACGGTATTGCGCGCCGGAACGTAGGTGAGCGGAATGCCGATCTGCGCGCCTGCCATGGGCACAGCAAGCGTGTGGTCAGTCAGCGCCGATCCGCCAAACTGGCTGAGATCGAGGCGAATGATCTCATGCCGCGCGGCGCCCAACGCCGACGCCACTTGCCGCGCCGCGTGCAACTCGGAACGGTGGCGCTGGCCATAGTCGAGCGACAACGCATAGCAGCGAAACCCCTGCTCGCGCGCCAGGGCGAGCACCGTGGCCGAGTCCATGCCGCCCGAAAGCAGCACCACAGCCGACGGCGTGGCGACAGCCGTCACCGCAACTTGGCCAGACGGTCGCGGCCGGCCTGCGCGGCTTCCGACTGCGGATAGGTTTTCACCAGATCGTTCAGTGTCTTGCGTGCAGCGGCGATCTGCCGCACTTCGATCTGGCAGTTCGCCAGGCCCAGCATGGCCTCAGGCAGACGTGGGTTGTTCGGGCTGCTCTGAATCAGTCCCTGGAAGGTGACGATGGCGTCCTTGTACTGCTTTTGCGCATACTGGGCGTTGGCCAGCCAATACTGGGCGTCGGCGTCGTAAGGACTGGCGGGATATTGCCCGAGAAAGGCTTTCAACTGCGCTGCGCTGCCGACAAAGTCGCCATTGCGGAAGGTGGCCAGCGCCTGATCGAATGCGGCCTTTTCGGCCGGCTGGACCGTGTACGGCTGGCCGTTGATCTGCACCTGCACCGGCTCCAGCGGCTTGAGGCGCTGGGTGAGCTGTTGCTGGCTGGCTTGCAGTTTGCTCAAGGTATCGTTGAGCTGTTGCGTGGTGGCGTCCTGCTTGCCGCGCAACTGCGCCATTTCACTGCGCATCTGCTCGATCTGGTTGGACAGATCGAGCAGGGAGTTGCGGATCTGCTGGATCTGCTGCGTCTGCTGCGTGAGCTGAGACTGCGTGGCCTGCTGGTTTTGCGCCACCTGGTTGCGCAGATCGAGAATGGCGCGCCGGGCCTCGTTGTCCGGAAACATGTCGGCATGGGCTGGCACTGCCAGCCCGATGCCCAGACCCACGGCCAGAAGCGCCGCAGGCAGGGCCCGCTGCGCATGACGCAGCGGCGCAACGATCCGCAGAAGGGAGCGGGGGCTGGTCATCGTTGATAGACGATGTCAACGCGACGGTTTTCGGCGTAGTCCGCCTCGGTGTTGCCGAGCGCCTTGGGCTTTTCCTTGCCGTAGCTGATGGCTTCCATCTGCGAGGGTTTGACGCCAAGGAGTTCCATTCCCTTCATCACCGCGTCGGCGCGTTTCTGGCCCAGCGCCAGGTTGTACTCACGGCTGCCACGCGCGTCGGTGTTGCCCTGCAACTGCACATGCGCTTGCGGATGCTGGGTCAGGTAAGTGGCATTGGCGTTAAGCACCGGGGTGTACTGGCTCTCCACGGTGTAGCTGTTGAACGCGAAATACACGCTCTTGGGCACGTTGGGGCCGGGCCCGGCGTTGGTCTCGGCAGGCGCCTGCACCGCAGCCACCTGATTCTGCCCGGCGCCGTTGGCATTGGCGCCCGCCGTGCCGCCTTCAGCGGATGTGGGCGTCTTTGACTCGACAGGCGCCTGCTTGACAGGGACAGGCGAGGCGCAGCCACCAAGAGCCAGGGCTGCGGCAAGTGCGGTGAAAACCAGGGTAGAGCGCATGTTCACGTGATTCTCCGATCGAAACGTGGTGGTGGGTGAGAGGAAAAAGTTGGGAAAGAAAAGAAAAATGGCTGGATCAACGATCCGGCGTCCAGGGCCCCCAACTGGGCTCACGCACCTGCACACCGGCCTGCGACAGGGTGGAGCGCACACGACCGTCAATGGAGACCGTCTTGAGCACTTCACCACCACGCCCGCCAGCAGAATAAAGCACGATCTGACCATTCGGGGCAAAACTGGGGTGGCCGCAGTCGCTGCCGTCATCGAGCAATTGCGTGGCGTTGGTGGCGAGGTTGATCGACCACAGCTGGTAGCTGTTGCCCTGCTGCGAAATATAGGCCAGCGTCTTGCCGTCCGGACTGAGGGCCGGGCTGACGTTGTAGCCGCCGCTGTAGGTGATGCGCTGCACGCCGCCGCCGTCCAGCCCGGCCTTGTAGACCTGCGGCCCACCATCGCGGTCACTGACGAAATACAGGCTCTGGCCGTCGGGCGCGAAAGTCGGCTCGGTGTCGATGGAATACGAGCGCATGAGCTGCCGGGGCGTGCCACCCTTGCTGGGCATCAGATAGATCTGCGAGCGCCCGGTGAGGGTGAGCACCACCGCGAGCGTGCCCCCGTCGGGCGAGAACGCCGGGGCGCTGTTCGACCCTTTGAAATTGGCCACCGCGCGCCGCGCGCCGCTGCGCACGTCCTGCATGAAGACCACCGGCTTGCCGGTCTCGAATGAGACGTAGGCCAGATCCTGCCCGTTGGGCGACCACACGGGGGAGAGCAGCGGCTCGCGGCTGCGCAGCGCGAACTGCGGATTCGCGCCGTCGCTGTCTGCAATGTTGAGAGAGAAGCTGTGCGGCCCCGTCTTGGTGATGTAAGCAATGCGCGTGGCAAACACGCCGCGCTGTCCAGTGAGCTTCTGGTAGATGTAGTCGCTGATCTTGTGCGCCGCCAGCCGCAGATCGCCCGACGTCACGGTGAGCGCCAGCCCACCCAGATCGGCCTGCTTGACCGCGTCCCACAGACGGAACTGCACCTGCCAGCGCACGCCCGCCGCCTGCACCACAATGCCACCAGCCACAGCTTCCAGGTTTTGTGAGCGCCATGCGGCGTAGTTTGGCGGCCCCTGCTCGGTGAGCGTCTGCCCACCGAGGTTACTGACGGCAAACAGACCGCTGCGCGTGAGATCGGCGCGCACGATGTCGGCAATCGGTTGCGGACAATTGTTGGGATCCCGAAAGACTCCGACGCCCACGGGAATCTGCGTGGCGCCGATGCCCGAGACATCCACCTTGAACTGCGCCTGCGCCGAGTCAGCCAGCGCCGCGATTCCGACAAATGCAGCCGCCCCGCGGAGGATCGGAGCGGAGAGGGAACCTAGAACAAATCGACGTCGCTGCATGGGGGTTTGATGGAATGTGTGTCCGATGAAGCCAAGCTGGAGCGAACACAGCGATGGAATTCTAAGAAGGGCGAGGGCTATGCCGTCGTAAAAATTGGCAAATCTTGCTGCAATGCGCAATTAAATCAGACTTTGCGGCAACAAGATGGAGTGGACAGAGAGGAATTAGTTCTGGATGGTCACGAGGAGAACAGTATTTCGGACACATGACTGACACCTTCCAGTAGCCCTTTTTCGGCCTTGTACGACGCTGCCGGGTTTGCCATGCGTTTGTCCAAACGCCGAGCGTTTGCCGACTCGCGATCTCGACTCGCTTCGCGGTGCCAGAGGTGAAAAACCTCCGTCGACCAGTAGCCGTCGATCCGTTTGATGCCTGCCCGTTGTAATCTCCAGACAAAATCTGCGTCTTCGTGCCCCCACCCAAAAAAAGATTCGTCAAAACCATTGATTTTGACGAAATCAGATCTCCAAAGAGAGAAATTGCAACTCCTGATGCCCTTCCATTTGAACGAGGACGATGCGATTCGCAGAAAGGCAGGCATGTGCACAATCAACGGAAGCCATTTATTGATCCGCCCTGAGATGCGTTGTTTGATCCAAAAAAAAGAAGAATGGGCGATTAATTGTGGGTGGCGAATGGCGATTTCTGTAATGCTGTGGTCGAGAAGAATGCGGCTGCCATTGACAAAACAGCCCTGTCTTCTCAAGCGCAAGTGTTCAGATACAAAATCACTACGCGGCAGACAGTCGCCATCAAGAAAAATTAGATAATTCCCTTTGGAGTAACGAACTCCTTGATTTCTTGCTGCGGAGGCGGTGAAGCCGATGTCTGGATGCCATATGTATTTCAGCTTGAACGGCCATTGTTGACTACTCAGGGCAGCCATGACTGCTTGTGTATGTTCTGCATTCGACCCATCATCCGTAATAACAACTTCGTCGGGCATGGTATCCTGCTGCGCGAGTCCGTATAATGCGGCCATTAAGGCATTGCTGCGATTATAAGTCAGTAGAATTATGCTTACATTGCTAATCATGTCGGGTGCTTTGCTCCGATAAGAGCCATAGCTTGGCGTATTTATAATACGTTCCTTCGGCATTCGAAATGGCAAGCAAAAGGCCGCGCTTGCCGTCAAGGAAGCCAAGTTTCAAAATATAAGTTCTGATAAATGCCCAAAAACCTTTCGCTAATGCCGTAGTCAAAGAGGTTCTGCGTCCATTATTCGCCATTTTCTCAGCGCCGATGCTTGAGTAAAGATTAACTTTCTCAATAACTTCATCCAGGGAGCGGTAGCTCAGATGTAAGAGGTGGCTGCGCAATTTACCGATTTTTGAATTGGTGCGTAGCGATTCATGCACGATATCGTCAGAAAATTGTGCGCTGCCGCGCCGGAATAACCTGGCCACTCGATCAGGATACCAGCCACCATGCCGCATGAATTGGCCACAATAGCTTGATAGGCGTGGCATGGAATAAACGTCGGGAGACGAATGTTGTCGGATGACATTTTGAATTTCAGCGGCAAGTTCAGGGCTGACCCGCTCATCCGCATCAATGGACAAAACCCATTCTCCTGTTGCTTGGCTTAGAGCCCGATTTTTCTGAGGGCCGAATCCAGGCCAGTCTGTTTCAAGAACTGTCGCACCGAGATGGATGCATATATCCTGCGTTCCGTCGGTGCTTCCCGAGTCAAAGACTATTACTTCGTCAGCAATGGGGGTGACGGAGTTGATGCAGTCAGCAATGTTGTTGACCTCGTTTTTCGTGATGATGATGACGCTCAATTTGACTGAATTACTCATGTTTAATCGATTTTAGATCAGTCGATTTGATGCTGGACGTATCCGATTTTCGCTGGGAATTATAATGATTGCAAACAGAATCATGAAAAATCGACCCTCGCCGGCATTGAGTAAGGTGGAGTTAAAAGCTGAATATAATATAAACGCCAGTATTAATGCGTAGGCCCATTCTTTTTTCTCAGGCGTCAAAACTTGTGCGCGCTTGTACAGCGTAAATATCAGAAATAATTGGGCCAAGAGGCCGATGACGCCAAGTTGAGATGCTATCAGCAAATAATCATTATGAGGATTGGATGAGCCGACTTGTTTTGTGTCCACGATTTGATGGGAGTATTGTGTTTCAAAAGAGCCGGTGCCGTGACCTATGATTGGAGATTTTCGGATGATTGCTAAGCTGTTTGTCAGAAACTGCCACCGGATTACGGTTGAACTATCCTCCACCTGGGATTTGCTGGACAGTGTCTGTGCATTTTTAATCGTATTTTCCAGGCGATTACGGGAAATCGGTGATGCGAGCATAATTGCGACAATTACAGCCATCGCCACTGCGAGAGATGGCATACGCCAGCTCTTTTTTATATGGCGGAACAAAAAAAGTGCAGTAAGTGAGAAATATATGACATAACCGGTTCGCCCGTTGTTGATGGCGAGGGTATTGTATGTCATTGATATAAATAAAAAGATGTAAAGGGTTTTCGAATTGATTTTTTGCGACTTGATCGCCCTGTAAGCAAAAATATAGCTGGCCACTGAAGTGTATAGGCCAAATGTAATTCGATTTTGAAATCCAATATAAGCCTGATTGATGTCGATATAGGGTTGGATGATCCCAAGATATCGCATATAGGAGACAATCACTGATAAGGAAACGCCGACCAGTGCGAGATTCAGTGACAAATTTCTCCATTTTTTATTTGGCGCCAACCCTATTATTATCGGTAATGCCAATATTTTCAGATATTTAGTCCAGAATTCAAAAGCCTGAGTCAGGTTTGTTTTTCCATAAAACATACCGATCGCCAGTGCGGCAAGTAAAATCAGGGAGGACTGGGAAACTCTGTCGCTACAAAGGCGGCGCCAGACGGCTGCCTTGTATGCTTGAGAGAAAAATGTCGCCAATAATAGAACGAGCGCAAACGAGCCCCACGCGGTGGGTAAGGGTGTGGTCGCGGCGGCAAAGGCAATTGCGACCCCCGGTAGTACCGAGGAGCTGGGAGATAGAAGGGGCGCTATGCTCTGTCGTTTGATTTGCATGAATTTCTATGCGCCAACAAGGCTCTAAAAAACCACCCGCTGCAGCGCTCCAGTTGTTGCTTGAGTTGTTCAACGCCACACCACGCAACCGCCCGGCAGCCCTGCTCATCGTGCTTTTTGCCGCCATCGTTGCGGCCACTGAGCCAGTGCTTCCCGCCTTGATGAAGCATGTGCTCGACGTGGGCTTCACGGCCAAGCGGGACTTTCCACTGTGGGCAGTGCCCGCGGTTCTCATGGGCTTGTTTACAGTGCGAGGCCTTGCTTGGCTGGCCTCGCAGTTTCTCACACAGTGGATGACGCAAAACGTGTTGGCGCGGGTGCGCGAGTTGGTTTATGGGCAGATTGTGCATGCGCAACTCGCCCAGCTCCAGCGGGAGAGCGCCAGCAGCCTGATCGGGGCGTCGGTGTACGAGGCGCAGCTGGCGCTGGGGATGATCTTTCCGGGCCTGCTCACCCTGGTGCGCGACAGCTTCACGCTGGTGGCGCTGTTCGGCTATCTGCTATGGGTCAACTGGAGCCTGACATTGCTGACCCTGGCGATTCTGTTGCCGCTCATTTTCACCATGCGCATCATCAGCCGCCGCGCCAAGCGGCTGAATGCGCAGATGCAAAAGACTGCCGAGGAAACCTCCTACGCGCTGGAAGAGGGCATGCTGGCGGCTCCGGTGATCCGCGTGCACAACGCGCAAGACAGCTTTGCCGCGCGGTTCGACCACATCAATCAATCCTTGCGCCGTACTACCGTCAAGACTCTGGTGTCGGGCTCCACGACCACGCCAGTGTCGCAGTGGCTGTCTGCGCTGGCGGTGTCGGTGGTCATCGTGTTTGCCATGTGGCAGAGCGATGTGTCGGGCCAGCACAGCGTGGGCGGCTTTGTCGCCTTCATCACGGCGATGATGATGACTCTCTCGCCCCTGCGCCGGGTGGCCGACATCGTGCAGCCGATGGTGCGGGCGCTGTCTTCGCTCAACCGGCTGCAGACCATCGTCAATGCCCCGCAGGAGCAAGACACCGGCGCCCACGCGGTTGACCGGGCACGCGGCGATCTGGCGTTTGACAATGTCAGCGTCTCCATCGGCGCCATGGACCGCCCGGTGCTCGATGGCATCGCCCTGCAGGTGCAGGCGGGCGAGAGCCTTGCGCTTGTGGGGCCTTCGGGTGCGGGCAAGACCACCCTCATGCGTCTGGTGCCGCGTCTGCTCGAACCCACACAAGGCCGCCTGCTGCTCGACGGCGTACCGCTGCGCGATTGGAGCCTGCACAGCCTGCGCGAGCAAATCGCCTATGTGGGGCAGGACGTGGTGCTGCTCAACGACAGCATCGGTGCCAATGTCAGCTTTGGCGCCCCGCTCGACGAAGCCCGCGCCTGGTCTGCGCTCGACGCCGCCGCGCTGGGCGACTTTGTGCGCGGCCTGTCCGGCGGTCTAGCCGCACCCGTGGGCCACAACGGCTCGCAGCTCTCCGGCGGACAGCGCCAGCGCCTGTCCATCGCCCGTGCGCTCTACCGTGACGCGCCGCTGCTCATCCTCGACGAAGCCACCAGCGCGCTCGACGCCGAAAGCGAGCGCCTGGTGCAGCAGGCGATCAACCGGCTGATGGAAGGACGCACCACGATCGTCATCGCCCACCGTCTGGCCACCATTGCCCATTGCCACCGCATCGCTGTGCTCGACGAGGGCCGCCTGATTGAACTCGGCACACAGGCCGAGCTGCTGCAGAAAGGCGGGCTGTATGCGCAACTGCATCGGATGCAGTTTCACACGGAAACGGCTGCACGCTGAACGCAGCCAAGCGCAATCATCCGCGTTTTAAGTTGTGACGCTCGGCGCCATCCACCGCCCCGCCTGCTGCCGCACCACTTCGGGCAGGTGGTGCTCACGAGAAAACACGCCGCGTATCCATTCGGCATCATTGCCGCGGGCGCTCACATCGGCGAGAAGTTCGCGCAAGGCTGCATCGGATTTGCGTTCCATGGCGTGACCCTCCAGCTTGACGAGGGTGCGGATGATGTCCTCGCGCAGGGTGCGGTGTTCGCGGGTGGCGGGGTCGACGAAAGTGCCGTCGAAGCCGAAGCGGCAGGCCTGAAAGCGGTTGAAGGTGTAGACGAGGTAGTCGTCCTCGTGTGGCGTGAATGGCCGCTCGCGCTGGATGTAGGCCCCAAGGGTCTGGATGTAGGCGGCGATGCGCGCGGCCTTGGTGATGGTCAGCGGGGTGTCCATCACGCGCACCTCAATGGTGCCGTACTCCGGCTTGGGGCGGATGTCCCAGTAGAAGTCCTTCATGCTCTTGACCACGCCGGTGGCGGTCATCTTGTCGAAGTAGCGCTCGAAGGCCTCCCAGGTGAGGGCGAAGGGCGCGCGGCCCGACAGCGGGAAGGCGAACACCGAGTTCAGCCGCGCGGAGTGAAAGCCGGTGTCCTCGCCCTGCACATAGGGGGACGAGGCGGAGAGCGCGATGAAATGCGGGATGAAGCGCGAGATGCAGTGCAGTGTGTAGAGCGCAGTGTCGGCGTCGGGGCAGCCCAGGTGCACATGCTGGCCGAACACGGTGAATTGCTTGCTCAGGTAGCCGTACAGCTCGGAGAGTTGCAGAAAGCGCGGCTTGTCGAAAATGCGCTGCTGCGCCCAGTGCTGAAAGGGGTGGGTGCCGCCGCCGGCCAGGCCCACGTCGAGCTTGTTGGCGGCGTCCACCAGCGCGCCTTGAATTTCAGTGAGCTGCGCCAGGGCGTCGTCATAGCCGGTGCAGATGCCGGTAGAGAGTTCGATCATGCTCTCGGTCATTTCCGGCGTCACCAGCCCGGGAAGCTTGCGGCCTTCGAGCAAGCGCAGCAGGTCGGGCGCGCAGGGGATGAGGTCGTAGTTGTGCCGGTTGACGATCTGTAACTCCAGTTCCACGCCGATGCTCAAGGCGTCAGATTTGGTGAACGGCCCCAGGCTCATGTTGATTCTCCTGGGGTGCGGCTGGCCGGGCCTGGAGCAATGTCGCCGCTATGGCCCAGCGCCCAGCGGGTGAGCAGTGGCGCGAGCAATTCCAGAAAGGCAATGGCGCTGAACACCACGGCAAACATCGAGTGCAGGGTTGCCCCCGCGGAGGTGCCAAGAAAGCTCACCGCAAGCACGAAGCTCACGCCGGATGCTGGGTTGAGCGCCAGGCCCAGAGCGACCGATTGCCGCCAGCTCGCTCCGCTGACGCGTCCGAACATCAGCGCTCCCGCCAGCTTGGCCACCAGCCGCGCGGCAATGACCAAGGCCGCTGCCAGCCCGCCCGCAAGCAGGATGCGCGCGTTGAGGCTCAGTCCAAGAATCAGGAACATCAGCACCATGAGCACACCGCCGGCCGTGCCGAAGTGCCGCGGCCATAGCCTTGGGCGCGGGCTGCGCCAGCGCAGCAGCGCCCCGGCCAGCAGTGGTGTGAGCAGGGCAGACCAGTTGAGCATGCGGGTAAGCGAGAGCGTGAGCACGATCAGCCCCACCAGCATGAGCGCGCCGCCCTCATTGCGGAAGTCGAAATGCCGCTCCACCCAGTTCACCGCCCAGGCCAGCAGCGCCGCAGCCAGCACCGAGCCGCCGAGCAGGTAGAGCAGATGCAGGGCTGAAGCGGCCGCGCCTTGCGGGCCGTCGGCGTCCATCATGCCCAGCAGCAGGCTGCAGACCAGCAGGGCGTAAAACGTGTTGAGGGCAGAGAGCAGCAGCAGGCGCTCGGTCACCTGCCCGTTGGCGCGAAATTCGCTGCTGATGCGCAGCACCACGGCGGGCGATGTGGCCATGAGCACGCCAGCCACGATGGCCGCCTGCAGCGCAGCAAAGCCCAGCAAGGTCAAGGTGAGCCAGACTGCCGCAAAGCCCAGCGCCGATTCGAGCAGGCTCATGCCCAGCAGGGCAGGGTTGGCGCGCAGCCAGCGCAGATTCACCCGGTGGCCGATCTCGAACAGCAGCACGGCCAGAGCGGTGTCGACAATGGCGCGGGCGCTGTTCTGCAAGTCATACACATTCAGACCGGCGCCCCCGGCGGCCAGAATCATCCCCGCCCCTGCATACCCCATCAGACGCGGCCACTTGAGGAAGCGAAACACCGACTCGCCCGTGAGTGTGGCCAGCACCAGCGCCGCTCCCACCCAGAACACGCCGTCAGGGTGCAAGGGCCAGGCGGGCAGGTAGCTGTGGATCATCGTGCGCGGTTTCCGGTGTTTGGTCTTTAACGCTCGCCGCCGCGGTTTGCCGGGCAGTGACCGCCTCACGAGGGCGGCGAGGTTTGGTGAGCGCGGGACTGTGGTATAGCCGCGCAAGGGCAAACCATAGCAGAGCGAAACGATGTCGCGCCCGATGGAATCAGCACAAATGACCAGTCGTGAGAAACAGGTCATCGTTTGTTCGAGAGCAGGGCGTTGCCGAGCGCCAAGGGCTCCTAAAATAGTCCGATGCCCTACGTTCATCTTCGCACCCACACCGAGTATTCCATTGTTGACGGCGCCCTGCGGGTGGACGACATGGTGCCTGCGGCGGCGCGGGACGGCCAGGGGGCGCTGGCGATCACCGATTTCAACAATCTGTTCGCCACCGTGCGGTTCTACAAGGCTGCGCTGGATGCGGGGGTCAAGCCCATCATCGGCTGTGACGTGCTGGTGGAGGGCGCGCGCCAGGCTGGACAAACCACCCGCCTGCTGCTGCTGGTGCAAAACCACACCGGCTATCTCCACCTCTGCGACCTGTTGAGCCGCGCCTGGCTGGGCAACCAGCAGCGCGGACGCGCCGTGGTGAAGTGGGAGTGGCTGGAGGGCGGGTTGGCCGAGGGGCTGATTGCGCTGTCGGGCGCACAGGACGGCGCCATCGGCCAGGCGCTGCTGCAGGGCGACACGGTCACCGCGCAGGCGCTGGCGCGGCAGTACGCCGCAGTGTTTGCAGACCGTTTCTACATCGAGCTGCAGCGCAGCGGCCATGCCGCATGTGAACCGCATGTGCAGGCGGCGGTGCCGCTGGCCGCGGAACTCGGCCTGCCGGTGGTGGCCACACATCCGGTGGAGTTTCTCAAGGCCACCGATTTCGAGGCGCACGAGGCGCGGGTGTGCATCGCCGAGGGAGAAACCCTGGGCAATCCGCGCCGCCAGCGCAAGTTCACCGATGCGCAGTATTTCAAGTCCCAGGCGGAGATGGAGACGCTGTTCGCCGATGTGCCGAGCGCGCTGGCCAACACCGTGGCCATTGCGCAGCGCTGCAATCTGATGCTCGATCTGGGCAAGCCGCAACTGCCGCTGTTTCCCACTCCCGAAGGCATGACTGCGGCGCAGTTCTTCCGCCAGCAGGCGCAGAACGGGCTGGAGCAACGCCTGGCGGCGCTGTACCCAGACATGGCCCAGCGCGAGGCCGCGCGTGCGCGCTACCAGGAGCGGCTGGAGTATGAGCTTTCCATCATCGCCAAGATGGGGTTCGAGGGCTACTTCCTCATCGTGGCCGACTTCATCAACTGGGCGAAAAACAATGGCTGCCCGGTGGGGCCGGGACGGGGTTCGGGGGCAGGTTCGCTGGTGGCCTACAGCCTGCGCATCACCGACCTCGACCCGCTGGAGTACGCCCTGCTGTTCGAGCGCTTCCTCAACCCGGAGCGGGTGTCGATGCCCGACTTCGACATCGATTTCTGCCAGGAAAACCGCGACCGCGTGATCGACTACGTCAAGCAGAAGTATGGTGTGGAGGCCGTGTCGCAGATCGCCACCTTCGGCACCATGGCCGCGCGTGCGGCAGTGCGCGACGTGGGCCGCGTACTCGACCTGAGCTACACCTTCTGCGACGGCATCGCCAAGCTCATCCCGGCCAAGCCCGGGCAGCACATCACCATCGCCGATGCCCTCAAGCAGGAACCCATGCTGGCGCAGCGCTACGCGCAGGAGGAGGACGTGCGGCAACTGCTCGACCTCGCCCAGCAGCTCGAAGGCCTGCCGCGCAACATCGGCATGCACGCCGGCGGCGTGCTCATCGCCCCGGGCAAGCTCACCGATTTCTGCCCGCTCTACGCCCAGCCCGGCAGCACCGATGCCGTGTCGCAATTCGACAAAGACGATGTCGAGGCCGCGGGACTGGTGAAATTCGATTTTCTCGGTCTGGCCACGCTCACCATTCTGGAACTCGGTGCGCAGCTCATCCGACGCAACCATCCCGACCGCGCCGACTTCAAGCTCGAAGACATTCCGCTGGACGACGCGCCGAGCTACAAACTCATGGCGCGCGGCGACACCGTGGCCGTGTTCCAGCTCGAATCGCGCGGCATGCAGGGCATGTTGCGCGACGCCCGGCCCGACCGTTTCGAGGACATCATCGCTCTGGTGGCGCTGTACCGTCCCGGCCCGATGGACCTCATTCCCACCTACTGCGCGCGCAAGGCTGGCAAGGAAGACGTGGTCTATCCCGACCCGCGCATGGCCCCGGTGCTCGAAGAAACCTACGGCATCATGGTCTATCAGGAGCAGGTGATGCAGGTGGCCCAGGTCATCGGCGGCTACTCGCTCGGCGGCGCCGACCTGCTGCGCCGCGCCATGGGCAAGAAAAAGCCCGAGGAAATGGCCAAGCATCGCGGCATTTTTGCCGAAGGCGCGGCGAAAAACGGCATCCCGCCGGAAAAAGCCAACGAAATCTTCGATTTGATGGAGAAGTTCGCGGGCTACGGCTTCAACAAATCGCACGCCGCCGCCTACGCGCTGCTCGCGGTGCAGACCGCGTGGATGAAGGCGCATTACCCCGCCGAATTCCTTGCCGCCAACATGAGCATCGCCCTCGACGATACCGACAAACTCAAGATCCTGGTGGAAGACGCCCAGGCCTGCGGCATCACCGTGCTGCCACCCGACGTCAACGCCTCGCAGTGGCGCTTCGATCCGGTGGACAGCCGCACCATCCGTTACGCGCTCGGCGCCATCAAGGGCAACGGCCAGGGCGCGGTGGAGGCCATGATCGCCGCGCGTCAGGACAGGCCCTTCACGTCCTTGTTCGACTTTGCTGCCCGCGTGGATCGCACCCGCATCAACAAGCGCGTGCTCGAAGCCCTGGCCAGAGCTGGCGCCTTCGACGCCCTGCATCCCGAGCGCGCGGCCGTGCTCGCCGCGGTGGAAACCGCGATGGACTACGCCGTGCAGCAGGAGGCCGCGCGGCAGCAGGCCGGTCTGTTCGACCTGTTCGCCGCCGACGCCCATACCGGCGCTGGCGACAACCCCGCGCACGAGCCCGCGCTACCCACGGTCGAGCCATGGGACTTGCGCACCCAGCTTTCGGCCGAGAAAACCGCCATCGGCTTCTATCTCAGCGGCCACCTGTTCGATGCCAGCGCGGAGGAAGTGCGGCAGTTTGCCCGCACCCCGCTGGCCGAACTGGTGGATGCGCGCGAACCCGTGCTCATCGCGGGCATAGTGTCCGGGGTGCGGCTGGTGCAGTCACAGCGCGGGCGCATCGCCATCCTCACCCTGGAAGACCGCTCCGGGGCGATGGAAATCGTCATTGGCGAAACCCTGCTCGACACCGTGCGCGACCGCCTGCGTGACGACGTGTTGTTGGTGCTGCGCGGCAAGGCGCAGACCGACCGCTTCAACGGCGGCCTGCGGTTCAACGCCGACGCGGTGTGGAGCCTCGACGACGCGCGTGCGCGGCTGGGAAAACACATCCGCCTCGCGCTCAATGGCAGCAGCACCGCCGAGCCGCTGGTGGCCCTCGCCCGCGAACGCGCCAGCGAAGACGGCCTGCCCCTGGTCCTCGACATCGAGCGCGCGGGCGCGCAGGTCAGCCTGACCGTGGGCGGCTACCTGCTGCCGCCTTCCGATGCGGTGCTGGCCGAACTCGCCCGCATGGCCAAGGATGGCCGCGCGGTGGTGGGCTACTGATCAACCCGGGTCGCGCGGCCCGGCCTTGACCAGCATGGGTGTCCAGATCTTGCCGTTGCTGTCCGGCGGAAAACGGCCCACCCGCTCGATGGCGCGCAGCACGGCCTGATCCCAGCTCGGCACGCCGCTGGAGTGCTCGATCTTGGCGGTGAGCACGGCGCCATCCTGTGCGAGATTGACCAGAATGGTCACGCGCGGATCGCCAGTGATCTGGTTGATTTCGGGATAGGTCACGTTTTCACGCACCAGTCCGGCGATGCGCGCCGCATAGGTGCCAGATGGCCCGGAAGTTTGCGCCGCGGTTCCCGTGCTGGTGGCCGCTCCCGTGCCCGCCTGCTGCAACACATGCTTCATGTAGTCGTCGCGCGACGAGGCTGCGAGCCGCGCCTGTTGCTGTTCTTGCTGCTTCTGCTTCTGTTCCGCCAAACGTTGTTGCGCCTCGAGTTTTTTCTGTTGCGCCAGCTTTTCCTGCTGAAGTTTCTCCGCCTTTTCGCGCTGTTTCTCGGCCAGTTTCTGCGCCTGTTCGCGCTGCTGTTGCTGCGCCCTTTGCTCGGCCAGACGCTGCTTTTCCTCGGCGAGTTTTTTCTTCTCGTCCCGCAGCCGTTTTTCAAGCTGGGCCTGCTGCTCCTGCTGCTTTTTCAGTGCGGCTTCGCGTTCTTGCCGGAGCACGATGTCGGCCTGCTGCACTTGAGGTTGCGGCTTGGGCTCCAAGACGGGCGTGGGCGGTGGCGGAGGCGGGGCCGGCCGCGGTTCGGGCTGGGGCTGCTTGCGCTCCATCGGCGCGGTGGGGCGCGGCGCGGCACGCTGCACCGTGGGCGACCACAGCTCGGCTTCCACCGCTTCCGGAGGATGGCTTTTCCAGTGCACACCAAAGGCGATGAGGGCGATGAGCAGAAGATGAAACAGCGCCGCCAAGCCGAAAGCGCGGATGGTGCCCCGCTCATGCGGTGGATGCAGCGCGTTGGGATCGCCAGAAGGAAAGCGTGCCGTACTCATGCCAGAGAACGCATCAGGGGTTGGACTGCACGGCAAGGCCCACGCGCTCCACCCCATGCTGCTTGAGGATGTTGAGTGCGCGCATCACCGCGTCGTATTTCACGTCTTTGTCGGCGGCGATGAGCACCGGCATGGTGTCCAGGCTCAGGCCGGCCTGCGTGGCAAGCTGTTGCACGGTCTGCGGCAACTCCTTGAGAGTGACGGGCTGCGGCGCGGCATTGCCAGACTTGCTCTTGGGGTCGCGCAGCGCAATCTGCAGCGTGTCGTCCTTCTGGATGGTGACCTGCACCAGCGTGCTCGGCGCCTGCGGCGCATTGCCCACCGTGGGCAGCTTCACCACCGTGGGCGTGATGAGCGGCGCGGTGACCATGAAAATGATCAGCAGCACCAGCATGACGTCGATATACGGCACGACGTTGATGTCGGCCAGAGCGCGGCGCGAGCGATGCCCGCGGCTGCTGGATTGGATGGATGGCATCTCAGCGCCCTCCGCCAAATCCGCTGGCCGGGTCGGCGCGTCCAGCAGCCGCTGCGGCCTGTGCCGCGGCCGGATGCGGCGCGCTCTGGCGCTGCAGGATGTTGGAGAACTCTTCGGTGAACGACTCGTAGCGGTTGGCCAGGCGGTCGATGTCGCGGGCGAAAAAGTTGTAGGCGATCACCGCCGGAATCGCCGCGAACAGGCCAATCGCGGTGGCGACCAGCGCTTCGGCGATGCCGGGGGCGACGGTGGCCAGCGTGACCTGCTGCAGATTGGACAGGCCGACGAAGGCGTGCATGATGCCCCACACCGTGCCGAATAGACCGACATACGGCGAGACCGAGCCGACCGAGGCCAGGAAGGAGAGGTTGGCTTCGAGAGCGTCCATCTCGCGCTGAAAAGCCGCCCGCATGGCGCGGCGGGCGCCGTCCACCAGGGTGGAGCCGTCGAGCACATGGCGCTCGCGCAGCTTGAGGTATTCGCGCATGCCCGAGGCGAAGATGCGCTGCAGCGGGCTGCCGCGGCGGCCATTGTTCAGCGCCGATTGGTACAGATCGTTCAGCCCGGTGCCTGACCAGAACTCCTGCTCGAAGTCTTCGGACTTGACGCGAGCGGACTTGATGGCGAAATACTTGCGGAAGATGACGGTCCAGCTCGCCAGCGACACCGAGAGCAGCAGCGCGAGCACCAGCTGCACCACGATGCTGGCGCCGAGCACCATCGACACGATGGAAAAGTTTTGGTCCATGGGGAGTTGGCTGGGTTGGCGATTGGTGATGGAAAAAAGAACGACGACAGTTGAAGGGCATGCATTACAACAAATCCCCAATGCGCGGACGCATCAGGTCGCGTGTCCCCTGGGTCGGCTTGCCGACCGGGCCCCCAGGGGGATCGAGGAAACCCGGGTCGGCATCGCGTTTCCTGGTGAGGACATGCGCGCTGGAAAAAGGTTCAAGGCGGGATGCCACGCGGCCGGGCAAACTTCAGCCCGTCATCCAGCGGTTGATGCGCGCGCGCATGTCGGCTGGAATGCGTGCCGGTCGCAGACTTGCGGACTGCACACAGCCCACGCGCACCGTCGCTTCGCACAGCAGCGTGCCCGGGGCGCCTTGGGCATCTGTCAGCCAGGCTTGTTGAACCACCTGCAGGCTTGCTGCGCCAAACTCCTGCGCACGAAGCTGGATCTGCAGCGCATCGTCCAGCCTCGCCGGTGCAGCGTAGCGCAGATGCACTTCGGCGACGACGAACACCAGCCCGGCCTGCGCCGCCAGCTCAGCTTGCGCCAGACCCAGACTGCGCAG
This sequence comes from Pseudomonadota bacterium, assembly GCA_021783695.1. Taxonomy (GTDB): domain Bacteria; phylum Pseudomonadota; class Gammaproteobacteria; order Burkholderiales; family Burkholderiaceae_C; genus Thiomonas. The sequence goes on along the minus strand of JAJXTO010000010.1, from coordinate 51,418 downwards.
CCATTCGGTGCGCGCGCGCTCGAAGAACTTGAGGTAGTTGGCGTAATAGACGATGCCGCCGGCGTCGGTGTCTTCCCAGTACACCCGCACCGGCCAGCGGAAAATGGGCGCGTCTGCCTTCATGCCGCCTTGCGCTCCAGATAGCCCTGCAGCCGGGACAGTGCTTCCTGCAGGTTGGCGATGCTGTTGGCGTAGCTCAGCCGGAAGTAGCGCTGCGGCTCGGCCACGCCGAAATCCTTGCCAGGCACGAGCACCACGCCCGTGTCGCGCATCACGTCGAAGCAGAAGTCCCAGCTGTCGGCGCTGTAGGCCGAGCAGTCGGCGTAGACATAGAAGGCGCCGTCGGGTCGCACGGGGACCCGCAGGCCCAGGGCCTCGAGACCGGGAACGATCAGGTCACGGCGGCGCTGGAATTCGGCGCGGCGGCGTTCGTATTCGGCCAGGGTGTCGGGTTCGAAGCAGGCCAGCGCGGCATGCTGCGCCACGCTGCTGGCGCAGATGAACAGATTGCCGGCCATGCGCTCCAGCGGGGCGACGAGGGCGGGCGGCACGACCAGCCAGCCCAGCCGCCAGCCCGTCATCTGGAAGTATTTGGAAAAGCTGTTGACGGTGATGATGTCGTCGCCCGCGGCCAGCGCGGTGTGGCCATAGGCGCCGTCGTAGCTGAGGCCGAGATAGATTTCATCGACCAGGCAGACGCCGTCCCGCGCGCGCACGGCGTCGGCAATGCAGCGCAATTCGTCCGGGGTGATGGAAGTGCCGGTGGGGTTGGACGGCGAGGCCAGCAGCACCCCGGCTGTATTCGCATTCCATGCGGTTTCGACTTCGCCCGCGGTGAGCTGGAAACGCTGCTGCGCCGGGGCGGGCAGCATGCGTGCCCGCGCTCCCGCGGCGGCAACGAAGTTCTTGTTGCACGGATAGCTCGGGTCGGGCATGAGCACCTCGTCGCCCGGGTTGAACAGCAGCAGGCTGGCCAGGGTGAGCGCGCCGGAGGCGCCGGCGGTGATGAACACGCGGGCCGGGTCAATCTGCACGCCGTGCACCTGCGCATAGTGCTGCGCGACGCACTCGCGCAGCGCGGGCAGGCCGGGGGCCAGGGTGTAGCCGGTACGGCCATCGCGCAGCGCGCGGGTGGCGGCTTCGACCACGGGCTCGGGTGCGGTGAAGTCGGGCTCGCCCACGCTGAGATGGATCATGCGCTTGCCCTGCGTTTCCCAGGCCGCCTGCTGCTGCGTGGCGGCGCGCACCACGTCCATGACGTAGAAGGGTTCGATGGAGTGATTGCGTTGGGCGAGGCGCATGGCGGGGGCGTTGCGATTCAGACTTTGCGCGGAGGTCGCGGGCCGGATGGATGGCTGCCGCTGCGTGGTGCCGCGCGGCGCGGTGCGGTCTTGGCCTTATGGCTCACTGGCACATGCGCGTAGGGGTTGGGCGGCGGGCTGAAGTCGGATGCAGGCTGCCCCTGCGGGTGCGACTGGTTGGCCGCCTCGACTTCGATCTGGCGCAATTGCGCGGCGATGCGGTCGAGCACGCCGTTGACGTATTTGTAGCCGTCGGTCCCGCCATACACCTTGCCAAGCTCGACCGCCTCGTTGATGACCACGCGGTAGGGCACGTCGAGATGGTGCTGCAGCTCGAACGTGCCCATCAGCAGCAGGGCGTGCTCCACCGGGGAAAGCTCGCTGGTCTGGCGGTCGATGTGCGGCTGGATGAGGCCGTCGAGCAGCCCGGCTTCGGCCAGCGCGCCGTGCAGCAGCGACTGGAAGTGCGCGTCGTCGAGCTTGATGGTGGGGTAGCGTTCATGCAGAAACGCTTCGATCGCACCGGCGTCGCTGCCAGCGAGCAGCCACTCGTAAATACCTTGAAACGCGAGTTCGCGCGACTTGCGCCGCGCGCTTTTGGGGACGGTCGGTGCAGTCATGCGGTCTCGTCTTCGTCTGCGCTGATGTCGATGAACAGATTGGCCATTTCCACCGCGACGCGCGCGCATTCGGCGCCCTTGTCGATGCGGGCTTCGGCTTGCTCGACGTTGTCGACCGTGAGCACGCCATTGGCCACCGGCATGTTGAAGTCGAGCGCCACCTGGTTGATGCCGGCGGCGCTGGTGTTGCACACCACTTCGAAGTGATAAGTGTCGCCGCGGATCACGCAGCCGATGGCGATGAGCGCGTCGAACGCCTCGCTCTCGGCCAGCGCTTGCAGCATCAGAGGCAGCTCGAGTGCGCCGGGCACGGTGTAGAGACCGATGTCGTCCTCGTTCACGCCCAGACGCTCGAGCTCGTCGAGGCAGGACTGGGTGATGCGGTCGGTGATCGCGGTGTTGAAGCGCGCTTGCACCACGGCGATGCGCAGCTCACGGCCATCGAGTTGTTCGGAAAGAATGCGGTTCTGGACGTTTTGCATGGCGTGGGGGGATGGATCCGTGGGCGCGCCGCAGGGGCGCGGAAGGCAACAGCTTACGCGCCGGGCGTCAAGGCGGGATTGGCGCTCTGCGCGGACTCGAAGCCGACGATCTCCAGCCCGTAGCCCGTCATGCTGGGCATTTTGCGCGGCTGTCCGAGCAGACGCATCTGCCGCACGCCGAGGTCGCGCAGGATTTGCGCGCCGATGCCGTAGTCGCGCAGCGCGGTAACGCCCGATTTCGGCGGCGTGGGCGTGGGGTGCAGCAGATGCTGGAATTGCGCGCTCAGTTGCTGCGCCGATTCGCCGCAATTGAGCAGCACGGCGATCCCGGCGCCCTCGCGCACGATCCGGGCCAGCGCCTGCGGCAGATTCCACGAATGGCGCTGGCAGGTGGTGTCGAGCAGGTCGAGCACGGACAGCGGTTCGTGCACGCGCACCAGCGGTGCAGGCTGCGCGGCCAGATCGCCATGCACCAGCGTCAAGTGCAGGCCGTGCCCAGCGCGGTCGGTATAGGCCACGCAGCGCATGGCGCCGAACGGGGTCTGCATGGCGTGTTCGCCGACGCGTTGCACCAGCGATTCGGTGCGGCTGCGATATTCGATGAGATCGGCAATGGCGCCGATCTTCAGGCCGTGCTTGGCGGCGAAGTGTTCCAGGTCGGGCAGGCGGGCCATGCTGCCGTCTGCGTTCATCACCTCGCAGATCACGGCCGCGGGCTCCAGCCCGGCCAGGGTGGCGAGGTCGCAGCCGGCCTCGGTGTGCCCGGCGCGCATCAGCACGCCGCCTTCTGCGGCCATCAGTGGGAAGATATGGCCGGGCTGCACGATATCGCTTGCCCGGGCGTTGCGCGCCACGGCGGCCTGCACCGTGCGGGCGCGGTCGGCCGCGGAGATGCCGGTGGTCACACCCTCGGCGGCTTCGATGGAGGCGGTGAACGCGGTGCCGTGCGACGAGCCGTTGTGCTCGACCATGTGCTTGAGGCCGAGCTGCGCACAGCGCTGGGCGGTGAGGGTCAGGCAGATCAGGCCGCGTGCATGCGTGGCCATGAAGTTGATCGCTTGCGGCGTGATGTGCTCGGCGGCGATCACCAGATCGCCTTCGTTTTCGCGGTCTTCCTCATCCACCAGGATGACCATGCGCCCGGCCTTGAGCTCGGCAATGATGTCGGAGATGGGAGACAGGGGCATGATGAGCGGGACGCTGCGGAAAGCCCGCCATTCTAAAAGCGCATCGCGCTCGTGTGCTTGCCGCAGCCGGGTCAGAAATCGTAGCGACCGAAGAAGAAGGCGACGTTACCGTTGTTCAGCTTGTTGTTGACCTTGGGGATGAAGGTGCCGTAGATCGAGAACCTGCCAAAGCGGATGGAGGCGATGGGAAGGGCGATGGGGAAGGGGATGTTCTTGAAAATATCGGCACGCGACGTGACCGCCAGGGTGTAACCCAGGCCGAAGCCCACCGGAGCGTCGTTGTTGAACATCCATTGATGGGCGTAGCCGACCACGGGTTCGGCGTTCCAGTGCGAATCGGAAAAGATCATGGCGTAGACCATGTCTTCATTGCCGCTGGCGTCCATCTGGTGGCGGCCCCAGCCGATGCCCCAGGCGTGACTGTTGAGAGTGGCGCGTTTTGCCGCGGTGTAGGTGCCGGGGTCGTGCCAGGTGTAGCCGCTGAAATACAGGTCGTCCTTGCCGTGTTCGGTGGTGTTGACAGCGGTGTTCCAGGTGCCCTGTGCCCAGTCCGACACACTGCCGAGGCCGAGCGCCCAGCTCATGCGCGGAACGAGTGCCAGCCAGACCAGGAAAAACAGGGGAATGAAGCGGGTGCGTGCGATAGGCATGTGGTGTGCGCTTGGTTGATGAACGACTTTGTGCGCCGCACTTTATCAGCGAGGGCATTGGACGCTGTTTCCGTTTGCAACCCGAACAACGCGAGTGCTGCGTCAGGAATTCACTCGTGCAATCAGCCGACCCTGTTGCAGCGCCAGCAGGGTGTTTTCGGGCAGCGGCTCCCAGACTTCCGGTGTGAGCGGCACGCTGGCCAGCAGCACGGCGGGGGCCGGCTTGTCGTCCCGGCCCTGGACATGCAGGCCGGAGGCGCGCACCTGATGCTCGCTGGCAGCCTCGCGCAACAGCATGTGCAGGCCAGGAACCCAGGTGTTGCCGGGATGGCTGAGACGGTGGTGGGCATGGGCGAACAGCAGGTCGCCGTCGGTGAACAGAAAGTTTGCCGGGCCGATGGCGCGCAGTCTGGCGGCGAAGCCGGACACCACGTCGATGCGGCGTTTCAGGTCGTCGCTGCCGCCTGCGGCGTCGAGGGCGATGAGATCCTGCATCAGCACATAGAAGGCATGCTCGGAATCGGTCTGGCCCATCGGCCGGTACGCGGTGTGCGCAAGCGGCAGGATGCGGTCGATGTCGGGCAGGTCGCCGTTGTGGGCAAAGATGTGTCGGCGCCCGAACAGTTCACGGGAGAAGGGCTGGGTGTTCACCAAGGAGACCGGCCCGCGCGAGGCGCGGCGGATGTGGGCAATGACCAGCGGGCTGTGGAAGTCGTGCTTCTCCAGTACCGGGACGAAGGCGCTGGAGAGCGCGGGCTGGGCTTCGCGCAGCACATGCGCGTCCACTCCTTCGAAATAGGCCGCGCCCCAGCCGTCCGGGTTTGCCGCGTGCGGGCCGCCGTGCCGGGCGAATTCGCGGAAGGCGAACCGTACCCGCGCAGGCACACGGCTGGAGTAGGCGAACAGTTCACACATGATGGTTTCTCCGATCGGTGCTCAGCATGCGTTCCACATAGCGCGCGATCAGGTCGATTTCCAGATTGACCGCGGCGCCCTTTTGAAGCTGGTGCAGATTGGTGTGCTGCACCGTATGCGGAATGAGGTTGATGCTCACGCGGCAATGCTGCGGCAGGTCCTGGACACGGTTGACCGTGAGGCTCACGCCGTTGACCACGATGGAGCCTTTGTAGGCAAAGAATTTGCCGAGTTCGGGCGGCGCATCCACCTCCAGAAGCCAGGATTCGCCGACGGGCTCGAACGTGGCCACATGGCCGACGCCGTCCACATGTCCGGTCACCAGATGGCCGCCAAGCTTGGTGGACAAGGCCAGCGACTGCTCCAGATTGACCAACGCGCCCACCGCATCGAGGCCGGTTGTGCGCGCCAGACTTTCGGCCGAGATGTCGACGGCGAAACCGTCGGTCTGCAAGTCCACCACGGTCATGCAGGCGCCGCTGATGGCAATGCTGTCGCCCAGTTGCACGCCCTGCAGCCACTGCGGCTCGACCCGCAGGGTGATGTGCTTGCCGTGGTGCTTGTCGGCCCCCAGCGGCGTGGCGCTGGCGATGGTGGCAATTGCCGTAATGAGTCCGGTGAACATGGTGATTCAGAACGAGAGGGAAGAAGGAAGGCGCGCCAGAATGCGCAGATCGTCGCCCACAGGGTCGACCGCGTGCCAGCGCAGCGGCAGGCCTTCGGCGAGCGTGTGAAACGGCCCGATCGCAGCCAGCCCGGCGCCTTGTCCGAGCAGGGACGGCGCAAGATACAGCAGCAGTTCATCGACCACTCCGGCACGCAGCAGGGAGCCGTTGAGTTTCTCGCCGGCTTCGCAGTGCAGCTCGTTGACCCCACGCTGGCCAAGCGCCCACATCAGGGCGCGCAGATCGGTCTTGCCGGGCTTGTCGGCATCGGGGGGCAGTGCAATGTCCTGCAGATCCAGGCCGGGCATTGCCGCAACGCGCAGCGCCGCCAGCCTGGGCGCGGCGGCCTCTGTTGGCAGGGCGTGCACGATCCACAGTGGCGACGCCGCGCTTTGCAGCAGGCGCGCAGTCGTCGGCAGTTCCAGTCGGCTGTCGATGACGATGCGGATCGGCTGGCGCGGGGTGTCCACCGCACGCACCGTGAGCTGCGGATCGTCCGCCCGCACCGTGCCCAGGCCGGTGAGCACGGCACAGGCGCGGGCGCGCCAGTGGTGGCCGTCGGCGCGCGCGGCTTCCCCGGTGATCCACTGGCTCTCCCCATTGGGCAGGGCCGTGACGCCGTCCAGCGATGCGGCAACCTTGAGCCGCACCCAGGGCGTGCCGCGCAGCATGCGGGAGATGAAGCCAATGTTGATCTCGCGCGCCTCGTCCTCGAGCAGGCCGACCTGTACCCGCGCCCCGGCCTGCCGCAGCCGCTCCAGTCCCTTGCCCGCCACCAGCGGATTGGGGTCCGCCAGGGCCGCGACCACGCGCTGCACCCCCTGCGTCGCCAGCAGATCGGCGCAGGGCGGTGTGCGCCCGTGGTGCGCGCAGGGCTCCAGGGTCACATAGGCGGTGGCGCCCTGCAGTCGATGGCCGCGTTCCCATGCCTGCTTGACTGCCTGCACCTCGGCATGATCCTGACCGGCGGCCAGCGTGGCGCCTTCGCCCAGCACCGTGCCGTCACGCACCAGCACGCAGCCCACGCGCGGGTTGGGGCTGGTGCGGTACATCGCGCCGCGTGCCAGTTCGAGCGCCCGGCGCATGTGGCGCTGGTCGTCGTCGCTGAACACGGCGTTTGATTGCTTCATTTGGATACCTTGCCGCGCCGGGGTTTGGCCCCCGCGGGGCTGGGCGGCTGCATCTCCTGCAGCACGTCGAAAAACTGGGTCAGATCCTTGAAGCTGTGATAGACCGAGGCGAAGCGCACATAGGCAATGCCGTCCAGGCTGCGCAGTTCCTCCATCACCCAACTGCCGATCTGGGTGGACGGCAGTTCACGCGCGCCGCTTTGCAGCAGCAATTGCTCCACGCGGCTGATGGCCGTGTCCACCGCGTCCGCGCTGACCGGCCGCTTGCGCAGCGCCAGCAGGAAGGACGCGCGCAGCTTGTCGCGGTCGTAGTCGGTGCGGCGTCCGTCTTTTTTCACCACCACGGGAAAGCTGACCTCGGCGCGCTCATAAGTGGTGAAGCGCTTGTCGCACTGGCCGCAGCGCCGCCGCCGCCGCAGGGCGGTGCCGTCTTCCACGTCGCGGGTTTCAATCACCTGCGTGTCGGGGCTTTGGCAGAAAGGGCATTTCATCGGAACGATCGGGAAGGGAAACCGCCATTATTCACGCTGGACGGCGTTGCCACACTCTCCGTCACGGCTACACTGCCCGCCGATGAAAAATCTGGTTCTTCTCATTTCCGGGCGCGGCAGCAATCTGCAGTCCATTCTCCAGGCGGCGCGTGAGCAGGGCTGGATGGAGAGCGTGCGCGGGGTGATCAGCAACCGGGCAGACGCTGGCGGCCTGGATGTGGCGCGCACTTTCGGCGTGCCCACGCAGATCGTGGCGCACACGGACTTCGCCAGCCGCGAGGCCTTCGACCAGGCCTTGGGCGACGCCATCGCCGCGCTGCATCCCGACGTGATTGCATTGTGTGGTTTCATGCGGGTGCTGGGGGCGGCGTTCGTCGCGCGTTTCGCCGGGCGACTGGTGAACATTCATCCGTCCCTGCTGCCAGCGTTCACCGGACTGCACACCCATGCCCGCGCGCTGGAAGAAGGCGTGAAATGGCATGGCGTTACGGTGCATCTGGTGAGCAGTGCGCTCGATCATGGCCCGATTCTGGCGCAGGCGGTCGTGCCCGTGCTGGACGACGACACGCCGCAAACCCTGGCCGCGCGGGCGCTGCTTGAAGAACACCGCATTTACCCTCCCGTGGTGCGTGCCTTGCTGGAAGGCCGGGTGCGGACCGACGGTTTGCGCACCCGCATCCTGCCAGCCTCCGAACATCTCCTCTGAAAGTGCGCCATGAAACCGCGTGATCTGCTTTACACCGCGCGCGACGTGCTGCGCGACATGCTGCGGTTCGATGCTGCAGCCGACGCCGTGCTGTCGCGGCATTTCCGCGCCCGGCCGCAACTCGGCAAAATCGATCGGCAGATTCTGGCCGATACGGTCTATCAGGTCTTGCGGCATTTGCGTCTGTTCCAGACCCTCGCCGCGGGCGACGAGAGCATCGGCGGCGCCATGGAGTTGCGGCTTGCGATTCTCGGCTGGTCGGGCAACGCGGCGTCGGTGCACACCGCGTTTTCGCCTGAGCAACTGGAATGGCGCAAGCGCCTGTTGACGCAGGACGCCATGGCTCTGCCCGAAGCGGTGCGCTGGAGTCTGCCCGAATGGCTGGCTGCCGCCCTGCAACAGCAGTATGGCGACGAATACCCCGCGCTGGCGCAAGCGCTGCTGCGCCCGGCGCCGCTGGACCTGCGGGTCAATGTCCAAAAAGCCCGGCGCGAAGCCGTGCTCGACGTGTTCGCCCGCCTGAACATTCCGGCGCAGGCCACCCCGTATTCTCCTTGGGGCGTGCGCCTCGAAGGCAAGCCGGCGCTGCAGGATCTCACCGTGTTCCGTGAAGGCTGGGTGGAAGTGCAGGACGAAGGCAGCCAGTTGCTGGCGGTGCTGCTGGCGCCGCGCCGCGGCGAAATGGTGGTCGATTTCTGCGCTGGCGCCGGTGGCAAAACCCTGGCGCTGGGCGCCATGATGCGCAGCACCGGCAGGCTCTATGCCTTCGACGTGGCCGATTACCGTCTGGCCAAGCTCAAGCCGCGTCTGCTGCGCAGCGGCCTGAGCAATGTCTATCCAGTGGCGATCGCCCACGAGCGCGATGAGCGCGTCAAGCGACTGGCGGGCAAGGTCGACCGCGTGCTGGTCGATGCGCCATGCTCCGGCCTGGGAACCCTGCGCCGCAACCCGGACATGAAATGGCGACAGAAACCGGAAGATGTCGTGGAATTGACCGCAAAACAGGCCAATATTCTGCAATCCGCAGCCACCTTGCTCAAGCCGGGAGGGCGCCTGGTCTATGCCACCTGCAGCATCTTGCCGGAGGAAAACAGTGGCATCGTCAACGCGTTTCTTGCGGCGCATACCGAGTTCGAGCGTATTCCGGCAGACTCCGTCCTGGCCCAGCAAGGCGTCAAGGCTGAAGGTTTGACCTCGCAGGGTGATCTGCAGCTCTTGCCCGATCGGCATGGCACCGACGGGTTTTATGCCGCCGTGCTGCAGCGTCGCTCCGCGCCTGCTGCGACGGAACAAGATGCGACCCAACATGCCCAATAAGACTTGACTCGGTCGCAAGGCCTTCGCGTTTGCCCTGAACGCCGTGGGCACGGCTGGTCGGATAATTCACGCAACGCTTGTGCGAGGCGTGGTTCCAACTTCGCTGTATCAATCTGAAAGTTTCTCATGTTTGATGGATTTTTGACTTGGGCAGGGCACGGTCTGCTCCATGCTTCTTGGTGGAAAATTGTGTTGTTTGCATTAATCACCACACATATCACCATTGCTGCGGTGACGATTTTTCTGCACCGTGCTCAGGCGCACCGGGCGCTCGAGCTGCATCCGCTGGCATCGCATTTTTTCCGCTTCTGGCTGTGGTTCACCACTGGAATGGTGACCAAGGAATGGGTTGCCATCCACCGCAAACATCATGCCAAATGTGAAACGGTTGACGACCCGCACAGCCCGGTCACGCGCGGCATCGACACCGTTTTGCTGCGCGGCGCCGAGCTGTACCGTGCCGAATCGAGAAATGCCGAGACCCTGAGAAAATTCGGTCACGGCACGCCGGATGACTGGGTGGAACGCAATATTTATTCCCGCTTTGTCTGGCAGGGCGTCGGGCTGCTGCTGATTCTCGACGTGCTCCTGTTCGGGGCGGTCGGTGCCACGGTTTGGGCGGTGCAGATGCTGTGGATTCCCGTCTGGGCTGCCGGAGTCATCAACGGACTGGGACACTGGTGGGGCTACCGAAATTTTTCCGCCCGCGACAGCAGCCACAATATTTCTCCCTGGGGGGTGTTGATCGGCGGCGAGGAACTGCACAACAACCACCATACCTATCCCACGTCGGCCAAGCTGTCGGTCAAGTGGTGGGAATTCGATATCGGCTGGGCGTATATCCGCGCCTTGAGTTGGGTGGGTCTGGCCAAGCCGCGCAAACTACCGCCCCAATGCAGACTGGGAGAGCTGCGGGCTGAGGTGGATCAACTCACGCTTCAGGCCGTGATTGCCAACCGCTATGAACTGATGGCGCGTTACGCAGCAGGACTCAAGGCGACGCTCCGGGCCGAGCTTGCCCGCGCCGCGGAGCAGGGCGGTTCAGGCGATCAGTCGGCCTTGCGCGCGGCCAGGCGCTGGATCGGCATGGAACGCGACATTCTGTGCGAACGCTCACGCGCGCTGGTGGACGCCGCAGCGAATGCCAGCCCCAACCTGGGCAAACTCCTGCACATGCGCGAAGAGCTCAAGTCGGTTTGGGAGCAGACCAATCTGAACGCCGAGCAACTCAGGCAAAAGCTGCAGGACTGGTGCCATCGCGCTGAGGAGAGTGGCGTGGCAGCGCTGCGCGATATTTCCCTGAGTCTGCGTCGTTATACACCGGCGAATTGACTCGGGTGCGGGAGAGATTGTGCAGGTCGGTCAGGCCTGCGCCGAGAATCACCGGAATGGCCCGCGACATCAAGCGCCGGGCCATTTTTACATCTGCAAAGGGGCGGGTGCAGAGAGTCGCCCATGAAAAATCCGCTGGTCTTGCCGTTATGCGGCAGATCCAGCGGATCGGTGATGCGGCAAAAGGAACAGATCAGAGTTACTTGATCTTGCCTTCCTTGTAGCTCACATGCTTGCGTGCAACCGGATCGAACTTCATGATTTCGATTTTTTCCGGTGTGGTGCGCTTGTTCTTGGTGGTGGTGTAGAAATGGCCGGTGCCCGCAGAGGATTCCAGCTTGATTTTTTCGCGTCCGCCTTTGGTTGCCATATTGGGCTCCGTGCAGTTCTAAGGGTCAGTCCGGGGGGGCAGTAAAAGCTCAGATTTCGCCACGCGAGCGCAGCTCGGCCAGGACGACATCGATGCCTTTCTTGTCGATGGTGCGCAGACCGGAACTCGTGACGCGCAGGCGCACGAAACGGTTCTCGCTCTCCACCCAGAAACGGCGATATTGCAGATTGGGCAGGAAGCGGCGCTTGGTCTTGTTGTTCGCGTGGGACACATTGTTCCCGACCATCGGCCCTTTACCTGTCACTTGGCATACTCGTGCCATGGCACACCTCTAAATTGTGTAGAACAAAGGCTAAAGATTATAGCCAGAAACCCTCGCGTGTCCACGCCTTTCGTCCATGCCGGGCGGGAGGGCGTGGTGAGAACGTCGATCAGGACTCGGCGTTTTCCAGAAAACGCTGGGCGTCCAGCGCGGCCATGCAGCCGGTGCCGGCGCTGGTGATGGCCTGGCGATAGACGTGGTCCTGCACGTCGCCGGCGGCAAATACGCCGGGTGCGCTGGTGGCGGTGGCCATGCCTTCGTTACCGCTACGGGTGAGGATGTAGCCGTCCTTCATGTCCAGCTGGCCTTTGAAAATATCGGTGTTGGGTTGATGGCCGATGGCGATGAAGCAGCCCTTGAGTGTGATGTCTTCCGTCGCGCCGGTCTGGGTGTTGCGAATGCGCACACCCGTGACGCCGCTGGCATCGCCCAGAACTTCCTGTAACTCGCTCCACAGTTTGAGTTCCACCTTGCCTTCGGCGGCGCGGGCCATGAGCTTATCCACCAGGATGGGTTCGGCGCGGAATTTGTCACGGCGATGGATGACCGTGACCTTGCTGGCGATGTTGGCGAGGTACAGCGCTTCCTCGACCGCGGTGTTGCCGCCGCCGACCACGCACACCGGTTGGTCACGGTAGAAGAAGCCATCGCAGGTGGCGCAACCCGACACCCCCTTGCCCATGAAGGCCTGTTCGCTCTCCAGACCGAGGTATTTGGCCGAGGCGCCGGTGGCGATGATCAGACTATCGCAGGTGTAGACGCCGCTGTCGCCTTCGAGGCGGATGGGTTTTTCGTTCAGATGCGCGGTGTGAATGTGATCGAACACGATCTCGGTGTTGAAGCGCTCGGCGTGCGCCTGAAAGCGCGCCATCAGATCGGGGCCTTGCACGCCGTCGACATCGGCCGGCCAGTTGTCGACTTCGGTGGTGGTCATGAGCTGGCCGCCCTGGGCCAGGCCGGTGATGAGCAGCGGGTTCAGGTTGGCGCGGGCTGCGTAAACGGCGGCGCTGTAACCGGCGGGGCCAGACCCCAGAATGAGCACTTTGGCGTGTTTGGATGTCATGATGTGTGAGAAACTGGAGGCTTGGAGTGGGAGATGATGCGAGTTTGGCCGTGTTCGGCTGAAAAGCCGAACGGGTTGAGCACTGCAACACATTCATTAAGATTTTAGAAGGGCTGCGCAACGGATGCGCGATGCGCCCGGAAAACCGTTGATCCGCACACCCACTCTGTGCAAAGCCCGGAAAACCCGGCAACTGGAGACACTGATGTCGCAAATCACCGATATTGACCTCGTTCGGCGCGTGCCGTTGTTTGCCGTGCTCACCGAATCGCAGGCCTGGTCGATTTCGCAGTCCATCGTCAAGCGGCGCTATAAGCGTGGCGAAAACATTGTCGAGCAGGGCAGCAAGTCCAATGCGCTGTTCATTTTGCTGTCCGGCCGTGCTCGCGTGGTGAGTGTGGACGCCAAGGGGCGCGAGGTCATCATCGCCGTGCTGCACGCCGGCGACTACATCGGCGAGATGAGCCTGATCGACGGCGAACCGCATTCCGCCACGGTGCAGGCCGAGGTGCAGACCGACGTGATGATGCTGGGACGCGTGGCGTTTTTGCAGTGCCTGCCGGAAAACACCAGCATGTCGTTTGCCATCATGCGCGGCCTGGCGCTGCGCCTGCGCCGGGCGGATCGCAAGATTGAATCTCTGGCGCTGATGGATGTCTATGGACGGGTGGCGCGCGCGCTGATGGAACTGACGGACGAGATGCAGGACGAGCATGTCATCCGTAACAAATTGTCGCGCCAGGATCTGGCGAAAATGGTCGGCGCCTCACGCGAGATGGTCAGCCGGGTGATGAAAGACTTTGAACAGCAAGGCTTTGTGGTCGAGCGCGAGGACGGCAGCATGCTGATCCGCGAGCACCTCGCCACATTGCTGTGATGTATGCCGAAAATCGATACCCGACGCCGCCCCACACAGACCTCGCTACGCACTGAGCCGCGCAGTCGCCTGCAGCGTTTTACGGCAGAAGTCCGTTTGACCGCCGCTTTCATCGGCTGGATTTTGCTGAGCCTGAGTCTGCTGAGCTTTCACAAGTCCGATCCTTCCTGGTCCAGCTCCGGCACAGGTCATGCTGTGGCTAACTGGGTGGGCGTGCTGGGAGCGTGGTTTTCGGATGTGGCCTATTTCCTCCTCGGGTTTTCGGCGCTCTGGCTGATTCCCCTGGGGCTGTACGGCGTGCTGCGCATGTGGCGCAACTCCCAGCGCGCCGCGCCGACGGCCGAGGCCGAGGAGACGGTCAGCCGATGGCAGAAGTTGCGGCCGATTGCCGCGGTTGCCGGGGTGCTGCTGCTGCCCTTGTCGAGCGCGGCGCTGGAGTCCACCCGGCTCTGGAGTCTTGCCGCGCATCTGCCTGGAGAGGCCGGCGGTTTGCTCGGCCATGCGCTGGGCGCCGGCGCCGATACCTTGCTGGGTGACACGGGCGGAACGCTGGTGTTGCTGGCCGTGTTCCTGTTCGCCCTGAGTTGGGTGGGACATTTTTCTTGGGCGGATGCTGCAGAGCGCCTGGGTGGCTGGATCGAGCGGTTGTGGACCTGGCAGCTTGAACGTCGAGGCCGCGAAGCGGATGCACTGGCCGGTCAGCAGGCCACGCAGGAGCGCGAGAAAGAGGTCGAGTTGCAGCGCCCCCTGGTGGAGGAGCGCGAGGTGCTCGCGCCGGTGCTGATCGAGCCTTCGGTGGCCTTCGTACCGCAGTCGCCGCGCGTGCTCAAGGAAAAGCAGAAACCCCTGTTCAATGAATTGCCCGATTCAACCCTGCCGGCGCTGAGCCTGCTCGACGCGGCGCCCTCTGTCCAGGTGGAATCGGTGAATCACGACACCCTGGAATTCACCTCGCGGCTGATCGAGAAAAAACTCAAGGACTTCGGCGTCGAGGTACGCGTGGTGGCGGCCTATCCGGGCCCGGTGATCACGCGCTACGAAGTCGAGCCGGCCACCGGGGTGAAGGGCGCGCAGATCGTCAACCTCTCGCGCGATCTGGCGCGTGCGCTGTCGCTGGTGAGCATCCGCGTGGTCGAGACCATTCCGGGCAAGAACACCATGGCGCTGGAACTGCCCAATGCGAAGCGGCAGACCATCAAGCTGTCGGAGATTCTGGGGTCCAACAATTACCACGAAGCCGCCTCCCTGCTCACCATGGGGCTGGGCAAGGACATCGTGGGAAATCCCGTGGTGGCAGATCTGGCCAAGATGCCGCACCTGCTGGTGGCGGGAACCACCGGATCGGGCAAATCGGTGGGCGTCAACGCCATGATTCTCAGCCTGCTGTACAAGGCCGAGCCCAGCGATGTGCGCCTGATCCTGATCGACCCGAAAATGCTCGAACTCAGCGTGTACGACGGCATCGCGCATCTGCTCGCGCCTGTGGTGATCGACATGCGGCAGGCGGCGCAGGCGCTGAACTGGTGCGTCGGCGAAATGGAACGCCGCTACAAGCTGATGAGCAAGCTGGGCGTGCGCAATCTGGCGGGCTACAACACCAAAGTGCTGGAAGCCAAAGCGCGTGGTGAGCCGCTGACCAACCCGTTCAGCCTGACCCCGGAGGCGCCCGAGCCGCTGGAGAAGCTGCCGCACATCGTCGTGGTGATCGACGAGCTTGCCGACCTGATGATGGTGGTGGGCAAGAAGATCGAGGAACTCATTGCCCGGCTGGCGCAGAAGGCACGCGCATCGGGCATTCACCTCATCCTCGCCACGCAGCGTCCCAGCGTGGACGTGATCACCGGGCTGATCAAGGCCAATATTCCCACCCGCATGGCGTTCCAGGTGTCGAGCAAGATCGATTCGCGCACCATTCTCGATCAGATGGGCGCGGAGAGCTTGCTGGGCATGGGCGACATGCTGTATCTGCCGCCCGGCTCGGGCATGCCGCAGCGGGTGCATGGCGCGTTCGTCAGCGACGCCGAGGTGCACCGCGTGGTCGAGGACATCAAGAGCCGGGGCGGGCCGAACTATCTCGACGGCATTCTCACCGGCGAGGAAGAGGCCGAAGGCGCGGGCGGCGCTCTCGGCGTCGGCAATGCAGACGCCGAGAGCGACCCGCTCTACGATCAGGCCGTGCAGATCGTGCTGCAGCATCGCAAGGCGTCGATTTCTCTGGTGCAGCGTCATCTGCGCATCGGCTACAACCGTTCAGCCAGACTCCTGGAGCAGATGGAGCAGTCGGGCCTGGTGTCCGCGCTCACGTCCAACGGCAACCGCGACATTCTGGTGCCGGTGCGGGCGGAATGACCGGCGCTGCTGCGCTGCTCCCCTTGGGCTTCCTTCAAGAAAGACAACACCATGATCACCCTGATCGCCCGCGGGCGCGCTGCACTGGCCGGGCTGCTGCTCGGTGTCGGCCTGTTCGCTGCGGCCTTGCCCAGCGCTGCAGCGGCCAATTCGGTGCAGTTGCTGGAGCAATGGCTGCAGCAGACCAAGAGTGGCAGCGCCCAGTTCACCCAGACCGTGCGCAATGCCAAGGGTCCGGCGCAGGCGCCGGCTTCGGGCCGGTTCGCCTTCGAGCGCCCCGACCGGTTTCGCTGGGACTACACCAAGCCCTATGCCCAGGTCATCGTCAGCGATGGCAAACAGCTCTGGACCTATGACCACGATCTCGACCAAGTCACCATCACCCCGGTGACGCAGGCCTTCAAGGGCACGCCAGCCGCCATTTTCGCTGGTGCCGACCTGACCAAGCTGTTCACCCTGCAAGCCCTGCCAGACACCGGTGGACTGCAATGGGTGCAGGCCACGCCCAAATCCAAGGACAGCAACTTCGACTGGATTCGCATCGGCCTGCGCGCCACGGCGCAAGGCCCGGAAGTGGCCGAATTGCAGTTGCGCGATGCATTTGGCCAAATCTCCACCATGCGCTTCACCGCGATCGTTCGCAACCCGGCGTTGTCCGCGGACAGCTTCCGCTTCACCCCTCCCAAGGGTGCTTCGGTTATCAATCAGCCCTGATCATGCAAGGCAGCCCGAGCCTGTTCGACGACGCGGAACTGCCTGCTGCGTCGCCCCCGGCGCGGCCGCCTGCCGCACAGACGCCGCTTGCCGAGCGGCTGCGGCCCCATCAACTCGATGAGGTTGTGGGGCAGCGCCACCTGCTCGGGCCCGGCAAGCCGCTGCGCGTGGCGTTTGAAACCCGCAGACTGCATTCCATGCTGTTCTGGGGGCCGCCCGGCGTGGGAAAGACCACCCTGGCCCGGCTGATGGCCGATGCCTTCGATGCCGATTTTTTGCCGCTGTCTGCCGTGCTCGCCGGGGTGAAAGACATTCGCGACGCGATGGCGCAGGCGCAGGCCGCGCAGTTGCGGGGCCGCGCAACCATCGTGTTCGTTGATGAGGTGCACCGTTTCAACAAGAGCCAGCAGGATGCCTTTCTGCCGCATGTCGAATCCGGCCTGTTCACCTTCATCGGCGCCACCACCGAGAACCCGTCGTTCGAGGTCAACAGTGCCCTGCTGTCCCGCGCCGTGGTCTATGTGCTGGAGCCCCTGGATGCCGAGGATTTGCAGACTCTGATGCAGCGCACCCTGTCTGGCAGCGGGGTCGAGGCGATCGCGCCCGCAGCGCAGCAGCGGCTCATCCGCCACGCCGACGGCGACGCCCGGCGTCTG
Source organism: Pseudomonadota bacterium (assembly GCA_021783695.1). GTDB lineage: Bacteria > Pseudomonadota > Gammaproteobacteria > Burkholderiales > Burkholderiaceae_C > Thiomonas. The sequence goes on along the minus strand of JAJXTO010000010.1, from coordinate 34,310 downwards.
CTCGGTGCGCTGGAACTGGCGCTGCAGGCCGCGCAGCGAGCCGGACAGCAGGAACTCACCGCGGACTTGCTCGAGCAGACCCTGGGCGCCACGCTGCTGCGCTTCGACAAGGGCGGAGATCAGACCTACGACCTGATCTCGGCGCTGCACAAATCAGTGCGCGGTTCCGATGTGGACGCCGCGCTGTACTGGTTCGCGCGCATGCTCGAAGGCGGTGCCGATCCGCGCTATCTCGCGCGGCGGCTGATCCGCATGGCAGTCGAAGACATCGGCCTGGCCGACCCCAAGGCGCTCACCCTCGCGCTCGAAGCCGCGCAGACCTATGAGCGCCTGGGCAGCCCCGAGGGCGAGCTGGCGCTGGCCGAGGCCGTGGTCTATCTGGCGGTCACGCCCAAATCGAACGCGGTCTACAAGGCCTACAACGCGGCCCGCGCTTTTGCCAGGGAGACAGGCACTCAGCCTGTGCCCCTGCATCTGCGCAACGCGCCGACCAGACTGATGAAAAACCTGGGTTACGGCAAGGACTATCGTTACGCCCACGATGAGGCCGACGCCTTTGCCGCTGGAGAGCAGTATTTCCCCGAGGGCATGACACCGCCGCGCTTCTACCAGCCGACTTCGCGCGGGGTGGAGGAGCGCATTGCCCGCAGGCTGCAGGATCTGGCGGAACGCAATACCCGCAGCAGTGTCGTGTCAGCTTCGGAGCCGGAAGGCGACAGTGTGGTGCCCAGGCCGCCCGCCGACTGAGTCGCGTCAACTGCACGGGTTGACCCGTACAGGGTGGGCGAAAGCAGGCGGTTATCATCGCGCCAGCTCAAAAAACAGGGGGTCTGGACAGCCCGGCCCCCATACAACCAGATGACGCTGTTCACGCACCCGCCCGGCCATGCTCTAGCCGGGTGCCACGATTCGCATGGATCGCATACCCCCATGCGGTCCCGGCATGCAAATGCCCCCATGCCAGACGCCTACGTACCGCACCGAAACCGTGCGGTGACTTCGGCATGCGCCTTGCTTACTTCTGCTGCTTGTGCGCTGCTTCCGCGTTTTTACCCCGGCCGCTTCAAAAGAGTCTGGCCGCAACTCACTAGCCATCCGCTCGTCAGGAGAATGTAGGAATGGATATCTTTCTTCAGCAGATCGTCAACGGTCTGGTACTGGGCAGCATGTATGCCCTGATCGCCCTCGGCTACACCATGGTGTACGGCATCGTCAATCTCATCAACTTCGCCCATGGCGACGTGATGATGGTGGGGGCGCTCACTGCCTACAGCGTGTTCAAGTTGTTGGAACATCTCGCGCCGCACATGGCGCCGTGGCTGGTGATCGTTCTGGCGGTCATCCTGGCCATGCTGGCGACGGGGATACTGAACTATTTCATCGAGCGCATTGCCTACCGGCCCCTGCGCAATGCGCCCAAGCTGGCGCCGCTGATCACGGCCATCGGCATGTCCATTCTGCTCGAGACCCTGGCCATGATCATCTGGGGGCGCGACTACAAGGTGTTTCCCGCGCATCTGCTGCCGAGCAACATCATCCACATGGGCGGCGTGGTCATCACCCCGGTGCAGGTCATGATTCTGGTCGTCACCGCCGTGCTGCTGGGGGGGCTGACCTGGCTGGTCAACCACACCAAACTCGGTCGCGCCATGCGTGCCACCGCCGAGAATCCGCGGGTCGCTTCGCTCATGGGCGTCAACCCCAACTTCGTCATTTCATCGGCCTTCGTGATTGGCGCCATGCTGGCGGCGATCGCGGGCGTCATGTGGTTCGCCAATTTCGCCACCGCCAATTTCTATATGGGTTTCACGCCGGGTCTGAAGGCGTTTACCGCGGCGGTGCTGGGGGGCATTGGCAATCTTTCCGGCGCCATGCTGGGCGGGGTGTTGCTGGGGCTGATCGAGGTGCTCGGCGCCGGGTATATCGGGACGCTGACCGGCGGAGTCTTTGGCAGCAACTACCAGGACATTTTCGCTTTCATCGTGCTGATTCTGGTGTTGACCCTGCGTCCGCAAGGCCTGCTGGGTGAGCGCGTCGCAGATCGCGCCTGAGGAGAACGAACATGGACAAACAAAAGAACTGGGTCTGGATCGTTGCCGGTGCCGCAGCGCTGATCGCACTGCCCATGGTGCTGCAGATCGCTGGCGACGCCTGGGTGCGGATCGCGGCTTTCGCCATGCTCTACATCATGCTGGCTCTCGGCCTGAACATCGTGGTCGGCCTGGCCGGTCTGCTTGACCTGGGCTATATCGCGTTCTACGCGGTGGGCGCGTACCTCTACGCTCTACTGTCGTCGAACCAGCTCACGAGCAATTTCGATGCGTTAGGGGCGATGTTCCCCAACGGCTTCGACGTGTCGATCTGGCTGGTTGTGCCGCTGGCTGCCGCGGTGGCGGCCAGCGCGGGCATCCTGCTCGGCACCCCTGTGCTCAAGTTGCGCGGCGATTACCTCGCCATCGTCACCCTGGGCTTTGGCGAGATCATCCGCATTTTCATGAACAACCTGAATGCGCCGGTAAACATCACCAACGGCCCGCAGGGGATTTCGGGCATTCACGGCATTCACCTTTTTGGCTGGGATCTGAACCACAACATCGACATCGGCAGCTTCACCATCCCGTCGGTGGCGCAGTATTACTACCTGTTCCTGGTGCTGGTGGTGTTCGTGGTGATCCTGAGCTATCGCCTGCAGGATTCGCGCATCGGCCGCGCCTGGATGGCCATGCGCGAAGATGAAATCGCCGCCAAGGCCATGGGCATCAACACCCGCAACATGAAGCTGCTGGCTTTCTCCATGGGAGCCACCTTTGGCGGCGTGGCCGGGGTGATGTTCTCGGCCTTCCAGGGTTTCGTCTCGCCCGAGTCGTTCTCGCTGCTGGAGTCCATCATCGTGCTGGCCATGGTGGTGATCGGCGGCATGGGGCATATTCCGGGCGTCATTCTCGGTGCGGTGTTGCTGTCGGTGCTGCCCGAGGCGCTGCGCTACATGGGCTTCATCTCCGACTGGCAGCAACATGCCTTCGGCCATGTGTATATCGATAGCGGCATCCTGCGCCAGCTCATCTATGCCCTGGCCATGATCATCATCATGATCATGCGACCCAAGGGCCTGTGGCCGGCGCCGGAACATGGCAAAAGCTTCACCAAACTGCCCACCCCCCTGCAGGAAGGAGGCAAGGCATGAGCGAGACCGTATTGCGCGTGAGCGGCGCGTCCAAACGCTTCGGTGGCCTGCAGGCCTTGAACGATGTCGGCATCCAGATCGACCGTGGCCAGATCTATGGCCTCATCGGTCCCAACGGCGCGGGCAAGACCACGTTCTTCAACGTCATCACCGGGCTTTATCCGCCGGATTCAGGCGACTTCATCCTTGCGGGCAAGGCCTACAAGCCGGCCGCCGTGCATCAGGTGGCGCGTGAAGGCATTGCGCGGACCTTCCAGAACATCCGCCTGTTCCCCGATATGACCGCACTGGAGAATGTGATGGTGGGGCGGCATGTGCGCACCAGCAGCGCATTGATCGGCGCGGTGTTCCGCACCAAACATTTCAAGACCGAGGAAAAGGCCATTCGTGAGCGCGCACGCGAGCTGCTGGCCTATGTGGGCATCGAGCGCTACGCCGACTTCCGGGCGCGCACCCTGTCGTATGGCGACCAGCGCCGCCTGGAAATCGCCCGTGCCCTGGCCACTGATCCGCAACTGTTGGCGCTCGACGAGCCGGCTGCCGGCATGAATGCCACCGAAAAGCTGCAGTTGCGCGATCTGCTCACCGCCATCCAAAAAGACGGGCGCACCATTCTCATCATCGAACACGATGTGAAACTGGTGATGGGCTTGTGCAATCGCGTGACCGTGCTCGATTACGGCAAGATCATTGCCGAGGGGGTGCCTGCCGAAGTGCAGAAAAATCCGAAAGTCATCGAAGCCTATCTGGGCGCAGGGGAGCACTGAGCATGTCCGAAATTGTTCTCAAAGTCGCGGGCTTGCGCGTCTCCTATGGTGGCATCCAGGCGGTCAAGGGTGTTGACCTCGAAGTGCGCAAGGGCGAGCTGGTGAGCCTCATTGGTGCCAACGGCGCCGGCAAGACCACCACGCTCAAAGCCATCACGGGCTTGCAGCCCATCACCGATGGAGAGGTGCATTACGCAGGTCGCACCATCAACGGCCAAGGCGCCTTCGCTCTAGTGCGCCAAGGGCTTTGCATGGTGCCCGAGGGGCGCGGGGTGTTCACCCGCATGACCATTCAGGAAAACCTGCAGATGGGCGCCTACACCCGCAAGGACAAGGAGATCGGCAGCGACATCGACAAGGTGTACGGGATTTTCCCGCGCCTCAAGGAACGCCGCGACCAGCTTGCGGGCACCATGTCCGGCGGTGAGCAGCAAATGCTGGCCATGGGACGGGCGCTGATGAGCCGACCGCAGGTGCTGCTGCTCGACGAGCCGTCGATGGGGCTGTCGCCCATCATGGTCGACAAGATCTTCGAAGTGGTCGAGGACATTTCCAAGCAGGGCGTGACCATTCTGCTGGTGGAACAGAACGCCAAGCGCGCGCTGGGCCTGGCCGATCGCGGATACGTCATGGACTCAGGGCAGGTCACCATGACCGGCCCTGCCGACGAGCTTTTGCACGACCCGCGCGTGCGTGCGGCCTACCTCGGGGAATAAGCGTCACGCGCAGCAAAAAGGGCCCGCATCTGCTGTCGGCCCTTTTTGCTGGCGGGGAACATTGCTCAGGCTTTCGCGCCGGCTTTATCGGCCTCGGTGGTGAAGGCGTCGGCGAAAAAGGCGTCTTCTGGCAAGCTGCATCGTGTGGTGAAGTCGCGCTGCGCGGCTTCCACCATGACCGGCGCGCCGCAGGCGTAGACGGCGTGGCCGGAGAGGTCGGGCAAATCGGCCATGACGGCCTGATGGACGAAGCCGGTGCGCCCCGGCCAGCCTGCATCGGCTTCCGACAGCACCGGGATGAAGCGCAGATTGGGCATGAGAGCGCATTGCCGCTCCACCCAGTCGGGCAGATAGATGTCGGGCAGCCTGCGGCCGCCCCAGTACAGCGTGACCTGGCGGGCGTCGGCGCTGGTCCGCATCTGCTCCAGCATGGCCTTGATCGGCGCGAAACCCGTGCCGGAGGCGAGGAAGATCATCGGCTTGTTCTCGGGATCATCGCGCAGGAAGAAGCTGCCGAACGGTCCTTCGATGCGCTGGATTTCCTTTTCCTTCATCGCGCTGAACACATGATCGGTGAACTTGCCGCCGGGCATGTGGCGCAGATGCAGCTCGATCTGCGGAGATTCGGCAGGGGCGTTTGCCATGGAGTAGCTGCGCCGCGCACCACCCGGCAGCAGAAATTGGATGTACTGCCCCGCGCGGTAGCGCAGCGGATCGGCGGCAGGCAGCTGCAGCATGACCCGCACGACATCGGGTGCGAGGTGCTCGATGCTGCTGACCCGGGTCGGCATTTTTTTCACTGGAAACTCGCCCGCGCCCACCACTTCGTGGCTTTCGATCACCACATCCGTCAGCGCCCTGGCGCGACAGGCGAGAATGAGACCCTGCGCCCGCTCGGCCTCGCTCAGCGCCTTGAGTTGATGCGCGCCCAGCTCGATTTCGCCTTGCAGCAGCTTGCATTTGCACGAGCCGCAGGCGCCGTCCTGACAGCCGTAGGGCAGGCCGACGGATTGGCGGATGGCGGCGGCAAGCAGGGTTTCTTCCGCCTCCGCGGCGTATTGATGACCGCTGGGCTGGACGGTGACTTGATGACTCATGGCAAGGATGACAGGGGGTAGAAGATGAATGGAACAAGGGCACTTCGGCGGCCCCGCTTGCTTATCGTGGGTTGCGGTGACATTGGCATGCGGGTGGCGGCTTTGGCGCGCGGGCGCTACCGGCTGCTGGCGCTGACCTCGTCGCCCGAGCGGCTGGATGCATTGCGTGCTGCAGGAATCGTGCCGATCGTCGGCAATCTCGATCAGCCGCAAACCTTGTGGCGACTCGCCGGCCTGGCGCCGGAACGGGTGCTGATGCTGGCCCCGCCGGGAGACACCTCCGGAGCGTTCGACTTGCGCAGCCGCCATCTGATTTCCAGACTGAAACAGTCAGGCATCTTATCCGGGCTCGGGAAAAAAACCTTGCGCGTGGTCTATGCCAGCACCAGCGGCGTTTATGGCGACTGTGGTGGCGAGGAGGTTGCGGAAACCCGCCGCTGCGCGCCACAGACCGAGCGCGCGCAGCGCCGCTGCGACGCCGAAGAACGCTGGCGGCGGGCAGGGCGGGAGCGCGGCTGGCGGGTCGGCCTGCTGCGGATTCCGGGCATTTACGATGCCCAGTCGCGCTCACCCAGGGCGCGTCTGGAGCGCGGCCTGCCGGTCTTGGCGCAGCCGGAAGATGTCTATACCAACCACATTCATGCCGACGATCTGGCGCGCTTGTGTCTGCAGGCGCTTGACCGTGCCGCGCCAGGGCGGGTGTACAACATCTGCGACGACAGCACCCTGCGCATGGGCGACTACTTCGACCTTGCTGCGGACCTGTATGGCCTGCCCAGGCCGCTCCGCGTGGCGCGCGCAGAGGCGCAGTCCGCAGGTTTGAGCCCGATGATGCTGAGCTTCATGCGCGAATCGCGCCGTCTGAACAGCACCCGCATGAAAGCCGAGCTGCGCGCCGCGCTGCGCTACCCCGACGTGGCGCTCGGGCTGCGCGCCCAACCGCCTGGCACAACGGACTGAACGCCGCGCGCCTGCTCGTTGGGCGCGGGATCAACCGGCGTTCAATGCGTTTGCTGCGCGTTTTCCGGCAATTGCAGGGTGGGCAAGGGGCGCACGGTCTCCACCAGGATCAGCGGGCCGTCGTCCAGCTGGGGAGCCGGTTTGCGCTCACGCGGCACATGGATGGGCGCGGGCTGTGCGGCAAGAGCCTCCTGCACGCGGCGGATGGCATCCGCGTCCGATTGCACCCACTGCAGACCCGCAGCTTGCGCCGTGGCCTGCAGGGCATCGACGGGCAGCACATAGTGGGTCGTTGCCGCCGCCGGGGCCGCAGCAAGCGCGGATGGCTGGGCGGTGCTGGCTCGCGCAGCGACCGTCGCTGCGCGAGGCGCGTGGACAGGCGCGGGAACCGACACCGGTGCTGGCTCGACCGGTCCAGCCGGGGCCGGGGCGGACTGTTCCTGCGCGATCGCTGCAGTGGCGTCGCTCTGCGCGGAGAGCGTGAGCACCAGCGGTGCCTCCTCTTCCACGCTCGGCGCGGCAGGGATGGACGGAGGGATTGCGGCGGCCACAGTGCCGAGCGCCACGGGGGCAGCGAGGGAACCGAAACTGCGACCCTGTGCCTCGGTTGACTCGTCGCCCTCGGTTTCGACGGCACCCGGGGCGGACTCGGCGGCCATTTCGCCGTTTTCACCCACAGCGCCCCCTTCACGGCGCCCGCCGCGACGGCCGCGACCACGCCGGTTACGCGATTTGCGCTCAATCTGGGCCGCGTCGTTTTCACCTTCGGCCTGCATGTCCGCCGGGACGGCCTCGGTCTGCGCGGCGACTTCCGTCGGGATCAGGCTGTTGTCGACGGCTTCCGCAGCAAGAGCGTGCTCGGCTGCATCGCGGCGCGGACGGCGGTTGCCGGAGCGGCCTCCTGCCGATGCGCGCGGCGGCGTGTCAGCGCCCGTGTCCTCGTTGTCGGCGTTACCTTGAGCAGGCAGGGCTTCGGCGCGTTCCTTGCGGGCTGCGTTCTCTTCCGGGGTGCGTTCGCGCTTGCCGCGTCCACCGCGTTCTCCCTGCGCCTGCTGCGCCCGGGGTGGACGGTTGCGGTTCGCCGCGGCGTCTGCAGCGGCGACCTCGGCGACTTCATCTGTTGCCGCATCCTTGCCGCGCTGGCGGCCTTCGCCCTGGCCTTCGCGCTGGCGGTCGCGTCCGCCACGACGCCGGTTGCCGTTCTGGCTCGCACCATTGCGCGGGCCGCGTCCGCCTTGTCCGCCGGTGTCCGCATCGCCCTTGGTCAGTGCCGGGGTGAGCGCCTGCGCGGGTTTGGCTGCTTCTGCCGTGGTCGAGGGGGAGTGTTCCGGCGCGGCTGCGAACAGGCGCTTCACCCAGCCGAAAAAACCGCCCGAGGACACCGGGGCCGCTGCGCTGTCTGCCCTTGCGGCAGCGGGTGCCACAGCCGGCTCGGCGGCCTGGCTGGGCGCTGCGGGCTTGTCGGCAGCAGGTGTCGGCATGAACGGTGCCTGGCCCTCCGGCGTGATGCCGCGCACCAGCGCTTCCTGGCGCGGACGCTGCTCTTTTTCGCGGCGGGTGATGGCGGTGTCTTCCTCGATGTCGTCGGCCATCTTGTAGCTGGTGGGTAGATTTTCCAGCCGGGGATCGTCGTGCTTGAGGCGTTCGAGCTTGTAGTTTGGCGTGTCGAGGTGCTTGTTGGGGATGAGCAGCACCGACAGGCGCTGGCGCAGTTCGATCTTGGTGATCTCGGCGCGTTTTTCGTTGAGCAGGAAGGAGGCGACTTCCACGGGCACCTGCACATGCACGGCGGCGGTGCCTTCCTTCATGGCCTCTTCCTGGATGATGCGCAGGATCTGCAGGGCGCTGGACTCGGTGTCGCGGATGTGGCCGGTCCCGTTGCAGCGCGGGCAGGTGACGTAGGCGCCTTCGGACAGGGCCGGGCGCAGACGCTGGCGCGAGAGTTCGAGCAGGCCGAACTTGGAGATTTTGCTCACCTGCACGCGGGCGCGGTCCTGGCGCATGGCGTCGCGCAGGCGGTCTTCGACCGCGCGCTGGTTGCGCGGCTCTTCCATGTCGATGAAGTCGACCACGATCAGACCGCCCAGATCGCGCAGCCGCATCTGGCGGGCGACTTCATCGGCGGCTTCGAGGTTGGTGCGCAGGGCGGTGTCTTCGATCGCGCTGCCGCGGGTGGAGCGCGCCGAGTTGACGTCCACCGCGACCAGCGCTTCGGTATGGTCGATGACGATGGCGCCACCGGCCGGCAGGTTGACCGTGCGCGAATAGGCGGTCTCGATCTGCTGCTCGATCTGGAAGCGCGAGAACAGCGGCAGATCGTCGCGGTAGCGCTTCACGCGCTCGACCGTGTCGGGCATGACGTGCAGCATGAACTGCCGCGCCTGCTCGAACACGTCCTCGGTGTCGATCAGGATTTCGCCGATGTCGCTGGTGAAGTAGTCGCGGATGGCGCGGATGACCAGAGACGATTCCTGGTAGATCAGGAACGCGCCCTTCTGCGTCTCCGAAGCATCGCGCACCGCGCTCCACAGCTTGAGCAGGTAGTTCAAGTCCCACTGCAGTTCTTCGGCGCTGCGGCCGATGCCCGCGGTGCGGGCGATCAGGCTCATGCCTTCGGGGTGCTGGAGCTGGTCCATCGCCTCGCGCAGTTCCTGGCGGTCTTCGCCTTCGATGCGGCGGCTCACGCCACCGCCGCGCGGGTTGTTGGGCATGAGCACCAGATAGCGCCCGGCCAGCGAGATGATGGTGGTCAGCGCAGCCCCTTTGTTGCCGCGCTCTTCTTTTTCCACCTGCACCAGCATTTCCTGACCCTCGCGGATCACGTCCTGGATGCGTGCCTGGGAAACAGGGACGCCTTCCTTGAAATACTGGCGCGAGATTTCCTTGAACGGCAGGAAGCCGTGGCGCTCTTCGCCATAATCGACGAAGCAGGCTTCGAGCGAGGGCTCGACCCGCGTGACGACGGCCTTGTAAATATTGCCTTTGCGCTGTTCGCGCCCGGCCTGTTCGATGTCGATGTCGAGCAGTTTCTGCCCATCGACGATGGCCACGCGCAATTCTTCGGACTGCGTGGCGTTGAACAACATGCGTTTCATGTCAAAGCTCCTGGCCGCGCACTGCGGCCGATACAAAGCGGGCGCCAGGGCACCCCCATGCGTTGTTGACCGGAGCTGAAACCACGCTGGATTGCCGCTGGGAACGCGGCGACCAGGGCGGGCAGAATCAGACGACGCTCATACCGGGAGAACCATCCGTCGCACTCCAGAAGAAAGCGCCCGCCTTGCCGCGCAGGGCGTCTGGCCCGGGCGCACAAAGGCTTGGCGTGCCGCGGCTATCGGGCACAACAGGCGAGGAAGAGTGTCGGGATGGGTGAGCACAAGCAGGTTTCGCGCACGACAACGGCACACAGCACGATGTCGGGTCTGTGGTGCGGTCGCAGGCGAATTGTCGATTCAAGAGTTTCAGATCCAGGGTGGCAAAGCCCGCCGGGCGTCGCGCGTGTCTGACGCAAGTCGCGCTACGGCATCGTTCGGGCTTTGGGCCAACGCTCATTTCGATGAAGTCTGTTCATCTTGCCGCAGCCAGAAACGGCAGGGCGGCAACACAAACAGTGCGGAGCCGAATCTAGAATGTGCGCCCTGCCTCAGTGGTTTCATCGGCCTCGCGCCAGCCCGGAAAAACCCGGCAGGCTGCAAGACACGATTCGGGCGGCACCCACGACATTCCTGGCGCATCGCTGAGCTGCATCTCGCAACCCCGCGGAAATATTGCCAAAATTTGCTCTTTCAACTCCACAACTTCACGCCCGATTATATGCACACTGCTCCCTCCCTCCAGGTTCGACTGCTCCAGGTCGGTGATGCGGGAGAGGGTCAGCGGCTGGACAACTTTCTCGCGCGTCATCTCAAAGGGGTTCCGCGCAGCCATATTTACCGCATCGTGCGCTCGGGTGAGGTGCGGGTCAACGGCGGACGCGCCAGTGCGGATCAAAAACTTCTGTCCAGCGATCAGGTGCGCATCCCGCCCGTGCGCGTGGCGCAGGCGGATGCGCCGCGTCCTGCGCCCGCGGTGCAGTTTCCCATCGTGTTCGAGGACGAGCATCTGCTGGCGATCAACAAACCGGAGGGCGTGGCCGTGCACGGCGGCTCCGGGGTGAGTTTCGGGGTGATCGAGGCGCTGCGCGCCGCGCGGCCCACGGCAAAATTCCTCGAATTGGTGCACCGCCTCGACCGCGACACCTCCGGCCTGCTGCTGATTGCCAAAAAGCGCAGCGCGCTTACCGCGCTGCATGCGGCGCTGCGGGAACGTCATGCCGACAAACGCTATCTCGCGCTGGTCGCGGGTTTGTGGACGCGCGGGGCGGTGCTGGTCGAGGCGCCGCTGCACAAATATCTGTTGGCCAATGGCGAGCGGCGCGTGCGGGTGGACACACTGCAGGGCCAGGAGTCACGCACCCAGTTCCGTCCGCAGGAGCACTTTGCCCTGAAGGGGCTGGGAGAGTGGGGCGGGCTGACCTTGCTGCAGGCCCGCTTGCTGACTGGGCGCACGCACCAGATCCGGGTGCATCTGGCGCACAGCGGGCATCCCATCGTGGGTGACGACAAATATGGGAATGACAAGCTGAATGCCGAGCTGGCACGCGGGCAGTTGCTTGGGCTGCCGCCGTTCAGGCGCATGTTTCTGCACGCGGAATCTCTTGCCATTGCGCATCCCGCCACAGGCGTGCGGCTGGAATTGCGAGCGCCCCTGCCGGACAACTGCGTGCAATGGCTTCATCATTTGCGGGCACAATGCGCGCCATCCTGACTCCCAGACCGAGCACACCGCCATGCACCGCCAGAATTACGATCTGATTGTGTTCGACTGGGACGGCACGCTGATGGACTCCACCGCGGCCATTACCGGCGCCATCCAGCAAGCCTGCGTCGACCTGGGGCTGGCCGTGCCCAGCCGTGAACAGGCCTCGTATGTCATCGGCCTGGGATTGGAAGACGCGCTGCGGCACGCCGCGCCGGAGTTACCGCATGCCGATTACCCGCGACTGGCCGCGGCCTATCGCAAACATTATTTTGCCCTCGATGGTCAGCTCGTGCTGTTCGATGGCGCGCTGGAGTTGCTGCATGAACTCAAATCGGTGGGATACAACTTGGCGATCGCCACCGGCAAGTCGCGCATCGGCCTGAGCCGGGCGATGGACCGGCCTGAACTGCGCGGCCTGTTCGACACCACGCGCACGGCGGATGAAACCTTCTCCAAGCCGCATCCGGCCATGTTGCACGAAATCATGGCCGAACTCGCCAGTCCGCCGCGCCGTACCGTCATGGTGGGTGACACCACGCATGACCTGCAAATGGCACGCAATGCCGAATGCGACGCCATTGCCGTGAGCTATGGCGCGCATGACATTGCGCAACTGCAATCCCTGTCCCCGGTCGGGCTGGTGCATTCCGTGACGGAACTCCAGGGCTTTCTGCAACAGCGCGGCTGACTGCAGTCACGACAACGCAAGGCGTTGCCGGGACCCGCTGCTTACATCTGCGGACGCATCACATTCGGAATGTTGATGGCCGGGGAATTCACCACCGGGACCGCGACCGAGGGCGTATTGACCACCGGCACATTCACGCTCGGCGTGGCCACGGTGGGCACATTGACCGACGGCGTCGCCACCGACGGGACGTTGATCGACGGTGTGTTTACCGAGGGCACGTTCACCGCAGGAGAGTGGATCACCGGCACGGTGACAGCAGGCGAAGCGACCGCGGGAACGTTCGGTGTCCGCACGGAAGGCATTTGTGTGGCGGCTTGTGCGCCAGTCTGCGTCCCGAACCCCTGACCGATGGCGAGACCCTGCGTGCCAACGCCTGCTTGCGTCTGGGCGGACGTCCGTGTCTGGACGGTGTTGCGGTTTTGCGCTTCAGTCCGGGTTTGCGTGTTGGCAGCGCCGGATTGGGTCAGCGTGGCATCGCCCGACGGCGTCCGGATCTGGCTCTGGGTGGTGGTGCGGGTTTCGGCGCGGGTTGTGGCCGATCCGGACGTGCGCGTCTGCGCGGCGGGTTTGGCGTGTTGATCTGTCGTGCGCACCGTGGTCGTCGCGGATTGTTGACCGTTTCCGGCAGCCTGGAGGGCGGTTTGCGCACTGGCGATGCCGAAGGACAGTGACACGGCGGCGACAGCGGCGGACAGAACGGTGAGGGTACGGGTCTTGGACATGATGGTTCTCCTGAAAGCGAAAGGAATGTAGCTTCACGGCGCGTGGTAATTAATCCCACGTCAACGCTTGGGTTTATAATAGTGGCAAAATTTCCCACGTCAAGTAAACCCGCACTGACTTATCCTTTTCTCATGTACGACGCTCTCAAATCTGCGGCCCTGTCCATCCTGCGGCCCTTCGTGCGCTACCTCATCACGCAGGGCTGGACTTACGGCGCCCTGGCGGAACTACTCAAGTTTGTCTATGTGGGCGAGGTCATTGCCCTGGACGAGCGCGACGGCAAACCGACGCCAACCGATAGCCGCGTGAGCCTGCTCAGCGGGATTCATCGCAAGGAAGTTCGGCGCCTGCGCGAGGAACTGCAGGCCGGGTCCGGGCAGATTGCCCTGCGGCACGGGGCCAATATGTCGGCGCAAGTCGTTGCCGCCTGGGTGGCTTGCGAGGCCTATCGCGATGCGCAGGGCGAACCGCGCGTCCTGCCGCTGCGTGCTGCGGAGCCATTGCCCAGTTTCGAGAGTCTGGTGCGTCTGGTGAAGGCGGATATGCGGCCGCGCACCGTGCTCGACGAGTTGCTGCACGCCGGCGTGGCAGAACTGCGGGGCGATGCGGTGAGGCTGGCGCGCGGCGGCTATGTCTCCGACCTGCCGGAGGATCGGCTGGCGTTCATGGGCGCGCATATCGGCGATCACCTGCGCGCCACCGTGCATAACCTGGAAGGGCGCGCGCCTTATCTGGAACAGTCGGTGTATTTCGACGACTTGCCCGCGAAGGTGGTGGACGGGGTGCGCGAGGACTTGCGTCACCTCGGCGAGCAGGTTTTGCAGGACGCCTATCAGCGCATCGCGCGGGCCGAGCAGGCCGAACGCGCAGCGCAAGGGGATCCGCTGGCGAACGCCAAGGCAGATGTCAAAGCGGACACACAAACCGACGCGCGGGACGCGGGCAGGAATCGTCTGCGTCTGGGCGTCTATTACTACGAGGAAGCGGTGCCGCCTTCCCGCCTGACAGGAGAGGCGCAATGAACGCACTGCAACGTCATGGCCTGCTGGTGTTGCGCGCGGCAGGTGTTGCGCTGCTGGGTTTGCTGCTGGCAGTGGCCGGTTCGGTGGCGGCCACGCCGGGCGGAATCGGCGGAACGGGAATCGACCCGGGCGGCATCGGCGGCACCGGCATCAGCCCAGGGGGCATCGGCGGAACGGGCATCGTGGCCATCGGCCCGATCCAGCGATTTGGCAGCATCTTCGTCAATGGCGGGGAATATGAGCTTGCGCCGCAGACGCGCTACCGCGTGGACGGGCAAGCGGCATCGGAGCAGAGCCTGCATCTTGGCGATACGGTGAGCGTGCACGCTGTCGCTGGAGGCGGGCGCCTGGATGCGCTGGACGTGCGCGTCGATCATGCCGTCATCGGGCGGGTGTCGCAGATTGATCCGTCCGCCGCGCGCCTGGTGGTGCTGGGCCAGACCATCCAGCTCCTGCCCACCACCCTGCTGCGCACCGAGAACGATCAGCCCCTGCCACTGTCCAGTTTGTCCGTGGGCGACGTGGTGCGCATCAGCGCGCTGGATCAGGGGGCGGGCCATTGGCAGGCTTTGAGGCTGGTGAAGCTGCCCGGCCTTGCTGCGCATCAGGCCGCGCCGTTCCTGCTGCGTGGGCGCATCGAGGCGGTCAGTGCGGATGCACGGCGGGTCCGGGTCAATGGTGTCTGGATGTCCCTCGGACGTCCAGCGTCGCGTACCGGGCTGGCTGTCGGTGCGCAGGTTGTGGTGCGTGGCAGTCAGGGGCAACAAGGAGTGGTGATCGACTCCCTGCGGCCTTTGCCTTTGGTGGATGCGCCGCTTGGCGCCCGCGTGGTGCTCCTCGGTTATCTGCAGCGAACCCCGCAAGGCTGGGAGTCGCACGGTTTGCGGATCGAGGGAGCCAATGCCGCGTTGAACGGCGCGTTGCAATCTGCCGCCGACAAGCAACTTGCGCCACTGGTCATCGTTGGCACTTTGCGCCCCGCGCAGACCGTCGAGGTCGAGCGCGTCATTCCGAATGTGGACGCCATGCAGTTCGCGCTGCCGTCTCTGGCCGGTGCGGCAACACCCCGTCCGGCGAAAACCGGGGATGCGGCCAGCGTCGGAGGACATGCAGCGCAGTCCTTGCAGTCCATGCAATCCGGCCAGGGTGTCAGCGTGCCGATGCCCAGCGCCGTCTCGCCAGCGCTGCCCATGATCATCCTGCCCAATCTGAATGCACCGGCCCTGCCCGTGATGCCAGCGGCGCCGCAAATTCCTGCTGTCAACGTGCCTGCTGTGGTTCCACCTTCTGTAACGCCGCCATCCATCGCGCCGCCTCAAGTGCCCTCCGTTGCGCCCCCAGCGATCAACACACCCAGCGTGGCAGCGCCAGTCCTGCCAAGCAGTCCGCAAATCCCCAGTATGCCGCGTCCATGAAACAGGACATCCGAACGGCGTGTTGACCTGAGGCGCTGCATTTGGAGCGTAAAAAAACCCGGCTGCGCCGGGTCTGGGGCTGGGGCCTGTTTACTCCGGGATGAACACTTTGCCTGCCGCGATGGCCTTGAGAGTGAGGACCACGAGCAAGGCGATGAGAGCGGTGGTCACTGCGAGCAGTGCACCGCCCAGGCCGATGAGGAAACCATTGCCGATCTTGCTGCCCATGGTCAGACTGGCAATGGTGATGGCTGCCATCGGGAAGGAATACGCCCACCACGACATGAAAAACGGCACCTTGCGGAATTGCGGGATTTGATAAAACAACAGCAGGGTCGTGAACAGCGCCACATAGAACAGCACACGGGCGAAACTATCGACAACGCCGCCGTCCAGCGCCAGATAGGAGAGGAAGCCGACCGCTGGCGGCGCGATCAGGATGAACAGCGTGGGCAGCAGCTTGGCGGGCACCGGCGGGTGGAAGAAAAAGCGGTTCATCATGATGGTCAGCAGCACGATCCAGAACACCAGGCCCACGCTGAAGAAGAACCAGGAGATTTCGGCTGAGCCGTGCGTCATTCCGGCGATGGGCACCAGGATATTGCCCACCACGGGAATGAACCAGGCCGGCGTGGAATGCTGGATCTGGTAATGCGAATGGTGAATCCAGGACGACATGATGACCACGGTGAACACCAGGTGCAACGCAATGCCGCCCCACCACATCGCCTGCGACCACAGCGGTTGCACATGCAAGAACGCGATCGACAGCAGCAGCGCGCTGATGGAGATGGCCGGGAAAAAGCTGATGCGAACCGGGTGGTTGAACTCGGCCTTGAGTTCGTCGGGGTAGCGCACGGCCTTGGCCCCGTAGCCCAGAAGCAGGACGACGAACAAGGCCAGCGCGACATAGCTCAGGCTGATGCCGATGCCGTGCGGCATGGTCAGCACCTGCGCCGATTTGTGCCAGGCAATGGCCAGCCCGGCCGTGCCCATGATGGTGGCGAACAGGGTGATGGGAAAGTGGGCCAGCCAACTGCTGGCATGCGCCGGCTCAGCGGCTTGTGGGCTTTGTGTGGTGGACATGGCGGCAATAGTTGAGAAAATTGGTACGGAATTGTGGGGGCAAGGGGTGCCGCGGAGATTGATGGAACGCAATATTGAAAAATTTTGATACAACAGTGTGACGCCAGTCACATCGAACCAAAACGACACGCCGTTTCTATACTGAGCAGATGAAATCCCTTTCCGATTTACGCAAAGACTACAGCCACGCCGAACTCGACGAGGCCCATGCCGATACCGATCCGTTCAAACAGTTCGAACACTGGTTACAGCAGGCTTTGGGCGCTCAGGTGCCCGAGCCCAACGCCATGACACTGGCGACCGTGGGAGCGAATGGCCGGCCCTCCACCCGTGTGGTGCTGATCAAGCATGTCGATGCGCGCGGCCTGGTCTGGTACACCAACTATCAAAGCCGCAAGGGGCGCGAACTGGAGGCGCACGCCTTCGCCGCGCTGCAATTTCATTGGGTGGAACTGGAGCGCGTGGTGCGCGTCGAGGGTCGGGTCGAAAAAGTGAGCGCCGAAGAGTCGGACGCCTACTTTGCCAGCCGCCCGCTGTCCTCGCGCATCGGCGCCTGGGCCTCGCCGCAAAGCGAGCCGATCGAGGGGCGCGTCACCTTGCTCAAGCGCGCTGCGGAGTTTGGTCTGCGCTATGGCATCAGTCCGCCGCGTCCCCCGCATTGGGGCGGTTACCGCCTGGTGCCGGATGCCTGGGAATTCTGGCAGGGGCGGCCATCACGTCTGCATGACCGCCTCACCTACACCCTGCAGCCTGACGGCAGCTGGCTGCGGCAGCGGCTGGCGCCCTGAGTGACGCGCTTCAATCGCCCAGCAGACGCAGCATGGCGGCACAGTCGGCGCGCCGGATGTCGATCTGCAGTTCCACATATTCGGGCAGCTCGCTCATCGGCGTCGGGTCGGCTTCGCAGGCGCAGCCGGGGATGATGCTGAAATAGCTCAGTCCAGCCTTGACCTGCAGACTGTCCGCACTCTCGTCGCGCTGCAACACCATCAGGCAGACATCGTCGGTGAGTGCGTGGCTGCCGCGGGTGATGCTTTGCTGCAGTGGATGCACCAGCGCGCCGGATTGCTGCAATTCGATGAGCAAAACCGATTGAAAGTCGGGCTGCGCCCATGCGGCGCAGGCAGCGGGGAGATGGAGCGGCATGGGAATGTTCCGGTGTGTCGAGAATGCGGCATTATTTGCACCATCGAATATCCAGAACATCAGGGAGACCCGCATGTCACATCGACTTTCTGTCCATCGCCGCAAATTTCTGCATGTCCTGGCCGTTGCGCCATTGCTGGGCGCGCTGCCCGTTGCCCTGGCGCAAAGCGCCAAGCAGGCCGAGGGCGTGTTGTCAAACATTGACAAAGCCACGTTCATTGCCGAGGGTACGGGCAAACCCGCGCTCTACATCTTTTTCGATCCCAATTGCCCGTTCTGCCACGCGCTGTACAAAAAACTGCGCGCCTTCGTCGGCAAGACCGACGTGCAGTTCCGCTGGATACCGCTGGGCATGCTCACCCCCAGCAGCCTGCCCAAGGCAGCGGCCATTCTGCAGGCGAGCGATCCGCTGCAGGCGTTCTACAAGAACGAGGACGACTACGACTTTGCCGCCAATGGCCAGCCCGGCGGCGGCATCGAGCCGGCGCAGACCCTCGCTCCCAAGGTGCGCGCCGAGCTTGATGCCAATCTGGCGCTCTACAACAGCCAGAAGCTGTTCGGCGTGCCGGTGGTGGTTTGGCGCAAGGCCGACGGCCGCGCCGACATGCTGATCGGCGTGCCGTCGGATGCGCAGCTTCAGATCATGCTCAAGGAAGTGCGCTGATCACAGGCTGATCTGCTGCCCGCCTGCACTGCCACGACCGGGCAGCGGCGCCTGGTCGCGGCGTGTCGATGAAGCTGGCGGCGCCAAGGCGGGCAATGCCGGTGGCGGCCTCGCCATCGGACGCCACGGCCCCTCAGACCTTGTCGACACCGATCAAGGCAGCCAGTTCACGGCGCAGGGCTTCGTCGATCCGGTTCAGAGCCGGGCGCCAAACTCTCCTTGGACGACCGCGGCGTCTGGCGGGATACCGCGTTCGTCGAGCGAATCTGACATTCGGTCAAGTCCGAGCGAGTGGATCTGCGGGCCGATGCCCGTGTGAGCCCAGCGCGGGCCGATATTGGGCAGCACATCGACTGGCACAACCGCGATCGGCTGCACGCCAGCCGGGCGGCAACCCGGCGGAACGCGCTGATCTGCTGGCTCTGCCGATCCCATCAGGCGTCCACCGATCTGCCGGGGAAAGCCGGTCAGATCAACCGAGCATTTCTGGGACGGTGAGCCTGCCTTGCACCCTGAACGGGAGAGCGGGAAAGGAAATGTGGCGATCTCTTGATCTGCCTCACTCCACCTCTCCAAAACCCTGAGGGCTTCCGGGGAGGGCTGCGCCCAGAATGCTGCGCAGCATGTTGCCGGTTTGCTGCGGTGTCCCAGATGGACCGAAGGGCGCCAGACGAGCGCCCGCACCGCATCCGGCATGGCGCGATCTTCCCCCTGAAAGGAGCCTTTCATGAGCGTTGTGCTCGACCCCGTGCATGCCCCGGCGCATGCGGCTGATCATGCCCACGCCCATCCCGTCGGTTGGCGGCGCTGGCTGTTTTCGACGAACCACAAAGACATCGGCACGATGTACCTCATCTATGCCCTGGTCATGCTGTTCGTCGGCGGCATTCTGGCCCTGGGCATCCGCACCGAGCTGTGGAAACCCTCTATCTGGCTGATGAACCCGGAGCTGTTCAACGCCTTCGGCACGATGCACGGCCTGATCATGATTTTCATGGCGGTGATGCCGGCGCTCACCGGGCTGGCGAACTGGATGATTCCACTGCAGATCGGCGCGCCCGACATGGCGTTTCCCCGGCTGAACAACCTGAGCTTCTGGCTGCTCATTCCCGCAGCGGTGCTGGGGGTGGCTGCTTTCCTGGTTCCCGGCGGCGCGCCCGGCGTGGGCTGGACGCTGTATCCGCCGCTGAGCCTGCAGCAGGGCATGGGCATGGATCTGGTGATCTTCACCGTGCATCTGCTGGGGGCATCGAGCATTCTGGGGTCGATCAACATCATCGTCACCATCCTGAACCTGCGCGCCCCCGGTATGACGCTGATGAAAATGCCGCTGTTCTGCTGGGCCTGGCTGATCACCGGCTACCTGCTCATCGCGGTGATGCCGGTGCTCGCCGGCGCAGTGACCATGACGCTGACCGACCGGCATTTCGGCACCAGCTTTTTCACCTCGACCGGCGGAGGCGATCCGGTGCTGTATCAGCATCTGTTCTGGTTCATGGGCCATCCGGAGGTGTACATCCTCATCCTGCCGTCCTTCGGCATCATGAGTTCGGTGGTGCCCACCTTCTCGCGCAAGCGCCTGTTCGGCTACAGCTCGATGGTGTACGCCACGGCGTCCATCGCCATTCTGTCCTTTCTGGTGTGGGCGCACCACATGTTCACCGCGGGCATGCCCACCGTGGGGCAGTTGTTCTTCATGTACGCGACCATGCTGATCGCTGTGCCCACGGGGGTGAAGGTGTTCAACTGGATTGCCACCATGTGGCGCGGCTCGCTGTCGTTCGAGACGCCGATGCTGTTTGCCATCGGCTTCATCATCGTGTTCACGATTGGTGGCTTCACCGGCCTGATGCTGGCGATGGTGCCCATCGACACCCAGGTGCACAACACCTACTTCGTCGTGGCGCATTTCCACTACACCATGGTGGCCGGCACGCTGTTTGCCATTTTCATGGCGTTCTATTACTGGTCGCCCAAGTGGACGGGCACCCTGTACAACGAAACCGCCGGAAAGATCCATTTCTGGCTGTCGATGATCGGCTTCAACGTCACCTTCTTTCCGCAGCACTTTCTGGGGCTGGCGGGCATGCCGCGGCGCTACATTGCCTACCCGGTGCAGTTCACCGACTTCAACCAGATTTCCACTGTCGGCTCGTGGATCTTCGGTCTGGCGCAGGCCTACTTCGTGTTCGCCGTGGTGATTCCGGTCTTGCGCGGCCAGGGAGAGAAAGCGCCCCAGCGTCCATGGGACGGCGCCGAAGGGCTGGAATGGGAAGTGCCGTCGCCCGCGCCCTTCCATACCTATGAAACGCCGCCTCGGCTCAATGCCGACGCCACACGGGTGCTCGCGCCGGAGCCGCGCTGAAGCCAATCGGCCCGTGATGTTGCGCGACCTCTTTTCCTGCGGCGCCTGCGGCAACCAGGCGGATTGCGCGCTGCTCGACGCCGGGGCGGAATTCCCGCACAAGTCCGGGCTGCAGATTCGCCAGGAGGAGTTTCGTGCCGGCGCGCCCATTGCCATCGATGGCGACTGCCTGCTGGCGGTGAAGTCGGGTGTGGTCAAGTCGGTCTGCCGCGATGCGCACGGTCACAACAGGGTGGTGGCCTTCAGCTTTCCGGGCGACCTGTTCGGCCTGGAAGCGATGACCGACGCCGCGCACGCCGAGCTGCTGCATGGGGCGTCGGTGTCGATGACCACGGTTTGCCGCATGCGCCTGAGCCCGGACGCCGCCAGGCGCGCATCGCCGCATTTCTGCGCGCGCCTGAGCGCCGAGCTGGCCGCACGCATCCGCGACAACTTCCAGCATCGCCAGATCGTTGCCGCTGCCGCGCCGGTGCGCATGGCGCATTGGCTGATGCAATGTCTGCGCGCCATGCAGGGGCAGAGCGCGGCGCAGGGCGCCATCCTGCCCGGCATGGCGCGTGCGGACATCGCCAGCTATCTGCACCTGCGGGTGGAAACCGTCAGCCGCGTCCTGTCGGAGTTCCGCAAAAACGGCTGGGTGCGCGGGCCGCTGCATCGGCTTGAAGTGCGCGATGCCGAAGCACTTGCCCTGCTCGCGCGCGGCATGGGCGGGCATCCAGACCCCGCACGACCCCAACAGGTGATGCATGGATGAGGCCGCCTTGACCGCGCACGCGCCCGACTGGCCGCACGCGCCAGCACCGGGCGGCCTGCTGCTGCGCCCAGTGTGGGATGGCGGGGCGTGGCATTGGCGCTTTCGCCGCAACTGCGCATTGCGTCCGGGACAACTGTTCGGCGCGTTTGCCGCGTTTGCGCTGACGTTGGCCGGGGTTGCGATGCTGTTCTGGATCAGGGGTGTGCATCTTGTCGCACCCTTCACCGGGCTGGAAGTGGCCGCCGTGGGCGCCGCGCTGCTGGTCTATGCACGCCATTCCGCCGACTATGAACGCATCGCCATCAACACCGAAGCCATCGTGGTGGAGTGGATGTTCGGTGGCAGGGAGGGACGGATCGTCTTCGACCCGCGCCGCACCCGCATCCAGGCGCAGGACGGCGGGCTGGTGCAACTCTCCGAGCGAGACCGAAGGGTGCTGATCGGACGCCATCTGCGCCCCGAGCGCCGCGCGTCCCTGGCACGCGACCTGCGCCGCGCGGTGATGCTGACATAGACGCGTTTCGACGCTGACATTTCACAATGCATGGCGGCATGGCAGCGCCTATGCTTTGCGCGAACCAACGTCCTTGAAGGCTGCGCTCCATGTCTGCTCATTTTGTCGTTCTCGGTGCCGGTTTTGCCGGGCTCACGGCGGCACGCACGCTGCGCGCCAAGGCGCCGCAGGCGCGCATTACCCTGGTGGCGCCCAAGGCCGAATTCGTCTATCTGCCCAGCCTGATCTGGGTGCCCACCGGGGTGCGCAAAAGCGCCGATCTGGTTATCGACCTGAAGCCGTTTTTGCAGAAGAACCGGATCGATTTCCACGCCGCCGAAGTGATTGGCCTGCAAGACGGCGGCCGCACGGTGCTGACCAGCGCCGGGCCGCTGGAAAACGACGGCCTGATCATCGCCACAGGCGGGCGCTTCATCAAAAAGCTGCCGGGCATCGAGCATGCCATTGCGCTGTGTGAGGGCGTGGCGGCGGCGGAAAAAATCCGGCAGCGCCTGCTGGCGATGGACCGCGGACGCATCGCCTGCGGCTTTGGCGGCAATCCGCAGGAGCCTTCGGCCGCGCGCGGCGGGCCGATGTTCGAGCTGCTGTTCGGCATAGACACCTGGCTGCGCCGCCAGCGCAAGCGCGACCGGGTGGAACTGGTGTTCTTCAACGCATCTGAAACGCCGGGTCAGCGCCTGGGCGAGCGCGCCGTCACCGGGCTTCTGTCGCATATGGCCAAGCGCCGCATCGACACCCATCTCGGGCACAAGCCGGTGCGCATGTCCCCCGAGGGGGTGGAGACCGAGGGCGGCATGGTCAAGGCCGATCTGATTCTGTTCATGCCGGGCATGACCGGGCCGGGCTGGATGCACCAGACCGAGCTGCCGCGCTCGCCCGGCGGCTTCATCCAGGCGGACGCGCATTGCGCCGTGCCCGGTTTCGAGCGAGTGTTCGTTGCCGGGGATGTCGGCAGCTACCCCGGCCCGGACTGGCTGCCCAAACAGGCGCACATGGCCGACCTGCAGGCCAAGGCCGCCGCCGAGAATCTGCTGCTGGCCGTCGATGGCAAACCCGCCGCGCATGTGCCCAAGGCGGAGCTGGTGTGCATCGTCGATACCGTCGACTCGGGCATTCTGGTGTTCCGCGACGAGCGCAAGACCATCGTGCTGCCGCCCGCGCGCGCCTTCACCTGGGCCAAGCGCTGGTTCGAGGGGAAATACCTCAAGGACTACCGCGAGGGCTGAAGGCGCTGACCCCGACCGGGGGAATCAAAGCGCCTTCTGGTCGATCAGCACATTCCTGAGGTCATCCTGGAGCTGCACTTCATCCACACGCAGGTGCAGGGCTTGCGTCTTGGCATCGGCGCCGAGCACCGTGGCGAAAATCGCCATGTGAAAGTGCACATAGTTGCCGATGTTGCCGTCGATGATTTTCATCACCGCGGGGTCGGTGCACTGCAGGTGGCGAAACACCTCGGGGTGGTCGTAGGTGAAGTGATACTGCGAGTTGTCGAAGTAATACCCGGCACCGTGGATGAACAGCCGGTTGTCGATGAGGTAATACTTGCCCGCAGCCGCATAAGGGTCGAGCGCGATGTCATCGACGTCGAGGCGCAGCCTGGGGTGCGCCTTGTCGAAGGCGATCATCGCGTCGATCTGCTGCCGCTCCTTCGCCGTGGCCTGCACCGGTTTGGGCGGGTCGATCATTTCGGTGTTCGGCGTGAGGATGGCGGTGGTGTTCAGCGGCTGCTTGGAGTACGCGTAGATGTAGGTCTTGAGCAGCACGGCGTTGTCGAGCACGACAAGGCCGTCGCGTTGCTTGATGGCGTGCACGCCCAGGCTCTGGTCGATATGTACCCGCGACGGCGAGCCAGGGAGGTCGGTGTTGGACGCGCTTTGCAGATTGACAGGCGGTGCCGATGCGGCAGCGGGTTCGGCGGCATGCACGCCGGCGGCAAGCCCCAGGCCGCACAGCATGGCAGTGAGCAGGGTGCGCAGCGCAAGCGGGCGGCGGGGGTGGAAACGGGAATCAGCCATGATGGGTGGTCCTGATCGGTGGGCGCGGCAGTCGCCGCGCGGGGTGTTCAGTGTTTGTCGGCGGCGACGGCGGCGGCAGGTTCGTGCTCATCTTCCCAGCCGGTGATCATCGATTTGATGTACGCAGTGGGCGGGTGCGCGGTGGTGCCCAGATAGACGTGCAGGATGAAGAACAGCAGCATCATGTAGGCGGCCGCGGTGTGGGTCAGTCCCACCCAGCTCAGTTGCAGGCCCAGCGGCGAGAGCCGCAGCCAGTCGTAGCTGAAAAACAGCAGCAGCAGGCCGCTGGCCCAGATCAGCGGGTTGATCATCAGCTTGAGCCACAGATACGCCAGGCGCTGCAGCGGATTGTGCTTGCGGTCTGGCGTGGGGTGGTAGGGGTGGCTCTCGCCCATGAAAATGCCCCAGGCGTAGTAGCGCGCCACGGTCAGCAGGCTGTTCGGGCGCAGATCGGGGATGTAGTTTTTCCACGCGCCGGTGGTGAAGTGCCAAAAAATGGCAAAGGTCCACAGGGTGATGAGCATCCACGCGGCGTATTCATGGATGAGCAGCGCGGTCTGGAACTGAAAGCCGCCGAGATCGCCGTGGATCTCGAACCCGGTGAACAGCATGGTGATGATCAGCGCGGCCTGGCTCCAGTGCCAGAAGCGCTCGAAGCGGGTGAACTTGTAGACGCGATGCGTCGTCGGTTGGGTTGTTGACATGGCAATGTCCTTTCAATGACGGCGGCGCAGCCACAGGCCGAAGCGGATCAGACCGTGCAGGCTCACGCCGACGAGCGCCAGCGCGGCAGCAGCCAGACCGATGAGTTCCAGCCACTTGTTGTGGTCTTTCGGCCGGTGCGGCATGTACACGCCGTCGATGTTCTGCAGCCGGCCGTTGTCGGCGTGGCACTGCATGCAGGAGAGCGCCTGCGTCTTGGGCGCGACCATGTGCTCGATCGGCCAGTACATATCGGTCTTGACGAAGCCGTAATGCCCGGAATACGGCAGATGCGCGGCCTTCATCCCGGCGGCGATGGCGGTCTGCCAGTCGTAGCTCATGGTGTAGGAGTCCTTGTCGAAGCCGAACGAGTGGAACACCGCGAGGATGCCGGTCTGCGTGTCGTACGGCTGGCTGTTGCGCATGATCTTGAACGGGAAGATCCTGGACTTGCCGTCGGTCGGGCTGCCCTCGATGCCGTTGAGCTCCACCACGCCGTTCTTGTTCTTGAAGTTCTGCACCTTGTCGCCGATGTTCATCCAGCGCTCGACGCCGTTGAACCAGCGGTATTGCGGCACGACGTTTTCCGCCCACTGGAAGCTGCCCTTCACACCCCAGTAGGTGTTCCAGCCGTGGCTGTCGTTGATGACCAGCGGCGAGCCATTCGGCGCGAGCTTGCCTGCGGTGGCGTAGTTCCACTCCACCTTGGTCGGCAGGCCGCCGCGGGCAAACTCGGGGATGTGGCAGGTTTCGCAGGCAATGTCGCGGGTGTGCATGTTCAGCGTGGCGGCCTGGATGCTGCCGTTCAGGTCGTTGCCCTTGTGCGGCGTGGTCCCGTGGCACGACACGCAGCTCGCCGCCTGCGTGTTGTGCGGGCTGCCGCGCATGAACTGATGATCGTCGATCATCATGTCGGTGACATAGCGCGAGCCGCTGACGCTGTGGTTCTCGGTCTTGTGGCATTCCTGGCAGGAGAAGTTCAGTCCCTTGGCGTCCATGTGCACGTCTTCGCTGCGCGCGGGGCTGACCAGCGAGCTGTCCATGTCGCCATGCTTCACACCGTCGCCGCCGCCGCCATAGAAGTGGCACTGGCCGCAGGTGTAGCGCGTGGGAGAACCCACATGCTGGGCGATTTTCGCCAGGTCTTCGGGCTCGACAAAGGGTTTGTCGGTGCCGTACACCTCACCGCAACCGGGACGCACCGCGATCTTTTCCATCGCCGGGTTGCCGCCGATGAACGGAATCTTGTGATAGGTCTTGGTCTGGTCGTGGCACACCAGGCAATCCACATGGTCTTGCGAACGGTGGTCGAAGGGGACGAACTTGTTGGGGTCGGTGCTGCCGTAGCCCACATGGCAGACGGTGCAGAACTGCTCGTTGCTGATGGGGCTGACGCAGAAGTTGTTGTAGACGTGGTTCTTGCCCACCAGGGCCTTGGTCTTGGGGTCGTAGGCTTTCCACGTCCAGTGGATGGTGGACATCACCTGCTTGGCCGCGTCGGTGTGGCAGCTCAGGCAAGCCTTGGTCACCTGCTCGGGCGAGGTGAACGGCCCCTTGA
This sequence comes from Pseudomonadota bacterium, assembly GCA_021783695.1. Taxonomy (GTDB): domain Bacteria; phylum Pseudomonadota; class Gammaproteobacteria; order Burkholderiales; family Burkholderiaceae_C; genus Thiomonas. Next base: position 8,128 of record JAJXTO010000010.1, on the reverse strand, counting down.
GCTGCGGAAACCGGCTGTGATCCTGCGGCATTTCCTTGCCGACGTTGCCCTTCTGCACCGTGGGCACCGCGCCAGGCACCACATGCCAACTGTCCTGCGCCGCATCGGCGGGCTGAACTTTCACACCGCTCTGCGCCACAAAGCTGGCCGCATCCTGCGCCTGAGCGATTGTGGCGGGCGCAAGCAGGCAGGCGGCAAGGCTGGCGGCAGGCGCCAACCGCCGCCATGCCGCGTGCCATGGACGGCTGCCCCGGGCTTGTCGATTCGTTTGCATGACCTGCGCTCTCGTTGAACAGAATGGGCGAGATGCTGCGCTCGCAGGCATGCAGAAAAATTGATTCTTCGCAATCTGATTGGGGCACCCGATGGCTGAATCGGCTTGGTTTGATCTCGGCACACAAATGCAACGTATTGATACAGAATGTCGAGTCTGTTTACGCCGCGTTCGCGCTCATCGGCTGATAAAGTGAAAATGTGACGCTCCAAGGAGGTTGCCCATGCCCCTGCTCGAACAAGCCCACGCCGCCCTCGATCGCCTGGCCGATCTGCCACCGCTGGGCGCCCTGCGCCGCCAGCGCGCTGAAGCCGCGTTTGCCCACAACACCGAGTCCAACCTGTTCCGCGGCATCTACACCAGCTTCGACGCCGCGCAGGCCAGCGCGCCAGGCACGCGGCCGCTGGGCTACGACAACGCCGACGCGGCCGGCATGTATCTGGAGCGCATCAAGCGCATCTACCCCAGCGACTATCCCGTGATCTTCTGGCTGCAGAAGGTGTTTGCGCAAGGGCAAAAGACGGTGTTCGACCTCGGCGGGCACATCGGCATCGGCTATTACGGCTATCAGCGCTACGTGGACTATCCGCGGGGCCTGCGGTGGACGGTGAGCGATGTTCCGGCCGTGATGGCACGCGGCGCGGAGATCGCCCGCGAGCGCGACCCCGCGGGCCGTCTGGGCTTCAACGGCGACTTTCGCGGTGCCGGGGGCGTGGACGTGCTGCTGGCGCTGGGCGTGCTGCAATACCTGCCCGACACCCTCGCGCAGCGCCTGGCTTCACTTGAAAACCCGCCGCGCCACATCCTCCTCAACCTCACGCCGCTGCATCTGCTGGACAACGGCGGCCAAGACTTTTTCACCCTGCAGAGCATCGGCACCGCGTTCTGCCCGTATCGCATTGCCGCCTATGGCCCGTTCCTGGAGAGCTTCACCCATCTGGGCTACCAGATCGTGGACCGCTGGCAGAACCCGGACAAGCACTGCCACATCGCCTTCGAGCCCGCGCATTCACTCGACGTCTATCACGGCTTCTATCTGCGAAGGGGCTGAGGTTCAGGCCGCAGGCACCCGGTGGCGCAAGCCGGGAACCTGCAGGAATTGGGGCGACGCGACCGGGCGGGAATACAGATAGCCCTGCAACTCGTGGCAGCCGAGTTCGCGCAGCATGCTTGCCTGCGCCTCGGTCTCCACGCCTTCGGCCACGAGGTGCAGTTGCGCGGCCTGCGCCAGCGCCACGATGGCGCGCACCGAGGGCAGGGCGCTGGTGTCGGTTTCCAGGTCGATGACAAACGAGCGGTCGATTTTCATCACGTCGATCGGCAGCTTGCGCAGCGCCGCCATCGACGAATAGCCGGTGCCGAAGTCGTCGAGCGCGATGGTCACACCCATCTCGCGCAGAGTGGCCAACTGAGCGAATGTGCTCTGGTTGTCGTCCACCAGCAGGCTTTCGGTGATCTCCAGTTCGAGGGCTGAAGGGGCAATGCCGCTGTGCTCCAGCGCGGCGCGCACCTGTCCGACCAAGTCGCCCGAGGTCAACTGCACCGGCGAGACGTTGACGGACACGCGCGGCACGTCGATGCCGCTGCGCCACCAGTCGGCCATCTGCTGGCAGGCGGCGCCGAGTATCCAGTGGCCGATGGGGGCGATCAGCCCGGACGACTCTGCCAGCGGAACGAAGGCATCGGGGAACAGCAGCCCGCGCTGCGGGTGCTGCCAGCGGATCAGCGCTTCGGCGGACGACACGACGCCATCGCTTGCGCGCACGCGCGGCTGGTAGAAGACGGCGAATTCGCCGCGCTCCAGCGCCAGCCGCAAGTCCGCCAACAGGGCGGCCAGCGCGCGGGCCTCGGTGCCGAGCTTAGGGTTGAACAACTGCGCCCGGCCCCGTCCATAGGCCTTGGCGGCGTAGAGCGCGATGTCGGCGCAGCGCAGCAGTTCGTCGCGTTCGCGGGCGTGTTGCGGGCACAGGGCGATGCCTACGCTGGCGCCCACCTGGAAGTCGCCGCCGGGCAGATGAAACGGTTCGCTCATGGCGCGAATCGCCGTCTCGGCGACGGCCTGCGCGGTGGCGGCGTCGGCCTGCGGCAGCACGACGGTGAACTCGTCCCCGCCCTGACGCGCCACCAGGGCGTCGGCCTGCACGCGGGCGCGCAGGCGCTCGCTGGCCTGGCGCAGCAGCGCGTCGCCCGCGGCATGGCCCCGGCTGTCGTTCACCTCTTTGAAATTGTCGAGATCGATGTAGAGCAGGGCCAGGGATCGAGTGGTATGGCCTGGTGCCAGCAGGGCGTCGAGTTGTTCAAGCAGGCCGTGGCGGTTGATCAGCCCGGTGAGGCTGTCGTGCGTTGCCTGATGTATCAGGGCGCTCTCGCGGTCCTTCGCGGCAAACGCCACCGCCAGACGGTCGCGCAGTTCCGCCGCAGCCTGCAACGTCCCTGGCGCCGGCGCGGCAGGCAGGCCGATGGCGAGGAGCGCCCGCACGCTCTGGTTCTGGCGCAGCGGAAACAACGCCATCCAGTCGGCGGCCGGTGGCATCAGGCTGCGCAGGCAGGGCATGGCGTGCAAATTGCCGTTGGCCACCGCGTTGACCGGAACGGTTTCATCTTGCTGCAGCAGCGACCACTGCGCCTGCGCGGTGGCGTCGCAGGCCACGTCGCGTACATCGAACACCGTCTTGCCCGCCTTGCCGCTGTGCCACAAAATGGCGCGGCGAAACACGCTGCTGTTCTGCTGCCAGACGATCACCGCATCGGCCTCGGGGTAGAGCGCCTTCAATTGATCGAGCACCCGCTGCGCCAGACGGTCCATTGGGGCACTGGCCAGAATGTCGCGGTCGATCGCGGCCAGACCCTCCAGCGCATGAAACTGCGCGCCGAGTTTGGCCGCCATGTCGTTGAACGCTCCGGCCAGGGTGCCAAATTCATCCTTGCTGTGCACATTCACCCGGGCGTCAATCTGCCCGGCCGCCAGGCTGCGTGTGCCTGCGGTGAGCTGTTCCAGCGGCACCAGGGTGCGGCGGATCTGCCGCTGCGCGAGCAGGCCGATCAGCAGCAGGGTGGCCACCGCCACCAGCCCCAGCCAGACCGCCAGCGGCCAGCCCAGCCAGTTCACCTGCGGGGGCGGCGTCTGCTGGGTGAACACCCAGTCGGGCGCGCCAAACTCCCCGTTCATGAACAGTTGGAAAGCAAAGGAAGGCGCCTGAGCCGCGCCGGTCTTGCCAGCGCCTTGCCGCGCTGCGTTCGCCGGGTACAGCGGCACCCCCTGCGCATTGCGCACCTGCCACACGCCGCCGTCCATGGCGTCATGCACCGGACTCCAGAGAAACTCCGGGTTCAACTCAGCCACCCAGCGCACCTGCCCGTTTTGCAGAACCGCGAGATAGACCCGGGCAGGCTGGCCTGCCATGCTGAGCGTGCGCAGCAGGACGTGCGGCTGGCCTGCGCCTTTGCTTTCTGTCGGTTGTCCTGCCGGAATGTGAGGGAGGGCGTTTTGCCAGTCCGCCCACAGAGGGGCGGCGTTGGCCGAGGCCCATTCCGGCTGGCCCTGTGCCGATTGCATCAGCAGCGCGATGAACACCCGGCCCATGTCCGGCGGCGGCGCATCGGGTTGCGGGGCGGCCAACGGCAGTGAGCGCAGCAAAGCCTTGGCGGTGAGCAGGCGGTCGAACACCTGGCGGCTGACCTGCCGGGTCATGCGCTGCTGGCTTTGCACATAGAGCTGGCGCGCCACCGCATTCACTGCCGTGCTCGACAACCAGTCCGACACCGCCAGCGGCACCAGCGCAACAACGACGAACAGCACAAACAACTGCCGCGCCAGCCGGCTGCCGAAAATCTGCGTGGACAGACGGGGAGATCTCACGCGCGGTCAGCGGCGCCGGGCCACGGCGCCGCAGGGCAAGAGGCAGTTGCGCACGACCGCCTCAGTAATTGGAGGCCAGACCGATGTACGCACCGTTGTTGGCGCGGATGATGTCATCCAGGCTGAGTTTGTTGGTGATCTGCGATTTGCTCTGCCCGTTCTGCCCCATGCTGTAGAGGTCGAAATCGGTGTTGATGGGGTTGAGCGCCTTGTCCCTGCGGGCGCCGCCTTTGCCGTTGAGCTCGATGTTGTAGTAGACGTAGGGATGGCCCCAGGGATCGAGCTTGCCCGCCATGCCGATGTCGGCCAGCGAGCTGGGCAACGCGCGGTTGTACGTCCAGTAGCTCTGGATCGCGGCGGACATGGACACCACGTCCTGCTCGGCCTGCGCATCCTGCACCTTCAGGCGGTAGCCGCTGTAAATCGGCAGGGCGATGGCCGTGAGCACCCCGACCAGGGCAATGGCCATCATCAGTTCGAGCAGGGTGAAGCCGTGCAATCTGCGCCGTAAGGCGTCGGTCGGTGTGAGGCGTGTCATGCTCGGTTTGTAGCGGGGCTGCCTTGCCCCGGACAAGACCGGAGCGTCGCGCAGGGCGGGAAAGCGTGACATATTCCGCGCCGCACCGCGGCGTGCGCGCCACGGTGCGGCCGGGCCTGTCGGTCCATCCCGTCATAGTGCTCAGTATTGCCGCCAGGCGATGGGTTTGTTCATCACGTTGCCGCCGAAGAGAATCGGATTGATTCCTTGCGTTGGCAATGGTGGCTGGCTGTTGCCAGGATACACCAGCGTGCCTGATGCGGTGACTGAATAAGAGGGTGTATACGGGGTGCCCAAACCCAAGGAAATAATGCCATTTGTGACCGCGTTGTTTTTATAGGTGATTGGAATCTTCGGCAGTCCGCCACTAACTAGATCAAACAGATCGTAGTAGCCAGTCCCAGTTTCTCCGCACGTTCCCGTTGGCGGAACATAGACCGGGACGACGAGCACGCCATTAATGAGCGCAGGGGCTGCAGAAATTTGCCCATTGGTTTGCAAAGCCATCACAGCATTGCTGGAGGTAAGGCCACCCGAGCCATTTGCCAAAAATCCACTTGGAGAATTGCCTCCCGAGCTTGCCCAAATGGGTTGCACCACGCCGCCGGAAAGTGAGAATGCCTCGATTTCGTTCTGAGATGCCGCCCAGATATATGGTAATCCCCCAATTTCTGTATATCCGACGAAGTTGACACCAGCTGCCGGACTCACGGTGGCAACCCGCACAGATCCGCCTGCATCTGCCGAAGCCGTACCCGACATATTCAGGCTCCAGATGCCGCCCTTAGCATCCCCCATCCAAAACGTTCCAGTCGATGGAACGTAAGTGATCGAACTGTTGGCGACAAATGGCAGTGTTGCTGGCGACGAAGACCCGGCCCCTGTGGCGACGTTCACCTCATACAGCTGGCTGGTAGTGGTTTTGGTTCCATTAACCATGCTGGTCGTATTGACCGTAAAGACTGCAAATTGTTGGCCATTGACCGTTGCGATGATTGGAGCCTGCTCTTGCGGGGAACTGCCGTTTTTCACGCTAACTCCCCAAGTCTGCTTGCTGGGCATTGGCGCCCCTGAAGTACTTGTGGCTAGTTGTAATGCATAGTGATAAGACCCCCCAGCAGCCGTCCCCACAACGTAAGTGGACCAGTTGCCAGCCGTGGGTGAAGTGCTTGGAATGGCGGCGTCTGTGGTGACAAACTGCCCGTCAAAACACGCGCCATTGGTATTTGGATTACCGCAAAGCGCACCCACCAGACCCGGCGCGTTCCCCAATGACGAGACGAAGGGACGAGGCATCCATCCCCAAATCAAATTCCCCATCGTGGCATCAACCGCATACAGAAAGCCATCGTTGCTGGTGAAAAGCACGGCTTTCTCGCGGTTTTGGTTTGCCCGGGCAAAGGCGACATAGCCGGGGAGGCTCAACAAATTGGCGTTGCCTGGTGCGCCCAGAAACCCAGCAGAGTCATTGCTACTCATCCCGCCAAGCATCCATCCGGCTTTGCGTCCGACAAGGTAAGTGCAGGTGCCGTTGGTGTAATTGGGGTCAATTGTGTAATTTTGGATGATTGCAATACCGGTGCTCCCAGACGGCAGGCATGCCGAAGTGTTCCATGTGCCGAAAGCAGCTGCATCGAGCGCAGTCAAAAGCTTCGGCGTTCCTGAACCAATCTGGCCGCTCGCTGGAGTCGTCGAAGTGGAGTACAGGCTGGTGGTGCGCGCGCTGACGGGCATGAGTGTCGCAGCACCAGCGTCCCAGAGCGGGTTGCCTGTCGCCGTTCCTAATGGCGCACTGCTGGGAGCAGTTGGGGTCGCGACGGTCTGATAGGCCTGAACATGCCCCGCAATCGGATTGGGGTCGCTACTCAGAGAATAAACATAGCTGCCGCCAGAGATTGAAACGGGGGCCACAGGCGAAGTGACAGCTTGCGTAGCGGGAACGACTTGGAAACAAGTGATTTCATGCACATTGTTACTACCACCTGTAGAGCCGCCAAAACCAAAAAGAAAATTTTGTGGCATAGGCCCATATAGGGTGGGATCGCTGATGTTGACATTATTCAGAACTTGTGTTCCGAATCCGCCGTTAAATGTGTTTGTGGCATTGTACTTATACCAAAGACTGAGCAGGCCATTGGGAGTGATTTCCAGTGTGTAAGTGATCGGCGTCGCCTGAGCGCGATTCGTAGCCGATTCGTTTGCAATAGCCAAGCCCGTGGGGTAACCTGCTGGCCCTGGTGGAACTAATCTGTAATCTGGAAGATTCACTCCGTTGTATGAGCCACCGTTTTTGCAGGTGTTTCGCACGTCTTGAACTGTTGCATTTGGATTGATTGCTCGCAGTGCTGGTAGATTGATATTTCCATAACCTCGGATACCAATCTCTCCGGGATTTTGTTGATTCGTAGGGCCACCAGAATAAGTTGGATTAATTCCTGTTCCGGTATTATCTCCTTGATTCAAAAAATTTCCGTATTCGTCCATACCTAAGCCAAGATAGGCGCCAGTCATGCCGTCATATGGAGAATTCGTGTTGGAACAACTATAACCTAAGCTGCCTCCCCAGGCGCCGATGTTCGGGGTTGCTGCCGCATTCAAAATATAGAACCCGATGCCATCAGCACCATGTCCGCCACTGTTATCACCGCCATAGGTATAGGTGGTGAATGTCACGCGGATACCTTGGTTGGAAGGATATTTTTGCTGCAAAATGACGGCGCCTGCTTGCTGGTAATAGCAAACTTTTTTTCCATCGACGGTCGCGCAGCCGTTTGTCAGCCGGAGGGCCCCCTGTCCAGCAGGGTCTTGATTGTTGGTCAACCCGGTTTGGGTTTGCGCAGGTAATGCCGGAGTCGCCCCATAAGACAGCACGCCTTTTGCGTAATAGCTGTCGCCGTAGCAGGCCGGAATGCCTGGGCTGCTTGGGCCGCTGGGGCCGCTGTTGATGGCAGATCCAGCGGTCAAACAGGCCCCGCCAAAGGAGTACCAGTTCAGGTTGGAGGCTGTTCCAGTGAAATCTTCCTGCAGCACGCTCGTGGTTTGAGCCTGTGCAAAGGCAAAAAGCAGCATGCAGCTCAGCACGACACCCGCGCTCAACCAGGTCATGATCTGACGCCGTAGGGATTTAATAGCCATGATTCACATCCAGTTGAAAGTCACAATGTGTCGGATCGATCCAGTTCGGGACAGATTCAGGAAGATCCCGGTGTGCAGAGTTTGAACACGCTTTCGGTGTTGACCGCGGTCTGGCCGTTGGCTTCTTGAAGGTGCATGAAGATGTCGTAGTACGTCGCGGTGTAGCCGGTGGTGCCGCAGCTGTAGGCATCGGTGGGTAGATTGGTCGGCACGACGGTGACCAGCGCGGTGTAGCCCGAGGCGATGGCCGGGGGCGCGGGGTTGATGACGGCGGCCACGTTGCTCAGCGTGTCGCACTGCCCGGCGCTCTGGCAGGTCTGCC
>JAJXTO010000036.1 GCA_021783695.1 Pseudomonadota bacterium | reverse complement strand
GCACAGTGACCGCCTCTCTCTTGAAGGCAATCACTGTAGAAACCCGACCGCAAAACGCACCCCGGCGGCGTGCGTCAACCGCTCACGATAGTTGTCGCTGAGCGATCAAGATAATTGTCGGCCGCCAACGCCCTACGCGCCTTTCCCCCTTGCTTGATTCCAATTCAAAACCACCAAGACAGGAGACCGTTCAAAAGCAGCCACTGAGTACACTTGTCCACAGTTGCCGATTCAAAAAGCAGCTACCCGCCCTGGGTCAATATTCAATCGGCAGGGTGGGTCAATATTCGATCGGCGCCGACACGCAGTACGCCATGCTGACGGCCACGTTCATGGCCATCTCCCTGCTGGCGCTGAGTATCTACTCTGGCTTGGCAGTGCTGACGCGAAAACGCCTGAGCACCTGGTTCGCATCGGGCTGGCCGCAGCGCGTTTCAGGGGCGGTGTTCTGTGCTTTCGGTGTCGGTCTGCTACGCCTGCACAGGGCGTAAGGCTTGAACCAGGGCGGTACGGGGTGCAATCCTCTTCCGGAACGCGTGCCGCGCAAGAACAAAACCTGCAGCACCGCCGCTGAGGTGGCCCATTCTGTGCGGCCGCTGCCCTCTCTTGAGCCTTGCCGATGTACCTGCCCAGACACTTTGAACAATCCGACCCGCTGAACTGCACGCCTTGATGCGCGGCCATCCGCTGGCGACCTTGGTCACCCTGGGCAGCGATGTCCTCGCCGTCTTTCAAGGACCTGACGCCTATGAACCGCCCCGGATTTGAACTGACCTCCTTTGCCCAGGGTGGCTTTCGAATGGGCAATCAGGTGCGCTTCATGGCTTGCAACTTGGTGCCCGGTTGAGGGGGTGCAATTTGCATTTACGATGTAAGAATAGCGAGCTGTGACAAAAAATGAATCCTCACTGTGGAGGGGTGTGACTTGATCAAGTCGTATGAAGACTATAAAAGGTACCTACAGGCGGATCGTCTCGCTCTGGGGGTGAGATCCCGCTGGGCGTTTTTGTATGACGAAATTTTTCAATTTCAGTGTTTGCTGAGAAAAGTTGAATTTCTCACAAACTGTCATAAAAATTCGGTTCGGCGCATGATTGCTGTGTACCGTTTCCGTAAAATTTCCATCAAGCTGGGTTTTTCCATACCGATTAATGTTTTTGGCCCAGGACTTGCGATATTGCACTATGGAACGATCGTCGTGAATTCGGGAGCGCACATCGGATCAAATTGCCGGATCCATACCGGAGTAAATATCGGCGCGCAACTCGGAAAGGGTTCTGAGGTGCCGAAAATTGGAAATAATTGTTATATCGGTCCAGGAGCAAAACTATTCGGAGGAATTGAAATTGGTGACAATACAGCAATCGGAGCAAATGCTGTAGTCAACAAAAGTTTTTCTGAAGGAAATGTGACGCTTGGCGGAATTCCGGCTCGTGTCATTTCTGACAAGTCTACAATGGGGCTTTTTGTTCACGGGGATGATTCGGTTTAGCGTGAAATGATCATGCGTGTCTGCGTTTGCATAATTTATCATTTCGTATTTAAATAACAGGCCAATGCTAGATCGGCAGGATTTAAATGTCTAAAAATATCATGGAGGCCAAAGCCGCCAAGAGGGCTGCGGTTGATGTGAAGGCAGTGCAACGGCCGCTTCGCGTGCTGATGGTTGTGGACGGGCGCTATCCTGCGACTGGTGGAGCGGAAATGCAAGCAAGATTGTTAGGAGCGTCTTTTGCCGCTGCAGGTCATGACGTGCATGTCCTCGTCCCTCATCTTGACAGATCGTTGCCTGCTCAGGGATTTGTAGACGGGATCCCCGTGACTCGTCTCTCTTATCCAAGGATCAAGGGCCTGGGTGCGTTGTTATTGAACATGCGTTTTGCTCTCTGGCTGTTGCACCGACAAAAATCCTTCGACGCAATCCATATCCATATGATGCATAACCTGGCTTCAGCGGCAGGTTGGCTCAAGCCTTGGTTGAAGCCTCAGGTTGTTACCAAGGTATCTGGGGCTGCGGAATTTCAGGGCGGAATTCTTGATCCGTCGTTAAGCCACCGCGCGGTACATCGCTTGCTGCTGAGGGGGGCCAAGCGTCTGGATTCTTATCAATGCATCAGTCTGCGTACGATGAAAATCATGGAAGAAGCGGGTTTTCCAACTGCGCGTCTGCATCTTGTGCCAAATGCAGTGGATTTGAAGCGGTTTAAACCTCCAGTGCAGCGAGATCAGAGTGCACTGCGTGCTGTGTTTGTTGGACGACACGTTCCCGTTAAAGGATTGGATGTTCTCCTCAAGGCTTGGGCCTTTGCAGGGCCTCCAGAAAACGCGCGTCTGACGCTGGCTGGGGATGGGCCAGAAAGGGAACGTCTGATTGATCTGGCAAAAGAACTTGGCATAGGAGGGAGCGTGGAATTTCCAGGATTGATTCAGGATGTTCCAGCTTTACTGTGTGCCAACAATCTCTACGTTCAAGCCTCACATCAGGAAGGACTGCCGAATGCCGTACTTGAGGCGATGGCCAACGCACTTCCTGTTGTGGCGACACGAGTGAGTGGACACGAGGACATTATTGCAGAGGCAGAAACTGGGTTCTTGGTTCCTCCAAATGATCCGGAAGCGTTTGCGGCGGCCCTTTCCCGATTGGCGAATCAAAAAGAATTGCGAATGACCATGGGCACCTCTGCGAGGGAATGTGTCGAGAAGAAATATTCAATTTCTGTTGTTGTTGATTCCCTTATAAATCTATACAAAAAACCTGTCACAATCAATCTTTGAATTAGACAATCACTTAATATGCAGACCGGAAATGAGCCCTCGATTGTGACCAAGAGCAGCAAGCGAGGTGTGCTATCACGGCTTTTCCAGCATACGTCTAACTATTCAATCGGCAGCATTCTTGTCATGCTCGCCAGCATCATATCTTTTCCTATTCTGACGCGGATTTTTACGGTTGCCGAGTATGGCACAATGGCGCTGGTAACGTCCACCATACTATTTATGGTGGGTGTCGGAAAACTCGGGCTGCAGCATTCTGTCGTGCGCTACTATAGTGAGGTTGAGGCGGGTGCAAGAGAAAATACGGTCAGACAGTTTTTTTCTACTGTATTGTTCGGTATGATCGGGGTGGGTCTGATTGTAACCGTCCTGAGTATGGCCGTCGTTTATATTCTGCCAACGACATGGCTGTCCAACGAGCAAACCAAGCATCTTATTATTATCGCCTCCCCATTGGTATTTATTCGGGTGGTGGACAGTGCCATGTATAACATGCTGCGTGCGCAGCAAAAAAGCGGAATATACAGCACTTATTTTACCGTCAGAAAATACCTTGGTTTGGGCTTGATTTTCTTTGTTCTGTTTTATATTTCCAGAACCTTGGAGGGTTTTTTCATCTCTTCGATGTTTGGTGAGTTGATTGCTGTTTCTGTCATCATCGTTTATTACGCGCGACAAAATGTGTTTGGCATCCGGGAATTCAATAAGCCTCTCTTTTTTTCGATGCTTGTTTTTGGTCTGCCCCTGCTTGCTAGCGAACTATCTATGCTTTTATTGAATATGGGTGGCCGTTACATTATTAACTACCAACTTGGTCCCGAGCCTCTCGGTGCTTTTTCCGCGGCATTCAATTTCAGTGATTATTTGCAGGGGGTTTTGACTGCGTCATTTGCTCAGGCTGTGGTGCCCATGTACTTCAGGATGTGGGAGCAGCAGGGGCGTGAAAAGACGATTGATTTTATTCAGCAGGCACTTAAATACTATTTGGCCCTGGCTTTGCCAATTCTCGCTGGTATGGCAGCTGTCGGGCCGGAACTATTGCGTTTGCTGGCATCCTCAAAATATGCCGTCAGCACGGAGCTGATTGTATTTATTGTCGGCGGGATGCTGGTGTCTGGTGGCACTCCAATTTTTAGTGCCGGCATTTACATCAACAAATTGACTAAAGTTGTCATGTATTCTGTACTCGTGGCTGCTGCTGTCAATTTGATTTTGACGACAATTCTCGTGCGGCCATTTGGGATCGAGGGGGCTGCATTCGCAGCGCTGGTGAGTTACGCTTTATATACGCTACTGGCTGCTTACTATGGTCGCAAGGTGATACAGATAAAAATGCCTTGGATGGATCTTGCAAAATACAGCGGTTTTTCGATTGTAATGTACTATATTGTCATTTCCGTGCATTATTCGGAGGCGTTTTATCGATTATTTTTCCAGATATTGATTGGGACAGTGCTTTATGCTTTTTTGATCATTGTTTTTGATTCTCAGATCAGAGGTATTTTGATGCGTGGCATCGATTCTCTGCGTGCCAGGTTGTAAAGCATTATCAGTTCGGCCGCTGTTTTATTTTTTGCACTGCTTCCTTCCCTTTAGTCGTACTGATTTGTGGTTGTTGCATCGTACTGCACTCGCTATGCAATTTTTTGCTGTATGCAGGTTAGTGATTTTATCTCTGGATTTTTATTCTGTTCAGTTCATATTTTTTTCTGCGATTCATGTATCAAAAAATATCTGTCGCCCCGATGTTGGACTGGACGGATCGGCATTGCCGTTTTTTTCACCGACTGATCACGCGGCAGACGCTGCTTTATACCGAAATGGTGACGACAGGCGCGTTACTTTATGGTGATGTTGCCCGACATCTCGGTTATTCCGACGCCGAGCATCCGGTTGCTCTGCAACTTGGGGGGAGCGAACCGCAGGATCTGGCGCGCTGCGCTTTGTTGGCCCGGGATTGGGGTTATGACGAAATCAACCTAAATTGTGGCTGCCCGAGCCCGCGAGTGCTGCGCGGGGCTTTTGGGGCCTGTTTGATGGCCGAGCCGACCCTGGTGCGTGACGCGGTCGCCGCGATGCGCGATGCGGTTGCCGGGGAAATTCCTGTGACGGTCAAGCACCGTATCGGAATTGACCATGAGGATAGCTATGGCTTTGTGCGGGATTTCGTCGGCACCGTTGCGGAAGGAGGCTGTGCAACCTTTGTCGTGCATGCACGCTCGGCTTGGCTCGATGGGCTGAGCCCGAAAGAGAATCGTGCGGTTCCGCCCTTGCGCCACGCGTTCGTGCTGCAGCTCAAGCGCGACTTCCCGCAGTTGCGATTTATTTTGAATGGTGGCATCCAGTCTAATGAGCAGTTGCGAGAGTGGCTCGGGAAGGTCGATGGCGTGATGGTGGGGCGATCGGCCTATCAGGATCCCTGGATGATGGCGCAATGGGATGCGGAGATCCTCGGACGGCCCATCGCTATGCCACCGCAGCGCGAGGCCGTGGAGGAGGAGATGTGTGCCTACATTTCGGACTGGAAGATCCAGGGGCTGCATCCACAGTCCATCACGCGCCATCTACTGAATTTGTGGAAAGGACAGCCTGGTGGCCGACTGTGGCGGCAGGTTTTGAGTGACTCGAAACTTCTGTCCACCCTCTCGGCGCCCGATTTGTTCAAGGTTGCGCGAGAAGCCCGGCTGTCTGCTGTGTGCGATGTCGATCTGCCAGAGGATCAGCAGTTGCTGACTTCAGCTTGCGTTTGAGTGCTGCCCGAGTCGGTGTGCGACAGCGCGGCTGAAATGCGCAGTACTTGTGCTGCGGCGCGGGTGAAGGCGCCCTCGTCAATTCCGCCGAGCTGAATGCGTGGGGCGGATTCAAACTGGCGGAAATTGTTGGTCATGGAGCGTGCGTAACTTGGGTCGTAATGCTGCGTCAGGATGTCGGCAATGAAGGCCCGCAAATTGCCCTGGGCAATCCAATCTGTCCAGCGTTTCACTACGTCTGTACCGCGCAGCGCGCGCAAACTGTCCAGGCGTTGCTGAAGTAGTGCACGGTCTGCGGAGAGTGCCGCGTAGTCCTGCAACAAAAACTCTGCGCGTAGCGCAGGATCGAGTTCCAGTGACACGCAGCGCCCAAGGCGCATCTGTTCCATCAACGAGTCTGGAATATGGAGCATGCCGATTTTTTTGCTTTCCGCTTCGACAAACACCGGCCGCCGCGGATCGAAGCCATGCAGTTGCGCCCAAAGGCGGGATTCGAACAATTTTTGTGCGGGCTGTTCGTCGCCAGGTTCCAGTCCAAGAACCGAGCCGCGGTGCTGTGCCAGTGCTTCGAGGTCGAGCACCTGTGCGCCGGAGCTCTGCAAAACGCGCAACAGGCGGCTTTTGCCGCAGCCGGTGCGGCCGCAGAGGACATGGAATTGCAGTCGCCCAGGCAACTGTTCGAGATCGGCGCGCAGCGCGCGGCGCAGGGCGCGGTAACCACCCTGGACCAGAACGACGGAAAACCCGATGCGCGCCAGAATGTGGGCCATCGCTCCGGAGCGATTGCCACCGCGCCAGCAATACACCAGCGGTGCCCACGACTTGGGTAGCGCATCCGCGTGCGTCTCGATGTGGCTGGCGATGTTGCGGGCAATGAGCGCCGCGCCACGTTTGTTGGCGACAAACGGATCGACCTGGGTGTAGAGCGTGCCGATTTCGGCGCGCTGCGCATCGTCGAGCACTGGCCAGCTTTGCGCGCCGGGCATGTGGTCGAGTGCAAATTCGGACGGACTCCGCACATCGATCACCGCACTGAAGGATTTCAGCGACTGCAGGGCTTCGGCGGCGTCCATCGTGCGGGGATTCATCGCGCGCCTCTCCCGGGTTTCAAGGCGAGAAGGGGCTGCAGATGAGGCCAAACGGTATCGAGCATGGTGGGCTGGGCTTGTGCGGCGGGATGGATGTTGTCGGATTGAAACCAGTCGGGATGCGCCACCACGCCAGAGAGCAGAAAGGGCACCAGAGCCACGTTCTGCGACTTGGCGACCGCAGGAAAAATGGCGGCAAACCGGGCGGTGTACGTCGGGCCATAGTTTGGCGGAATTTGCATGCCGACCAGCAAAACACGCGCTCCGGACTTCTTGCATAAGGCTGCCATGCGGGAAAGATTGTCCTGGGTCTGCTGTAGTGACAGACCGCGCAGCGCATCGTTGCCCCCCAGTTCGATGATGACCACCCGCGGCTTGTCGCGCGACAGCAGGACGGGCAGGCGGGCCAGCCCGCCTGCAGTGGTGTCGCCGCTGATGCTGGCGTTGATCACCGCCCAGCCGGGTTTGTCTGCGTCCATGCGCTTGCGCAGCAGGTCCACCCAGCCTTTTCCGGTTTCCAGCCCATAGCCGGCGGACAGGCTGTCGCCCACCACGAGCAGGGTGGATTTCGGTTCTGCGCCGGCCTGCGCGCGACCCGCAACTGCAGCGCCAAGCAGCAGCGCCAAGACCTTGCGGCGCGACGCCAGAAGTGTGTTTCCTACAATCGATTTATTTCTAAATTTCATAACAAGGCTTCCATGACGGTCGATGTGATTGTCGCGCAGGATCTGGGCAAGACCGTCTCCGACGTCGGCGATGCGCTCACCATCCTTTCCGGGGTGCAACTGCGCATCCCCTCGGGGCAGACCGTCGCCATCACCGGCGCGTCGGGCTCGGGCAAATCCACTTTGCTGGCACTTCTCGCGGGGATGGATCTGCCCAGCGCGGGACGTGTGCTGATTGACGGGGTGGATCTGGCCAGTCTGGACGAAAACGGCAGGGCTGATCTGCGGGCGCAGAAAATCGGGTTCGTGTTCCAGAACTTCCAGCTTATCGAGCACTACACCGCCTTGGAAAATGTCGTGTTGCCGCTGGAAATTGCCGGTCGGCCTCAGGGCGCCGTCGATCTGGCCACCGCCTTGCTGCAGGCCGTTGGGCTGGGCCAGCGCCTGCATCATCGTCCGGCCTTGTTGTCGGGCGGCGAGCAACAGCGTGTTGCGCTTGCACGCGCATTCGTCGGAAAGCCGCGGCTGGTGCTGGCCGATGAACCCACAGGCAATCTCGATGCGGCCACTGGCGCGCGCATCATGGATCTGATGTTCCGGCTCCGCGACGAGATGGGCGCGACCCTGGTTCTGGTGACGCATGACCCGGCTCTGGCAGTGCGCTGTGATCGCATCTGCACCATGCATGCCGGTCGTCTGACCGAGCAGTCACAGGATGTGGCCGCATGAAGCCGTTGTATGGTTTTCATGCCGTGGGCGCGCGGCTGCGGGCCGCGCCGGCTTCCGTGCATGCGGTCTATGTGGACGCGAGCCGCCGCGATGCGCGCATGCAGCAATTCCTGCGCAAGGTCAATGCCGCTGGAGTGGAACTCAAAACCTTGAACGCCGAACGTCTGGCTGCACTGGCCGGAACCGATCGCCATCAGGGCGTGGTGGCCCAGGTGGACGATCTGCCCACTGTGCAGGACCTGCACGCCGTGCTCGACGCCGTGGAGGGCGCGCCGCTCGTTCTCGCGCTCGACGGTGTGACCGATCCGCACAACCTTGGCGCCATCCTGCGCACTGCAGACGCTGCCGGCGTGCACTTGGTCATCGCGCCGAAAGACCGCGCCGTTGGTCTCAATCCCACAGTGGCCCGCGTCGCCAGCGGTGCAGCGGAAACCGTGCCTTACCTCATGGTGACCAATCTGGTGCGCAGCCTGGGCGAACTGCAGGATCGCGGCCTCTGGGTCATGGGCACAGACGAAGCGGCGACCGACGAGGTCTACGCGGCCAACTGGACGCAGCCCGCCGCGCTGGTGATGGGGGCCGAAGGCGCGGGCATGCGTCGTCTGGTACGCGAAACCTGCGATCAGCTCTTGCAGATCCCGATGCTCGGCGCGGTGGAGAGCCTGAATGTCTCCGTTGCTGCCGGGGTGTGTCTGTACGAAGCGGTGCGCCAGCGGCGCGCTTGAAACGCCCAGGCTACCGGTTTTCGCTGGCTCGCTCCAGGCGGTGGTGCATACGCCGCAGCGCAAACCACACCAGCAGAGCGATGATGGGGATGGAAATGCCTTCGGCCAGCTTGGGCTTGATATGCAGCCAGGGTTCTGCTGCCTCGAATAAGTGTCCGACGAGCGAAGCCATGTAGTAGGTGATCGCCGCCACCGACAGTCCCTCCACCGTTTGCTGCAAGCGCAATTGCAGATATTGCCTGCGATTCATCGAGGCCAGCAGGCTGCGGTTTTGCTGCTGCATGGCAACTTCCACACGCGTCCGCAGCAAATTACTGCAGCGCGCCACCCGCTCGGACAGCGCCTGCTGCCGCCGCGCCGCCCAGGCGCAGGTCTGCATGGCGGGGGCCAGCCGCCGTTCCAGAAACTGGCCGATGGTCTGCAAACCGAAAATCTGCTTTTCGTGCAAATCTGCCACGCGGCGGTTGACCAGGTCGTAGTACGCATTGGCGGCGGTGAATCTGCCGTGCGACGCGGCATACACGCCTTCCACCGTGGAAGCGAGTTGGGTGAGACGGTCCAGGGTTTTGTGATCGCGCTGCGCCTCGGCATCATCCGTGGCGTCATTGCGGCCGATCGCATCCATGATGCTCATCAAATCCTGCTCGTAGAGATTGAGCCGTGGCGTGAGTTCGCGCGCCACGGGCAGTGTGAGCAGCGACAGCAGTCGGTAGGTTTCGATTTCCAGCAGACGCTGTACCAGGCGCCCGCGGCGTCGCGCTGACATGGGTTTGCTCAGCACAATGAAGCGGGTAAATCCGTCGGGAGCAATGCGCAGATCGGTGAACACCTGGGCATGACCGTCGGCCACATCCGCGCCGACCAGAGCGTCGGCATCGAGCACGGCGGAAAAGTCGGGGAGATCGTCGCAACCCAGCTCGCTCTCCGGCATGACGGCCACATGATTAGCGCAAAGCAGTTGCCCGGGGATACGTGCGCGCCAGTCTGCGGAAATGCGGTCGCAGGCGCAGCGCTCAAACAGCGCTCCCTCGGGGCCGATCTGTTCGTGAGTGATGAAGGTGTAACTGATGAATTCGCCGTGGCGCTCCCAGCGCAGGCGGACCGGGCCAATCTGCTCGGTATGGAACATGCTGTTCGCGCTGGGCGGAGGCAGGTGCAGGTTGCTGAGTAGTTCGCTCAAATGCACAAAAGCCTGCTGCGACTCGTCCGGGTTTACCAGCATGACCTGATGACTGATCTGCGCAGGCGCGCCTACTCGCTCGAACGGGCGTGCATGAATCTCGTTGTGAAGTTGATGGCGTAGGGGATGGTCGGACATGTGGAGGTTGAGGTCTGAACTGGCACAGCGCACGCAGCTGCTTGCTGCGGTGGTTAGTGCGAGGAACTGTTATGATGCGAGAGTTTTGTGCAAGGCAGAAGAAGTTGCGGTCTGTTGCGCGCAAGATGCGGATGGTACCCAACCGGCACAACGCGATCTCAACGAAGTCGAGTGTTAGGTGGCGCCATTTGGTTTTTGTTGCTTTATCACTCGCAAACCGGCTCAACCAGGTGTTGGACACTGCGGCATTTCCCGGCGATATTTTCCCCATATTGCATGGGACAGCGCCAAGGCAGTGCGTCAATCGGGGCCGGATTTCAGACCCAACTTGGATTGGAAACAACATGACAGTCTCTATGCGTCAAATGCTGGAAGCCGGGGTGCACTTCGGTCACCAAACCCGCTTCTGGAACCCCAAGATGGCCCCGTTCATTTACGGCCATCGCAACAAAATTCACATCGTCAACCTCGAAAAGACCTTGCCGATGTACCTGGAGGCGACAAAGTTCGCCCGCCAGATGGCTGCACGCCGTGGCACCATTCTGTTCGTTGGCACCAAGCGTCAGGCTGGCGAGATCATCCGCGAGCAAGCCGAGCGCTGCGGCATGCCCTACGTTGACCAACGCTGGCTCGGCGGCATGCTGACCAACTTCAAGACGGTCAAGACGTCCATCAAGAAGCTCAAGGACATGCAGGCCCAGGTGGCCGAAGGCGCGCTGGAGCAGATGAGCAAAAAGGAAGCGCTGACTTTCCACCGCGAAATGGAAAAGCTGGAAAAATCCATCGGCGGCATTCAGGACATGGCTGCGCTGCCGGATGCGATTTTTGTGATCGACGTTGGCTATCACAAGATTGCCATTGCTGAGGCGCAGACTCTAGGCATTCCCGTAATCGGCGTGGTCGATACCAATCATTCGCCGCTTGGCGTCAGTCACATCATTCCGGGTAATGACGACTCGGCCAAGGCTGTTGCGCTGTACGCGCAGGGTATGGCCGACGCCATCCTCGAAGGCAAGAACGATGCGGTCAACGAGGTCGTGCAAACCGTCTCCGAGGGCGAAGACGAGTTTGTCGAGGTACAGGAAGAGTCTCCCGCCGCCTGATGGCCTAGTGAACACCCTGCAACGGCCCGCTGCGCAGGCCTGAACCAAACTGGGGCTGCACACACAGCCCCTTTTTTTCAATCGCATTTCGAGTTTATTGATTTAAGGAGTTCAACAATGGCGGCAATTACCGCAAGCATGGTGGCAGAACTGCGTGCCAAGACCGATGCCCCGATGATGGAGTGCAAGAGGGCGCTGACCGAGGCCGATGGCGATATGGATCGCGCCGAGGAGATCCTGCGCGTGAAGTTGGGTAGCAAGGCCAGCAAGGCGGCATCGCGTGTGACGGCCGAAGGCATTGTGGCGGCGTTCATCAATGGCACCACCGGTGCGCTGATCGAACTGAACTGCGAAACCGACTTCGTTGCCAAGAACGACGACTTCCTCGCATTCGGCCAGGATCTGACAAAGCTGATCGCGGCGCAGAACCCGGCGGATGTGGCGGCGCTGTCTGCTCTGACCCTCGATGGCGAAACCATTGAATCGCGCCGCAGCAAACTGATCGGCAAGATTGGCGAAAACATGACCATTCGCCGTTTCAAGCGCTTTGCCGGTGCCAGCAAACTGGTGAGCTATCTGCACGGTACGCGCATTGGCGTGATGGTCGAGTACACCGGCGACGATGTGGCGGCCAAGGATGTGGCCATGCACATCGCTGCGATGAAGCCAGTGGCGCTGTCGTCCGCGCAGGTGCCTGCCGAACTCATTGAAAAAGAGCGTTCCATCGCGTCGCAAAAGGCGGCCGAATCCGGCAAGCCGGCTGACATCATCGCCAAGATGGTGGAGGGTTCGGTGCAGAAGTACCTCAAGGAAGTCTCGCTGTTCGATCAGGTGTTCGTGAAGAACGACAAGCAGACCGTCGAGCAGATGCTCAAGGCTGCCAACACCACCGTGCACGGATTCACCCTGTATGTGGTGGGCGAGGGTATCGAAAAAAAGTCGGAGAATTTTGCCGAGGAAGTGGCTGCGCAAATGGCTGCGGCCAAGCAAGGCTGAATGCTGTCACGCGCTTGACCCAGGCGGGGTCTGTCGGTGGTCACGCGCGTGGCAGTCGTTTCTGATTCGCACTGAATTCTCTTTTTGTCTCGCCTGCCTGGAGTGACCATGTCCGGATACAAACGTGTATTGCTCAAGCTCTCGGGCGAGGCCCTGATGGGCGAAGATGCCTATGGCATCAACCGCGCCACCATCGAAGGCATGGTGCGCGATATTGCCGAGGTCGTGCACACCGGTGTGCAACTTGCCATCGTCATCGGCGGCGGGAATATTTTTCGCGGCGTGGCGGGTGGCGCTGTGGGGATGGACCGGGCCACTGCAGACTACATGGGCATGCTGGCCACGGTGATGAATTCGCTGGCGCTGGGCGATGCCATGAAACACGCTGGCTTGCAGCCGCGGGTCATGTCAGCCATTGCGATCGATCAGGTCGTGGAGTCGTATGTGCGCCCCAAGGCGCTGCAATATCTGGACGAAGGCAAGTCGGTGATTTTCGCCGGCGGCACCGGCAATCCGTTTTTCACCACCGATACGGCCGCTGCGCTGCGCGCTGCCGAGGTTGGTGCGGAGGTCATGCTCAAGGCCACCAAGGTGGACGGTATCTACACGGCCGATCCGGCAAAAGATCCCACTGCGCAACGCTATGCGCGCATCAGCTTTGACGATGCCATCGCCCAGCGCCTGCAGATCATGGACGCGACGGCCTTTGCGTTGTGCCGCGATCAAAAAATGCCCATCCGCGTGTTCAGCATTTTCAAGCCCGGCGCCCTGCTGCGCGTGGTGCAGGGCGCTGACGAAGGGACGGACGTCTACGTCTGAGAATCATCAAACCGTTTGTGGAGTGCATCATGGGAATCGCAGAGATCAAGAAAACCACTGAAGAAAAAATGCACAAGTCGATCGAGGCGCTCAAATTCGATCTGGCCAAGGTGCGTACCGGCCGTGCGCATACTGGCCTGCTCGATCATGTGATGGTCGATTACTACGGCACGATGATGGCGATCAATCAGGTGGCCAATATGAATCTGGTCGATGCCCGCACCATCAGCGTGCAGCCGTGGGAAAAGAAAATGGTGCAGGCCGTGGAGAAGGCGATTCGCGAATCCGACCTCGGCCTCAACCCGCAAACCCAGGGCGAGATCATCCGTGTGCCGATGCCCGCGCTCACCGAAGAGCGCCGCCGCGATCTGGTCAAGGTCATCAAGCAGGAAGGCGAGGGCGCCAAGATCGCGGTGCGCAATCTGCGCCGAGACGCAAACCAAAGTTTCAAAGACCTCGTCAAAGCAAAGGAAGTCTCCGAGGATGACGAGCGTCGCGCGCAGGATGAGGTACAAAAACTCACCGATCGCTGCATCGTCGAGATCGACAAGCTGCTGGCGCAGAAAGAATCGGAGATCATGGCGGTCTGAGCCTTGCAGTCCGACCTTTGCTTTGTCCTGATTTCAACCCGATCGCATGAGAAAAAAACCTGCCCAAACGCGCGAGCTCTGTAATCTGCCGCGGCATGTGGCCGTGGTGATGGATGGCAACGGTCGCTGGGCGCAACGCAGGTTCTTGCCGCGCTCTTCCGGGCATAAATTCGGCGTGGATGCGCTGAAAAAAATTGTGCGCCACTGCGCAGAAATCGGTGTGGCGCACCTCACGGTCTTTGCGTTTTCCTCGGAGAACTGGGCGCGTCCGGCAGAGGAGGTGCAGATCCTGATGGATCTGTTCGTCAAGGCGCTGCAACGCGAATCTCCAGAACTGGCCAAGCAGGGCGTGCAGCTGCATGTGGTTGGCGATCTGTCCGCTTTTTCCACCGAGACGCGCAGCCTGATCGCGCAGTCCCAGGCCCTGACCCACGACAACACGACCCTGGTGCTCAACGTCGCCTTGAACTATGGCGGCCGCTGGGACATGCTGCAGGCCGCGCAGGCCTTGTCCGCAGCCGGTGAAGTTCCTTCGGCAGAAGGCATCGCGCGGCATCTGGCGCTAGCCCATTCCCCTGACCCGGATCTGCTGATCCGCACAGGCGGTGAGTATCGCATCAGCAATTTCCTGCTATGGCAGCTGGCTTATACCGAGCTCTACTTCACCGACATCCTTTGGCCCGACTTCAACCCCGAAGCCTTCGATGCGGCACTGGCCGACTTTGCCCAACGGCAGCGTCGCTTCGGCGGTGTCCCTGAAACCAAATCGCGCGCCGCGGCCTGAAGCGGCCACGGGCGAGACTGCACCATGCTGCGACAGCGCATCCTGACGGCCCTGGTGCTGATGGCCCTGCTACTGCCCACGCTTTTTTTGCATGACCCGTTGCCGTTCGCCCTCTTGGCCTTGGCGTTTTGTACCGTGGCGATGGGAGAGTGGGTACGGTTGGCGGGCTATCGCCGCTGGAGCGTCCTGGTTGCGTGGTCGTTTGCCTGGGTTGGTGTTGCTGGCGTCTTGCTCTGGCTGTTGTGGCAGCAGGCCTGGTTCATGTCACCGGACTGGGTCTGGTTCTGGGCAGCTTGCAGCGCGGCGTGGCTGTTACTGCTGGGTTTGAGTTTGCCGAGCGCACGCGTGCCCGCCGGACTGCGCCATCCGGTGGTTCTTTCGTTCATGGGTTTTCTACTGTTGCTGGCGGCCTGGCTGGCACTGGTGGAGTTGCGTGTTCAGGGCGCGGTCTTTCTGTTGTCGCTCCTTGCGTTGGTCTGGGCGGCAGACATTGCGGCGTACTTCGGTGGGCGCGCCTGGGGGCGCAGCAAGCTTGCGCCGTCCATCAGCCCGGGTAAAACCCGCGCCGGCGCCTGGACTGCGTTGGCGGCCACCTTGTTGTATGCCACCCTCTGCGTGGGTTTGTCGCCTCGCCTGCCCAATTATTTTTCACAAATTCAAATCCACCTCGGATGGATCGGCCTGTTGTTGATCGTGGTTGCGCTGCTGGCCTTTGCGATAGCCGGTGATCTGTTCGAATCTCTGCTCAAGCGCGCAGCCGGGGTGAAAGACAGCGGCAAATTGCTGCCGGGGCACGGTGGCGTTCTCGACCGCATCGACGCTCTGTTGCCCGTGCTGCCCCTGGCTCTGTTGCTGCTGGCGTTATGAAGGCAATCACCGTTCTCGGCTCCACAGGTTCCATCGGAACCAATACCCTGTCTGTGCTTGCCTTGCATCCCGCACAGTTCCGCGTGTTTGCACTGGCGGCGCACAGAAATGCTGACAAGCTGCTGGCGCAATGCCTGGAGTTCCGCCCGGCTTATGCAGTGCTGGGCGAGGCGCGTGCCGCCCTCGATCTGCAGCAGCGCCTGCGGGCTGCAGGCTGCCCGACGGAAGTGCTGAGCGGCCCGCGCGCGCTGGAAGACGTGTCCTCGGCGGCGGAAGTCGATCTGGTGATGGCCGCCATCGTCGGGGCGGCTGGATTGGCTGCGAGTCTTGCGGCAGCGCGCTCGGGAAAACGTCTGCTGCTCGCCAACAAAGAGTCTCTGGTGGTGGCGGGAGATCTGTTGCTGACAGCGCTGGAGCAGGGCGGTGGCGACCTGATTCCGATCGACAGCGAACACAGCGCCATCCTGCAAAGCCTTCCTTCGGATCGCAGCCGCTGGCAGGCGGACGTGCGCAACATCGTGCTCACCGCTTCCGGCGGTCCGTTCCGTCAGCGCGAGCCGCAATCCTTGCGCGCGGTCACGCCACAGGAAGCCTGTGCACACCCGAACTGGAGTATGGGGGCGAAGATTTCGGTCGATTCCGCCACCATGATGAACAAGGCACTGGAAGTGATCGAAGCGCACTATCTGTTCGGCATGCGGCCAGAGCAGATCGAGGTGCTGATCCATCCGCAGAGCATCGTGCATTCGATGGTCAACTACCTCGACGGATCGGTACTAGCTCAGCTCGGGCAGCCCGATATGCGCACACCCATCGCGTATGGACTGTCTTACCCGAAGCGAATTGCGTCGGGCGCGCCCTGGCTGGATCTGGCGCGGGTCGGGCGGCTGGATTTCGAGCAGCCCGATGTCCGGCGTTTTCCGGGACTGGCACTGGCATTCGATGCCTTGCGCATGCCCGTAGGCGCCTGTGCGGTGCTCAACGCCTCCAACGAAGTGGCGGTAGATGCGTTTTTGCGCCAACGCATCCGTTTCACCGATATCCACCGCATCAATGCCGATTTGCTCGCCAGTGCAGAATGCGCGCAGTGCGATTCTCTGGACGCGCTGTCCGAACTCGACACCCAGACCCGGCTCCAGGCGCAACAGCGTGTTGTGCAGCTATCGGTCTGATCCTGGCGCCGTGCTGCGCAAATTGCCCGAAACGAGATCATGAATCTGCTCATTACCCTGATGGCGTTTGCCTTTGCGCTTGGTTTACTCATCACCATCCACGAGTACGGCCACTATCGCGTCGCGGTGGCCTGCGGCGTCAAGGTATTACGGTTTTCCATCGGTTTTGGCAAACCCCTGCTGCGCTGGAGGCGGGGAGCGGACAAGACCGAATTCGTCCTCGCGGCCATTCCGCTGGGTGGCTATGTGCGGATGCTCGATGAGCGCGAAGGCGAAGTGGCTGAAACCGAGTTGCCCCGCGCGTTCAATCGCCAGAGCTTGCCCAGGCGCGCCGCGATCGTGGCGGCGGGGCCAGCGGCCAATCTCCTGCTCGCTGTCCTGTTGTTTGCCGTGGTGGCCATGGTTGGCGTGCGTGAACCGGTTGCCATTCTGGGCGCCCCGCCAGCGCAGTCACCTGCCGCGATTGCAGGGTTGCAAGGCGGTGAGCGTGTGACGGCGATTGCGCAGGGTGGCGTGACTGAAGAGGTGCAAAGCTGGACCGATTTGCGCTGGAAGTTGCTCAACGCGGCGATGAATGGCGATCGGCTCGAACTCACAGTTCAAACCGCTGCGGGCACCCAGCAGCGCCAGATCCCGCTGGATTTTTCCGGCAGCACAAGTACTGCAGAAAACGCCGGATTCCTCTCCACATTCGGCCTGCACCTGCAGAGTCCGCCCGCCGAGATTCGTGAGGTCGTCGCAGGCGGGCCGGCGCAGCTCAGCGGCCTGCGGGCGGGAGACCAGATCGCTGCGGTGGATGGCAAGCCGATCATCACAGCGGATGCACTGATGCGCGCGATCCAGCAGTCTGGCGGCAAGTTGCTGCAATTGCAGGTGCGTCGCGATGGTGCCCTGTTCAGCGCGCAGTTGCAGCCCAAATCCGTGCTCGTGGACGGCAGGCCGGTGTGGCGTATCGAAGCCCTGCTCGGCGGTGAAATTCCCACGGTGAAAGTCGAGCGCAACCCGCTGCAGGCGCTGCAGAACGGCGCGCAGCGCACCTGGGATCTTTCCGTGCTGACCCTCAAAACCCTGGGCCGCATGGTGATCGGTCAGGCCTCGCTGCAAAACCTCAGCGGCCCGGTCACGATTGCCGATTACGCGGGTAAAAGCGCAGAACTGGGGTGGATGGCTTACCTGAGCTTTCTGGCCGTGGTCAGCGTGAGTCTCGGGGTGCTCAACCTGCTGCCTTTGCCGGTTCTGGATGGGGGGCATCTCCTGTATTATGCGTATGAGGGATTGACCCGGCGCAGCATCTCGCAGCGCTGGCAGGAAAGGCTGCAGCAAGGCGGTCTCGCGGTCATCGCCATGATGATGGCCATCGCCCTCTACAACGATCTGACCCGCTTGCTCGGGCAGATGCACTAATCCAGCTCGAGGTCAATTTGAGGTTTTCTCCCGCACTTCGTTGTGCGACGGCGGTTGTGATTGCCGTTGCAGGCGTGCAAGCACACGCAGCTGAATCGTTCACCATCAAGGACATCCGGGTTGACGGTCTGCAAAGAACCGAGCCCGGTACCGTCTTCAGCTATCTGCCTTTTCGTGTGGGAGAGTCCTACACGCCTGAAAGCGGCGCGGCGGCCATCCGTGCGCTGTTTGCCACCGGGCTATTCAAGAACGTCCGCATCGAGACCGACAATGATGTCGTGACTCTCATCGTGGAAGAGCGGCCGACGATTGCCGGAGTCGAATTTTCAGGAACCAAGGAATTCGACAAAAAAGCGTTGACCACGGCATTGGCTGCGGTTGGCCTGGCTGAGGCCCGCCCGTATGACCAGGCACTGATCGACCAGGCGGTGCAGGAACTCAAGCAGCAATATCTGGCCAAGGGCTTTTACGACACGGAAGTCAACGTCACCACCACGCCCTTGCCCCGCAACCGGGTCAACGTGCTGTTCACAGTGGTCGAAGGGCAGATTGCCAAGATCCGGGCAATTCATGTCGTGGGCAACAAGGTCTACAGCGAAGGCACATTGCTGGGTCTGTTCTCACTCAGCACGCCGGGCTGGCTGAGCTGGTACACCAAGGACGACCAGTATTCGAAGGCCAAGCTCAATACCGACCTTGAAACGCTGCGTTCCTACTACCAGGATCGCGGTTATCTCGACTTCCGTATCGAGTCCACGCAGGTGGCCCTGTCGCCGGACAAGGACGGCATCTACATCACCGTCAACATCCACGAAGGGCCGAAGTACACGGTTTCCTCCTATCAACTGGCCGGCAACTATCTTGGACAAGACGATGAGTTTCGCGCCCTGGTCAAACTCAAGCCCGGTGAGACCTATAGCGCCCAGGCCCTGAACGACAGTGTCAAGGCCATCACCAACCAGTTTGGTGTCTATGGCTATGCGTTCGCCCGGGTGGATGCCAAGCCGGTGATCGATCGCGCGACCGATCAGGTCGCGTTCACCATCACCGCTGAGCCGGGCAAGCGCATTTATGTGCGCCACATCGACATCGCAGGCAACACCCGCACGCGCGACGAAGTGATCCGCCGCGAGTTCCGGCAGTATGAAGACTCGTGGTATGACACCGACCGCATCAAGCTGTCTCGGGACCGGGTGGATCGCCTGGGCTACTTCAAGGGCGTGACTTTGCAGCCGCGCGAGGTGCCGGGCACCAACGATCAGGTCGATCTCGACATGAATGTCGAAGAAAAACCCACGGGCAGCCTGTCACTCGGCGTGGGGTTTTCGAGCGCCGACAAACTGTCGTTCAACGCTGGCATCAGCCAGGACAACATCTTTGGCAGTGGCAACAACCTCGCGGTCGATTTCAACACGTCGAGCTACTACCGCACCCTGTCAGTTTCGAGCACCAATCCGTATTTCACCGAAGACGGAATCAGCCGTACGGTGAATGCCTATTACCGCACCATCCAGCCTTACACCAGCCAGGGCAACAACTACAAAATTGTCACGCCGGGCTTCAATCTGCAGTTCGGCATTCCGTTCACCGAAGTCGATCGGGTGTTCTTCGGAGCCGGATTCGAGCGCTACACGCTGGATCTGTCCCCCGGCGCGCCAGCGTCCTACATCGCTTATGTCAACCAGTTCGGCAAAACCTCCAGCGGCGTGCCGCTAACCATTGGCTGGCAGCGCGACAGCCGCAACAGCGCCCTTGTGCCCACTGACGGTCGCTACCAGCGTCTGAGCTTCGAGATCAGCCCGTTCAGCACCCTGCGCTATGACCGGATCACTTATCAGTATCAACAGTACCAGCCCATCACGCGCAATACCAATCTCGCCTTCAACGGCTTGGTAGGCTATGCGCATGGCCTCAATGGCCAGCCGCTGCCCATTTTCAAGAATCTGTACGCCGGGGGCATCGGCACGGTGCGTGGCTTCCAGCAAAGTTCGCTTGGCCCGCAGGACGCGCAAGGCAACGCGCTGGGCGGCGGCAAGATGCTGATCGCCGATTTCGAATATCAGTTCCCCTTCCCGGGTACCGGGGCAGACCGCTCTCTGCGCATGTCGGTGTTCAATGACAACGGCTATGTGTGGGGCGAGAATCAGAAAGTCAGCTTGAGCGACATACGCTCGTCCATCGGAATCGGTGTGTCCTGGATTTCGCCCATCGGACCGTTGAAGTTCAGTATCGCCAAGCCGATCCGCGACAAAACCACCGATAAACTCCAGAGCTTCCAGTTCACTGTGGGCGCCGGGTTCTAAACTCATCTGATTTCCATGAAATTCCACACCATGTCTCGTTCACTTCTTGCCGCAGTCTGTGCATCTGCTTTTTTTGCCTGCACGCCGGTCATGGCGCAGACGGCCGCGCCCGCGTCGGGTGCAGCCGCCAATGCGCCGACGAAAATCGGCTTCATCAACACCGAGCGGGTGCTGAAAGATTCCACCCTGGCCAAGGCCGCACAGCAAAAGCTGGAGTCGGAGTTTTCCAAGCGCGACAAGGAACTCCAGGACATGGCAGCCAGGATCAAGACGGCCAATGAGAATCTCGAAAAGAATGGCCCGGTGATGTCGGATGCCGAGCGCATCAAGGCGCAGCAGAACCTCGTGGATATGAACCGCGAATTCCAGCGCAAGCAGCGCGAGTTCTCCGAAGACCTCAATGCCCGTCGCAATGAAGCGCTGGCTTCGGTGCTGGACAAGGCCAACAAGGTGGTGCGCGATATCGCCTTGAAAGATCATTACGACATCATCTTCCAGGAAGCGGTGTACGTGAACCCGCGTATCGACATCACCGACAAGGTGCTCAAGGCACTGGATGCACAGTCGGGCAAGTGAGCCCATCTGCAGTCCCGATGCCTGGCAGTTCCATGGACGGGTTGACGCTTGAACACATCGTCGCCCGCCTTGGCGGGGAGTTGGTCGGGAACCCGCAAACCCTGGTCGAGCGTTTGCGGCCCATCGGCTCGGCCGGTGGGGCGGATATCACTTTTCTGAGCCGCCCCAAGCTGCGTGCGCAAATCGCACAAAGCCAGGCAGCTGCGATCATCCTGCCTGCTGCCTTGAAGGGGGAACTGCCGCCTTCCGGCAATGCCATCTTTGCGCAAGACCCCTATCTCTATTACGCCCTTCTGTCGCAGTGGTTCTGGAGGTTGCGGCAGCCCGCGTTCCAGCCCGGGCGCCATGCGCTTGCGCACATCGATCCGGCGGCCAGTGTGTCTGGCCTGGCTCGGGTCGATGCGTTTGCCGTGATCGAGGCTGGCGCACTGGTTGCCGATGGCGTGCACATCGGCTCGGGCTGCCATGTGGGGCGCGATGCCGTGATCGGTGCCGATTCCGTGCTGCATCCCCGCAGTGTGCTGGGCTGGGGTTGCCGTCTTGGCGCGCGTTGTGTGCTGCAGTCGGGAGCGGTGGTCGGGAGTGACGGCTTTGGCTATGCACGCGATGCCGAGGGCGCCGGGGTCAAAATCGCGCAGGTCGGGATTGCTGTGCTGGCGGATGACGTGGAGGTGGGGGCCAATAGCACCATCGACCGTGGCGCGCTCGACGATACCGAAATCGGCACCGGCGTGAAAATCGACAACCTGGTGCAGATCGCGCACAACGTGCGCATTGGTGCGCACACCGCGTTGGCCGGCTGCGTCGGCGTGTCCGGGAGTGCGCAGATCGGGGCGTATTGCTTCATCGGTGGCGGGGTGGGCATTGCCGGGCACTTGAGCATTGCCGATGGCGTGGTCATTGGCGGCATGTCGTTGGTGTCGCGTTCGGTGCACCAGCCCGGTATGTACACCGGTGCCTTTCCGCTGGATACCCACGCCAACTGGGAACGCAACGCGGCCACCGTGCGTCAGCTGCACCAGCTGCGCGACCGCATCCGCAGCCTTGAACATCAACTCGAGTCTTTGAAAACAGACCAACCGACATGACGACCACGCAAGACATCCTCCATATCCTTGAACTCCTGCCGCACCGCTATCCCATGTTGCTGGTCGATCGCGTGGTCGAACAAGTCAATGGCAAGTACATCAAGGCCTATAAAAACGTCACCATCAACGAGCCGTTTTTCACCGGCCACTTTCCGCAAAAACCCATCATGCCCGGCGTGCTCATTCTGGAAGCGCTGGCGCAGGCGTCCGGCATTCTGGCGTTTGGCTCAGTTGGCAAGACCCCGGCAGCGGGCTCGCTGTACTACCTCGTGGGGATCGACAACGCCCGGTTCAAGCAGCCGGTGGTGCCGGGTGATCAGTTGCACCTCTATGTCGAGATGACGCGCAATATGCGCGGCATCTACAAATTCACCGCCGAGGCTTCGGTGGATGGGCGGGTGGTCGCACAGGCCGATCTCATGTGTACCGAACGCAGCGGGTCCTGAGACAGCATGCCGACGATTCATCCCACGGCGCAGGTCGACCCGCGCGCGGACATTGCCGAAGACGTCGAAATCGGCCCTTATGCGCTAATCGGTCCAAAGGTGCGTATCGGTGCCGGGACGCGCATCGGCGCGCACGTCATTGTTGAAGGGCGCACCCGCATTGGTGCGGATAATCGCCTGCATCCATTCAGCGTGATCGGCGGCGAGCCGCAGGACAAAAAATTCAAGGGCGAAGACACCGCGCTGGAAATCGGCGACCGCAATGTGATTCGCGAATACTGCACCTTGCACATCGGTACGACGCAGGATGGCGGCGTCACCCGCCTGGGACACGACAACTGGATCATGGCCTACGTGCACATTGCCCATGACTGTCAGGTGGGCAGTCACACCATCTTCGCCAACAACGCGCAGCTCGCCGGCCATGTGCAGGTTGGGGACTGGGCGGTGCTGGGCGGCTACACCGGGGTGCATCAGTTCGTGCGCGTCGGTGCACATGTGATGACCGGCATCAGTTCTGTCATCCTGCAGGACGTTCCGCCCTACACCCTGGTGGCGGGCAACCCGGCCAAGCCGCACGGCATCAATACCGAAGGGCTGCGTCGCCGCAGCTACTCTTCTGAGCAGATCGCCGCGCTGCGCATAGCCTACCGCCTGCTCTATCGCCAGGGGCTGGCGCTGGAACAGGCGCGCGCCGCGCTGGCCGATCTCGCCGCGGAAAAGCCCCACGCCGTCGAGGCGCTTGGCGTGCTGCAGACCTTTCTGGCGCATCCCGGGCGCGGTATCGTCCGTCCCTGATCGGGCGATGGATTCCAGGACGCTGGCCTTTGTCGCGGGAGAGTCCTCCGGCGATCTGCTGGCCTCGCATGTGCTGCATGCGCTGCACGTCCAGGCGCCCGATCTGCACATGGCGGGCATTGGTGGCCCACGGATGCAGGCTGCGGGTTTCGACGCCTGGTGGCAGAGCGAGCGCCTGGCGGTCAATGGCTATGCCGACGTGCTGGCGCGTCTGCCTGAACTCCTGCTGATGCGGCGCAGGCTGCGTCAGCGGCTCCTGGCCCGGCCGCCTGCGGTATTCGTCGGCGTGGACGCGCCAGACTTCAACCTGCAACTCGAACGCCGCCTGCGTCAGGTCGGCATTCCGGTCTTGCACATGGTGAGCCCGTCGATCTGGGCCTGGCGGCGCGAGCGCATCGATCTCATCCGGCAGGCGGTGGATCACATGCTGTGCATCTTTCCCTTCGAGCCTGCCATCTATGCCGACACCGGGGTGCGCGCCACGTACATCGGCCACCCGCTCGCCGAAGTCATTCCTCTCGATCCCGACCGCGATACGGCGCGGCGTGCGCTGGGGTTGCCCGCAGACGGCCAGGTGCTCGCCGTGTTGCCTGGAAGCCGCAGGGCCGAAGTGCAGCATCTCATCGCGGCCTTCTTCGGTGCGGCCGCCTTGCTGGTGCAGCGCGGCCAGGCATCTTCCGTGGTGGTGCCGGTTGCGCACCCCGGCCTGAAGCCCATGGTGCTCCAGGCCGCCGCAGCGCATCCCGGCTTGCCGCTGCTCTTGATCGATGGTCAGTCGCATGTTGCGATGGCGGCCTGTAATCTGGCGATCGTTGCCAGCGGTACCGCCACACTGGAATGCGCCCTGTTCAAACGGCCCATGGTGATCGGCTATCGCATGTCCGCGTTGTCCTGGCGGATGATGTCCGGGCGCGGCTATCTGCCCGATGTCGGTTTGCCCAATATTCTTGCGGGGACGCGCCTGGTGCCCGAGTTGCTGCAGCATCACTGCACGCCCGAGGCATTGGCAGACGCCGCCAGCAGCCTGCTCGACGATGCCGCGCAACAGCGTCAACTCCAGGATCGCTTCATGGACATGCATCTCAGCCTGCGGCGCGACACGGCGGCACTGGCCTCGCAGGCGATTCTCGACGTGGCCGCACCATGACGCAGACCGCTCTGTTCGGGCCAGACGAGGCAGTGCCAGATGCCCTGATTGCCGGTTGCGACGAGGTAGGCCGCGGCCCCTGGGCCGGGCCGGTGGTGGCTGCGGCTGTGGTGCTCGACCCGGCACGGCCCATCGCCGGGCTGGCTGATTCCAAGGCGCTGAGCGCGCGCCGCCGCGTCCAGCTCGATGCCCAGATCCGGGCGCAGAGCCTGGGATGGAGCATTGCCGAATGCAGTGTCGAAGAAATCGATCAACTCAATATTCTCCAGGCCACTCTGCTGGCCATGCAGCGCGCCGTGACCGGATTGCAATGCCCGGTCGATCTGCTGCTGGTCGATGGCAACCAGACTCCTGCCGTTGCCATGCCGTGCCGGGCGATCGTGGGTGGAGACGCGGCGCACCCCGCCATCAGTGCGGCGTCCATCATCGCCAAGGTCTATCGGGATGGCCTCATGGCCGATCTCGCCGGGAACTATCCGGGCTACGGTTTCGAGCGCCACAGCGGCTATGGAACGGCGGCGCACCAGGCGGCTTTGCTTACACTGGGGCCTTGTGCGGCACATCGCCGCAGCTTTGCACCCATCCGGCGTTTACTCACGCCCCCTCGTTGAAGGATGTCTTGCCGTGAAGCGCATTACCTCGGCTGAAAACCCGCTGATCAAGACCTTGCGCAGCCTGTCCACAGAACCTGGCGCAGTGCGCAAGCATGGTCAGGTCTGGCTGGAGGGCATTCATCTCATCGAGGCCGCGCTTGCCGCCGGTCATGTGGCCGAGCCCCTGATCACCACCGATACCGGCCTGCTCGACCCGGGAATTGCCGCCCTCGTGGAACGCGTTGGCACCACGCAGACCGTGGTGCTGCATCAGGCGCTGTTCAACTGGATCACCGCGGTCGAAAACGGACCGCCCGTGGGTATGCTGATCGCCCGCCCCAAAACCGGCAAGCCCAATCCGGGCACCGCGCTCATACTCGACCGGGTGCAGGACGCTGGCAATGTCGGCACCATGTTGCGCACCGCGGCAGCGGCCGGCTGCGGGGCGGTCTACCTGTTGCGCGGCTGCGCCGGAGTCTGGTCGCCCAAGGTGCTGCGTGCGGCCATGGGCGCGCACTTTGTCATTCCAGTGTTTGAAGATCCGCCGTGGGAACAGGTGCTCAACATCGTCCCACGGCCAATTTATGCAACGCATATGCAGGCGGACACGGTGCTGTACGAACTCGATCTGAAGCAGCCTGTCACCTGGATTTTCGGCAACGAGGGGCAGGGCATTTCAGATGCGCTGGTGGCCAAGTGTTCCGCCCTCGTGCGGATTCCGCAGGCCGATGGGGTGGAGTCGCTCAATGTCGCCGCGTCCGCCGCAATTTGCCTCTACGAGGGCGTGCGCCAGTCGCAGTTCAGCCCGACAGGTTCCTAAGGATGGTCTGCACAACCCCCGCCAAGACGCGAGTTGTTGCATGCCTGTTCACATCGTGAAACCAGCGTTGAATGTCGTGCCGAATTCACGGTGTTTTGGCCCGATTGTGCCGGTTTTCGGAC
>JAJXTO010000009.1 GCA_021783695.1 Pseudomonadota bacterium | reverse complement strand
TACCGTCGCCGCGCTGCGTTGCCGGCTCGCCGGCAACGCAGCGCAACCCCAACACAATGATCAACGCCTGACCGCACCGCTCACGATAGTTGTCGCTGACAGCTCAAGATAGTTGACGCCGGGCACCCCGCGGTTCGAGGACAAGCCATCTTTCCTGAGAGAATTGCAGCACGACGATCCCGGGTTGCGCCGCGTGACGCGGCAATTCTTTCATCGTCAACATTTGGGATGTTTCGCATGACCTACGTTTTCATCGCCATTTTCGCCATCATCGGCGCGTTCGCGCGCTATGGTCAGAGCATCCTGGTTCAAGG
The DNA here is from genome assembly GCA_021783695.1 of Pseudomonadota bacterium. GTDB lineage: Bacteria > Pseudomonadota > Gammaproteobacteria > Burkholderiales > Burkholderiaceae_C > Thiomonas. The sequence goes on along the minus strand of JAJXTO010000009.1, from coordinate 92,391 downwards.
CATGCTGGGGCGTTCCTTTCCCTTTGCCACGCTGTCGATCAATGTGCTGGGTTCCTTCCTCATGGGCTTTCTATTTTTCGAAACCCTGGAGCGCATCAACCTCAGTCCCGAACTGCGCACTGGCATCCTCACAGGCGGCCTCGGTGCCTACACCACCTTCTCGACCTTCTCGCTGGAGTCGCTCAACCTGATCGAAAACGGCGAGATGCTGAAGGCCGGGCTGTACATCGGCGCCTCAGTCGTGCTGTCCATCGCTGCGGCCCTTTTCGGCGCCTTTCTGTCACGCAATATGGGAATTTCCACATGAGCGCCAAATCCGTCACCATGGTCCGCATCTACATCAAGGAAGGCGACAAGGACGACAGCCACCACGACCTGATGCGCGCCCTCTTCAAGCTTCTGCATGAGCAGCACAAGGTGCATGGCGTCACCGTGTTCCGCGGCGTGGCCGGCTTTGGCAGCAAGGGCGAGGTGCATGCCGACGACCTGTTGCGCATGACTGTCCATCTGCCGCTGGTGCTGGAATTTTTCGACGCACCCGAGGTGGTGGACGCCGTGCTGCCGCACATCCAGGAGATGGTCCCGCCCGGCCACATCGTTTACTGGGCGGCACAGTGCGGTTGCAGCTGACCGCGTGGCTGACACCACTCAGGCTGGCTCTTCCGCCTTGCTCTGCCGCGTCAGCGCGGCGCCACTGCGAGGTGCGGGCTCGGTGATCCTCTGCGCATACTGATAGGCGCGATTGAACGGGTAGCTGCACTGCCGCGCACGCAACACGCTATCGCCATCGACCCGCTCTTCCACCACACCATTGGGGCGGCTGCCCAGCATCTGGAACAGCGAAATCCAGCCCTGCTCGAAGCCCATGGCCGAACCCGCGAGGTAGAGACGATAGGCGCGCAGCGTTTTCTCGGCCTTGTCGCCCAGCACGCGGCGTGCTTCGTCGAGATGGTCTTCGAGCCCATCCACCCAGCACCACAGAGTCTTGGCGTAATGCGGGCGCAGGCATTCCATGTCCAGTGGCTCCAGACCACCGCGGGTCATGGTTTCGGCCATCACGCTGACGTGCACGAGCTGTCCGCCAGGGAAGATGTATTTTTCGATGAAGTCGCCCATGCCGCCGGCAAGCTGGCTGTTATCCACCCCACCCGCGGTGATGCCGTGGTTCAGCACCAGCCCGCCCGGCTTGAGCAGACGGCGGATCTTGTCGAAATACAGCGGCAGATTGGGACGGCCGACATGCTCGCACATCCCCACCGAGGCGACCTTGTCGAAGGGCTGGGATTCGTCCACATCGCGGTAATCCTGCAGCAGCATGCGCACCCGGCCCTGCAGACCCTTCTCGACGATCAGCCGGTTCACATGGTTGTACTGATTCTTCGACAGGGTGATGCCGGTGGCATCCACGCCGTAGTGCTCAGCAGCCCACAGCAGCAGCCCGCCCCAGCCCGCGCCGATGTCGATGAAACGCTCGCCCGGTCTGAGCATCAGCTTGGTGCAGATGTGGTCTAGCTTGGCCTCCTGCGCTTGCGCCAGGGTCATCGAAGGCTCAGCGAAATAAGCGCAGGAATACACGCGGCGCGGATCGAGCCACAGGGCATAGAAATCATCCGAGACGTCATAGTGTTGCTGAATCTGCGCGGCGTCCTTCTCACGGCTATGGTGGCTGTGCTCCCACAGGGCATGGCGCAGGCTGTGCCACAAACGCGCGGTGGCGGCGGAGGGCTCGTTGCGCGGATCGTCATCGAGCAGGACCGGGGCGATGCGCATCAGATCGCGCAGATTGCCCAGAATATCCACGAACCCCTCGACATAGTCTTCCGCCAGCTTGCCGATCTGCCCGGTTGTGAGATGCCACAGCACCCTTTTGTCGCGCAGGCGCATTTCCACTTTCGCATTGCGCGGGCCGACACGCTGGCCACCTGGCAGCACCACACTGCAGGCCAAGGGAAGGTGTGACAGACGCTCATCGACCTGATCCAGAATGGATGACGGAATGGCAAGCATGCTGATCTCCTTTCAAAAGCGAACACCGGCTCACCAACGTGTGCGGGTGAAGATGCCGTTGGAACGAAAACGATGCAGTACTCTGTCTGGCGCCCCTGTGATGGGCACACACGATTGAACCCCGATGTCCAATAGGCGGCGCTGCGCGCATGCGCGGGCCCTGGCGGGGGTTTCGGGGCGTCTTTGCCCCCGCGCCCTATTGAACAATCTGGGTTGAACTCTGTGGATGTCTTCATCCGCGACTCCGTCCCGCTGATATGCGCCGCTGCGTGGAAGGCAGCACATGAAAGCGGGCAGGAGCCATCAGCCCGGGAGGAGCGCCTGTTCACACCAGCCACCCGTCAAAGCGATTGAACGGCGAACTCCATCGCTATTTGGATGAGTTCAATTTAGGCCACGCACCGCTCAGGGTCAATGCTGCGCAGCGAACAAATTGCATCGAAATGCAAACCAGCTTTCGCGCCATGCGGTCTCAAGGAAACTGGGGGTACTCAATACGTCTGCCGCGCCGGAATCACCCCGCGCACCCCGCCCAGCGGCTCGGCCATGTCGCCGGCAAAGCGCGGAATCAGGTGCAGATGCACATGAAAAATGCTCTGCCCCGCTGCCTTGCCGCAGTTGACTCCGAGATTGAAGCCATCTGGCCTGCGCTCACGCAGCAACAGGGCGCGGGCCTCGGTTGCAAGCTCCAGCAGGGCATGCTGCTCCTGTTCCGAGCACTCGAACCAGTCTGCTACATGGCGAAACGGAATCAGCAGCAGATGCCCCGGATTCACAGGCGCGCGGTCGTACACCGCGAAGGACAGCGCGTTGCGCAACACCCAGGGCATGCTCTGGCAGAACGGACATTGCGCATGAATCTCCGCGTTCATTGCACACCTCGCAGGTGCGCGGTGTCGTTGGCCAGTTGCAGGCTGGCCTTGCCCTGCGCATCCACGCTGAACAGGTTGAGGCAGCACGGCTTCTGGGTGATGCGCCAGTAAGCGGACAGCGGCAGATCGAGCGCCTGCAGCAGAAGCGCCCGGTTCACGCTGTCATGCCCGACCAACACGATCGTATGGTCGGCGTGGCGCTGCAGCAGCGCGCGCAGGCCATCGGCGGCACGCAGTGCCAGATCCTGCAAGGATTCGCCACCAGGAAAGCGCACCCATTGCGGCGCGCTTTTCCACAGGGCGTAGGTCTGGGGATGCGCCGCCTTGACGTCCTCGTGCGTTTTCCATTGCCAGTCCCCGTAGTCGAGGTCGTTGAGGTCGTCGAGCACCTGCGCGCTCAGGCTGCAGGCTGCCGCAATCTCGGCGCCGGTGTCATGGCAACGCCCCATCGGGCTGGTGTAGACCGCCTGCGGCGCAAACCCGGCGGCAATGCGCCGGGCAACCGCCCTGGCCTGCGCGCGGCCGAGGGGAGTGAGCGCCAGTTCCATGCGCCCGCGAAAGCGCTCCGGATGAATGCCTTCGACTTCGCCATGCCGTGTCAGGATGATCTGCATCGTCTGCTCCTCGTGCAGATCAAACCTTACGCGGCCGTCATGGCGCAATCAAGACGGACTGTGTAACGCGACGTTCCAGTTCAGCCGCGCCCATTCAGAGGCCTCTTGCCGCAGGCTGTATTCGGTCAGCGGATTGGCCTTGAGCCAGGGTTCAGGCGCCACGATGTCCAGAGCGGGCCGCGCCCCCGGCAGGCTGAGGCCGGTGGCCTGATAGCGCAGCCGCAGGCCGTCCAGATCGACCGCGGTGCGGTTACGCGCCAGAATGACCGCCAGCCGCAGCGCCATCACCGCGTCGAGATCGAGGCTTTCCAGATCGGTCACGCTCAGCTTCTTCAGCTTGCCGGTGTGAGCCAGAACCAGCTGCGCCAGCGCCGCCTGCTCGCCGCGAGAAAATCCGGGCATGTCGGCATTTGCGGCAATGTAGGCCGAGTGCTTGTGATAGGCGCTGTGCGAAATGGACAGGCCGATCTCATGCAGTTGCCCGGCCCAGCGCAACAGGCGCTGCTCGGCTTCCGTGGCCTGGGGCCGCAACTGGGCGTAGAGCCGCAGCGCCACCTCACTCACCCGCTGCGCCTGTTGCGGGTCGGCGCCATAGCGCTGGATGAACTGCAGCGCAGTGATCTCGCGCATGTCCTGCGACTGCTCGCGCCCCAGCAGGTCGTACAGCACCCCCAGGCGCAGCGCGGCGTCGGTCACTTCCATGGACTGGATGCCCAGCTCCTCGAACACCCCGAGCATGATGGCCAGCCCCCCGGCGGCCACCGGCACGCGGTCGGGCTTGAGGCCTTCCATCTTGAGCTTGTTGAGATTGCCGGCGCGCACGAAGGCGCGCCGCAGCTCGCGCAGGCCTTGCAGAGTAATGTCGCCGACCTGATCCGGCGGGTTCAGGCGGCTGCCGCCGATCATGTCGGCCAGAGCCCGCGCGGTGCCGCTGGAGCCCACGGCATGGTTCCAGCCGCTGCGTTTGAAGTCGGCGGCGATGATCTGGATTTCCTTGCGCGCGGCAATCTCGGCGGCACGCATGGTGGTTTCGTCCACCTGATTGCCGGGAAAGAAGCGCTGGCTCATCGACACGCAACCGATGTAGAGCGACTCCATCAAGCCTGGCTCGTAGCCCTGACCGATGATGAACTCCGTGGAGCCGCCGCCAATGTCGGCCACCAGCCGTTTGCCCTGCACCACAGAGACCGAATGCGCCGCGCCGATATAGACCAGCCGCGCCTCCTCCCGGCCCGCAATGACCTCGATGGGAAAGCCCAGCGCCTGCTGCGCCCGCTGCAGAAACTGCGGTGCGTTCTTGGCCACGCGCACCGTGTTGGTGGCCACCGCGCGCACCCGGTCCGGGTGAAACTGCCGCAGCCGTTCGCCAAAACGCTGAAGGGTTTGCAAGGCAATCTGCTGCGAGGCTTCGGAGAGGTATTTTTTGTCGTCCAGCCCGGCCGCAAGACGCACCGCCTCGCGCAGCGAATCGATGGGATAGACCTGCACCCCGGCGGCACTGTCCTGCGCCCTGCCGATGAGCATGCGAAAACTGTTCGATCCCAGATCGACGGCAGCGAGATGTTGATTCAACAGAGTGGGCATAGGGGGATTGAACGTCAGTTTGATGACAGGTTTTTGAAGCGTGTCATCAAGATTTCATCGGAGGGCTGCATTCTCGCTCGGATTGTCTTTTGCACTGGCAAAATGACAGACGTTTCTCCGTCCGGTCCGTTCATGTCCCCTTCCGCTACCCCTCCCCGCCTGCTCAACCGTGAACTGGGCACTCTCGAATTCAATCGCCGCGTGCTGTTCCAGGCGCTTGACGACACCAATCCCCTGCTCGAACGCCTGCGTTTTCTCAGCATCGTGTCGAGCAATATGGACGAGTTTTTCGAAACCCGCGTGGCGACGCTGCAGGACATGCTCGAAGCCGACCCCGGCTCGCACACCCCGGACGGCATGCTGGTGCGCGACGCCCTAGCCGAGATTTCTGAACGCGCCCACGCTCTGATTGCCGATCAGTACCGCGTGCTGCAACAGGCCGTGCTGCCCGCGTTGGACACGCACGGCATCCGGCTCTACCGCATGTCCGACTGGACCGATGCGCAACGCGCCTGGGCGCAGCATTATTTCGAGACCGAAATGTCTCCGCTGCTGACCCCCATTGGCCTCGACCCCGCGCATCCGTTTCCCCGCGTGATCAACAAGAACCTGGTGTTCGCGGTGCAGCTCGACGGCACTGACGCCTTTGGCCGCAACATCGAACTCGGCGTGGTGCAGACCCCGCGCACCCTGCCGCGCGTCGTCCCCATGCCGACCGAGCTGTGCGACGTGCGCTACGGCTTCATGCTGTTGTCCTCTTGCATGCAGGCCTTCGCCGGACAGCTGTTTCCCGGCCTGGAAGTGCGGGGCGTGCATCAGTTTCGCGTCACGCGCAACAGCGAGCTGTTCATCGACGATGACGACATCACCAATCTGCGTGCCGCGCTGCAGGGCGAATTGCGCGCCCGGCACTTTGGCGACGCGGTGCGACTGGAAGTGGCGGCAGACTGCCCCCCCGCGGTCATCGACCGGCTGCTGCGCGAGAACAACATCCTGCCGCAAGACTGCTACCGTGTAGACGGGCCGGTGAACCTGGTGCGCCTGCAGGAAATTCTGGAGTCCGTGGACGAGCCGCAGCTCCTGTTCCCGCCCTACCTTCCCGCCCTGCCCGCCAACTGGCCTGGCGTCGACGCCGAAATTTTCGACCGCATTCGCGCGCGCGACCTGCTGCTGCACCACCCCTACGACTCCTTCGCCCCGGTGGTCGATCTGGTGAAGACGGCGGCGCGCGATCCTGCCGTCGTCGCCATCAAGCAGACCATCTACCGCACCGGCGGCAACTCCGAGCTGATGGACGCCCTCATCGAAGCCGCGCGCAACGGCAAGGAAGTGACCGTGGTGCTCGAACTCATGGCGCGGCTGGACGAGGAGACCAATATCAACTGGTCCTCGCGGCTGGAAGCCGCCGGCGCGCATGTCGTATTCGGCGTGGTGGGCTTCAAATGCCACGCCAAGATGCTGCTCATCGTGCGCCGTGAAACCCGGGAGGACAACGGCCGCAAGATGCTGCGCATGTACGCGCATCTGGGCACCGGCAACTATCACGCCCGGACCGCGCGGCTCTACACCGACTTCGGCCTGATGACCGCCAACCCGGAAATCTGCGAAGACGCGCGGCGCGTGTTTCTACAGATCACCGGCTCCAGCCAGGCGCAGGAACTCAGGCGCCTGTGGCAGTCGCCGTTCACCCTGCACGCCAACGTCCTGGCCGCCATTGCCCGCGAGGCCAACCATGCGCGCAACGGCAAACCAGCGCGTGTCTGGGCGCGCGTCAACGCCCTGCTCGAACCCACGGTGATCGAGGCGCTCTACGCCGCGTCGCAAGCCGGAGTGGAAGTGCGTCTGCTGGTCCGCGGCGCCTGCATGCTGCGCCCCGGTGTGGAAGGCTTGTCCGACAACATCCGCGTGCGCTCGACCATCGGCCGCTTTCTGGAACACTCGCGGGTGTTCTACTTCCACAATGGCGGCGAAGCCGAGGTCTACATCTCCTCGGCCGACTGGATGGAGCGCAACCTGCTGCGCCGCGTCGAGATCGCCGTGCCGCTGCTCGACAACAAGATCAAGGCGCAGGTCATCCGTGAAGGTCTGCGCATGCAGTGGCAGCACCCGGGCAATGCCTGGGAGATGGACAGCGAGGGCAACTACCACCGCCCGCGCGGTTCACGCAGCCGCCTGAGCTGCCATCAGGTGCTGATGCACTCGCGACTGCAAGGCAAAAACTAGGCGGCCTGCAGCGCCTCGCTGCGGGTCAAGGGCGCGACCGTCGCCAGCCGCGCTGCGGGAAACCGCACCACGAAGCGGCTGCCTTTGCCCGGTGTGCTGTGCACCAGCAGTTCGGCCTGATGGCGCAACAGGACATGCTTGGCAATGGCCAGGCCCAGGCCCGTGCCGCCAGACTCGCGCGAGCGCCCACGGTCGACACGGTAGAAGCGCTCGGTCAGCCGCGGAATGTGCTCAGCCGCAATGCCGATGCCTGTATCGGTCACGCTGAACTCGGCGTATTTCGGCTGGGCGTCTTCAAACACCGCATCCCACTCCAGCCGGATGGTGCCACCCTCGGGGGTGTAGCGCACGGCGTTGCTGACCAGATTGGACAGAGCGGAGTGCAGTTCCTGCGGATTGCCGCGCACCCCCAGGTCGGTACGCGCATCGGCCGAGATCCGATGCCGTTCGCCGGACAGGGCCAGCGCCTCGTTTTTGTATTGCGCCATCATCGCGCCCATGTCAATGATCTGCTCGGTCGGCGGGTAAGGGTCGCCCTCAAGCCGCGCCAAGACCAGCAGATCGTCCACCAGATGCCGCATGCGGTCCGACTGGGTCTGCATCATGTCGAGCACGCGCAGGCGCTGCGCGCCATCCAGCGGCATGTCACGCATGGTCTCGATAAACCCGCCCAGTACGGTGAGTGGCGTTTTGATCTCATGCGAGACGTTGGCAACAAAATCGCGTCGCATGGCCTCGGTACGCTCCATCTGGGTGACGTCCTGCGTCAGCAGCAGCTTTTGCTGATCGCCATAGGGAAACACCTGCACACTCAGCGTGAACTGTCCGCGCGCGCCTGCGCGGTGCATCTGTAGCGGTTCGTGAAACTGCTGCGCCTGCAGATAGGCCACAAATTCCGGGTTGCGGATGAGATGCACGGCGTGCTGCCGCAGATCACGCTGCGCGTCCAGCCCGAAGTGCTGCGCCGCGGTGGCATTGCACCAATCGATCTGATTGTTCTCGTCGAGCAGGATGACGCCGTTGGGCGAGACCTGCAGCGCCTCGATGAAACGCTGCAGTTTGGATTCCTCGTAGCGCAGTCGCACCGTCCACAAGCGCAACTGGCGCGACGCGCGGTAAAACACCTCGGCCCATGCGCCGGTGCCGTTCGGCGCGGGCGCCGCATCGGGCGCCTTGAGCCAGCGGATCAGGCGGGACAGCGCCAGCGAGTCGCGCAGCACGGCGCCAATCAGCACCAACAGCGCGGCAGCCATGGCGCCGGGGTACCCCCCCAGCCACGCACCGCCTGCTGCGGCCAATGCGACAAGCAGCAAAATGAAGGTGAGACGCCAGGAAACTGAGATCATGAGGAACTGCTGGACAAGCCGGAATCAGGTTGAGACACCGCACGCGATCTGACTGCAAAACAGGCGACGCGCAACCCGCTGAACCCGGCCTGAGGCGGCACTGAGTGCGTTACTGCAAAGAGACACGCCCGGCTGCGGGATGAGATGCAAGGCGCGCATCCTGTCTCAGGCCGCAGAGACCTGCGCCGCGCGCATTTGCGCGGTGAAGCGGTAGCCCGCCCCACGCACCGTTTCCACCATGTCGGAACAATGCACCGGCGACAGTGCCTCGCGCAGCCGCTTGATGTGCACATCCACCGTGCGTTCTTCGATGAACACATGGTCGCCCCACACCTTGTCGAGCAGTGCGCCACGGCTGTGCACCCGCTCGGGATGGGCCATCAGGTAATGCAGCAACTTGAACTCGGTGGGCCCCAGGCGGATTTCGAGCGGATCGGCCCCAGTCTTCTTGAACAGCGCCCGGCGGCTGGACGGATCGACGGACAGACCGCCGATCTCCACCTGCTCGTCGGTGAGCTGTGGCGCGCGGCGGCGCAGCACAGCGCGGATGCGGGCCAGCAACTCTTTGGGCGAAAACGGCTTGGTGATGTAGTCATCCGCCCCGGCGTCCAGGCCCTGCACCTTGTCACCCTCTTCGCTGCGCGCGGTGAGCAGGATGATGGGAATGGCCTTGGTACGGGTGTCGGAGCGCAATGCCCGCGCCAGCGCCACACCCGACATTCCCGGCAGCATCCAGTCGATCAACAGCACATCGGGCAGTACGTCGCGGATGACGCGCAGCGCTTCTTCGGCGCTGCCTGCGCGGATGGGGCAATGCCCTGCGTGCTGCAGATTCATCGCCAGCAATTCGGCAATGGCGGGCTCGTCTTCAACGATCAGGATGTTGCTGGACAGACTCATGGTGCGGGTGCTCTTGAAAACATGCAGAGGATCAAAGCGAACCGGCCACTTCGCGGAAAGCTTCCTTGTTGTGGCGCACGTCGGTGCCGCGCACGATGTAGATGACGAACTCGGCAATGCTCTTGGCATGGTCGCCGATGCGCTCGATCGCCTTGGCCACGAACATCAGGTCGAGCATGGTGGAAATGGCGCGCGGGTCTTCCATCACATAGGTAATGACTTTGCGCGTGAAGCCATCGAATTCATCGTCGATCTTGCTGTCGGATTCGACAATCTCCACCGCCGCCTTTTCGTCCAGCCGGGCGAAGCAGTCGAGTGAACGACGCAATTGGTCGATGGCCAGGTTGGCGGCATGTTGCAGATCGCTGATGCCCATGGAAACCGAGGTGCCCGATTCGACGATGTCGCGCGCCATGCGCGCAATGCGCGTCGCTTCGTCGCCTGCACGCTCCAGATTGGTGATGGTCTTGGAAATGGCCACCAGCAGGCGCAGATCGCGCGCCGTGGGCTGGCGCTTGGCAATGATCTGTGTGATGTCGGCGTCGATGTCGACTTCCATCTGGTTCACGCGCTTTTCCACCTGCAGCACGTTGTGCGCCGCATCAATATCGAGATGGCGCAGGGCGTAGATGGCCTGTGCCAGTTGCGACTCGACCTGTCCACCCATTTCGAGCACGCGTGTGGAGACAGCGTTGATTTCGGCGTCGAACTGCGTGGAGAGATGCGGTTTGTTTTCCATGAAATGGCTCCGTTCAAATTGTTTTCGATCTGCGACCGGCAATCAAATGCCAAACATCAGCCAAAACGTCCAGTAATGTAGTCTTCAGTTTCTTGTTTTTTGGGTTTCAGGAAGATCTGATCCGTCGCACCAAACTCGATCAGCTCACCCAAATACATATAAGCCGTAAAGTCGGACACACGCGCCGCCTGCTGCATATTGTGGGTCACGATGGCCACGGTGTAGTCGCGCTTGAGTTCGACGACGAGTTCCTCCACCTTGGCGGTGGAAATCGGGTCGAGCGCGGAGGTCGGCTCGTCGAGCAGCAGCACTTCAGGCTTGATCGCCACGCCGCGTGCAATGCACAGGCGCTGCTGCTGGCCGCCGGACAGGCTCATTCCGCTTTGCTGCAGCTTGTCTTTCACTTCGTCCCACAGTGCGGTCTTGGTCAGCGCCCATTCCACGCGGTCATCGAGTTCTGCCTTGGGCAATTTTTCGTATAGCTTGATGCCGAACGCGATGTTGTCGTAGATCGACATCGGAAACGGCGTGGGCTTCTGGAACACCATGCCGATCTTGGCACGCACCAGGGCCACATCTTCCTTGGTGGTCAGGATGTTCTGTCCATCGAGCAGGATCTCGCCTTCGGCACGCTGTTCGGGATAGAGCTCGAACATGCGATTGAACACACGCAGCAGTGTGGACTTACCGCAACCGGACGGGCCAATGAAGGCCGTGACCTTGTTCTTGGCAATCTCCATGTTGACGTTCTTGATCGCCTTATATTTCCCATAATAGAAATCCAGGTTCTTCACCGTCATGCAAGCCGGGAACGGCAAGGTTTCAGCAACAGCGCTCATGGTGGGTTTTCAGTGTTTTTGACGAATCAGGATACGTGCGGTCACGTTGATGACAAGCACGCCAAAGGTAATGATCAGCACGCCGGCCCAGGCCAGGTTCTGCCAGTTGCTGTATGGGCTCATGGCGTAGTTGTAGATGGTCACCGGCAGGTTGGCCATGGGTTGCGACAGACCTGCGTTGAAGAACTGATTGTTGAGCGCGGTAAACAGCAACGGCGCAGTTTCACCGGCAATCCGCGCCACGGCGAGCATGATGCCGGTCAGCACCCCGGCTCGCGCCGACCGCAGGATGACGACGGAAATCACCTTCCACTTCGGCGTGCCCAGCGCATAGGCGGCCTCGCGCAGCGAACCTGGCACCAGCCGCAGCATGTCCTCGGTCGTGCGCACGACCACTGGCACGACCAGCAGCGCGAGGGCAATCGATCCGGCCCATCCCGAGAAGGTCTTGGTTTTCGCCACGATCAGGGCGTAAACGAATAGGCCGATGATGATGGAAGGCGCGGCCAGCAAAATGTCGTTGATGAACCGGGTAATTTTTGCCAGCCACGCATTGCCGCCATACTCAGACAGATAGACCCCGGCCATGATTCCGATCGGCGTGCCCATCAGAGTACCCACGGCAGTCATCGCCAGTGAGCCGTAAATGGCGTTGAGCAGCCCGCCATCCGTCATGGGAGGCGGCGTCATTTGGGTAAACGTCGCCAGGCCCAGCCCCTTGATGCCCAGCTGCAGCACGGAGAACAGAATCCAGATCAGCCACACCATGCCGAACGTCATGGCGGTCAGGGACAGCGCAAGCACGACGATGTTGGTCGCCTTGCGGCGCGAGAAATAACGCTCGCGGAAATCGCTTTTGGCGGAAAGACTCGGTGCCATTGCGCTCATGTGCGGGTTCCTTCGCCTTTGGCCAGTTGTGCGAGCAGCAGCTTGGAGAATGCCAGCACAACAAACGTAATGAAAAACAGCACCAAGCCGAGATAGAACAAAGCCGACATGTGCATGGGCCCAGCCTCTGCAAACTCGTTGGCCAGAACCGAGGTGATGGTGTTGGCCGGCGCGAACAGCGAAGACGTGAACGCACTCGCGTTACCAACGATGAATGTCACCGCCATGGTCTCTCCAAGGGCGCGCCCCAATCCGAGCATGATGCCGCCGATGACCCCAGCCTTGGTATACGGCAGCACCACGTTGCGCACCACCTCCCATGTGGTGCAACCGATGCCGTAGGCCGATTCCTTGAGCATGGGAGGCGTGATTTCGAACACGTCCTTCATCACCGACGCGATGAAGGGAATGATCATGATGGCCAGAATCACCCCGGCCGATAAAAGACCGATGCCGACTGGCGCGCCCTGGAACAGAAAACCAATGCCGGGAACATCACCGAACACGTTCTGCAGCGGCGTCTGCACATATTGCGCCAGCAGCGGAGCAAACACCAGCAATCCCCACATGCCGTAGACGATGGAGGGAATGGCGGCGAGCAACTCAATGGCAGTCGCCAGCGGACGACGCAACCAGATGGGGGAAAGCTCAGTGAGGAAAAGCGCGATGCCGAAACTCACAGGCACGGCAACCAGCAGGGCGATGATCGAGGTAATCAACGTACCGTAAATCATCGAAAGGCCACCGTACTGGTCGTCCGTCGGGTTCCATGTGTTGCTCACAAGAAATCCCAGGCCGGTCTGTTTGATTGCAGGCCACGCCCCAATGAAAAGGGAAATGATGATGCCAAGCAAGGTGGCCAAAGTGACAAAGGCAGCCATGCGCGCCATCCCAGAAAACAGCAAGTCGCCCAGCGGGCTGTGTTTGCGCTTCTGCCCCGCGCCAGGGTCGCCGAGAGCAGCTTTGGAAGGTGCGTTCATGGTGTTAGTGGGATAGCTCGCAGCCATGACTGTAAATCCTTCAATCGATTCGGCCCGGGCGAAACACTCCGCGCGGGCCTGATGTACCCCGCAATGATCCGCAGACAAAACTGCCGATCATTGCGGGAGATTGACAGCATGCCGTCAAATTACTTCCAAACAGCCTGGCCAGACGCGGACTTCACGGAGCCCCACTCCTTGTAGATCGCCTCTTTCACCGCAACAGGCATGGGGATGTAGTCCAGGCTTTCCGCATATTTGTCACCATCCTTGTAGGCCCACTGGAAAAATTTGAACACGTCGGCGGTTTTCTCCGGCTTGTCCGCAGTCTTGTGCACCAGGATGTAAGTGGCGTTGGTGATCGGCCAGGAGGCATCACCGGGCTCGTCGGTCAACACTTGGTAGAAGGTCTTCGACCAGTCAGCGCCAGCAGCGGCAGCCTTGAAGGCCTCAATCGACGGCGACACGACCTTGCCCGCCTGGTTGATCAGATTCACGACAATCAGTTTCGGGTTTTGTTTGGCGTAGGCGTACTCCACATAGCCGATGGAATTCGGCAATTGCGAGACAAAGCCTGCAACACCGGGGTTGCCCTTGCCACCGGTTCCCGTCGGCCAGTTCACCGTGGTGCCAAATTTATATTTGTCGGCCCACTCTTTGTTGACCTTGGACAGGTAATTCGCAAAGATGAACGTGGTGCCAGAACCATCAGCGCGATGTACGGTCGCGATTTGCGAGTCGGGAAGCTTCACGCCAGGATTCAGTTTGGCAATGGCCGGATCGTTCCACTTGGTGATCTTGCCCATGTAGATGTCTGCCAGCACTGCGCCGGAGAGCTTCATTTCGCCGGATTTCAGGCCAGCGATGTTCACCACGGGCACCACGCCGCCCATTACGGTCGGGAACTGGATCAGGCCGTTCTTGGCCAGCTCCTCATCGGTCAGCGGCATGTCCGACGCGCCGAAATCGACGGTCTTGGCGACGATCTGCTTGATGCCGGCGCCCGAACCCACGCCTTGGTAGTTCACTTTGCCCTGGCCAGCCTTGTTGAACTCATAGGCCCATTTTTCATAAACGGGTTGCGGAAAAGTGGCGCCAGCGCCAGAGATTTCCAGAGCATTTGCGCTGTAAGTAGCAGCCAGAAGGGCCGAGGCCAGCAGGCTTTTGACGATGATTTTCATTGAGTTAGCTCCCTGATGTAATTCGTAAGCAGTCAGAAACAACACGCCACACGGCGGTTATTGACACTTTAGGTCACGAATATGACATTTTCGTGTCAGTCACGGAGCGAGCCCCCCCCGATCGTGTCACAATGCCCGTCGCATTCAGTCTGGACGCCTGGGTATCAGAAACGCACGGGCCACCAGACTGATGGCAAGCACCATCACCACCACCAGAAACGCCGCCGCATAGGCCAGTGCATGGGCCGAGGCGAATGGCTGATTGATGAAGCTCCAGATCACATAGGTCAGGTAACCAATGGGCGCCTGTGTGAGGTGGCCGTTCCAGAGATAGTTCGACCATCCAGCGGTATAGATCAACGGCGCGGTTTCCCCAACTGATACCGCCAGAGCGAACAGCACCCCGGTCACAACGCCAGACCGCGCGGATGGCAGAAGCACCCGCAGCACGACCTGATGCTCCTTGCAACCCAGCGCGTAGGCGGCTTCACGCAGACTGGTGGGATTTTGCAGCATGGCCAGTTCAGTGAAACGGGCGATGTAGGGCATGACCATGATCGCCAAGGTGATGGCGCCGGCCAATGCCGAAAACTGCCAACCCATGCCCACCACCAATGTCACATAGGCGAAGTAACCCATCACAATGGACGGCACACCGGTCAGCACGTCCGCCAGAAAACGCACCACACGCCCCCAGCGCCCATGACCGTATTCACCCAGATAGATCCCGGTGAGCACACCAACGGGCGCGGCAATCAGCAACGCGCCGCCACTCAACACCAGCGTGCCTTCAATGGCATTGAGCAGGCCGCCGCTGATGCCGTTGGTTACCTGGGTGAACAACGTGGGCGAAACCGCCGATCCGCCTTTCACCAAGACCATCCACAAAATATCCGCCAGCGGGGCGACGACAACGCCGAAAGCCGCCACGCAAAGCACGGCGAACAGCCCATTGAACGCACGGCGTCTGCGCTGCAGGCGTCTGGAACGGTCAGACACGATGGATGTGGATGCGGCTGGTGAGGAGGCGAGCGATGACATTGACGATGACCGCGATGATGAGCAGCATCAGGGCAATTTCAGCCAGCGAACGTACGGCCATTCCGCTGGGATCTTGCAAGGCACTGTCGAGTTGGGAAGCTATGAATGCCGCCATACTGGTGACGGGGCTGTAAATGGTGTCCGGCAGATAGTTCAGTGCCCCGCCACTGACCATGAGCACGGCCATGGTTTCACCTAGCGCACGCCCCAGAGCCAGAATGACGGCACCGATCAAGGGCACACGCACGGCTGGCAGCAGAATGTTGAGCAGCACTTCGGCGCGTGTGGCGCCAAGAGCAAAGCTCGATTCGCGTATGTCGTTCGGCACCCGCTTGAACGCCTCCACCAGGGTGCTGGTGATGACCGGCAGCACCATGATTGCGAGAACCAGGCCAGCCGTCAGTAGGCCGTAACCGCTGGTGGCTGCGCCTGAAAAAAACGGGATGAAACCGAGAACGCGCTCCAAAAACGGTGCAATGTGCGTCAACACCAACGGCGCCAGGATCTCCAGCCCCCACAAGCCATAGACCACGCTGGGCAACATGGCCAAAAGCTCCACTATCTGGGCGAATGCGCCACGCAACTGGTGCGGCGCGTATTCGTTGAGGAACAGCGCGACACCGATGCCGACTGGCACGGCGAGCAGCAATGCAATCGCGGAACTGGCCAGGGTGCCGACGATGAACACCCAGATGCCATAAGTCGCTCCGATGGACACCTCGAAGCCGTCACGCTTGACCGGATTGGAATAGAGATTGCCGAGACTCCAGGTTTCCGTCGTGAGGAAATGAAACCCGTTGAACTCGATTGCAGGCCACGAATACGCCGTCAGGAACACCAGTATGGATACCAGTGCCAGCGGGATCAGGGTGGAAACGGCAAGCAATCCGGGACGAAACAGGCGCATGACAGGTCGGTTCGTTGCAGCATGAAAAACAGATATCCGGGGCGTCCGATCGGGCGCCCCGGATACAAAAGGAGTCAGGCAGTCTTACTGAATCTTGGCGATCTGCGCCTTGCTCAGTTCTTGAATGCGCGCCGGCAGGGCAATGAAACGCACCTGATCCAGATATTTGGCCGCATTGCCGCCCTTGCTCTCCACCGCCCAGCCCAGGAACTCCTTGATGACCTTGGCCGTTTCGGGATTGGCCTGTTTGGCGTTGACGATGGCGTACTCATAGTTGATGATGGGGTAAGAGTCCGCACCTTCAGAGAACACCAGGCTGATACGCTCGTCCGCCGGGGTCTTGGCGATCAGGCCCGAAGCAGCGGCTCCGACGGTCTTGGCGGTAGGCAGCAGGAAATGCCCCGCCTTGTTCTTGATCATCGCGGTGCCAAGACCGGCCTTGGCGATTTCCGCATGGAAGCTCACGCCGATATAGGCCACCGAGTAAGGCGTGCTCTGGCAAGCCTGCACCATGCCGGGGTTGCCATTGGCGCCCACGCCGCCTTGCACTGCCGGCCAGGAGATGGAGGTTCCGTAGCCCACGCTGTCATTCCACTTCGGGGTGGAGAACGAGAGGTACTGGCTGAAAATGAAGGTGTCGCCGCTGCCGTCGGTGCGGTGGATTGGCACGATCGCGTGGTGAGGCAGCTTGACGCCGGGGTTCATCGCCTTGATGGCGGCGTCGTCCCAATTCTTGATGCTGCCGTCATAAATGCCGGCCAGCACCGGGCCATCCAGCTTGAGGTGCTTATTGTTCAGGCCGGGGACGTTGTAGTTGATGGTCTGCGCCGAGATGGCCAGAGGGATGTTGAGAATGCTGGGGTTCTGCTTGATCTGCGCATCGGCCATATAGGCGTCAGAAGCGCCGATCTGCGCCACACCAGAAATGGCTTCGGCGATGCCGGTGCCGCTGCCGGTGCCCTGGGTGGTGATCTTCACGCCGGGATGCGCCTTGGTGTAGTCAGGCACCCAGAGGTTGAACAGCGGGTACAGCAGCGTGGAGCCGGTTTCCAGCAAGGACACCTGTGCTGCCTGCGCGGGCAGCGCAAACATGCCAGTGGCCAGGGACAGACCAGCAACAGCCAGAGCGGCCTTGATCTGGGTGCGGCGGGCGGAATTGTGGGGCATTGTTCTCTCCGAGGTTGCAATTCCCGCGAAATGTCGCGGGCACAACTGCTATTGCAGACCCCGAATATGACAACTCCGTGATACGCGACGTCCTGTTACGACTCTGACATCTGGTCTCCCATCCATCAACAACTTGGCTGATTGACAGCCTCACTCCAGCAACGCCGCTTTCAGCGTCGCCGCCACCTTTTCGCCCTGCGCCTGCTCCGGATGCTCCACCATGATGCGCAGCACCGGCTCGGTACCAGACGGACGGATGAGCACGCGCCCGCTGCCGTTGATCTGCTTTTCGGCTGTGGTGCGTGCCTGTGCGAAACCGGCGTGATTTTTCCAGTCCAGTCCAGGCGGCAATTTGACGTTGAGAAGGATCTGGGGATAGAGCCGCACCGCCTGCAAGTGCGCGCTGAGACTGCGCCCCGTACGCACGACGAGTTCAAGCATTTGCAACGCCGCAACAATGCCGTCGCCCGTGGTGTGGCTATCGAGCAGCAACAGATGCCCGGACCCCTCCCCGCCCAGCTGCCAGCCGCGGGCCAGCAATTCTTCGAGGACATAACGGTCGCCCACGGCGGCCCGCACGAATTCCATGCCTTGCGCCTGCAGCGCCTTTTCCACCGCCAGATTGGTCATCAGCGTGCCCACCACGCCTGCGGGCTTTCGGTCCATGGCGAGCAGGTAGAGCAGTTCGTCGCCGTTGAACAGGCGGCCGTGGCGATCCACGAGTTGCAGCCGGTCCGCGTCGCCGTCGAGTGCGATGCCGTAGTCCGCATGATGCGCCTGCACGGCGCGGATCAAGGCATCAGGCGCGGTGGCGCCGACATCCTTGTTGATGTTGAAGCCGTCAGGCTGCGCGCCGATGGCAATGACCTCGGCACCGAGTTCATGAAACACTGCCGGCGCGATGTGATAGGCCGCGCCATGCGCGCAATCGACCACCAGGCGAAGTCCCTTGAGTGTGAGGTGATTCGGGAACGTGCTTTTGCAAAACTCGATGTAGCGCCCGGCCGCGTCGTCCAGCCGACGTGCTTTTCCAAGCTGCTCGGAGGGCACGCAGCCCTCGGCTTCCGGCATGGCGGCTTCGACTTCGAGTTCCCAGACATCGGGCAGCTTGCTGCCACCAGCGGAAAAAAACTTGATGCCGTTATCCGCAAACGGGTTGTGCGACGCACTGATGACCACCCCGAGATCCAGTCGCAAGGCCCGCGTGAGATACGCAACGCCCGGCGTCGGCAACGGGCCGACCAGCACCACGTCGCAGCCGGCTGCGGCAAAACCGCATTCCAGCGCGGCTTCGAGCATATAGCCACTGATGCGCGTGTCTTTGCCGATCAGCACCGTAGGACGCTGCACGCCCTGACTCCGCAAAACTTTGCCTGCGGCGTGCCCCAAACGCAAGCCGAACTCCGGCACGATCGGGCTCTTGCCCACCAGACCGCGCACGCCATCGGTTCCGAAATACTTTCTGCTCATCAATCTCTCCAAGAATTCAATCCGCGCGCAGGCCGCAGGACAGCGTTCAATCGCGCATGGCACGCCACACTTTAATCGCGTCCAAAGTCGGGCCAACATCATGCACACGCACAATCTGTGCGCCCGAAGCGATACAAGCCAGCGCGGCAGCCAGGCTGCCGCCCAGCCGGTCATCCACGCGCCGCCCAGTCATCTCGCCCAACATGGACTTGCGCGACACGCCGACCAGCACCGGATAGCCCTCGGCCACCAGACTGTGCAGCGTTTGCGCCAGTGCGAGATTGTGTTCGAGCGTCTTGCCAAAACCAAACCCCGGATCGAGGGCGATACGCGATGGCGCAACGCCGCGTGATTGCAACGCCTGCGCACGGTCGAGCAGAAAGGCACGCACCTCGCGACCAACATCGGCGTAGTGCGGCGCCTGCTGCATCGTCCCAGGCTGTCCCTGCATGTGCATCAGGCAGGCGCCGGCAGTCGATCCCGCCACCACATCCAGCGCGCCCGGGACACGCAGAGCGTGAATGTCGTTGATGATGTCCACCCCGAGGTCCAACGCCAGTCGCATGGTCTCCGGTTGATAGGTGTCGACCGAAATGGGGACATTCCATTGCACGACCGCGCGCAAGACAGGAGCGATACGGCCCCACTCCTGCGCATGCGACAAGCGCGGGGAACCAGGCCGTGACGACTCGCCGCCGATGTCGAGAATGTCGGCGCCTTGTTCGAGCAAGGTCTGTGCGTGGGCGATTGCCGCGCGCGCCTCGGCATGCTGTCCGCCATCGGAAAACGAATCCGGGGTGACGTTGACAATTCCCATGACCAGGGGTCTGTGCAACGGCAGACGGAATCGTCCCGCTTGCCACTGTTGTGCCATCTCGTTGATCCCAAAAAAATAGCCCGGTCATGGACCGGGCCGTTGTTGATGTGAAGAAACTCAGGCTGCTGTGGCCGACGGCGCATCCGCCGTCGTTCCTGTCGTGGGAGCAGGCGGCGGCTTTGGCGCGGAAGTCGGGCCACTGCTGGGCGGCAGTTTGGGCGGGCGCGGCTCGCGTCCCGCCATGATGTCGCTCAGCTGGTCGGAGTCGATGGTTTCCCACTCGAGCAGAGCAGCAGCCATGGCGTGCATCTTGTCCTTGTTTTCCTCGATCAAGCGGCGGGCCAGCGCATATTGCTCGTCAATGATGCGGCGGATTTCCGAATCGACCTTCTGCATGGTCTGCTCCGACATATGCGTGGTCTTGGTGATGGAGCGGCCGAGAAACACTTCGCCTTCATTCTCGGCATACACCATGGGGCCTAGAGACTCGGTCATGCCGTAGCGCGTGACCATGTCGCGGGCGAGCTGGGTGGCACGCTCGAAGTCATTCGAAGCACCGGTGGTCATCTGGTTCATGAACACTTCTTCGGCAATCCGTCCGCCGAACAGCACCGAAATCATGTTGAGCATGCGTTCCTTGTCCATGCTGTAACGGTCATTCTCGGGCAACTGCATCGTCACCCCCAGGGCGCGACCGCGGGGAATGATGGTGACTTTATGCACCGGATCGGATTTGGGCAGCGACATGGCAACCAGCGCATGACCGGATTCGTGATAGGCGGTGTTGCGGCGCTCCTCTTCAGGCATGACCATGCCTTTGCGCTCGGCACCCATCATGATCTTGTCCTTCGCACGCTCGAAATCTTCCATTTCGACCACGCGCCCGTTCCTGCGCGCGGCGAACAGGGCGGCTTCGTTGACCAGATTGGCCAGGTCTGCACCGGAGAACCCTGGGGTGCCACGCGCCAGAATGTCGGCGCGGATGTCGGTACCAACCGGAATTTTGCGCATGTGCACCTGCAGAATCTGCTCGCGGCCGCGAATGTCCGGCAGGGTGACATAGACCTGACGGTCGAAGCGGCCCGGACGCAGCAGCGCGGGATCGAGAATGTCCGGGCGGTTGGTCGCTGCAATCACGATGACGCCGAGATTGGTGTCGAAGCCGTCCATCTCGACCAGCATCTGGTTCAGGGTCTGCTCGCGTTCGTCGTTGCCGCCGCCAAGTCCTGCGCCGCGATGGCGACCGACTGCATCAATTTCGTCGATGAAAATGATGCAGGGCGCGTGCTTCTTGGCGTTTTCGAACATGTCGCGCACACGGGAGGCGCCCACGCCGACGAACATTTCAACAAAGTCGGAACCCGAAATGGTGAAGAACGGCACCTTGGCTTCGCCGGCAATGCTCTTGGCGAGCAAGGTCTTGCCGGTGCCCGGAGGCCCGACCAGCAGCACACCACGCGGGATGCGTCCACCGAGCTTCTGAAATTTCTGCGGGTCTTTGAGGAAGTCAACCAGTTCCTTGACGTCCTCCTTGGCTTCGTCACACCCGGCCACATCAGCGAAGGTCACGTTATTGCTGGATTCGTCGAGCAGGCGGGCCTTGGATTTGCCGAAACTGAACGCACCGCCACGGCCACCGCCCTGCATCTGGCGCATGAAATACACCCAAACGCCGATCAGCAGCAGCATGGGGAACCAGGAAATGAAAATCTGCGTCAGGAAGGATTGCTCCTGGCGCGGTGCGCCAATGACCTCGACGCCGTCCTTGACCAGATCGCCAACCATCCACAAGTCACCCGGCGAGGTGAGATTGAAGCGGCGACCCTCGGACGTGGTCACGTCGAGAATGCCGCTTTGATGGACGACGACCTTCTTGATGCGTCCGGATTTCGCATCCTGCATGAACTGGGTGTAGCTCACCGCGTCCGTGGCCTGCTGAGGACGGTCGAACTGCTTGAACACCGTGAACAGCACGAGGCCAATCACCAGCCAGATCGCAATTTTGGAAAACCATTGATTGTTCAAAACCAACCTCCAGAAACAGTGCAAGCCCAGTTGCAGGACATGCAGCGCATTTTAGGCATTTCAAGAGCGCGGGCGCGGAGAAACCCGAAAACCAATTCGCCAAAATGGGCTATTGATTTCACCAATCCGATCGAATTTGACAAAAGGCAAGCCTGGAGAGCGCCAAAGCAAGAGCTTTCCCGCCTTCCCTCTAACCGACAGTCTTCTTGAGAACGCGCGCCAGGATGAATGTCTCTGCCGATTTGTCGCGTGAAGCCTGCGGCTTGACAGCCTTGACCTGCTGAAACACCTGCTTGAACTCCTTGACACTCTGGCTGTAATAGCTGCCATGAAAGGTTTTGATGACCATCGCGCCCTGCGGCTGCAGCCAGCGTCGGGCGAAGTCCAGCGCCAGTTCGCTCAGGTGTTCGATGCGCGCGGCGTCGGCTGAGGGAATGCCTGTCAGGTTCGGCGCCATGTCGGACAGCACCACATCCACTTTGCGCCCGCCGAGCAGCGCCTCCAGCGCATTCACGACGGCGTCTTCCCGGAAGTCGCCTTGCAGAAAATGCACGTCCGGCACGGGCTCCATGGGAAGCAGATCGAGCGCGAAAATGGTGCCTTGCAACACGCCATGTCGCATCAAACGGTTACGCGCATACTGAGACCAGGAGCCGGGCGTGCTGCCCAGATCCACAATGATCTGCCCCGGCCGCAGCAGCCCTTCTGTCTCGTCGATCTCCTTGAGTTTGTAGGCGGCGCGGGCACGGTAGCCTTCGCGCTGCGCCATCTTCACATAGGGATCATTGAGATGATCCTGCAACCAGGCTTTGCTGAATTTGTTTTTCTTCGCACTCGACATGGGTTCTTCAAGGACAATGGCGGATTAAGACTTCATAAAAGCGCAGCGCACCAAGTCGTGACTGCGCGCAAGTGTCATGACCACATTGGAACTCACACCGCAATTACGCAGCGCCCTGCGCGCCCAGGCCCACCCGCTCAAGCCCGTGGTGCTCCTTGGCGAGCAGGGGCTGAACCCGGCGAACATGGCCGAGATCGACTTGGCGCTCAAATCGCACGAATTGATCAAGGTTCGCGTGTTTGGTGACGTCCCGGCCGCACGCGCCACCATCCTGCAGACCATTTGCGACGCCCTGGGCGCCGCCCCGGTGCAGTCCATCGGCAAATTGCTGGTGATCTACCGCCCTCGGCCGAAAGCGTCCCAGGAGACACGAGACGACGAAGGGGCGGCCGCGAAGCGCGGCAGATCCCCGCGCACCGTCAAATTGGTGGTGCCCTCCAGCAGCCCGACGCATCGCGCCAAGGTCAAGCGCATCACCCTGCTCGGCAATCAACGCCTGACCGCCACCGGCAAGGTCAAGCGCGCCAAGCCACGCCTGAGCAGTGCGAAAAAATCGTCACGCGGTTGACCGCGACGCAAACCGCGGCTTTCAGCGATGGCTGCGCGCAGGCAGACGCCACATGTAAGCCGCTACGCACAAAGCCTGCAGGGTAAACACCAGACTGGCAATGCCGTGCCACATGCCGGCCTGGGGTGAGTGGCTGTACGCGGCCTGCAATAGTCGAGGCACGACGCCAAACTCACCCAATACGGCGAAAAAAATCCCGCCCAATGGCAGCAGAAAATCGGCCGACATCGCAGCCTTGCTGCCAGCGCGCTCCAACACGGCAATCAGCACGCCAGACACAATGGCAGCGAGTGCCATGATGTAGAACATGCGGCTGGCCACAGCTGCCGCCAGCATTTTTTCGGGCACAGTGGCAAAAGCCGTTGGCGCGCCAATGAGGCCAACAGCGACCATGCCGCCGAGCCACAGCGCCGCCAGAAACCAACGGGCGCGCAGGCTGCTCATCTGTAATGCACCGCGAGAATTTCGTAGCGCCGCACGCCACTGGGGGCGGCAACCTGCGCGACATCGCCAGACTCCTTGCCGATCAGCGCCCGCGCGAGGGGGGAGTTGATGGAAATGCGACCCTGCTTGAGGTCGGCTTCATCATCGCCGACGATCTGATAGGTGATGTCATCGCCGCTGGCTTCGTCGCTGAGTTCCACCGTGGCGCCGAACACCACGCGGCCGTCGGCCTGCAGTTCGCTCGGGTCGATGATTTGCGCCGTGCCGAGTTTGCCTTCGATATCGGCAATACGGCCTTCGATGAAACCCTGTTTGTCGCGGGCAGCGTCGTATTCGGCGTTCTCCGACAGATCGCCCTGCGCGCGCGCTTCGGCAATCGCCTGGATCACTGCCGGACGTTCGATGGTCTTGAGCCGTTGCAGCTCCTGCTTGAGTTGTTCCGCGCCTTTGCGCGTCATGGGGGTCGCCATGTTTGGGCCTCCGTAGAACCGTGAAAAAAACGAGCACCGCAGCCACTTGCGCTGCGGTGCTCAGGTAACTGGAATCTTACGCGCTTGCGAACGATTGCAACGGATAAACCGCGATTTTCTGCAGTTCTTTCATGCCCTCGACTGCGGCGAGTGCGCCGGAGATGGTGGTATAGGTGGTCACACGCGCGGCCAGTGCGGAGGTGCGGATGGCGCGCGAATCAGTAATGGCGTTGCGGCGCTCTTCAACGGTGTTGATGACCAGCACGATTTCGTTGCTCTTGAGCATGTCCACCACATTGGGCCGTCCCTCGGTCACCTTGTTGATCACCTGCACATCCACCCCGGCCGCGGCAATGGCTGCTGCTGTGCCCCGGGTCGCCACGACATCAAAGCCCATCGCCACCAGTTGCCGGGCCACTTCCACCGCATCTGGCTTGTCACTCTGCTTGACCGACAGGAACACCTTGCCGCCGGCCTTCGGGTCGGGCAGGCGGGTGCCCGCAGCGAGTTGTGATTTGACAAAGGCCTCACCGAAAGTGCGGCCCACGCCCATGACTTCGCCGGTGGATTTCATCTCCGGTCCCAGAATGGGATCGACGCCGGGGAACTTGTTGAACGGGAACACAGCCTCCTTGACGCAGTAATACGCCGGAGTGACTTCTTTCTCGATGCCCTGCTGCGCCAGGGTCTGCCCGGCCATGCAGCGCGCGGCAATCTTGGCGAGTTGCAGCCCCGTCGCCTTGGAGACATAAGGCACGGTGCGCGAGGCGCGCGGATTCACTTCGAGCAGGAAGATGCGATCTTCCCCGTCCTGCTGCTGGATGGCGAACTGCACATTCATCAGGCCGACGACCTTGAGGCCATGCGCCAGCTTGACCGTCTGCTCTTTGATGCGCGCCACGGTGGCGGCCGACAGCGAATACGGCGGCAGCGAGCAGGCCGAATCGCCGCTGTGCACCCCCGCCTGCTCGATGTGCTCCATCACGCCGCCGATGAACACCTGGGTGCCGTCGCAGATGGCGTCCACATCGCATTCGATGGCGTCATTCAGAAAACGGTCAAGCAGCACCGGCGAATCGTGGCTGACCTTCACCGCCTCGCGCATGTAGCGCTCGAGGTCGCGCTGTTCGTGCACGATCTCCATGGCGCGGCCGCCCAGCACGTAGCTGGGGCGCACGACGAGCGGGTAGCCGATTTCCTCGGCGCGGATGAGCGCCTCGGCCTCCGAGCGCGCGGTGCGGTTGGGCGGTTGCAACAGGCCAAGCTGCTCGACCAGCTTCTGGAAGCGCTCGCGGTCTTCGGCCATGTCGATCATGTCCGGGCTGGTGCCGATGATAGGCACGCCATTGGCTTCGAGATCGAGCGCGAGCTTGAGCGGCGTCTGTCCGCCGTACTGCACGATCACGCCGACCGGCTGTTCCTTGTCGACGATTTCCAGCACGTCCTCAAGAGTGAGCGGCTCGAAATACAGGCGGTCGGAAGTGTCGTAATCGGTCGACACGGTCTCCGGGTTGCAGTTGACCATGATGGTCTCGAAACCATCGGCGCGCAGCGCCAGCGCGGCGTGCACGCAGCAATAGTCGAACTCGATGCCCTGGCCGATGCGGTTGGGTCCGCCACCCAGCACCATGATCTTCTTGCGCGTGGTGGGGGCGGCTTCGCACTCTTCATCGTAGGTCGAGTAGAGATAAGCGGTTTCTGTGCTGAACTCGGCCGCACAGGTGTCTACACGCTTGAACACCGGCCGCACCTGCAGCGCGCGGCGGCGAGTGCGCACTGCGGTCTCGGTGGTGTGCAGCAGCTTGGCCAGCCGGCGGTCGGAAAAGCCCTTTTGCTTGAGGGCGTAGAGCGTGTCCCGATCGAGTTTGTCCAGCGCATGGTTGCGCTCCAGATCGAGCTCGGTCTGTACGATGTCCTGAATCTGCGCCAGGAACCACGGGTCGATGCGGGTGAGCTGGTGCACTTCCTCCAGGCTCATGCCTTGCGCAAACGCGTCGCCCACATACCAGATGCGCTCCGGGCCGGGCTCGCCCAGTTCCTTTTCCAGCACCTCGCGGTCCTGGGTCTTTTCGTTCATGCCATCGACGCCCACTTCGAGCCCGCGCAGCGCCTTCTGAAAACTCTCCTGAAAAGTGCGGCCCATGGCCATGACTTCCCCCACCGATTTCATCTGCGTGGTCAGGCGCGAGTCGGCCTGGGGAAATTTCTCGAAGGCGAAGCGCGGCACCTTGGTGACCACATAGTCGATGGTCGGCTCGAACGAGGCCGGGGTTGCGCCACCGGTGATATCGTTGCGCAGCTCATCCAGCGTGTAACCGACGGCCAGTTTGGCGGCGATCTTGGCGATGGGAAAGCCCGTGGCCTTGGATGCCAGGGCGGAGGAGCGGCTCACGCGCGGATTCATCTCGATGACGATCAGCCGGCCATCCTTTGGGTTCACCGCGAACTGCACGTTGGAGCCGCCGGTGTCCACCCCGATTTCGCGCAGCACCGCAATGCTTGCGTTGCGCATGATCTGGTATTCCTTGTCGGTGAGCGTCTGCGCCGGGGCGACAGTGATCGAGTCGCCAGTATGCACGCCCATCGGATCGAGATTTTCGATGGAGCAGACGATGATGCAGTTGTCCGCGCTGTCGCGTACCACTTCCATCTCGAACTCTTTCCAGCCGATCAGCGACTCCTCGATCAGCAATTCGCTGGTGGGCGAGGCCTCGATGCCGCGCTTGCAGATGATCTCGAATTCTTCCGGGTTATAGGCGATGCCGCCGCCGGTGCCGCCCAGCGTGAAGCTGGGGCGGATGATGACCGGAAAGCCAATGGTTTTCTGCACGGACCAGGCTTCTTCGAGGGTATGCGCGATACCCGAGCGTGCCGAACCCAGGCCGATGCGGGTCATGGCCTGTTTGAATTTCTGGCGGTCTTCGGCCATGTCGATGGCCGCGGGCTTGGCGCCGATGAGTTCCACCCCGTACTTGTCGAGCACTCCGTTGTGGTGCAGATCGAGCGCGCAGTTCAGCGCGGTCTGCCCGCCCATGGTCGGCAGGATGGCGTCAGGCCGTTCCTTCTCGATGATGGTCTCGACCACCTGCCAGGTGATGGGCTCGATATAGGTCACGTCCGCCGTTTCCGGGTCGGTCATGATGGTCGCCGGGTTGCTGTTGACCAGGATGACCTTGTAACCCTCCTCGCGCAGGGCCTTGCAGGCCTGCGCGCCGGAGTAGTCGAACTCGCAGGCCTGGCCGATGACGATGGGGCCGGCCCCGATGATCAGAATGCTTTTTATATCGCTGCGCTTGGGCATGGGCGAGTCTCTTTAGGCGGATGAATCTGTGAAAAATCAGTGTGTTTTCGTGGTGGCAGCCAGCGCCAGCTTCACGCCAAAACCGAAAAACCCGGCGCCGGTTGCGCCCATGGTCAGCGCGGACAGACGGCGACGGCGGCGAAAAGCGTCTGCCACGCGCACCCCGCCGAAAATCAGCACCGACAGGTAAAGCAGGCTGAACGTCTGGACGATGGCGCCCAAAATGGCGAAAGACAGCGCCGGATGTGGGTAATGCGGATCGACGAACTGGATGAAGAACGAGACGAAGAACAAAATGGCCTTGGGGTTGAGCAGGCTGATGAACAGCGCCTTGCGAAAAGGATCTTCATGGCGCCTGCCCGTCAGGTCGGGGTGCGGATGCGGCAGCGGCCCATGCGCGTGCAGGCCGGTGTCGGGCGTGCGCCAGCGCGTCCAGGCAGCGCGCAGCAGATTGATCCCCAGCCAACCCAGGTAGAGCGCTCCAGCGGCCTGCACCAGGTGATAGAGGGCCAGGTTGGCTTCGAGCAGCGAGGCGGCACCGGCTGCGGCCAGCACCATCAGCACCGTGTCGCCGAGAAACACGCCCAGAGCGCCGCGATAGCCTGCACGCACCCCGCGCTGCGCGGCCACGCTGAGCACATACAGCGAATTCGGCCCCGGCAGCAGGACGATGAAAATCACCCCAAGCACATAGGTCCACAGATTGACGACGCCAAACATCTGCCGCGTCCCGTCTCAGGCCCGGTCCATCATGCCGACAAAGCGGTCAAACAGGTAACCGATGTCGTGCGGCCCGGGGCTGGCCTCTGGGTGGCCCTGGAAGCAGAACGCCGGTTTGTCCTTCCATGCCAGGCCCTGCAGCGTGCCGTCGAACAGCGAGACATGCGTCGTGCGCACGGTGTCGGGCAGGCTGGCCGCGTCCACCGCGAAGCCGTGGTTCTGGCTGGTGATGGACACGCGCCCGGTGTCCAGATCTTTGACAGGATGGTTGGCGCCGTGGTGACCAAATTTCATTTTGAAACTCTTGCCGCCAGCCGCCAGCCCCATGATTTGATGCCCCAGGCAGATGCCGAAGATCGGCATGTCGGCCGCAATGATGCTTTGCGTGGCGGCAATGGCGTAATCGCAGGGCTCCGGATCGCCCGGGCCGTTGGAGAGAAACACGCCGTCGGGACGCATGGCCAGCACCTCGGCCGCGGGGGTCTGCGCCGGCACCACGGTCACACGGCAGCCGCGCGCGGCCAGCAGCCGCAGGATGTTGTATTTCACGCCGAAATCGTAGGCCACCACATGGCGGCTCGCCGCGGTCATCTCGCCATAGCCCTGCTCCAGAGACCAGTCGGTCTGCTTCCACGCATAGGACGCCGTGGTGGACACCACCCGGGCGAGATCCATGCCGGCCAACCCGGCAAAGCCATGTGCGGCGTCCAGCGCTGCCTGGATGACACTGTCACTGATGTCCTGCCCCGCCGCCAAGGCGATGACGCAGCCGCTCTGCGCGCCCTTGCTGCGCAGGTGACGCGTGAGACGGCGGGTATCGATCCCGGCAATCGCCACCGTGCCCTGGGTGCGCAGATAGGCATCGAGCGACTGCTGGCTGCGGTAGTTCGACAGCAGCATGGGCAGGTCTTTGATGATCAGTCCCGCGGCATGCACCTTGGCCGCTTCCACGTCCTGCGGGTTGACGCCGACGTTGCCGATGTGCGGGTAAGTGAGGGTGACGATCTGGCGGCAGTAGCTCGGATCGGTGAGGATTTCCTGATAGCCGGTGATGGCGGTGTTGAACACCACCTCACCGACCGTCTGCCCGGTTGCACCAATGGAAAGTCCGCGAAAAATCGAGCCGTCGGCGAGAACCAGAACGGCTTTGGGCAGCATGGGCAACATGAAAATTCTCCGGTGAGCGCCCGGGTATTGGAATGGTGTGCCAGTCGATCTGGCGTGTCCGGGTCGCGGTTCGCGGCAAGGGTGTTCAGCCGACTTGCCCGTCCTTCGCGTTCCCTGGATGTTCGCCGCCACACGGCGACGATTCGGGCGCACAAAATTTGTCAGATTATATTCACGCGGTTTGCCCGAAGTCTTCCGCGGCAAGCCGTTTGATGAACACCTTCTCCCCCCTGCCCCGCCCGCTGCCTTTGCTCGCGATCGCCGCCGTCGTGCTGCTTGCCCATGCGCTGCTGCTGGCCTGGCTGGTCTTCAAGCCCGCCGCGCCAGCCAGCAAACCGGAACAGCGCCTGGAATGGGTGACGCTGGAGCCAGCCAAACCACGACCCAGAGCACCCTCGCCCATTCCCGCACCCAAAGTGGCGCATCCCGCTCCGACCAAGCCGGAGATCGCCAAACCTGCGCCCAGGATCGCTGCGCCGATGGCCGCTCCAGCCAAACCGCAGCCACCGATGCCGCACGCTGCAACCAATCCCGCACAAGCGCCTCAGGCCGCACAGCCCGCGGCGCCCACGCCCACGCAGGCGCCGACACCTTCCCAGACACCGCCCCCCGCGCCTGCCGCGCCCGGCACCGAGACCGAACCGGGCCAGTCGCCTTCGGTCACGTCCTCCGCGCCGCCCACTGCGACTCCCACGATGGAAACGGCGGCGTCTTACAAGGCGGAGTATCTGGACAATCCGCCCCCGCCCTACCCCCGCCTGTCGCGGCAACTGGGGGAGGAAGGGACGGCGCTGCTCAAGGTGCAGGTCGGCCCGGACGGGCGCGCCTTGCAGGTCAAACTGATGTCTTCTACCGGTTATCCGCGACTGGACGATGCCGCCGTGGCCACGGTGGCGCAATGGCGCTTCGTCGCCGCGACGCGCAACGGCCAGGCCGTCACGTCCTGGGTACTGGTGCCGATCAAGTTCCGCATTCTCAATTAGGGCGTTTGCAACGCACGGTTGAGCAGAGTGTCGAAGTCGGTGGTGTGCGGCAGGGTGCCGAAGCCGCCACCCCACTCCCGGCCCAGACGAGTGGCGCAGAACGCCTGGGCGATGGGTTCGGGTGCGTGCTGCAACAGCAGCGCGGCTTGCATGGCCAGCACGAGGTCGTGGGTCAGGGAGCGCGCACGGCTCTGCAGGTCTTGCGTGCTGCGCATGGCGGTGGACAGGCGCTGCAGGTGGGCGTCGAAATGGACGTTGCGCCCTTGGGCCGGGGCGAGTTCGGCCATCAGCGCCTCGGTGGTGCGCTGGTTCTTGCCCAGGGCGCGCAGCACGTCGAGGCACATCACATTGCCCGAGCCTTCCCAGATGGAGTTCACCGGCATTTCGCGGTAGATGCGGGCCTGCACATCGTCTTCCACATAGCCGTTTCCGCCCAGCACTTCCATGGCTTCGGCGGCCAGTTCGGCGCCGCGTTTGCAGATGCGGAACTTGCCCGCCGGAGTCAGCAGGCGACGCAACAGCATCTGCGCCTCATCATGCTGCGCGTCGAAGGCCTGCGCCAGCCGCATGGCCAAGGCAATGGCGGCCTCGACCTCCAGCGCCATGTCGGCCAGCACATTGCGCATCAGCGGCTGCTCGATCAGCGCGGCGCCGAAGGCCTGCCTGTGCCGTGCGTAGTGCACCGCCTGACTCAGCGCCTGGCGCATCAGCCCCGTCGTTCCCAGCACACAATCGAGACGGGTGTAGGTGCCCATTTCCAGAATGGTGGGGATGCCGCGTCCCTCCTCCCCGAGCAGGTGGCCCCAGGCGCCCTGCAATTCCACTTCGGCGGAGGCATTGGAGCGGTTGCCCAGCTTGTCCTTGAGACGCTGGATCAGCACCGGGTTCTTGCTGCCGTCCGGCGTCCAGCGGGGCACAAAGAAGCAGCTCAAGCCCCCAGGCGTCTGCGCCAACACGAGATGGGCGTCACATTGGGGCGCGGAAAAAAACCATTTGTGGCCGGTCAGACGCCAGCCGCCCGCGCCATCTGGCTCGGCATGGGTGGTGTTGGTGCGCAGATCCGAGCCGCCCTGCTTTTCGGTCATGCCCATGCCGATCAGACCGCCGCGCTTGCGCGAAAACGGCTGGTCGCTCGGGTCGTACTCGCGCCGCAGCAGGGTGGGCAGCCAGTCGCGGGCGAGCATGGAATCGCGCGAGAGCGCAGGGATGGCGCCGTAGGTCATGGTGGTCGGGCACATCGACCCGGCCTCGATCTGCGTCTGCAGGATGAATCCCGCGGCCCGCGCCGCATGCGCGCCGGGCCGGGGCTGCGCCCAAGGGCCGGTGTGCAGACCGCGCCGGGCGATGTCGGCCATCAGCGCATGCCACGCGGGGTGAAACGCGATCTGGTCACGGCGGAAGCCCCGCGCGTCGAAGGCATGGAGTGCGGGGTCATGCCGGTTGGCGAGACGGCCCTGGCCGTAACTGAACGCGGTGCCGAGTTCCTGGCCCTGCAGCGCCAGGTCGGCCTGCGCCCAGGCCGCGCCGCCACGGACCAGCGCCTCTTGCAAGGCGGGATCGGAGGTAAAGAGGTTGTAATCCTGCAAGGGCGCTGCCTGATTGGTCACGGTGTGGGTCGGCCAGGTCATGTCGGTCTCCTGTTTGTCTTGCGCCCATTGCAGCACCTTCCCTCAGTGGCCTGCAAGCCTTCGCCCGTTACCATGCACGGCTATCCGGCAGGTCGTCAGCGGCCTGCACCGGCTTTGCACCGACCTCTCTTTTTCTCCATGTCGCATTCCTCGCAAGACTTTTCCGCATCCGATCCCGGCTCTGGGCGCGGCCTGATCTGGGCGCTGTTTGCCGCTCTCGTCGTGCTGTGGCTGGGCACGTTGGGCTGGCGCGATCTGGTGCCAACGGATGAAGGCCGCTACGCCGAAATTCCGCGCGAAATGGTGGTGAGCGGCGACTGGATCACCCCGCGGCTCAACGGCTTCAAATACTTCGAGAAGCCGCCGCTGCAATACTGGGCCACGGCGGTGAGCTACGAGATCTTCGGCTTTGGCGAATGGCAGGCGCGGCTGTGGACCGGCCTCACCGGGTTGTTTTCGGTGCTGTTCACCGGTTGGGCCGGAACAAGGCTGTTCAACCGCCGCACCGGCGTGTTTGCCGCAGCGGTGCTGGCCAGCATGTTTTACTGGAACGCGATGAGCCACATCAACACGCTGGACATGGGCACCGCCGCCACCATGTCCGCGAGTCTGATGGCCTTCTTGCTGGCGCAGCGGCCCGACGCCAGCCGTGCCCAGACCCGCTGGTGGATGTGGGCCTGCTGGGCGTTCATGGCGCTGGCCATGCTCTCCAAGGGACTCATCGGCATCCTGCTGCCCGGCGCGGCGCTGGCGCTCTACACCCTGATCTACCGCGACTGGAAGCTGTGGACGCGGCTTTACATCGTCAGCGGTCTGTTGATCTTTCTCGCCATTGCCGCGCCCTGGTTCATCTGGGTCCAGGCGCGCAACCCCGAGTTTTTCGATTATTTTTTCATTTACCAGCAGTTCACCCGCTTTCTCACCAGTGAGCTCAAGCGCCCCGGGCCGTGGTGGTACTTCTTTCCCATCCTGATCCTGGGTGTGTTGCCCTGGCTGGGCAGCCTGGTTCCGGCACTGTGGAAGAGCGCCTCCCAGCCCACTCTGCGCGGCGCGGCATTTGGCGGCGCCCAGGGACGCACCCTGCATGCCCAGGGCATGTTGCTCATCTGGGTGGTGTTCATTTTTGTGTTTTTCAGCATCTCCAAATCCAAGCTGCCGTCCTACATCCTGCCCATCTTCCCGGCCATTGCGCTACTGATTGGAGACTATCTCGACCGGACTCGGCGCGGCGCGCTGCGCTGGCAGTTTGCGCTGCTGGCGCTGCTGGGGCTGGCGGCAATTCTCGGCTTCACACAGTTGCACCGGCTGGGCAATGCCATCACACCCGGCGCGCTGTATCAGCAGTTCGGCTGGTGGCTGGAAGGCACCGCCATGCTGGCGCTGGGCAGCGGTCTGCTGGCCTGGCGCTGGGAAATGCAGGGGCGGCGCACAGCAGCGGTGTTGCTCGTCAGTGTGGCGATGACCCTCGGATTTTCTCTGGGTATCCAGCAGTTCCAGATTCTGGGCCGCACTGCCTCGACCAAGGACGTGGTGCAGGCTATCCGCCCGTGGATTCATCCAGGCCAGCCGTTCTACGCCGTGGGCACCTACGACCAGACCCTGCCCTTCTACCTCGACCGCACCGTGACCCTGGTGGAATATCAGGGCGAGCTGCACTTCGGCATCGCGCAACAGCCCGGTCTGTGGGTGCCGACCTATGCTGATTTCGCCAAACGCTGGGAGGCCGATCAACTGCCGCTGGCGCTGCTGCCGCCGTCCAGTCTGCCCGCGCTGCAGGCTTTGCACCTGCCCATGACCGTGATCGATCGCACGACTCGCTTCATCGTCATTGCCAAACCGGGGCAGGACTACGGCGCTGCGGCACAGGCTGCGGCCACCCGCCTGCCCGCAGCATGGAACACGGGCGCGTCGCTCACGCCCCCACCGCTTGGGGCGGTGCAATGAGCGCCGTCGCCTTCGCTCTCGTGCTGACGGGTGTGCTGCTGAACGCCGCAGCGCAACTGCTCATCAAGTCCGGCGCCGAGACGGTGGGCCGTTTCAACTTCACCGCAAGCAATCTCTGGCATGCCGGCCTGCACTTTGCGATGCAATGGCAGATCCTGCTGGGCTTGGCGTTCTATGCGGTTTCCGTGGTGGTGTGGATCCTGGCCCTCACCCGCGTGCAGGTCTCCATCGCCTACCCCATGATCTCGCTAGGCTATGTGGTCACGGCGTTTGCCGCCTGGTGGCTGTTCGGCGAGGCGCTCACTGTGCAGAAGCTCGTCGGCATTGCCGTGATCATCGCGGGTGTGATCATCGTCGCCCGCGCCTGAACATCCTCACATGACCTCCCAGGACATTCTTCCCTTCACCCGCCCCGACATCGACGAAGACACCATCGCCGGGGTCGTCGAAGTGCTGCGCTCGGGCTGGATCACCACCGGGCCGTGGTGCGCCCGGTTCGAGCAGGCGCTGTCCGCGTATTTCGGCGGCCGCACGGTGCTGGCCTACGCCTCGGGCACCGTGACCATGGACGTGGCGCTCAGGCTGCTGGGCATCGGCCCGGGCGATGAGGTCATCACCACGCCGCTGTCGTGGGTGGCCACGAGCAATGTGGTGCTGGCCGTCGGAGCGACGCCGGTGTTCGTCGACATCGACCCGGCGACGCGCAATATCGACGCGGCGCGCATCGAAGCCGCCATCACCCCGCGCACCCGTGCCATCCTGCCCGTGCATCTGGCCGGCCTGCCCGCCGACCTGGACGCGATTGACGCCCTTGCCGCACGGCACAAGCTGCGGGTGATCGAAGACGCGGCGCAAGCCATCGGCAGCACCTGGCACGGCAAACGCGTGGGCAGCTTCGGCGATTTCGCCTCATTCAGCTTCCATCCCAACAAGAACATCACCTCCATCGAAGGCGGCTGTCTGGTGCTGCCACCGGATGCCGACGTCGATCTGGCGCGCCGTCTGCGCCTGCAGGGCGTGCAGCGCAGCGGGCTCGACGGCATGGACGTGGACGTGGTCGGCGGCAAGTCCAACCTCACCGACGTGGCCGCGCGCGTGGGCTGGGGCCAGTTGCAACGGTTGGAAGAATTCAACGCCCGCCGCCGCGAGCTGGCACAGCACTACTTCGCCGCAT
This sequence comes from Pseudomonadota bacterium, assembly GCA_021783695.1. Classification (GTDB taxonomy): domain Bacteria; phylum Pseudomonadota; class Gammaproteobacteria; order Burkholderiales; family Burkholderiaceae_C; genus Thiomonas. The sequence goes on along the minus strand of JAJXTO010000009.1, from coordinate 57,551 downwards.
TCGATGCCATTGATCTGGAAGCCCGCGGCGTGCAGCTCCCCCCGCGCGACCTGACCCAAAGCAACTGGCATATGTTCCAGATCGTGCCGCCACCGCAGGTGCGGCGCGCCGCGCTGATGCAGGCGCTCAAAGACCGCGGTATCACCACCGGCGTGCACTACCCGCCCATCCATTTGTTCAGCCTGTATCGCGCGCGCGGCTTTCAGCCCGGCGACTTTCCTCATGCCGAGGCCGTTGGCGCGGCCATCCTCACCCTGCCGCTTTTCCCCGGCATGCAGAACTGTGACGTGACGCGGGTGACTGCTGCCCTCGACGCCGTGCTGCGACAATTCGGCCTATGACTCTGCACCACCATCCAGCCGTCTCAGTCGTCATCCCCGTCTACAACGAGGAAGCCGGTCTCGCCGCCCTGTTCGCCCGTCTCTACCCCGCGCTCGACGCCCTGGGCGACCCCTACGAAATCCTGTTCGTCAACGACGGCAGCCGCGACCGCTCAGCCGCACTGCTGGCTGCGCAGCAACGCCAGCGCCCCGACGTCACCCGCGTGGTGCTGTTCAACGGCAATTACGGCCAGCACATGGCCATTCTTGCCGGCTTCGAGCACACCCGCGCGCCCATCGTCGTCACCCTCGACGCCGACCTGCAGAATCCGCCCGAGGAAATCGCCAAACTGGTGGCCAAGATGCGTGAGGGCCACGACTACGTCGGCACCATCCGCCGCATGCGGCAGGACAGCTGGTTTCGCCGCAGCGCCAGCCGGGCGATGAACTGGACGCGCGAAAAAATCACCAGCGTGCGCATGACCGACCAGGGCTGCATGCTGCGCGCCTACGGCCGCGACGTGGTCGATACAGTGAACCGCTGCACCGAGGCCAACACCTTCGTGCCGGCGCTGGCCTACACCTTCGCCCTCAAACCCACCGAAATCGAAGTCGCGCATGAAGAACGCCAGGCTGGAGACTCCAAATACTCGCTGTTCAAGCTCATCCGGCTGAATTTCGATCTGGTCACCGGCTTCTCGCTCGTCCCCCTGCAACTCATGTCGTACTCGGGCATCCTGCTGGCGCTGGCTTCAGGGGCGCTGTTCCTCTACCTCATGGTGCAGCGCTTTGTCGAAGGCTCGCAGGTGCAGGGGGTGTTCACCCTGTTCGCCATCACCTTCTTCCTGCTGGGCGTGGTGCTGTTCAGCATCGGCCTGCTGGGGGAATACATCGGCCGCATCTACGAGCAGGTGCGCGGCCGCCCGCGCTATCTGGTGCAGGCGGTGCTGCAAGACCTGCCGCCCGAACCTGGCGTATTCGTGCCGCACGCCGCGCTCCCGGCAGCCGCGGCTCAACCGGCGCAGGCCAGCGCGACGTGAGAGCCGTCGTCTTCGCCTATCACAACGTCGGGGTGCGATGCCTCAAGACGCTGCTGGCGCACGGCGTGCAGGTCGATCTCGTCGTCACCCACCCGGACAGCCCGACCGAAACCCTGTGGTTCGATCGTGTGGCGGATGTGGCGTCAGAGGTCGGCTTGCCCGTGGCCTATGTGGACGACGCGGTCGATGACGCACTGATCGACCGCGTTGCCGCGCTCGCGCCCGACTACCTGTTTTCCTTTTACTTCCGCCGCATGCTGCCCCCGCCGTTGCTGGCCGCAGCACGCATTGCCGCGCTCAATATGCACGGATCGCTGCTGCCCAAGTATCGTGGCCGGGTCCCGGTGAACTGGGCCGTGTTGCACGGCGAGACCGAAACCGGCGCCACGCTGCATGTCATGCAGGCCAAACCCGACGCCGGCGACATCGTCGCCCAGCAGGCGGTGCCCATCCTGCCCGACGACACCGCCAAGGATGTGTTCGACAAGCTCACTGTGGCTGCAGAAATCGCGCTGTGGAATGTGCTGCCGCAACTGCAGCGCGGCGAAGTGCCGCGCCGCACCAATGATCTGGCCACCGGCAGCTACTTCGGCGGTCGCAAACCCGAAGACGGCCGCATCGACTGGACGCAACCGGCGCAGGCGGTTTACAACCTCATCCGCGCCGTGGCGCCGCCCTACCCCGGCGCCTTTTTCGAGCTGCAGGGCGAACGCTTCATCGTGGCTCGTGCCCGGCTGGCGCGGCCCGAGCTGGCCGGGCATCTCGCGGCATCTGCACCCGTCGGTCCACATCGCCTGGGCGATCAGATCGTTGCCAGAACGGCTGACGGCGGTGCAATCCACCTGCTCGAGCTCTGGGCCGCAGGCCGCCCCGATCACCCCTTGAGCGCACAACAATTCTCAAATCTCGCAGGACTGCAATCATGAAAAAAATCCTCATCCTTGGCGTCAACGGCTTCATCGGGCACCATCTGTCCAAGCGCATCCTCGCCACCACCGACTGGCAGGTGTACGGCATGGACATGAACACCGACCGCATCGACGACCTGCTGGCCAACCCGCGCTTCAAATTCTTCGAAGGCGACATCACCATCAATAAAGAGTGGATCGAATACCACGTGCGCAAGTGCGACGTCATCCTGCCGCTGGTGGCCATCGCCACCCCGGCCACCTATGTGAAGGCGCCGCTGCGCGTGTTCGAGCTCGACTTCGAGGCCAACCTGCCCATCGTGCGCGCCGCGGTCAAACACAAGAAGCACCTGGTGTTTCCCTCCACCTCCGAGGTCTACGGCATGAGCGCCGACGCCGAGTTCGACCCCGAGAACTCGCCGCTGACCTACGGCCCGATCAACAAGCCGCGCTGGATCTACGCCTGCTCCAAACAACTGATGGACCGCGTGATTGCCGCCTACGGCCAGCAGGAAGGGCTGAACTACACCCTGTTCCGCCCTTTCAACTGGATCGGCGCCGGGCTGGACACTATCTTCTCCGCCAAGGAAGGCAGCTCGCGTGTGGTGACGCAATTCCTCGGCCACATCGTGCGCGGCGAAACCATCAGCCTGGTCGACGGCGGCCAGCAAAAACGCGCCTTCACCGATATCGACGACGGTATCGACGCACTGATGAAAATCATCGAGAACAAGGACGGTGTGGCCAGCGGCAACATCTACAACATCGGCAATCCGGCCAACAACCACTCCATCCGCGAACTGGCCGAGCACATGCTGCGCATCGCCGCGTCGGTGCCCGAATACGCCGAGTTTGCCCGGCAGGTGCAACTGGTCGAAACCAGTTCCGGCGTGTATTACGGCAAGGGCTATCAGGACGTGCAAAACCGCGTGCCCAAGATCGCCAACACCATGCGCGACCTGAACTGGGCGCCCAAGGCCAGCATGGACACTGCGCTGCGCAAGATTTTCGACGCCTACCGCGGCCATATCGCCCACGCCCGCGCGCTGATGGACGAAACCGGCAACTGAAGCGCACTTCGATGTCAAAGCCCAAGACGACATGTGCCGCCCCAGAGATCAGTCCCATTCGAAACAACATAGAATGGGCGGTGACGGGCCGCCTCGCATCGCGGCGCGGTGAACTTGGTCAGGTCGGGAACGAAGCAGCCACAGCCGTTTACCGAGAGTGCCGGGGGAACGGCTCGTCACCCCTTATTCAAAGTGGCCAAGGCCGACGTCGTCAACACGTTTGGCGGCCCCGGCTCCACCAAGGCGTTTTCCCAGGCTCTGATTCTGGACCGATCCATCGAGATCAGAGCAGCCCGGGCATTTTGTGTCAAAATCCCCATCAAATCTTTCTATCGAGGTGACCATGGCTAGCGAACTGATCAAACACACCAATGACGCAGACTTCGAGCAGGATGTGCTCAAGTCCGGAGTGCCCGTGCTGGTGGACTTCTGGGCGGAATGGTGTGGTCCCTGCCGCATGATCGCCCCGACACTGGACGAGTTGGCCAGCGAATATCAGGGCAAACTCGCCATCATGAAGGTCAACGTGGACGAGAACCGATCCATCCCGGCCAAGTTCGGGATCCGCGGTATTCCGACCCTGCTGCTGTTCAAGAACGGCGAGCTCGCGGGCAACAAGGTTGGGGCAGCGTCCAAGTCTCAGTTGACCGCCTTCGTTGACGCGCACCTATAATTCTTCATGTTGCGCGGTCATCACCACCGCGCAACAAATCCGGCGGATTGGCCAACCCGAGCCACCGCACCGTGATGCCCCGCCGTGAAACACCTCACACGGCCTGTTTGATCCCTACCCCCTCTTCTTTTTGCTGCTGCTTCGCGTGAGCCTTTTCATGGGTCATGCACCGCCCCGATGACGGCGGACCGGATCGCAGCCTTCCCTCCCGAGCTTTTCACCATGCATCTGTCCGAACTCAAAGCGACGCACGTCTCCAAGCTGCTTGAAATGGCGCAGTCGTTCGAGATTGAGAACGCCAGCCGCCTGCGCAAGCAGGAATTGATGTTCGCCATCCTCAAAAAGCACGCCCGCACCGGGGAGCAGGTGTTCGGCGACGGCTGCCTGGAGGTTCTGCCCGATGGCTTCGGCTTTCTGCGCGCTCCCGAGTCGAGCTACATGGCGTCGCCGGATGACATCTACATTTCGCCCAGCCAGATCCGCCGCTTCAATCTGCACACCGGCGACTCGATCGAAGGCGAAGTGCGCGTACCGAAAGACGGAGAGCGCTACTTCGCACTGGTCAAGGTCGACCGCGTCAACGGCGTGACCCCTGAAGAGAACAAGAACAAGATCATGTTCGAGAACCTGACGCCGCTGTTCCCCACGGAACACATGCGTCTGGAGCGCGATATCAAGGGCGAGGAAAACATCATTGGCCGTGTGATCGACATCATCGCGCCCATTGGCAAAGGCCAGCGCGGCCTGCTGGTCGCCCCGCCCAAGAGCGGCAAGACCGTGATGCTGCAGGCCCTGGCGCACGCCATCACCAACAATCATCCGGAGGTCGTGCTCATCGTGCTGCTGATCGACGAGCGCCCGGAAGAAGTGACAGAAATGCAGCGCTCGGTGCGCGGCGAAGTCGTGAGTTCCACCTTCGACGAGCCGGCGGTGCGCCATGTACAGGTGGCTGAAATGGTGATCGAAAAAGCCAAGCGCCTGGTCGAACTGAAAAAGGATGTGGTCATCCTGCTCGATTCCATCACCCGTCTGGCGCGGGCTTACAACACCGTCATCCCGACTTCCGGCAAGATTTTGACTGGCGGCGTGGATGCCAACGCCCTGCAGCGTCCGAAGCGTTTTTTTGGCGCCGCGCGCAATATCGAAGAAGGCGGCTCACTCACCATCATCGGCACAGCGCTGGTCGATACCGGTAGCCGCATGGACGAGGTGATCTACGAAGAATTCAAGGGCACTGGCAATATGGAAATCCACCTGGATCGCCGCCTGTCCGAAAAACGCGTTTATCCGGCCATGTTGATCAACCGCTCCGGCACACGCCGTGAAGAACTGCTGCTCAAGCCGGAAATCCTGCAAAAATCCTGGATATTGCGCAAGCTGCTTTATCCCATGGACGAAATTCAGGCAATGGAATTCCTGCTCGACAAAATGAAGCAGACCAAGAACAACGCCGAGTTCTTCGACCTGATGCGCCGCGGCGGCTGAGGCCACGCTGCGATTTGAAATCTCGATTTGAAGTCTGATACTGCGCCAGAGAAATCTGCGATAATTCGCTGTTTTGCCAAGTACCGACAGCGAATGGATGTGTTCAGTTTGCTCACGCGCGTCGGCGGCTAGCTGTCATCCCTAGGAACTGAAATGAAATCTGGAATCCACCCCCAATACCGCGACGTCTGCTTCCTCGACCTGTCCACTGGCTCGAAGATCATCATCTCCTCCACGGCGCAAACGCGCGAAACCGTCAAACTCGACGATGGCCGTGAAGTGCCCTTGTACAAGGTGGAAACCAGCGCTGAATCGCATCCCTTCTACACTGGCCAGCAAAAGAGCATCGACACTCTGGGCGGCCGCGTCGAGAAGTTCCGCCAGAAGTTCGCCAAGGCGACAGGCAAGGCTTGAGCGCCTGACCGCCAACCCGGGTTGCCACAACCCGAGGCACATGCAGATCACGGGCAGCGCGGCTGCCCGTTGTCTTTTTCACCCCGGATTCAACGCCTCGCGCAAACCATTTTCTCCATGAGTTCGGCCTTCTCACACGGACAGACACGCAGACCACCGACGCGCCCTGCCCTGAAGGCTGGCGCTGTGAGCAAATTGCCTCGACCCTTGCTCTTGCTGCTGTGCCTGGCCTATACCCTCCCGGGATTTCTCGGGCGCGACCCGTGGCGCACCGACGGCCTGAGTTTTGCCGTGATGTGGCAAATGGCGCGGGGTGCGACTGACTGGTTCCACCCACAACTATACGGGCATGCCATCCTTGGTAGCTGGCTGACCCACTGGCTGGGGGCGTGGTCGATTCAAGCCTTCGGCGCCTGGATCGGCCCTGTGCTGGCCTCGCGGCTGCCTTTCATGCTGGCGCTGGGAGCGAGCATGAGTCTGACGTGGTACGCCGCGTTTCACTTTGCGCGGGATGATGCGGCGCAGCCCGTGCCACCAGCCTTCGGGCCGCCGATCGTGCCGCGTGACTACGCCCGTGCCATCGCCGATGGCGTGCTGCTCACCTTGCTGGCCACTCTGGGCTTGCTCGGACGCGGTCATGAAGCCTCGACCCAGGTGCTGCAGCTCGCCGCGATGAGCGCGGTGTTGCTGGGCGTGTCGATCTATCCGCGCAAACTCCGGACATCGGCCATGGTCATCGGTCTGGGCTTGATCAGCCTGTCGCTGACATCGGCTGGCTGGTTCGTCTTGCTGCTGGCGCTTACCCTGACTCTGCTCCTCAGGCACGACCTGGGCAGGGAGAATTGGGAACTCATGACGGCTCTGGCGCTCGGTCTTGCGTCGGGTTTGTGGGCCGAATCACAACTCGGCTGGTCTTTGCACGGCCAATGGCCGACGCTGATCGGCATCGGCAATTTTTTCCGCATCGGTGTCTGGTTCACCTGGCCAGCCTGGCCGCTTGCGCTGTGGGCGCTTTGGCGCTGGCGTGAGTCGCTGCATGCAAGGCATCTGCAACCCGCCTGGGCGCTGGCTCTGCTGGCTTTGTTCAGCGCTCTGGCACTCGGCAATAACGATAAGGTCTTTTTGCTGTCGCTTCCGCCGCTGGCCATTCTGGCCGGCTTCGCGCTGCCTGTGATGCGGCGTGCAGGGCTGGCGGCGATCGACTGGTTCGCGGTTCTGCTCTACAGCCTGCTGGCGCTGGTGGTCTGGGTGATGTGGCTGGCCATGCTCACCGGCTGGCCACCCAAGCCGGCGGCCAATATTGCGCGACTCGCGCCCGGTTTTCATCTCGGCCTCGACCCCTTCACGCTGGGTATCTCGCTGCTCGCAACCGCAGCCTGGGCGGCGATCGTCATCTGGCGCACCGGGCGGCATCGCCACCCGTTGTGGAAAGGCATGGTGCTGTCGGCCAGCGGCGTCACGCTCGCTTGGGTCCTGGTCGGCAGCCTGTGGATGCCGGCACTGAACTACGCCAGCACCTACCGCAACGTTGGCACCAGCGTGGCGCATGCGGTGCAGACAAGCAGCGCGCTGTCCATGAAGGTCGGCACGCCCTGCCTGAAGCCTTCTGGAATCGACCTCACCTCGCAAGCCTTGATCGGTTATTGGAGCCAGCTCGACTTCTCCAATGCACACACTGCGCACTGTCCCTATGCGCTGGGCGCGCATGCCCCGGGGCCAGCCACACAATGGCGGCTGCTCTGGCGCGGCGGCCGTCCGGGTGAACGCGATGAACCGATCTTCCTCTACCAGCGGCTGACTCCCCCTGGGCCTTAGGGCGCGACGTTCATGCGTCCACTGCGCGACCTGTTGCGGCTGGCCGTGAGCGTGCTCATCGGCCAGCTTGCGGTCATCGGCTTTGGCGTGGCCGACACGGTGATGCTCGGTCATTTCTCCACCACGGCCAATCTCGCCACCCTGTCCATTGGTCAGGCGATTTACATCACCCTGTATGTCTCGCTCTCGGGGGTTACCCAGTCGCTGCTGCCGACGTTGGGGCGCGGCTTTGGCGCAGGCACGCCGCAAGTCGTCGGCGCTGGTTTTCGCCAGGGACTCTGGCTTGCCGGGGGGCTGTGCGTCGTCGGCATGGGTGTGCTGCTTTGGCCGCAACCGCTGTTGGCACTCACCGGACAGACACGCGACCCCATGGTCGATCGCTACCTGACCATCCTCGCCCTCGGCCTGCCGGCCGCCCTGGCGTTCCGCGTGCATGCGGCGCTGAGCCAAGCCATCTCCAGGCCCTTGCTCACAGCGGCCTTGCAGATCGGCGGACTGCTCATCAAACTACTGCTCAACGCCCTGTTTCTGCTGCCGGATCAGTTTGGCTTGCATGGCATGACGCCGCTGGGGGCGACCGGCTGCGCCATTGCCACCGTCCTGACCCAGTACGGCTTGCTCGCCGTGGCGCTGCTCCAGCATCGGTACAGCGCTGCGCTGCGGCCATTCGCCGCGTTTTCACGCTGGGACGGGCCGGACTGGGCTGCGCAGGCGCACCTGCTTCGGCTGGGTGGGCCGATCGGCCTGAGCCTGCTGGTCGAGGTCTCCGCCTTCACCTTCATGGCGTTGTTCATCGCCCGCCTTGGAAACACCGTGCTCGCCGCGCATCAGATCACCGCCAACTTCGCCACCGTGCTCTACATGCTGCCGCTGTCGATCTCCATCGCCACGGGCTCGGTGGTGGCCCAGCATCTCGGCGCGGGCAACAACCGCGCTGCACGACACACGGCGTGGAGCGGGGTGGGCACCGCAGCCCTGCTCTCCGTGGCCATCGGTCTGGCCGTCTGGCTGGAACGTGGCCGCATCATCGGCTGGTACACGTCCGACCCCAAGGTGCAGGCTGCGGCCTATCACCTCTTCCTGTTCATCGCGCTCTATCAGGTGTTCGATGCGGTGCAATCGAGCAGCGCCTTCGTCCTGCGCTCTTACCACATCGCCGTCCTGCCCAGCGTGCTGTATGCGCTGTCTCTATGGGGAATCGGCCTTGGTGGCGGCTACATGCTGGGGTTCAATACCCTGGGCATCACCCCGGCTGCGCTGCAGGGAGCAGCAGGTTTCTGGATGGGCAACACCACTGGTCTCGCGGTTGCGGCAAGCTGTTTTGCAGTGCTGCTCTGGCGTGCGACCAGAAGTTCCTCAAGCTGAATCCAATCTGCTGCTCCACAAAACACCGCGAACTCGGTCGCGGTGTTTTGTGATTGTGAAGCGCTGAACCAGGCCGCTGTCGACCCACGGACTCAGTCCTTGTTGTGCAGGCCTTTGGTCCAAGCTTCCATGGCTTCGTTGGCCGGTGCCATGGGCGCTTCGAGGAAGCTGACCACAAACTTGTCCCCCATGTCGGCAATGCCGATGGAGCGCGGACGGACCGCCAGCACCATGGGGTTGGGCAAAGCGATACCGAAGCAGAAAATCACTTCCGCCGCCGCCTTGATTTCCGGAGCAATGGCGCCGCCGATGTTGGTGGTGTGCTCGAAATGATCGAACACGGCGATGAATTTGACTTTCGGGTTGGATGCAATTTTTTCCTTGAAGTAGTCGACGACCTCCCCCACCGTGGTGCAGCTGGTTTCGGACTTGGAGACTTCGGCAACGTAGACAGGATATTTTTCTTGCAGCAGGGTTTGTTTCATGGGCACTCCGGGGGAATGGGGCAGCGCTGTTGGCGCGAAGCGCAGGTCAGCGACGCAAAGGTTGACCAATTTACTCGGATCGACATGTCGGCATCTCAGCATTGATCAAATTTCACCTTGATCAGACCGCCATCAGCGCGAAACGCGGTGCGTCCCCAAGTTCTCATCCCCTCGGGGACAGACGTTTCGCGTCAGATCAGGGCGCGCTGTCAGACCGACTGCAGCGTTTCGAGTTGCTCGCTGAGTTCCAGCCAGCGCTCTTCGAGCAGAGCGATGCGCTGAGAGAGCGCATGGTGCCGCCTGCCGTGTTCCACACGTTCCGCCGCTTGCAGGCTGGGTTGCGCCAGCGCGGCTTCCAGCGCCGTGCGGTCGTCCTCAAGCTGGCGTATTTCGGTCTCTACCTTGGTGAACTCGGCCTTGATCGGCTTGAGTTGCTGCGTACGCTGCTGCCGCAGCTCGGCTTGCTGGCGGCGGGTTTCCTTGCGGTCGGCCGGGGTCGGCTCGGGCTCGGGAGCGCTCGCCTGCGCTGCGTTTTGCCGCTGCCGGGTGCGCGATAGGGCCCACTGCTGGTAATCGTCGAGGCTGCCGTCGAAGTCTTGCACTTGGCCATCGGCCACCAGCCAGAAGGCATCGCAGGTGGCGCGCAGCAGGGCGCGGTCATGCGATACCAGCAGCACCGTGCCGGCGAAGTCTTGCAGGGCCATGGCCAGCGCTTCGCGTGTGGGGAGATCGAGGTGATTGGTCGGCTCGTCGAGCAACAGCAGATTGGGCCTGCGCCAGATGACCAGCGCCAGCGCCAGCCGGGCTTTTTCTCCGCCGGAAAAACTGCCGCAGGCGCGCAGCATCATGTCGCCGTCGAACTGATAGCGGCCCAGCCAGTTGCGCCATTCCTGCTCGGTGGTCTGCGGCGCCACATCGCGCGCCAGCCGCTGCATGTGCTGCAGCGGCGATTCGTCCAGCCGCAGCACGTCCACTTCCTGCTGGGCGAAGTAGCCGATCACCAGCCCCTTGCCTTCGATGCGCTGGCCGGACAACAGCGGCAGCACACCGGCCAGGGTCTTGACCAGGGTAGACTTGCCCTGGCCGTTGGCACCCAGAATGCCCAGTCGCAGGCCGCCGGTCACGACACGGCTGACTCCTGTCAGGATGGGCGGCTCGCCATAGCCACAGCACACGTCATGCAAAGTGAGCAGTTGCTGCGGCAGGTTCAGCGGCGCCAGCAGTTCGATGCGCAGCGCGCCGCTGAGATACACCGGCGCCAGCCGCTCCATGCGCTCCAGCGCCTTCATGCGGCTTTGCGCCTGGCGGGCCTTGGTTGCCTTGGCGCGAAAGCGCTCGACAAAGCGCGTCAGCCGGGCAATGTCCTGCTGCTGCCGGGAAAACGCCGCCTGCTGCTGCATGATCTTTTCCGCGCGCTGCTCCTCGAACAGGGTGTAGTTGCCGCCATAGCGGGTGAGCTTGCCGCCGTCGAGGTGCACGGTGACGCGGCAGATGGCGTCGAGAAATTCGCGGTCGTGCGAAATGACCAGCAGCAGCCCGGGATAGCGGGCCAGCCATTGCTCCAGCCAGACCAGCGCGTCGAGGTCGAGGTGATTGGTCGGCTCATCGAGCAGCAGGCAGTCGCTCGGCGCGAACAGCGCCTGCGCCAGCGCCAGCCGCATGCGCCAGCCACCGGAAAACTGCACCACGGGCTTGTGCAATTCCGCCACGCTGAAACCCAGACCGAGCAGCAAGGCCTCCGCCCGAGCCCGCGCGGTGTAGCCGTCGGCCAGCTCGAACGCATGCTGCGCTTCGCCCAGGACGTGGCTGGCGGCCTCGTCCTGCTCGGGCGCGTCCATTGCCGCCTGCAGCGCCCGCTGCGCCGTGCACAGGGCAACGTCACCCTGCAGCACGAAGTCGGTCGCGGTGGCGTCGGTGTCGGGCACATCTTGCGCAACCGTGGCCAGACGCCAGTTGGCCGGTTTTTCCAGGGTGCCCGCGTCTTCATGCAGCGTGCCGAGCAACAGCGAAAACAAGGAGGTCTTGCCGGCGCCGTTGACGCCCACCAGGCCGATCTTGTCACCCGGATGCAGGGTGAGGCTGGCGTGATCGAGCACCACCTGGATGCCACGCCGCAACACGATGTCGGTGAGGCGGATCATGCTGTGGCTCCCGGTGCAAACACGGCGCGAAGATCGTCTGCAAGCAGCAGGCAGACGGCCTCGGAATGGAGTTCGGTATCGAGCCAGACCGCGGGCAACTGCGGGAACGCCGCCTCGAACGCCGCGCGTTCATTGCCCACTTCCAGCACGATCACCCCGTGCGGGGCGAGATGGGGTGGTGCGTCGCGCAAAAACCGCCGCACCAGCTCCATGCCGTCCGCTCCACCGGCCAGCGCCAGCGTCGGCTCATGACGGTATTCCTGTGGCAGCGTCTGCATGCTGGCCGCGGGCACGTAGGGCGGGTTGCACAGCACCAGGTCGTAGCCGTTGGCGGGGTGGGCAGCGAAAGCGCTCCACAGATCGGAGGCGATGAGTTGCATGCGCTTCTGCAGCACGTAATCGGCGCGGTTGATCTGCGCCACAGCCAGGGCGTCCAGCGACAGATCGGCTGCGTCCACCTGCGCGTCCTGCCAGGCCAGCGCAGCAAGAATGGCCAGACAGCCTGATCCGGTACACATGTCGAGAATGTGCTGTGGCGGAACCAAGAGCCAGGAGTCGAGCGCGCCCTGATCGAGCAGTTCGGCAATGAAGGAACGCGGCACGATCACCCGCGGATCGACGGTGAAGCGCAGGCCCACCAGCCAGGCTTCACCAAGCAGGTAGGCCAGCGGCTGGCGCGTGGCGATGCGTTGCGCGGTGATGGCCCGAACCTGCTGGAGTTGCTGCGCATTGAGAGGCTGCAAGGCATGAACGTCGAACCGATCGGCCTCGGTGGCGGGCAGGCCCGCTGCGTGAAGCACCAGCCAGGCCGCCTCCTCCTCGGCACTGGCGCAGCCGTGGCCGTGGTCGAGCCGGGCTACGGCCAGCGCCTGCGCCGCCTCGACCCAGGCTGCGTGCAATGTGATGGCAGGCTGCGTCGGTCTCGGCGGACTTGCGTGCAATGTCATGCCACCAGCGCCTCAAGAGTGCGGCGGTAAATGTTTTTCAGCGGGTCGATGGCGTTCACTTCCACCCATTCGTCGATTTTGTGAATGCTGGCATTGATCGGTCCAAACTCCACGACCTGCGGGCAGATCTTGGCGATGAAGCGGCCATCGGACGTGCCGCCCGTGGTGGAGAGCTGCGCCTGCGCGCCGGTTTCCTCACGAATTGCCGCCTGCAAGGCCTTGGACAAGGCGCCAGGCGGAGTGAGAAATGGCTCACCGCCCAGCGTCCAGTCGATGGAGTAATCCAGTGCGTGACGGTCGAGTACCGCATGCACGCGCTGCCGGAGTTGCTCAGGCGTGGACTCGGTCGAGAAGCGGAAGTTGAAATCCACCACCAGTTCGCCGGGAATCACATTGGTCGCCCCGGTGCCTGCGTGGATGTTGGACATCTGCCAGGACGTCGGCGGAAAGTGGGCATTGCCAGCATCCCAGGAGATTTGCGCCAGATCGGCGAGCGCGGGGGCGGCAAGATGGATCGGGTTCTTGGCCAGCTGCGGGTAGGCGATATGACCTTGCACACCGCGCACGGTCAGTCGTGCGGAGAGCGAACCGCGCCGCCCGTTCTTGATGACGTCGCCCAGAGTCGCGGTGGAGGTGGGTTCGCCAACGATGCACCAGTCCAGCCGCTGGCGGCGGGCGGCCAGCAGGTCGCACACCTTCACCGTGCCGTCGTGCGCCGGACCTTCTTCGTCGCTGGTCAGCAGGAAGGCAATCGCGCCCCTGGGCTGGGGCCGGGCAGCGAGAAACTCCTCCACGGCCACCACCATCGCGGCCAGCGAGGTTTTCATGTCGGCCGCCCCGCGCCCGTACAGGCGGCCGTCGCGCACAGTGGGCACGAACGGATCGCTGTGCCACTGGTCGAGCGGACCGGTGGGCACGACATCGGTATGGCCGGCAAACATCAGCACCGGCGCATCGTCCACCGCGCCTTGACGCAGCGCCCACAGGTTGGTCACACGGAAATCGGGCGGGCCGCTCTCCACCGTCTCGCAGGAAAAGCCCAGAGCAGCCAGGCGTGCGCCGATGATCTGCTGGCAGCCCGCATCGTGCGGAGTGACGGAGTGGCGGGAGATAAGGTCGTGGACCAGGATTTGAGTGGGGGACATGCAGTCGGAGCGGGCGTATTCAGCGGGGAGAATCGAGGTCGAGGGTGATTTCTGTGAACGAAGGCGTGTCGTCTTCGACTGCCTCGGCGGGAGCGGGCTGTTTACGCAGGGTCGAATCGTTCTCCAGGCGCCAGAGCAGATTGGTCGGGGAATCGGCGTAGGCCAGCGCTTCTTCGCGGCTCACCACACCGTCGACCACCATGGCGGCCAGCGCCTGCTCGAAGGTCTGCGAGCCTTCGGCCATGGATTTTTCCATCGCCTCCTTGACGCCGGAGAAATCGCCCTTTTCAATCAGTTCGCGCACCAGTTGGGTGTTGAGCATGATTTCGACCGCCGGCGTCAGTCCGCCGGCACTGGCGCGCAGCAGCCGTTGCGAGACGATGCCCCGCAAGCCGGAGGCCATGTCATTGAAGAGCGCCGCGCGCTGGTCCATGGGGTAAAAACCGACGATGCGGTTGAGCGCCTGGTAGCTGTTGTTGGCATGCAGCGTGGCCAGACAGAGGTGGCCCGACAAGGCGTATTGCAGGGCCGCGCTCATGGTGGTCTGGTCGCGGATTTCGCCGATCATGATGCAATCGGGCGCCTGCCGCAGCGCATTTTTCAGACCGACTGCCAGCGACTCGGTGTCGATGCCCACCTCCCGCTGGTTGACGATGGACTTGCGATTGGAGAACAGGTATTCGATGGGCTCTTCCAGCGTGAGGATGTGACCGGTCTTGTTGGCGTTGCGGTAGTCGATCATCGCCGCCAGGGTGGTGCTCTTGCCCGCGCCGGTGGATCCCACCATCAACAACAGGCCGTGCTTTTCCATCACCAGATCGGCCAGCACGCCGGGCAGGTTCAATGATTCCAGGGGTGGAATTTCCCCCGGGATGAAGCGCACCACCATCGCCACACTGCCGCGCTGGCGGAACGCGCTGATGCGAAAACTCCCCAGGCCGGGCCGCGGCAGGCCGATGTTGAGCTCGCCGGTGCGCGTGACTTCCGCCGCCTTCTCGTGTCCCACGGCTTCGGCCAGCAGGCGAAACGGCTCCTCCGGCGTCAGCACCTGCCGGTTGACCGCCACAGCGTGGCCATTGATGCGAATGAGGATGGGAGCGTGCGGACTGATGTAGATGTCAGACGCCTTTTTCTCCGCCATCAGCTTGAACAAACGCTCCATTGCCGACATACATCCCCCTTAGTGATCTGATCCTGCGGTGCGTCGCGCCAGGCCTGCTCAAGTGCGCAACAGCTCGTTGATGCTGGTTTTCGAGCGTGTTTGCGCATCCACTTTTTTCACGATCACTGCGCAATACAGGCTGTACTTGCCATCGCTGCTGGGCAGGTTGCCGCTGACTACCACCGAACCTTCTGGAACACGGCCGTAGCTGACTTCGCCCGTGGCGCGGTCGTAGATCTTGGTCGACTTGCCGATGTACACGCCCATGGAGATGACACAGTTGTCTTCGACGATCACACCCTCCACCACTTCCGAGCGCGCGCCTATGAAGCAGTTGTCTCCGATGATGGTCGGATTGGCCTGAATCGGCTCCAGCACCCCGCCAATGCCCACACCGCCCGAGAGATGCACGTTCTTGCCGATCTGTGCACACGAGCCCACGGTGGCCCAGGTATCGACCATGGTGCCCTCGTCCACATAGGCGCCGATGTTCACATAAGAGGGCATCAGCACTACATTGGGCGCGATGTAAGACCCATGCCGCGCCACGGCCGGCGGCACCACGCGCACCCCGGTGGCGCGCATCTGCTCGTCATTCAGGTTGTGGAACTTGGTCTGCACCTTGTCGAAAAAGTGCAGATCACCGGCCTGCATTGCCACATTGTCGTGCAGGCGAAAGCTCAGCAGCACGGCCTTCTTCAGCCACTGATGCGTGACCCAGTCGCCATGCACCCGCTCGGCCACGCGCAGTTTGCCCACGTTGAGCTGGTCGATCACATGGCCGACCGCCTCGCGCAGTTCCGCCGGGGCGTTGGCCGGGCTGTAACTGGTGCGATTGTCCCAGGCTTGGTCGATGAGGGTTTGCAGTTGTTGCGTCATGGTGGGATTCACTGTGAGTGGTTGAGTGATGAACAATGGGCGGCGATGCGGCGGGCTGCCTCGATACATTCGTCAATCGGCGCGACCAGCGCCAGGCGGATGCGCCCGCTGCCCGGATTGACGCCGCCCTGCGCGCGCGCCAGATAACTGCCGGGCAGGACAGTGACATTGTATTTTTCAAGCAGACCGCGGGCGAACTGCGCGTCGTCCACGGGCGTTGCAGCCCACAAATAGAATCCGGCGTCGGGCCGTTGCACGTCCATCACCGGCTGCAGGATGGGCAGCACGGCGGCGAATTTTTCGCGATACAGCGCCCGGTTGTGCTCGACGTGCGTCTCGTCGTTCCATGCGGCCGCACTGGCGGCCTGCACCGCCGGGTTCATGGCGCTGCCGTGATAGGTGCGGTAGCGGGTGAAGGCGGCAATCAGCGTTGCATCTCCTGCGACAAAACCCGAGCGCAACCCAGGCACGTTGGAGCGTTTGGAAAGGGATGTGAACATCAGTAGATTGCGGAAATCCGTCCGCCCCAACTGCCACGCGGCCTCCAGACCACCGAGTGGCGGCTGGTCGCCAAACCAGATTTCCGAGTAGCACTCATCGCTGGCAATGACAAAGCCATGGCGATCGGACAATTCGAACAACAGCTTCCATTCGGACAGCGGCATCACCGCGCCGGTGGGGTTTCCCGGAGAGCAGACATAGAGCAACTGCGTGCCTTGCCAGACTGCTGCAGTTACGGCAGCCCAGTCGACCGCGAAATTGCGCCGCGCATCCACTGCGGCGAAATACGGCTGCGCCCCCGCCAGCAGGGCTGCGCCCTCGTAGATCTGATAGAACGGGTTGGGACAGACCACGGTGGCCGCGTTCCGGCTGGCGTCCACCACTGTCTGCGCGATGGCGAACAAGGCCTCGCGGGATCCGTTGACCGGCAGCACCTGCGTCTGCGCATCCAGTGCAATGCCATAGCGGCGATGCGCCCACTGCGCGCAGGCCTGCCGCAGCGTCGTCGTTCCGGCGGTACTGGGGTAGACCGCCAGACCGTCGAGATGCGCGGTCAACGCGTCGCGGATGAACTGCGGCGTGGGATGCTTTGGCTCACCGATTCCCAAGCTGATCGCCGACCATTGCGCAGGCGGCGTCACGCCCTGAGTCAAAACGCGCAATTTTTCAAACGGATAGGGCTGAAGCAGATCGAGGCGGGGATTCACGTGAATGGCAAGCGCGGGAGGCAGACGAAGCGCGCATTCTACGAAGGCCCGCCCAGAAGACGGCGGCCCGACGCAGCCGAAAAAATCCGCGCACGATCCGCACGTGCTGTCATCAACGCGCCAATCTGCGCGTTGTCTGCAGGCAATCACGCGTTTTTCGCCCTGTGACAACACGCCTGAACTGGGCCACTATGCTATGGATCATGTTTACGCCCTCCCCTCGCTCGTGAGCAATGCTGCGGCTCCCACCTCCAGCGCGCTGAACCGGTTTTGCACCGAAGTGCGCGTGCGCGCCACACGCGTGGCGCTCATCGAACTGCGCGACGCCGCCATGGCCGCAGACGTGGTGCAGGACAGCCTGCTCAAATTGGTCAGCCATTACCAAGATCGCCCTTCGGAAGAATGGGCGCCGCTGTTCTACAGCATCCTGCGCAATCGCATCACCGATATGCACCGCAAGCGCAAGATGGAGAAGATTTTCGATTTCTTCTTCTCCAGCGACGACGACGGCGATCAGCCGCCAAGCTGGGAATCCGTGGCCGACACGGCCATGGGGCCCGAAGCGGAAGTGGCCAACGGTCAGTTGGCCGGGCGCATCGCCGACGCGATTTCCGCGCTCAGCCCGCGCCAGCGCGAGGCGTTTTTGCTCCGCGAAATGGAGGGGCTGTCCATCGTGGACACGGCCATGGCGATGAAAGTCAGTGAGGGCAGCGTCAAAACCCACCATATGCGCGCACTCACCCGTCTGCGGGAATTGCTTGAATCCGACCATCCCGCTAAAGTTTGAACTGCCTGCCTCAGATGACATCATGACTACCCAGAACCATCTCACCCCAGCTCAAATCGACCACTTTCGCAGTGGTCTGGCGTCGGCTGAACAGGCCGCGCAAATGCAATCGCATCTCGAACGTTGCCCGCGGTGCCAGAGCACGCTGCAGTTTGGCCAGCACCTGTGCGACCAGCTCGCCCCGCTGCCCCAGCTTGCGGCCCGCCTGCCCAGGCGTCATTCACGTACCGTGCGCTGGCCGCGGGTGTTTGCCGCCGGCATGGCAACCGCTTCCCTGGCACTGGCCGTGTTCATCAGCGTGCCGCACCTCAACGCCAATAACGGCATCGATCCGGGCAGCCTCAGCCCGCAGGTGGCGGACGCGGTGCAGAACATCGAGTTCTATCAATGGCTGTCCAACCACCCGCAGATGCTGCAGCAGGGACTTCAAAATGGCAATCCGGCCTGATCGTCTCCATCGTGCATGGGCTCCTGTCCGCACCGCCCTGGTCACCGCGGTGGCTGTGGTCTTGAGCGCCCTGACACTGGCCCCTTTTGCAAACGCCAACCAGCGTGACGGTCAGGGGTCGTATCAGCAGTGGGAGAAAATGCCGCCGCAGCAGCGCGACCGCATTCTGCAGGAACAGCAGCGTTTCAAGCGTCTGCCTCCCGGCGAGCAGGAACGCCTGCGCCGGGAGTACGAGCAACGGAACAAGCAGTAAGCCGCCAGCCGCCTGCAGATCGCGCGTCAATGCCCTGCGTGCGGAAAAAATAGAAAAACTTCCTTTCCATCGCGCAGCACCTGCGTGCGTACCCCGTGCGGCAAAGTCAGCTTGGTGCGCACATGACCAAAAGGCAGGCCGGTAAGCACCGGAACGCCGTGCGGCTTCAGTTGCGCCCGCAGCCAGTCCACCGCAGCGTCCAGGTTATAGCCTGCATCATGCGCACTCAATTTGTACGCCGTGAACTGGCCGAGCAGCACCGCCTTCTGTCGCTGCAGCACACCCGCATGGAGCAATTGGATGAACATGCGTTCGATGCTGTAGGGATGCTCGTTCACATCTTCGAGAAACAACACGCCCCCCACACGCGGGAGATACGGCGTGCCAACCAGGCTGGCAACCAGGGCGAGATTGCCACCCCAGAGGATGCCCTTGACGTCGAGGCCGCGTGGGGCGTCGTCACAGACGAAACCTACCGCTTCGAGCGTGCCGTCTACTGCGTCGAGAAAGCTGTCGAGGGTGATGTCGTCCGGCGTCTTCTCGCCAAAGTCGTAGGAGGCCATTGGCCCGCTGAACGTCACCGCCCCGGTCTTGGCAAGCAGTGCCAGTTGCAGTGCGGTGAAATCGCTATGCCCGATCCACATCTGCCTGCGGGCCTTGATGGCGTCGGCCAGCAAGGCGTAATCAATCACCGGCAGCAGGCGACTCAAGCCATAGCCGCCGCGCGTCATCATCACGACGTCGGCCTTGCTGCGCGCGGCATCATGCAAGGCGCGCACGCGCTGCGCGTCGGTGCCGGCAAAGCGCTGCACCCGCGCGAGCACTTGCGCTGCGGCCTGGACGCGAAAACCCAGCGTCTCCAGGTGCGCTTTGGCCAGTTCAAGACGCGCTGCGTCCTGCACTGCGCCTGCGGGGGAAACGAGGCGCAGAAGGCCACGCCTCATCTGTTGTTCTGGAAGCGGCTCGGTCGAGGACATGAAAGTGTGCTGGGAACTGGGCTGAAACGGAACGTCATCATGCGAAGGGCGGCTCGATATCGAGCTCGGTGACTTCGATGCCTGCCAGACCGCCATCGCGCACAGAGCCCTGCGGCAATTTTTGCGCGCGGCGACGCTCGCGGAAAAACTCCTGGAGCAAGGCGCTGCACGCAGCCTTCTCGACATCGCCGGTGATACTGCAGTGGTGATTCAGCCGGGGGTCGGCAAACAGGTCCACCACGCTGCCCGCTGCGCCCGTCTTGGGGTCGCGCGCACCAAACACCACACGCGCAAACCGCGCATGCAGCAAGGCCATGGCGCACATCGCGCAGGGCTCCAGGGTGACATACAGGGTACAGTCCGGCAGGCGGTAGTTGCCCAGCAGATGGGCGGCCTGGCGCAGTGCGACGATTTCGGCATGTGCCGTGGGATCGTGCTCGCCGATCGGCCGGTTGTAGCCGGTGGCAATCACCTGCCCGCCACGAACGATCACCGCGCCAACCGGCACCTCGCCCAGCAGCCAGGCGTTCCGCGCCTGATCGAGCGCCAAGTGCATGAACGCGCTGTCAGCCTCCGTACACTGCCGAGCCTCATTCGCCATATCTATTCAGGCACGCTGGCCGGACGCGCCTTGAGCGCCTTGTCCAGCGATTGTTTGAACTGTTTGAGCGCTGCCGATGCCGGCTGCCCCTCTGCGCCTTGCGCGCCCCCCGTTGCGGACTGCGAGGCCACACCGACTTGCGCCGTCAACTGCGTGCGCACCAGCCAGACGAGAATCAACAGAGTGAGCAACAAACCGATGAGCCCGAAGAGCATGCGCATGGTGCGTCATTCCCACTCAATGGTGGCCGGCGGCTTGCTGGACACGTCGTAGGTCACCCGGTTGATCCCGCGCACTTCGTTGATGATGCGGCTGCTCACTTTTTTGAGCAGACCGTAGGGCAGTTCGGCCCAGTCGGCGGTCATGAAATCGCTGGTCTGTACCGCGCGCAGCGCCACCACATAGTCGTAGGTGCGGCCATCGCCCATCACGCCCACGCTTTTGACTGGCAGGAACACGGCAAAGGCCTGGCTGGTGAGGTCGTACCAGTTCTTGCCTGTTGCGTCATCGCGCCAGTTGCGCAATTCCTCGATGAAAATCGCGTCAGCACGGCGCAGCAGATCGGCATATTCCACCTTGATCTCGCCCAGGATGCGCACCCCGAGGCCTGGGCCCGGAAAGGGATGGCGATACACCATGTCATGCGGCAGGCCGAGCGCCACACCGAGCTCGCGCACTTCGTCCTTGAACAGATCGCGCAGCGGTTCCAGCAGCTTCAGCCCCAGAGTTTCCGGCAGACCGCCGACGTTGTGATGACTCTTGATGGTGGTGGCCTTTTGGGTCTTGGCCCCACCGGATTCGATGACGTCGGGGTAGATGGTGCCCTGAGCCAGCCATTTGGCGTTTTTCAGCTTGGCCGCCTCGACCTGGAACACCTCGACAAACTCGCGTCCGATGATCTTGCGCTTGGCCTCGGGGTCGCCGACTCCGGCGAGCGCGGCCATGAAGCGGGCGCTGGCGTCGACATGCACCACCTTGGCATGCAGACGTCCGGCGAACATCTCCATGACGGCTGGCCCTTCGTTCAGCCGCAGAAGGCCGTGATCGACAAACACGCAGGTGAGTTGATCGCCGATGGCGCGGTGAATGAGCGCGGCCGCCACGCTGGAATCCACCCCGCCGGACAGTCCGAGGATGACCTCCTCGGACCCCACCTGGGCACGGATGCGCTGGACCGCCTCGCCGATGTGGTCGTGCATGATCCAGTCGGGCTTGGCACCGCAGATCTGCAGCACGAAGCGCTCCAGCATCTCTCGCCCTTTGGCGGTATGCGTGACCTCGGGATGAAACTGCACGGCGTAATAGCCGCGCGCTTCGTCGGCCATGCCGGCGATGGGGCAACTCGGGGTACTGGCCATGAGCTTGAAGCCCGGCGGCATCGCCGTGACCTTGTCGCCGTGGCTCATCCAGACCTTGAGCATGCCGTGGCCTTCCGGCGTGGTGAAGTCTTCAATGCCATCGAACAGCCGGGTATGCCCGCGTGCGCGCACTTCGGCATAACCGAACTCGCGATGCTGGCTGGGCTCGACTTCTCCTCCAAGCTGCACGGTCATGGCGAACATGCCGTAGCAAATACCCAGCACCGGAACCCCGGCATTCCAAACGGCCTGCGGGGCGCGCAAATCCTGATCTTCGTAGGTGCTGGCATGGCTGCCAGAAAGGATGATGCCCTTGGGCGCGAATTCACGGATGAAGTCGTCGCTCACGTCATTGGGATGGATTTCGCAATAGACATGCGCTTCCCGCACGCGGCGGGCAATGAGCTGCGTGACCTGGGAGCCAAAGTCGAGGATGAGGATTTTGTCGTGCATGAAAACAGGCGCTGGCGCGGGGTGTGCGAAGGGAAGGGGCGTCAGTCGACGTGGTAGTTGGGCGCTTCCTGCGTGATCTGCACGTCGTGCACATGGCTTTCCCGCATGCCGGCTGCAGTGATTTGCACAAATTCGGCCTGGCCGCGCATTGCCTCGATGCTGGCGCAGCCGCAGTAGCCCATGGAAGAGCGCACGCCACCGACCAGCTGGTAGATGATGGCGACCAGCGGCCCTTTGTGCGGCACGCGGCCTTCGATGCCTTCAGGGACGAATTTCTCATTGCCCGAGGCGGAGGACGTTTCAGCGCCATCCTGGAAATAGCGATCGGCGGAACCGGCCTTCATGGCTCCGATCGAACCCATGCCCCGATACGCCTTGTAAGCGCGGCCCTGGTACAGAATGGCCTCGCCCGGCGCCTCTTCGGTGCCGGCGAACATGCTGCCCATCATCACCGTGGACGCGCCGGCTGCGATGGCCTTGGCGACATCGCCGGAATAGCGGATGCCGCCGTCTGCGATGAGCGGCACGCCGCTGCCTTCAAGGGCCTTGGCCACATTGGCGATGGCGGTGATCTGCGGCACCCCGACACCGGCGATGATGCGCGTCGTGCAGATGGAGCCAGGGCCGATGCCCACTTTCACGCCGTCCGCACCAGCATCGACCAGGGCCAACGCAGCAGCACCTGTCGCGATATTGCCGCCGACCACTTCGATCTGCGGAAAGTTGCGCTTCACCCAGCGCACCCGGTCGAGCACGCCCTGGCTGTGGCCATGCGCGGTGTCCACCACGATCACATCGACACCGGCATTGGCCAGCGCTTCGACACGCTCTTCCGTGCCGTCACCCACGCCCACGGCAGCACCTGCGCGCAGCTTGCCTTGCGGGTCACGCGCGGCGTTCGGCCGCTCCGTGGCTTTCTGGATGTCCTTGACCGTCATCAGCCCACGCAGCTCGAACTCGGCATTGACCACCAACACGCGCTCGAGGCGATGCTGATGCATCAAGGCCTTGGCCTGGTCCAGCGGCGCGCCCTCGGGCACGGTGATCAGCCGCTCGCGCGGCGTCATGATGTCGCGCACCGGCATGTCCAGACGGGTTTCAAACCGCAGATCACGATTGGTGACGATGCCCACGACCTTGCCGTTCTCGATGACCGGAAAACCGGAGATGCCGTGCTGACGCGAGAGCTCCATCACATCGCGCACCTTGACCATGGGCGAGATGGTGATGGGATCGCGCAACACCCCGGATTCAAACCGCTTCACCCGCGCCACTTCGGTGGCCTGCGCCTTGGGACTGAGATTTTTGTGGATGATGCCAATACCCCCCTCCTGCGCCATGGCGATGGCCAGTCGGGACTCGGTCACCGTATCCATTGCGGCCGAAACCAGGGGGATATTGAGGGAAATATTGCGAGTCAGCCGAGTCGCAAGGTTGGTGTCTTTGGGTAACACCTGGGAATATGCGGGGACCAACAACACATCGTCGAAAGTCAGCGCTTTTCCTACAAGACGCATAGATGCCTCCGGGCAAAAGGAAATTATAGGGGGCAGGCATGGGCAGCGGTTTCCCGCCTGCTGAAACGTGCCGTTGCCCCAACGAAAACGCTAAGCTTGCGGCATCTTTTGAGGTCGACCGCCATGCACTCTTTCATGCCATTTGCCAAATCTCGCCGCCGTATCCTGCCTGCCGCCGTGCTCGCCCTGCCCGCACTGCTGCTGGGCGTTCAGACTGCCGTGGCCGCGCAGTGGAAGTGGCTTGATGCGCAGGGCGTGGTGCATTACAGCGATGTCCCCCCTCCGGCCACGGTGTCGGCGCGCAATGTTCTGCAGCGTCCAACGCAGATCGTTGCGCCGGGTCAAACCGCAGCGCCAGCGCCGTCTCCATCCTCCGCGCCCGCAAGTGCGAGACAACCCGCGAGCAGTGAACTCGAGAAAAAAATCGCCGAGAAAAAATCTGCGGACCAGGCTGCACAGGAGCAGGCCCAGCTGCAGCAACAGCAGGAGCAGGCCCTGCAGAATCAGCAAAATTGCCTGCAGGCGCAAAAGCAGCTTCAGATTCTCGACAGCGGACAACGCATGGTGCAGATCGACGCTCAGGGGCAGCGCAACATCATGGATGACGCTCAGCGCGCGGCAGAACACGCCCGCATCGCCGGGCTCATCGCCCAGTACTGCCGCTGAGGATTCAGATTTTCCAGCGCTCGGCCAGCTTGGCGGGGCGCAACACGTCATATTCCTCGAACGGCTGATGAATCCACGGACTGGTGGGCAGCATGTCCACATAGTACTCGGGCAAATACGTGGAAATGCCCTTCACCCAGATCACGGCGCTGCGCAGATCAGTGATTTTTCCGCTGCTGGCGCGGAGATGGTTTTCCACCGCGTTGAGGGTTTCGCCCGAGTCCGCCAGGTCGTCAACCAGCAGCACGCGGCCTTCGAGTTCACCGCGCGGCAGCGTGATGTAGCGGGCAATGTCCAGACGCCCCTGCACCGTCCCGGCGCTTTCGCGGTAGGAACTGGTGGACATGATGGCCAGAGGCTTGTTGAAAATGCGCGACAGGATGTCGCCCGGCCGCACCCCGCCACGGGCCAGACACAGAATCTGGTCGAATTCCCAGCCCGAGGCGTGCACCTTGAGGGCGAGCTTTTCGATCAGTGCGTGGTATTCGTCCCAGGAAACATAGAGATGCTTTCCGTCCTCGCTGAGCATGGCCGAACCTTTGTGAACGTATTGGAAGTGGAAACCTGACCCGAGCGCCGCAAACGCTCAGGCCTGAAACGGATGCCGCAGCACGATGGTGTGCTCGCGGTCGGGGCCGGTTGAGATCATGTCGATCGGCGCGCCGATCAATTCACCGACGCGCTGCAGATAGCCGCGCGCGGCTGCCGGGAGCTGATCCCAGGTGGTGAGCCCCTTGGTGCTCTGCGTCCAGCCGGGGAAGTCTTCATAGATTGGCTCGCAACGCTCGATTTCGTCGGCGTCGAGCGGCAGCACGTCACGCCGCAGGCCGTCGAGGTGATAGCCCACGCAGGCGCGGATGGTTGGCAGTCCATCGAGCACGTCGAGCTTGGTGATGCACAGCCCGGAGACGCCGTTGATGATGACCGCGCGCTTGAGTGCCGCCACGTCCAGCCAGCCACAGCGGCGCGCGCGGCCGGTCACCGTGCCGAATTCCTGGCCGATGCTGGAGAGATGATGACCAACGCTGCCCTGCTCGGTCGTGGGCAGTTCGGTCGGGAAGGGTCCGCTACCCACCCGGGTGGTATAGGCCTTGGTGATACCCAGCACATAGTGCAGCATTCCGGGGCCGACGCCCGAACCAGCCGCCGCGGTGCCAGCCACGCAATTGCTCGACGTCACGAAGGGATAGGTACCGTGATCGATGTCGAGCAAAGAGCCTTGCGCGCCCTCGAACAACAGACGGTCTCCGCGCAGATGCGCCTGATGAATTCCATATCCGACATCGGCCAGCAGGGGAAGCACCTGCTCGGCAGACCGCAAAAGCGACTCGAGCACCTGCTTGCCGTCAATCGTCTCAGTATGCAGATAGTTTTTGAGTACAAAATTATGCAGGTCGAGCACTTCGTCGAGTTTGGCCTGCAGCCGCTGTGGATGCTTGAGGTCTTGCAGCCGGATCGCACGACGCGCCACCTTGTCTTCATAGGCCGGGCCGATGCCCTTGCCCGTGGTGCCGATCTTGCCGCTGCCGTCGTTTTCGCGCCGAACTTCTCGCGCCTTGTCGAGCGCCACATGCGTCGGCAGCACGACCGGGCAGGATTCGCTCAGATGCAGCCGCGAGCGCACGTCCACACTGGCGGCTTCGAGACGTCCGATTTCGAGCAGCAGATGCTGCGGATCGACCACCACACCATTGCCCACATAGCAGACGACGCCGGGGCGCATCACCCCAGAGGGAATGAGTTGCAGCGCGGTCTTGTGGCCGTTGATCACCAGGGTATGACCCGCATTGTGTCCACCCTGAAAGCGCACCACGCCTTGCGCATGGTCGGTCAGCCAATCGACGACCTTCCCCTTGCCTTCATCTCCCCATTGGGTGCCCACGACAACAACATGACGTCCAGTATTCACGCGGATGCTCTTTCAGTATCAGTCAGTCAAAGAATCGGTTTGAGGCAAATCAGGCGATGTCTTCAACCTGCCAGGCGGCATTGCGCAGAACCAGCCTGCGACCATGATTTGCCCGCGCCAATTCAACTTCGTTTGGCGGCAATTGCACCACGGTTTCGCCGCGCAGCCGCAATGCAGCGACAGCCTGTGACAAACCGGCTGCGTCGGACCACTCCGCCAGAATGGTTGCACGGGGCTGTATGGCGGAGGAAAATCCGGCCACTTCGCGCAAATCCATGGAGAATCCGGTGGCCGCTCGTGGCCTGCCAAAACTGGCGCCAACCTCGTCGTAACGCCCGCCACGCGCCACGGCATTTGCATAACCCGGCGCATAGACGCTGAAAATCACGCCGCTGTGATAGCGGTAGCCACGCATGTCGGCCAGATCGATCTGCACTGTCACCCCGTGCTGCTGGTGGCGCTGCGCCAGGATGGACAAATCATCCAGTGCGCGCTGAATCAGCGCGTGCTGCGGCAACACGCGGCGCGCCTGCCGCAGCACGTCCGCATCGCCGTATAACTCCGGCAGGGCGAGAATGGCCTCGCGCTGCGATGCTGTGCAGGTGCGCGTCAGCAGACGAAGTTCTCCTGCATCCTTGCTGGAAAGGGCATCCAGGATGGCCTCCATGTCCTGCGGCCCAAGCAGCAGACCCGACAGCACGCCGCGCACGATGCGGTTGTCCGCCAGATCAAGCGCAGCGTGGTTCACCCCGGCAAGACGCAAACAGGCCATGGAGAGTTGCTGTACTTCCAGATCGGCTTCCAGCCCGGCATGCCCGTACAGTTCGGCGCCGAATTGCAGGATTTCACGGCTGGCATGGACGCCTTCCGGGTGTGTGCGCACGGCGCTGCCGCAATAGCAGACGCGGGTCACCCCGTCCTGATTCAACAGATGCGAATCGATACGCGCGGCTTGCGGCGTCATGTCGGCGCGCAAGCCCAAGGTGCGGCCGGAGAGTTGATCGACCAGTTTGAAAGTCTGCAGATCGAGGTCTTGGCCGGTGCCGGACAGCAGCGAGTCGGCAAACTCCAGCAAAGGCGGCATGACCAGGACATAGCCGTAACGCTGCGCGGCATCCAGACAGGCGCGGCGCAGGTGCTCGATGATTGCTGCCTCGTGGGGCAGCACATCGGAAAAGTATTCAGGAAGACGCCAGTTGCTCATGGAACGTGCAAAAAATGGCGGCGCGACAAACCGCGCCAACCTCTCAGCTTACTTGAGGAGAAGCACCACGAGAAGGCCGCAGATCACGGCGATCAAGCCGACAAACCGGAGTTGACCATCGGTCAAGGCCAGGAGCTGTCGAAACGTCGCGCGCCATTGGCGAGGAGCAAGCAAGGGCATCAGACCTTCCAGCACCAGAACGATGCCCATGGCGAGAAGCAAGGAATCCAGCATGTGCAGCCTGCCCCCGGGTCCGCATCAAGCGCGTGCGGGGCCCGGGCCCACCCTCATTTGGCCGGTTTCGCCGTGGCGCCTCCAGGACTGCGGAAGAACTGGAAGAACTGGCTGTTGGGGTCGAGCACCATCACGTCGGACTTGTTGTTGAAACTGGCGCGATACGCCTCCAGGCTGCGGTAGAACTCGGCAAACTGCGGATTCTGCCCAAAGGACTTGGCATAGATCGACGAGGCTTCGGCATCGCCCTGGCCCTTGATGGTCTGGGCCTTGCTGTAAGCCTGTGAAATCACGATTTCGCGCTCCTTATCGGCTTCAGCCCGGATTTTTTCGGCCTCTGCGTAGCCGGTGGAGCGCAATTCATTCGCCACGCGCTGGCGCTCGGCCTCCATGCGGCGGTACACCGACTGGGTGATGGCAGCGACAAAATCGACCCGCGTCAGGCGCATATCGACGATTTGAATCCCCGTTCCCTTGATGTCCTTGGCGATGCCGGTCTGCACGTCCTGCATGACCTGATCCCGCTGCGACGCCAGCACCTGCCGCACCGTGCGCCGCGTGATCTGCTCGTTGAGAGCCGCCTTCACGATCTGCGCGAGACGATCCCCGGCACGGCGTTGGTCACCGCCATAGCTGCGGATGAACTCGGTCGGGTTGGTGATGCGCCACTTCAGATACCAGTCCACCACCACATTCTTTTTCTCGGCAGTGATGAAACGGTCGGTATCCGGGCTCTGCAGGGTCAGGATGCGCTTGTCGAGAAACACCACATTCTCGAACGGTGCGGGAATCTTGAAATACAGGCCCGGCTCACTGATGACGCGCTTGATCTGCCCCAGGCCGAACACGGCGGCAAACTGCCGTTGGTCCACCACGAACAGGCTCGACGACAGCACCATCAAAGCGACGACGATGGCGACAACGGCCAGAATGATTTTGTTCATTGCCCGGCCCTCACTGGAAGTTGCGCTCGCGCAGGGTATCGCGCGAGGTTCTGGACGGGGTGGGGGCCGTGCCGTCTGCTGCTGCCGCGCTGTCCACCGCGGCAGGCGTGGCGCCCACCGATGCCGTCGGAAGGGCGGGCACCGTTGTTGGCGTGGAAGGCGGGGTGACAGGCGATGCCGGTTTGCCCGCAGACTGCTGCAACAGCTTGTCCAGAGGCAGGTAAAGCAGGTTGTTGTTGCTGCGTGAGTCCACCATCACCTTGGATACGCTGGAAAGAATGTCTTGCATGGTTTGGAGATACATCCGCTCGCGGGTGACCTGCGGAGCTTTTTCGTATTGCTGCAGGATCTGGTCGAAGCGGGATGTGTCGCCTTGCGCCTGAGCGACGACCTGGGCCTTGTAGGCCTCGGCATCCTGAATCAGGCGTGAGGCCGTGCCCTGCGCACGTGGAATGACGTTGTTGGCATATGCCTGGGCCTCGTTCTTCAGACGCTCGCGGTCTTGACCCGCCTTGATGGCATCGTCAAACGCGGCCTGCACCTGCTCGGGCGGCTGCACATTCTGCAGCGTGACGGTCGTGATGATGATACCGGTCTTGTAGCGGTCGAGAATTTTCTGGGTGAGCGCCTGCACATCGCTGGCCACCTGTTCGCGGCCCTCGTACAGCACATAGTCGAGCGTCTTGTTGCCGACCACTTCGCGCACCGCGGTCTCAGCGGCTTGCGACACCGCGTCATCCGGGCTGCGATTGTTATAGAGATAGTCCACCGCATTGTCGATGCGGTACTGCACTGCGAAGCGCACATCCACGATGTTTTCGTCTTCCGTCAACATGGCGGATTCCGGCAGTCCCGTGGCCTTGACTTCCCCGCCACGCCCCACCTCGACGGAGCGCACCTGCGAAACATTGATGATTTCATCCGCCTCGAACGGGTAAGGCAGACGCCAATGGAAACCGGCGTCCGTGGTATAGGCCAGCTTGCCGAAGCGCGTAACCGCTGCCTGCTGCCCTTCCTGCACAATGAAAAAGCCGGAGGACAGCCAGCCAAGCACGCCAATCAATATCAGAATGATGAAGCCTACCCCCATGCCCTTGGCGGAGGGATAAAGGTCGGGGCGCTGCGGGGGCGTGCCCATGCCACCGCCGTTGCCACCGCGCTTTTTGCCGAACAGTCCGTTGAGCTTGCGGTTGAAATCACGCCAAAGCTCATCGAGATCCGGCGGGCCGCCGCCGCCAGGACGGCGATTCGGCTCCTGATTGTTGTTCTGATTGCTGCTGCCGCTCTCATCCTTGCCCCAGCGGGGATCGTTCAGGTTGAACAAGCGGTTGAACAAGCGCGAAAGCGGCCAGACACTCCGCCAGTAGCGCGGGCGCAACGGTATCTGCTCAGCGGGCGATGCACGCCAGAAACGAGAGGAAGTCATGCGGAAATTTGAGTAGTGTCCGACAAAGCTGGAGAAACAGACTGAAAGCGGGGATCTGCCAGAACGGCATCGAGCAAGGCATTTTTGAGGGATGCAACACCCGCTCCCGTCAGGGCGCTAACGGCAAAACGAGGCATGCTATCACGCGCTTCGATGCCCCCTGAATCGGTGTGATCATTTGTAACAAGAAGGTTCACCGGCAGGAGATCGGACTTGTTGAAGATCAAGAATTGCGGAATGTCATCCGCACCGATCTCTCGCAGTACAGCGTGCACTTCATCCATCTGCTCGCGCAACATCGGCGCGCTGGCGTCCACCACATGCAACAGCAGATCGGCCTGCAATGTATCTTCCAGAGTGGCTTTGAACGCCTCGATCAAGGTGTGCGGCAGATCGCGGATAAAGCCCACGGTATCGGACAAAGTGGCATTGACCTGTGGCGCCAGATAGAACTTGCGCGTTGTGGTGTCGAGCGTGGCGAAGAGCTGGTCGGCTGCGTAGCTCTTCGATTTGGTCAAGGCATTGAACAGCGTGCTCTTGCCTGCGTTGGTGTAACCCACCAATGCCACGCGAAACGCTCCTGTACGTCCACGCGCACGCCGCTGCGTCATGCGCTGGCGCCCCAGCTTGCCCAGACGGGTTCGAAGCAGCTTGATCTTGTCATCGAGCATGCGGCGGTCGAGTTCGATCTGCTTTTCGCCCGGTCCGCCGCGCACACCAATGCCGCCGGTCTGACGCTCCAGGTGGGTCCAGCCGCGCACGAGCCGTGTGGCCAGATGCTCCAGGCGCGCGAGTTCGACCTGCATCTTGCCCTCGGCGCTCTGGGCGCGACGGGCGAAGATTTCGAGGATGAGTCCGGTGCGGTCGAGGACGGGTTTGCCCAGCGCCTTTTCCAGGTTGCGCTGCTGGATCGGGCTCAATGCGTTATCAAAAATGATGGTGTCCGCCGAGGAAGCGCTGACCAGTTCGCCCAGTTCTTCCAGCTTGCCGGAACCGATGTAGGTGGCTGCGTCGGGCCGCGCCCGCACGCAGGACAGCTCCCCCGCCAGGGCATAACCGGCGGAGGTACTGAGTTGCTCCAGCTCGGCCAGCGCGTCGCCCGAGGATGGACGACGCTGCTGCACACTGACCAGAGCGGCGCGCTCAGGCCCTTCAGGCTGCGGGGGTTTCTTGCTCACCAATTTGGAATGTGACCGGACGCGCGGGAACGACGGTGGAAATGGCGTGCTTGTAGACCATCTGCGTGACGGTATTGCGCAGCAACACGACGTATTGATCGAACGACTCGATATGGCCCTGCAGTTTGATGCCATTGACCAGATAAATAGACACCTGCACATGTTCTTTGCGTAGCAGGTTCAGGAAGGGGTCTTGTAGCAACTGCCCTTTGTTACTCATCTTCTTCTCCGTTGGGTGAGGAAAGCTTAAATGGCATTCACGATCTGGAATGCAAGAGCCCGCAAAATAACATAGTGCTGATATAGGCCACGATCCGTGGCTACTTCAATCATCGCGGGCGTAAGGATTGGTCGAACTTCGGTACTCCACGCGCAACGGGGTGCCTGTCAGGTCGAATTTTTCACGCAATTGCCCTTCCAGATAGCGTGTGTAGGTGGCCGGAACACGGTCGAGCGCGCTGCCGTGGATCACAATGATGGGCGGGTTGGTGCCACCCTGGTGGGCATAGCGCAGTTTGGGGCGGACTGGCCCGCTACGCGGCGGTTGCTGCTGTGCCACGGCTTCAATGATGGCGCGGGTGAGCTTGGGCGTCGACAGCTTGCGATAGGCGGCGGCGTGCGCGGCGATCACCGATTTCATCAGCCCGTTCAGTCCCGCGCCCGTTCGGGCTGAAATGCTGTGAAAGCGCGCGAAACCGACAAAGGGCAAGCGCTGGCGTATCGCCACCATGAGGCGTTCGCGGCCATAGGTGTCCACCGCGTCCCATTTGTTGGCCGCCAGCACCAGCGCCCGGCCCGCTTCGACCGCAAAGCTGGCGATGTGCGCGTCCTGATCGGAAACGCCCTCCGTTGCGTCGAGCAGCAAAACCACCACATTGGCCTGCTCAATGGCCTGCAGGGTCTTGATGACAGAGAATTTTTCCACCGCCTCGAAAACTTTGCCCTTGCGGCGCAAACCCGCAGTGTCGATCAGAATGAACTTGCGCCCATCACGCTCGAACGGGACTTCAATGGCGTCGCGCGTGGTGCCCGGCATGTCGAAGGCGATCACGCGTTCTTCCCCCACCAGCGCATTGACCAGAGTGGACTTGCCGACATTCGGTCGCCCGGCGATGGCCAGACGCAGGCTGTGAATGCGCGGCGGCTCCGTCGGCACTGCGCCCGGCTTGGTATCCGCCGCCGCGACAGGACCGGATTCAGCGGCGGGTTCGATCGCCTCATCCGCCTGCTCGGGCGGCAGGGCGGCAAGAACGCGGTCGAGCAGATCGGGAACGGAGTCTCCGTGCGCGGCGCTGATGGAAAACGGCTCGCCCAGGCCTAGTTCATGGAATTCGGCGAGCGCGGGATGACTGTGGCGGCCTTCCGCCTTGTTCACGGCGAGCAGGATCGGTTTGCCGGTCTTGCGCAGTTCTGCCGCAATGTGCAAGTCCTGCGGGCTCAGGCCGGTGCGCAGATCGACCAGAAACACCACCAGATCCGATTCGGCAATGGCCTGGCGCGTCTGCCGCGCCATCTGGTGCACGATGCCCGTGTCGACCACGGGCTCGAAACCGCCGGTATCGACCACGATCACCGGGCGATCGGCCATGCGCAACATGCCGTAGTGCCGATCACGCGTGAGGCCCGGCATGTCGGCGACGATGGCGTCGCGCGAGCGCGTCATGCGGTTGAACAAGGTGGATTTGCCGACGTTGGGGCGTCCAACCAGAGAAACAATAGGAGTCATGCGCGTCAATCTGGGACGAAGGCGTAGACCCCGCCCTTGGCCGTCACGACGATCATGGTCTTGTCCACCACCACGGGTGCCACCTGAATGGCGCTGCCGTCGGTCGCGACACGGCCGACGATGCTGCCATCCTTGGCCGACAGGAAACTGATGTAGCCCTGATAGTCGCCCACAGCCACCGTGCGGCCGACCAACAGGGGCGCGCTCAGGTTGCGATATTTCAGTTGCGCATTGGTCCAGCTGGGCACGCCGTCGGCCGCCGCATAGGCCTGCACATCGCCATCAGCCTGCGTGCCGACGATTTCCTGGTCGTTCATGCTCAGCGCGGTATAACCATCAGCGGCGCGCGTCCAGAGGATGCGCCCGGTATCGGCATCCACGCAACCCACGGCGGACTGGTAGGCGCGGGCACAAACGGTGGAGCCCAGCAAAACCGGCTGGCCGGTGATACCCACGACGCGCTCGACTTCAGTCACGCCCCGCGGCCGCGCCAGCGTGGCCTGCCAGCGCGGCAGGCCATCATCGAGGGCGTAGGCGTCGATGCGCCCGAGCGCCGTGCCGATCATCACCAGACCTTCACGCACCACCATGCCACCAGCCTGCTGCACCAGCAGCGAGGCAGCGCGGCTGTCGGCCTGCCATAGGCGTTTGCCCGTGGCGGCATCAAACGCGAGCACGCGCTGATCCGCTCCCTGCACGATGATGCGTCCGCCCGTGACGGTGGGCGGCGTCAACACGGTGGTGGGCAACTGATACCGCCACAGCAACTGCCCCTTGGGGCCGATGGACACCAGGCCGTTATTCTTGTCGACCACGGCGGTGAATGTGCCGTCGCTGCCGGTGGCGGCGCTGATGCCCGACGGCACTTTGGCCGACCAGACGATCTGCCCGTTCGCACTATCGAGGCGCATGACCTGTCCGTCGGCGGACGCAACCACGACGGCACCGGGCAGCGTTGCCGTCTGGAACCACGCGGGGACATTGCCGATACGCTGGGTCCAAACCTGCTTGACCGTGAGGATGTTGGCCACCGGCGACAAGGGAGTCGGGTCAGGACGTTTGGAACCCGAGGCGCAGGCGCCAAGCTGTGCCGCCAGCAGCAGCGGCACGGCAAGGCGCCCAATGCGGATCAATCGACTCGCGCTCTGGCGCGCCACTGCAGAAGTCTGGCCCGCCATCATGCTGCACTCCCGCCGACGGCTTGAAGTCTTTGCAGCACGGCGGCGCGCTCGGAAGAGTCTGCAGGCAAGGCCTTGAGTGCAGCTTCATATGCTCGTCTTGCGGCGTCGCGCTGGCCCTGCAGCGCGGCAAGATCGCCCCGGCGCAGGTCAAACAACGCGGCGAAGGTCGGCTCTGGAACCTCGGCCAGGGTCTTGGCCGCTTCGGCGTACTGCTTCGCATCGATCTGCAATGCCGACAGATTCAGGCGGGCGACTGCACGCTCGCTCTTGCCCTCGGCATGGTCGGCCGCCCATTGCAAGGCGCTGATGGCCTCGGAATTCTTACCCGCGTCATGCAGGGCTTTACCGACAGCAAGCGCTGCCATGCCGGCATAGGCGCTGCCTGGCGCCTTGGACTGCATGGTCGCCCAGGCCTGTTGAATCTTGTCAGGGTTGTTGCTCTGCAGCGCCGCCTGAACCTGCTCGAACACCGCCGCCGCCTTGACGCCCTCGTTGCGCTGCCACCATTGCCAGCCGTAATACCCGGCAAAACCGAGCGCGACAGCCAGCACGCCAGCAGAGATCTGCGTGCCCCAGCGCTCCCAGAAATGGCGCATCTGGGCGATCTGTTCTTGTTCTTCGAAGTTGTAGCTCATGGGACGTCTTGGGCCGAAAAGTGGTGATTTTAGGTTGCCGGTTCAGAGCAATGCAGAAACCAGGTTCTGCAGCGGCTCCAGCGCGACCAGCCGTTGTTGCACGGCATCCTGCGTGCCGCGTAAATCCTTGATGCCAACCTGCCCATCCTGCAGCTCCTGCTCGCCGAACACCAGAGCCCAGCGGGCACCGCTGGCATCGGCCTTTTTCATTTGCGATTTCATGCTGCCTGCGCCCAGGTGCAGTTGCACCTGCACACCCGCCGCTCGCAAGGCCTCGCACACGGGCATGACACGCGGCATCAACTCGGGGCTGGTGAGCACGGCATAGGCGTGCGGGCCACGCACGGGCGTAGCCTTGCCGGCCTCGATCAGAAGTTCGAGCACCCGCTCAACACCCAGCGCCCAGCCGCAGGCAGGGGCGGGTTTGCCGCCGATCTGCTCGATCAAACCGTCGTAGCGTCCACCGGCGCAGACGGTGGCCTGTGCGCCCAGACGGTCGGTCACCCACTCGAACACCGTGAGGTTGTAATAGTCGAGGCCACGTACCAGCCGCGGGTTGATGGTGAAGGCCTGGCCTGCTGCGCGCAAGAGGTTCTGCACGCCGTCGAAATGCGCCAGCGAAGCCTCACCCAGATAGTCGATCAGCCTGGGCGCCGCCGCAACCAGTTCCTGCATCTGCGGGTTCTTGGTATCGAGCACGCGCAAGGGGTTGGAATGCAGACGGCGACGTGCATCCGCATCGAGCTGGTCCGCGTGCCGCTCCAGATAGGCGATGAGATCGACGCGGTGACGCGCGCGCTCGTCCGCCTGCCCCAGGCAGTTGATTTCCAGCGTGACCAGATCGGCCAGACCCAGACGCGACCAGAGTTGCCGCGCGATGAGAATGAGTTCGACATCCGCATCGGGTCCTGCAAAGCCCAGCGCCTCCGCGCCCACCTGGTGGAACTGACGGTAGCGCCCACGCTGCGGGCGCTCGTGACGGAACATCGGCCCGGTGTACCAGAGCCGCTTGCCGCCGTCATACAACAGGCCATGCTCGATGCAAGCGCGCACTATGGCGGCGGTTCCCTCAGGTCGCAGGGTAAGCTGCTCGCCGTTGAGCGCATCGGTGAAGCTGTACATCTCTTTTTCGACGATGTCGGTCACTTCACCGATCCCCCGCACGAACAACGGGGTGTATTCAAGAATGGGTGTGCGCAGGTTTTGATAACCGTAGCTGCGCATCAGTTCGCGCACCTGCTGCTCGAACCACTCCCAGGCCGCCGATTTGGGCGGCACGATGTCATTCATGCCTTTGACGGCACTGAGTCTGTCTGCCATGGAATTCAGGCCACCCGGTCAGAATGGCGGTGTGCTGCGCCGTAGCGCTGATGAACGTACTGTTCGACGATGGTCTGGAATTCGGCGGCAATCTTGTCGCCACGCAGGGTCATGCGCTTTTCGCCGTCGATGAACACCGGCGCCGCGGGAGACTCGCCTGTACCCGGCAGGCTGATGCCGATGTCAGCGTGCTTGCTTTCGCCAGGGCCGTTGACGATGCAGCCCATCACCGCCACACGCAGTTGCTCCACGCCGGGATAGCGCGCGCGCCACACCGGCATTTGCGCGCGCAGGAACTGGTCGATGGTCTGCGTCAGTTCCTGGAAAAACGTGCTGGTGGTGCGGCCGCAGCCAGGGCAGGCGGTGACTGAGGGCGTGAACGCGCGCAAGCCGAGAGCCTGGAGAATTTCCAGGGCCACCACGACTTCCTCGGTGCGCGAGCCATTGGGCTCTGGCGTGAGCGACACGCGAATGGTGTCGCCGATGCCTTCCTGCAGCAACACCGCCAAGGCGGCAGTGGATGCCACCGCGCCCTTGGTGCCCATGCCGGCTTCTGTCAGGCCGAGATGCAGCGGATAGTCGCAGCGCGCGGCCAGCGCACGGTACACGGTGATGAGATCCTGCACATTGGACACCTTGCACGACAGCAGGATCTGCGCCGGGTTCATGCCCAGCTCCTGCGCGCGCTGCGCCGATTCCAGCGCCGAGAGCACCAGCGCCTGCGCCATGATCTGCCGTGCCTCGAAAGGCTGCGCGCGGTGGGCGTTGGCGTCCATCAGGGTGGCAAGCAATTCCTGGTCGAGACTGCCCCAGTTCACTCCGATGCGCACCGGCTTGTCGTGGCGCATCGCGATGTCGATCATCTGTCCGAACTGGCGGTCTTTTTTATCCCCCTTGCCGACATTGCCAGGGTTGATGCGGTACTTGGACAGCGCCTGCGCGCAGGCTGGAAAATCGCTCAACAGGCGATGGCCGTTGTAATGAAAGTCCCCGATCAGCGGCACTGACACGCCCATACGGTCGAGCTGCTCGCGGATTGCGGGAACCGCTGCTGCCGCCTCGGGCGTATCGACGGTGATGCGCACCAGCTCCGAACCCGCCATGGCAAGCTGCTTGACCTGGATGGCGGTACCGATGGCATCTGCCGTGTCGGTATTGGTCATGGACTGCACCCGCACCGGCGCGCCACCGCCCACAGTCACCACGGTATCGCCCCAGACGACGCGCGCCTGCCGCGTGACATGGCGCGCAGGCACGGCTTCGGGGATCGGCGGATCGAGTAATTGCATGGGAAGGCGCGTCACTTTAGTGTGAGACGTGCGACATTTGCTCGCGTCTCCGGGGCCAGATCGACCGGCTTGCCCGCGTAAGTCAGCGTGGTATTTGGCGCGTTGCCCACGACCACAGCCAGCGGCTTGCTCCCGGCAGGCACCTGAACAGCTTGCGCCGAGCCGGATTGCAGCAATTGCGAAAAAATCACCTTGCCGCTATTTGCGGTCACCTGCACCCAGCTTGGAGCCGTCGCGGTGAATTGCAGGGTGTCGCCACCGGCCGTGGCCGTGGGCGCGGACGCCGCCGCACTGGACGCCGGCAAAGTTGGCGCCGATGGGGTCAGTGTAAGCGGAGACTGCAGGGTGACGGGAGCAGAAGCGGCCCGCACCGGCTGGGATGGCGTGGGCACCGTTTCACGCACGACACCGTGTTCGGCTGCGGGCGAAGCCGACTTCGGCAGCAATCCATCCGTCAGTCCGCGCAGCGCGGGCCAGAAATACACCACGGCGGCCAGCAGGATGATCACAACCGCAAGCCACAGCATGCCGCGCGATTTTTGCGCACCAGCGCCGGCGCGCGGCAGCGACCGATCGGGCAGGTTTGCCATTTCATCGGCATCAACAGCCGATGATTGGACGTTGAGCAGCACGGGCGCGCCCGGCAGCAATTCGAGCATGGGCTGCGCATCCACTTTCAGCGCCTTGCAACAGCTGCGCAGCAGCGCGCGGCCAAAGGTGTCGTCGGGCAATGCAGACCAGTCGCCGGATTCGAGCGCGGCGATCTTGGCCGACGTGACCTTGAGTTGCGCCGCCAGCTCCTCGACGCTGCGACCAGCAGCGGTGCGCGCAGCACGCAGCGCGGCACCCGCCTGCGTCCGGCTATTGATCAGTTCAGATGTGATCTCAGACATGCGGGATCAGTCGTTGAGCAGTGCGGAATCGTTGAACCGGCCTTGTTGCGCCGCGATGGCTTCGCGCGAATCGGGGTAACGCTGTTCGAGCTGGTTGGTCCACTGTGCCGCATCCAGGACATTGCCTGCCTTGCGCGCGATGAGTATCCCCACCCACAGCGATTGCGCGCTGGCGTACTGCCCACTGTTCACGCGGGCGATGTAGAACAACGCTTCTTTGGACTTGCCCAGCCGGTCGAGCACGACGGCGAGGTTGGTGGACAGGGCCGGATTGGACGGATCGAGCGCAAACCCCTTCTTGAGGGTTGCCTCCGACGCGGCCAAATCATTGGCGCGATACTGGCAGACACCCAGCGCCAGATAGGTCCGCACCGGGTAGCGGTAATTCTGGATGGAAAGCGCCTTGTTGAACTGGGCAAAGGATTCGGGATAGCGCCGTTGCTGGCAAAGAAACCAGCCATAGTTATGCAGCGCATCCGGGTTGTCGGGCGACAGCCGCAGCGCTTCCTTGTAATTCGCATCCGCCTTGCCGCTCTCGTTCAGCGCGGTGTAAATCAGCGCACGCATGGTGTAGGCGGGAACGAAATCGGCTTTTTCCGCCAGCGCCTTGTTCACCTCTTCCAGTGCGACGGTGAACTGGCCTCGCTGGTAATAGCCTTCCGCAAGTTCAAGCCGCAACTGCACGCGCTTGAGCACAGCGGTTTCAGACGTGCTGAGGGCCGCGCCTGAACCCATGTCGGCGGCGCGCTGAGTCTGCGTTGCACAGCCACCGAGCAGGGTTGCGCCGACCAGCAAGAACCCGAGAAACGCCGCACGCCAAGGCCCGGCAACAGACAACGCGCGATGACGCAGGAACATGGGCAAACTCTCCCTCAATGGCTCAGGCGAGCGCCGGGCGCCGACACAGCCTGCTGCATCCGAATGACACGGCGGGTGCGGTCCTGCACCTCGCCAGCGAGTTGTCCACAGGCGGCGTCGATATCGTCACCGCGGGTTTTGCGCACCGTGGTCACGATGTCGGCATCCAGCAGCACCTGGGCAAAGACCGAAACCCGCGCAGCGGAAGACCGCTTGAGCCCGGACTCGGGGAACGGGTTGAACGGAATGAGGTTGAACTTGCAATTCACCCGCTCCGCACGCACCAGCCGCACCAGTTCCTGCGCCAGCGCCGGGGTATCGTTCACTCCGTCGAGCATGCAATATTCGAAGGTGATGAAGTCGCGCGGCGCGTATTCGAGATAGCGTCTGCAAGCGGCCAGCAACTCGTGCAGCGGATATTTGCGGTTGAGCGGCACCAGTTCGTCACGCAGCGCATCAACAGGCGCGTGCAGCGAGACGGCCAGCGCCACCGGGCAATCCTGCGCCAGCCGGTCGATCATCGGCACCACGCCCGAGGTGGACACGGTCACGCGGCGGCGCGACAGGCCGTAACCGTCGTCATCGAGCATGGTGCGCAGCGCCGGGATGAGCTGGCCGTAGTTTTGCAGCGGCTCGCCCATGCCCATCATCACCACATTGGAAATGGCGCGCTCGCCCACGCGCTCACCGTCCGCCAGGCCGAGTTCGCGCCGCATGGTGAATTCGGCATGCCAGAGCTGGGCCAGAATTTCCCAGGTCTGCAGATTGCGGCTGAAGCCCTGGTGACCGGTCGAGCAGAACTTGCAGTTGACCGCGCATCCAGCCTGAGACGACACACACAGCGTGTTGCGCTGCGCCTCGGGAATGAACACCGCCTCGACCGCGTTGCCGCCACCCACGTCGAACAACCATTTCACCGTACCGTCTGCCGAGCGCGATTCGGTCAACACCGGCAGCGCGGCAACCGTGGCCCGCTCACGCAGGAACTGGCGCAGCGGCTTGGCCAGATCGCTCATGGCCTCGAAATCGGCCACCCCCTTCTGGTGCATCCAGCGAAACACCTGCCGGGCGCGGAACGCGGCGTGCCCATGCTGCGCGAACCAGTCCACCAGACCGGCGCGGTCGAACTGCAGCAGGTTGGCGGGTGCGTCAGACATGGGCCGAAAAAGCCTGATCTCAGCGGCTGTGGATCGCCATCGCCGGGAAAAAGAAAGCGATTTCCACTGCGGCGGTTTCCGCCGCGTCCGAGCCATGCACGGCGTTGGCATCGATGCTGTCGGCAAAGTCGGCACGGATGGTTCCGGCCTCGGCCTTTTTCGGGTCGGTCGCGCCCATCAGATCGCGGTTCTTCAGAATGGCGCCTTCACCTTCGAGCACTTGAATCATCACCGGGCCGGAGATCATGAAATCGACCAGGTCCTTGAAAAAGGGGCGCGCTTTGTGCACGGCGTAAAACGCCTCGGCTTCTGCGCGCGAGAGTTGCGCCATCCGGGCTGCGATGATCTTCAGGCCAGCCTTCTCAAAACGGGTGTAGATCTGACCGATCACGTTTTTGGCAACGGCATCGGGTTTGATGATGGAGAGCGTGCGCTCGATGGTCATACTTTGCTCCTGAAATCAAAGGGTTAATCGATCATTGTAGGACAGCGCATCTGTTGCGCTACGCTGCGGCAAGGCCAATTTTTCATGAATCAGCGACCGCCGCGGTTGCCGCCACCGCCACCTCCGCTGCCACCGCCGGTGCGTCGGCGTCCGCCCGAAGGTCCGCCGCCCATCCCATCACCGCTGCGCTTTTGGCCTGCATCTTTGTGGATATAGCCAAAGCTGGTTTTCATGGGATCGGGCTGGGAACTCTGCGGTTTGCCGCCTGCCTTGCGGCGCGCCTGCGAACCCGGCTTCGCGCCCGAGGAAAAGTTGCCCTCGGCGCCTCCCCAGCTATTGCTGCGCACGACCGGGCTTTTGCCGAATAGCGCCTCGACCGTGGTGCGGGCGTAGCTGTCCGGCCCGGGTTGCTGCTGCCCGCCGCCCTGCCCCTTGCCGCGCCCACCGCGTCCGCCCCCGCGGCTGCCGCGGTTGTCGGTGCGCCGCTCGCCCGTCTGCTGCGGCCCGTTCTGGCGCCGTGGCGGGCGCTCGCCCTGCGCGGCGTCTGGAGACTTGCCTTGCAACGCCTGCACCGCAGACTTGTCGAGTTCGACAAAATCGCCGCGGCGCAGTCCGGCAGGCAGCACCACGCTGGCATAGCGCACGCGGATCAGGCGGCTCACGGTCAGCCCAACGGCCTCGAACATGCGTCGCACTTCGCGGTTGCGGCCTTCGGAGATGACCACGCGCCACCAGCGGTTCGCGCCCTCGCCACCCGCCTCGTCCAGACTGAGGAACTTGGCCGGGCCGTCGCCGAGCTGCACACCGCTGAGCAATTCCGCGCGCGCGGCAGCATCGAGCTCGCCCAGCACGCGCACCGCGTATTCGCGCTCCGCACCGTAGCTCGGGTGCATCAGCCGGTTGGCCAGATCCCCCGAGGTGGTGAACAGCAGCAGGCCCTCGGTGTTGATGTCGAGCCGACCCACCGCAGTCCACTTGGCCCCCTGCAACTTGGGCAGGTGCTGGAACACCGTGGGGCGTCCTTCCGGGTCTTTGAACGACACCACCTCACCCGTGGGCTTGTGATAAGCCAGCACCCGCGCCTGCGCGGGGCGCAGGCGGCGCTTGATGATTTTGCCGTTGACGCGGATCTGGTCGGTCGGCAGGATGCGCTGACCCAGGTGCGCCGGCTCGCCGTTGACCGACACCCGCCCGGCAAGGATGAGGTCTTCCATTTCGCGCCGCGAGCCCACGCCGCTTTGCGCCAGCACCTTGTGCAACTTGGGCGCGTCTTCGGCGGGAGCCAGTACGCGACGCACAATCGGCGCGGTTTCCGCCGTCTGGTCGTAGGTGCCGGAAATCACGTCCTGGATTTGCACCCCGGCTGTCGGCACTTGCGGCGTCGCGAGGGGGAGTTCCGCCACGCCGCCGTCACTCTCGGGACGCGGCGAAGGCGATTCGGGCGCGCGACGCTGCGGCTTGGGCGCACGCGGCGGCCGCGCACTCGTCATCGGTGCCGCAGCGGCAGCGGGCTCAGGCTGCAGTTCGGTCGATTGCGGCTCATCCACCGCAACGACGGCCTGAGGTTCGGTAGTTAGGGCAGGGACAATTCCCGCCGTCGACATTGACTGTTCGCCACTGCCGGAGAGTTCAGCCTGCGCTGCGGCGGTCTTGCGCGGTGCCCGCCGAGGCGCAGCACGCGGCTTGCGCACCGGGGCGGCAGAGCCTCCGGCCAATGTCTCGGTGCTCTCGGTAGTGGCGGGTATCTCGGGCGTCTCGGTGGGGTCGGAGGTGCTCATGGTGCGATCCGTTTGTGTTCAGTCAGTGGGCAAGGCGCCGGGCGGCGAACTGCTGCGTGGAAAACTGGGCGCCTGCACATCGCCCAGGACGGCAGGCGCAGCCTCAGCATCGGGCTGGGACGGCGCGGTGTCCGCATCGTCGGTCGTGCCGAGTTCTGGCAGACGCTGCTGCAGGCCGTCGAAATGGGGCAGGGTTTCGCCGCGTTCACCGAGCGGCGGCAGCGCATCGAGCGCCCGCAGGCCGAGGTCGTCGAGAAACTGCTGGGTCGTGGCCAGCAGGGCGGGACGGCCTGGCGCCTCGCGGTGGCCGATCACCTCGACCCAGCCGCGATCTTCGAGCTGGCGAATGATCTGGGTGTTCACCACCACTCCGCGGATCTCTTCGATGTCGCCCCGGGTGACGGGTTGACGATAGGCAATGATGGCCAGGGTTTCCAGCACGGCACGCGAATATTTTTGCGGTTTTTCAGGATAAATCCGATCGAGAAAAGGCTGCATCTCGGCACGGCTCTGAAAGCGCCAGCCCTGCGCCAATTGGGCGAGTTCCACACCACGACCCTGCCAGTCGGCGCGCAGTTCATCGAGCAGCGACCGCACGGTGTCCGCGGCGATCGTGTCGTCGAACAGGCGTCGCAATTCGGCGACGGTCAAGGCTTGGGAAGCACAGATCAGCGCCGTCTCGAGGACGCGCTTGGCCTCATGCGTGTTCATAGAGTCCCGGTATGAGGCGGCAGCAGTCGGCGGTTTTCCGCTGTGCCGCAGGTGCCCGAAGGCAGGCGCTGTGCTGGATGAATGCGCCCAATATTGGTTTATGAAGATTTTAATCCCTGCGGCAGCGCCGCTCCTGCGACTGACGGATCAGGTGCCGACCACCAGTTCCGCGCGCACGGGCGGGTAGAACGCATCGGCATGCAGATCGCGCTCGGCGAGGCCGCGCTCCAGCAAGGTCGCGCTGATGGCCTCGACCATGCCCGGCGGGCCTGCAAGATAGACCTTGGCGCCGGAGAAATCGGCCACCTGCTCCAGCAGATAGACCCCCAGCGGCCGGTGCACGGCCTGCGGCGGATCGCCTGCCTGCGCCTCATCGAGCGCGACGTGATAGCGGAAATTCCGGTAGGTGCGGCGCATCTGTTCCATCTGTTCCAGGCCGTACACATCGGCCTGATTGCGAAAGCCCGCGAACAGCGCCACGGGTTCGAGCTTGCCGTTGTCCAGCGCGGTCTGCACCACGCTGAGCATGGGGGCCAAGCCCGTGCCGCCGCCCACTGCGTAGAGCGGGCCTTCATGGCGCGGACGGAAATAGCTCGTCCCCATGGGGCCGCGCACCAGCAACTGGGCGCCGGGACGGATGATGCCGCCGAGCAGGCTGCTCAAGGCCCCGGTGGGCGTGCGGCGGATGTGAAATTCCAGCAGATCGTCATACTCGGCTTCGACCGGCGTGCTGGCCATGGAGAAGTCGCGCGCGATCTCCTGCCCGTCCACATCGACCACGAGCTGTGCGTACTGCCCGGCGGAGAACGTGAAGGGAATGCCCCCCATGTCGGCGAATTCGATGTGCAGCCGCAGCGCGAAAATGTCGCTTGTCAGCGGCTGCAGCGCCACCACGCGGCACAGCAGCTTGCGCTCCGGGTGGGCAATCAGGTCGTCGCTGTCGGTCAGGCGAATGGTGATGTCTTCGCGCAGGATCGCGCAGCAGGCCAGAATGACACCGGCCTCTTTCTGGGCATCCGGCAGCGCTTTGGGATCGTATGTTTTCAGCGTGACATCGCCCGATTCCAGAATGCATTTGCACGAGCCGCATTCCCCGGACTTGCAG
Source organism: Pseudomonadota bacterium (assembly GCA_021783695.1). GTDB lineage: Bacteria > Pseudomonadota > Gammaproteobacteria > Burkholderiales > Burkholderiaceae_C > Thiomonas. The sequence continues at coordinate 13,441 of JAJXTO010000009.1, read as the reverse complement.
GAATAGCGGATGGGCACCTGGTGCTTGCGCAACAGCTTGAGCAGGTTTTCTTCCGGATCGGCAAGCAGATCGGTGCCCGAAGGCAGGATGTGAACGCGAGGCATGGGTGCGACTGGGCTGCGGACGGTTCAAACCGCGACTTCGCCCGTTTCTCCTGTACGAATGCGCACGACCTGCTCGACACTGGTGACAAAAATCTTGCCGTCGCCGATCTTGCCGGTGCGCGCTGCCTTCACAATGGCCTCGATGGCGCGGTCCACCTGATCTTCCTTGATCACGGCCTCCACCTTCACCTTGGGCAGAAAATCCACCACATATTCGGCGCCGCGGTACAGCTCGGTGTGCCCCTTCTGCCGCCCAAACCCCTTGACCTCGGTGACGGTCAGGCCGGTCACCCCGATCTCGGCCAGCGCCTCGCGCACTTCGTCGAGTTTGAACGGCTTGATGATGGCGGTGATGAGTTTCATGTCGGGGCTCCTGGGTGTTTGATGTGAAAGCGAAATTTAACTGCTGGCGTGCAATGCGGCAGAAATCAGAACGATTCCCGGTATTTCGAGGTGATGGGATAGCGCCAGTCGCGGCCGAAGGCGCGGTGGGTGATGCGGATGCCCGGCGGAGCCTGCCGCCGCTTGTATTCGGAGAGTTTGAGCAGATGGACCACGCGCTCGACGTCGGCGCGGGCGTAGCCAGCGGCGATCACCGCGTCGGCGCTCTGATCCTGCTCCATATAGCGCTGCAGGATGCCGTCGAGCACATCGTAGGGCGGCAGGCTGTCCTGATCGGTCTGGTCGGGGCGCAACTCGGCGCTGGGCGCGCGGGTGATGATGCGCTGCGGAATGACCTCGGCCTCGCCCTGCGCCGCCGCATGCGCATTGCGCCAGCGCGCCAGTTCCCACACCAGGGTCTTGGTCACGTCCTTGATGACGGCAAACCCGCCGGCCATGTCGCCATAGAGCGTGGCGTAGCCCATGGCCATCTCGCTCTTGTTGCCGGTGGTCAGCACAATGCGGCCGCTGTTGTTCGACAGGCCCATCAACAAAGTGCCGCGGATACGCGCCTGGATGTTTTCCAGCGTGGTGTCGCCGGGGTGCTGCTGCAGCAGCGGCCCCAACGTGGCGCGGAAAGCGTCGAACAGCGGGGTGATGGGCAGCACGTCGTACTGCACGCCCAGGCGCTGTGCCATGTCGGCGGCATCGTCGCTCGACATCTGCGCGGTGTACTGCGACGGCATCATCACCGCCCGCACCTTGTCGGCACCGAGCGCATCGACCGCGATGGCCAGCACCAGCGCCGAATCCGCCCCGCCCGACAGGCCGATGAGCGCACCGGGAAAGCCATTCTTGCCGAGATAGTCGCGCACCCCGAGCACCAGCGCGGCGTAGACCTCGGCGTGATCGGGTTTGAGCGCGGCGAGAGGCGCCGGCGCCTGCCTGAGCACATCGCCACCGGCGACGTCAACCAGCAGGATGTGCTCATCGAACTGCGGCGCGCGTGCCACGAGTTCGCCTGCGCGGTCGAGCACGAAGGAGGCGCCGTCGAACACGATCTCGTCCTGCCCGCCCACCATTTGAGAGGCCACCAGCGCCATGTTGTTTTCCAGGCAGCGCTGGCGCATCACCCGCTCGCGCTCGGCCGTCTTGCCGCGGTGATACGGCGAAGCGTTGAGCACCAGCAGCACCTGCGCCCCGGCTGCCCGCGCCTTGCGTGGCGCGTGCGGCAACCAGGCGTCCTCGCAGATATTGATTCCAAAGTGCGTGCCCCCGGCCTCAAACACCACCGTCTGATCGCCCGGGGCGAAATAGCGGCGCTCGTCGAACACCTGATAGTTGGGCAACTCATGCTTGCAATAGGTGGCTTTGATCACGCCGTCACGCAGCAGCGACGCCGCATTGCACGCCACGGCCTGCTGGGTGGACGCCAGCCGCGGGGCGTCCGCCCCGGCCAGCACCAGCGGATGCCCGACGACCAGACAAAATTCCGGCAAGTCCGACAGGTCATGGGCAAGCTGCTTCAATGCGTCTGCGCAAGCGCTCAGAAACGCCGGACGCAGCAATAGATCCTCCGGGGGATAGCCGGACAGCGCCAGCTCCGGGGTCAGCACGATCTGCGCGCCCAGCGCATGGGCACGGCGCGACAAGTGGGCGATCTGCGCGGCGTTTCCAGCCAGATCTCCCACTACCGGGTTGCACTGCAAAACAGCGAGTCGAATGGTCATGGATGAGGATTTTCGCACCGAGTTGCTCGATAGGGTGGGCGCACTGTCCGCCGCGGAATGGGACGGACTGGCGCAGGCCACCCCGGGCACCACGCCATTCCAGCGCCACGCCTGGCTGAGCGCGCTGGAGCGCGGCGGCTGCGTTGGCGCCGGGACCGGCTGGCAACCTGTGGTGCTGGCGCTGCGTGACCGCGGCGGACAACTCGCCGCGGCCTGCGCGCTCTATGTGAAATCGCACTCCTATGGCGAATATGTGTTCGATTGGGCCTGGGCGCGCGCCTATGAAGAGCACGGCCTGCCTTACTACCCCAAGCTGCTGCTCGCCGTGCCTTTCACTCCAGTTGGAGGCGCCAAGCTGTTGGGCCGTGATGCGACCGCGCGCATGGCCCTGCTGCGCAGCATTCTGGCCGTCGCCAAACGCAGCGGCTTCAGCTCCTTCCATGCGCTGTTTCTCGATCCGCAGGAGGCGCAATGGGCCGATGCGCTCAGACTGCTGCCACGCACGACCATCCAGTTCCACTGGCGCAACCCGCCGATCGAAGGCGCCGCGCCCTGGCCGGACTTCGCCGCGTTTCTCGCCAGCCTGCGGCATGACAAACGCAAAAAAATCCGCCAGGAACAGCGCCAGGTGCGTGATGCCGGTGTGGGTTTCCGCATGCTGCATGGCACGGAAATCACCGCGGCGGACTGGGCGTTCTTCACCCGCTGCTATGACACGACCTACGCGCTGCACGGCTCGACACCGTATCTGAATCCCGCGTTTTTCCAGACCATCGGCAAGGAGATGCCGGCGCATTGCCTGTTATTCAAGGCGGAGCGCGATGGCAAGCCCGTCGCCAGTTCGCTCGTGCTTCTCGATCCGCAAACCCGCATTGCCTACGGACGCTACTGGGGCGCGGTCGAGCAGATCCCGTCGCTGCATTTCGACGCCTGCTACTACCAGCCCATCGCCTGGTGTCTGGAGCACGGCTACACCACCTTCGAGGGCGGCGCGCAGGGAGAGCACAAGATGGCGCGCGGCTTGCAGCCCGTGGCCACGCAATCCGCCCACTGGCTTGCACAGCCGCAATTCGCCCGGGCGGTGGAAGACTATCTGGAACGCGAATCCGCCGCCCTCGCGGATCATCAGCGCAGTCTGCAGGAACGGCTGCCTTTCAGGGAGGCGCAGTAGCTCAGGCGCGTTGCAGGAGTCGTTTTTCGACAAACGCCAGCAGGCCCGCGCTGGCCTGCTCCACCAGATCGAGCACGCGCTCGAAATCGCGCTCGGTGCCGTAATACGGATCGGGCACAGCGGCCACCGGCGCCTGCGGCGAGAAGCTCAAAAACAGACGGCAGCGGGAAGCATACTCCGGCGGGCATTGCTGCTCCAGCAGGGCAAGATTGTCCCAGTCCATGGCCAGCAGCAGGTCGAAACGCGAAAAATCCGCCTCCTCCACGGCACGGGCACGCAGATCGGAGAGGTCGTAGCCCCGTTCACTGGCGTGGCGCTGGCTGCGGCGGTCTGGCGGCGAGCCGACGTGGAAGGCATGCGTTCCTGCGGAATCGATCCGAACCCGGTTTTCCAGACCGGCCTCCCGCACCTTGGCGCGAAACACGCCTTCGGCAGTTGGCGAGCGGCAAATATTACCCATACAGACGAACAGCACGGAAAAATCGGACATGACAGAGCGCAACGGCGCGGAGGAACGGCGGACAGCGCACATTATCCGATGTGCAGCGCCAGCCGTTTTGCAAATTCTGTGAAGTCGTGTCAACCGATCCGTCCGCGTGCGCATTAAGACCTCGATCCGGTTTGGATCGTTTCCATCCAAAATTTTTTGAAAGACCATTCCATGAAGAAAATCGTTGCCGTCCTGTTCGCTTCCCTGTTCGCCACCGTTGCCATGGCGCAAACCCCGGCTCCGGCCGCTCCCGAGGCTGCCAAGCCCGAAGCCCACAAGGTCATGAAAAAAGAGCACCACAAGGCCACCCACCACAAGAAGGCCGAGCACAAGGAAATGAAGAAAGTGGAGAAGAAGGCTCAGTAAGGCCTGACACTCAGGTGCGTCCGGCAGCCGCGTGCTGCCACCGCCCAGTCAAAATCCCCCGGCAGCCCCGCTCCGGGGGATTTTTTGTTGCGTTTGCAGACGAAGCATGCGCGTCAGCCCGCAAGCGCGCTCTTGAAATCCGCCCGGACCACCCCCACGATGGAAAGGTCATTTCTTTCCCGGCGTTGTGCACCATGCAGACTGATCCCCAAACACCCCCGACCGTTGACCCTCAGGCCGCACAGGGCGCGCCACATCAGGATCTGATTCCCGAACCTGCGCTGGCGGACGAACTGGCTCAGGCGCAGGACGAAATCAGCAAACTCAATGACCAGCTCCTGCGCGCCCGCGCCGAGGTGGAAAACATTCGTCGCCGCGCCGAGGACGAAACCGCCAAGGCGCGCAAATTTGCAGTAGAGAGCTTTGCCGAAGCCCTGCTGCCCGTCAAGGACAGTCTGGAAGCGGCGCTGGCCGACACCAGCGGCAAGCCCGAAGTGCTCAAGCAAGGAGTGGAACTCACCCTGAGTCAACTCAAATCGGCCTTCGAGCGCAACCGTCTTCAGGAAATCGCTCCGGCTGCCGGTGATAAGTTCGATCCCGCGCTGCACCAAGCGATTTCGGTGCAACCCGCCGAGCAGGCGGCAGGCACGGTGGTCTCGGTGCTGCAGAAGGGCTACCGCATTGCCGAGCGCACCCTGCGCCCCGCGCTCATCACCGTGGCGCAATAAATCCTGCCGCTTCATATCCTGCATCTCATCCGTCTGCCTGTTGCGCAGGCTTGAATTCCCGGCAGACCTCCCTATTTAGTTAACAGTCAGAAATCAGCGCCAGGCGGCGCGGCACAAACGGAGAAATTCCATGGCAAAAATCATCGGCATCGACCTCGGCACCACCAATTCCTGCGTGGCGGTGATGGAAGGCAATACGCCCAAGGTCATTGAAAACAGTGAAGGCGCGCGCACCACACCGTCCATCGTCGCCTATATGGAAGACGGTGAAATTCTGGTGGGCGCGTCGGCCAAGCGGCAGTCGGTCACCAACCCCAGGAACACCTTGTACGCGGTCAAGCGACTGATTGGCCGCAAGTTTGCCGAGAAGGAAGTGCAGAAGGATATCGACCTGATGCCCTACAGCATCGTCAAGGCCGACAACGGCGACGCCTGGGTGGAAGTGCGCGGCAAGAAGCTCGCGCCGCCGCAAATCAGCGCCGAAGTGCTGCGCAAGATGAAAAAGACCGCCGAGGATTATCTCGGCGAGACGGTGACGGAAGCGGTCATCACCGTGCCGGCCTACTTCAACGACAGCCAGCGCCAGGCCACCAAGGATGCCGGGCGCATCGCTGGCCTGGACGTCAAGCGCATCATCAACGAACCCACCGCCGCGGCTCTGGCCTTCGGCCTGGACAAGCACGGCAAGGGCGACCGCAAGATCGCGGTCTATGACCTGGGTGGGGGCACGTTCGACATTTCCATCATCGAAATCGCCGACGTCGAAGGCGAAAAGCAGTTCGAGGTGCTGTCCACCAATGGTGACACCTTCCTCGGCGGCGAAGACTTCGACCAGCGCATCATCGACTACATCATTGCCGAGTTCAAGAAGGAGCAGGGCGTCGACCTGTCCAAGGACGTGCTCGCGCTGCAGCGCCTCAAGGACGCCGCAGAAAAGGCCAAGATCGAGCTGTCGAGTTCCACCCAGACCGAGATCAATCTGCCCTATGTCACGGCAGACGCCTCCGGCCCGAAGCACCTGAACCTCAAGCTCACCCGCGCCAAGCTGGAGTCGCTGGTCGAGGAACTCATCGAGCGCACCATCGCGCCCTGCCGTACCGCCATTACCGATGCCGGCGTGAAAGTGGGGGAAATCGACGATGTCATCCTGGTCGGCGGCATGACCCGCATGCCCAAGGTGCAGGACAAGGTCAAGGAGTTCTTCGGCAAGGAACCGCGCAAGGACGTGAACCCCGACGAAGCCGTGGCCGTGGGCGCCGCCATCCAGGGCTCTGTCCTGGCTGGCGACCGCAAGGACGTGCTGCTGCTCGACGTGACCCCGCTGTCCCTTGGCATTGAAACCATGGGTGGCGTGATGACCAAGATGATCACCAAGAACACCACGGTGCCGACCAAACACGCGCAGGTCTATTCCACTGCAGACGACAACCAGCCGGCGGTGACCATCAAGGTGTTCCAGGGCGAGCGCGAAATGGCCGTCGGCAACAAGCTGCTCGGCGAGTTCAACCTCGAAGGCATTCCGCCCGCACCACGCGGCACGCCGCAGATCGAAGTCACTTTCGACATCGACGCCAACGGCATCCTCCATGTCAGCGCGAAAGACAAAGGCACAGGCAAGGAAAACAAGATCACCATCAAGGCCAACTCCGGTCTGAGTGAAGAGGAAGTGCAGCGCATGGTGCGCGATGCCGAGCTCAACGCCGAGGAAGACCACAAGAAGCGCGAATTGGTCGATGCACGCAACCAGGCCGATGCAGCGGTGCACAGCACGCGCAAGTCGTTGTCCGAGTATGGCGACAAGCTCGACGCAGGCGAGAAGTCCGCCATCGAAGCCGCGCTGAAGGCGGCCGAACAGGCGATCAAGTCCGAAGACAAGGCCGACATCGAAGCCAAGACCAGCGCCCTGCTCGCCGCCAGCCAGAAACTGGGCGAAAAGATGTATGCCAACCAGGCTGGTGAACAGGCCGCTGCAGGCGCATCAACCGGTGGTGCAGGCCCGCAGGCGGCCGGTGACGACACTGTGGTCGACGCCGAGTTCAAGGAAGTGAAGGACGGCAAGGCCTGATTGCCTCCTGTGTTTTGAAGCCTCCCGACGGGAGGGCCGCATACCATTCGCGGCCCTCCCGTTTGTCCATTGTTTTTGAACCGTTCTGCAGGGCTGAACCCGTGGCCAAACGTGACTATTACGAAGTATTGGGCGTGAGCAAAAACGCCTCGGAAGACGAGATCAAGAAGGCCTACCGCAAGCTGGCCATGAAGCATCACCCCGACCGCAATGACGGCAACAAAGAGTCGGAGGAGAAATTCAAGGTCGTCAAGGAAGCCTACGAGTGCCTGTGCGACACGCAAAAGCGCGCCGCCTACGACCAGTACGGCCACGCCGGGGTCGATCCTTCGGCAGGTGGTTTCGGCGGTGGCGCCGGGGGGTTTGGCGACTTCGGCAACATCTTCGACGAAATCTTCGGCGGCGGGCGACGCGGCGGCGGCGGGCCGCAGGTCTACCGCGGCAACGACCTGAGCTATTCGCTGGAAATCAGCCTCGAAGATGCCGCACATGGGGTCACCAAGAATCTGCGCATCCCCGGCTGGGAAGAATGCGGCGCATGCCACGGCAGCGGCGCCAAGCCCGGCACCAAACCCATCACCTGCACTACCTGTCATGGCAGTGGCCAGGTGGCGCAGCGCATGGGGCCGTTTGCCATGCAGCAGACCTGCCCGACCTGTCACGGCACGGGCAAACTCATCCCCGAGCCCTGCACCGCCTGCCATGGTCGCGGGCGCGTCCAGAAGCAGAAAACCCTGGAAGTGCAGATTCCGGCCGGCATCGATTCGGGCATGCGCATCCGCTCCACCGGCAATGGTGAACCCGGCGTCAACGGCGGCCCTCCCGGCGACCTGTATGTGGAAATCCACATCAAGCAACACGCCGTTTTCGAACGCGATGGCGACGATCTGCACTGCCATGTGCCGGTCAGCATGGCCACGGCGGCACTGGGTGGCAGCATCGATGTGCCCACGCTGGGCGGCAAGGCCGAAATCGACCTACCCGAAGGCACGCAGACCGGCAAGACCTTCCGTCTGCGCGGCAAGGGCATCAAGGGCCTGCGCTCCAGCTATCCCGGCGATCTCTACTGTCACATCACGGTGGAGACGCCGGTCAAGCTCAATGAGGAACAGAAACGGCTTCTGCGCGAGCTTGACGACTCGCTGAAGAGAGGCGGCGACCGCCATTCGCCACAGGCCAAATCCTGGTTCGACAAGGCCAAGGAATTCTTCAAGCCGGTTTGAACTGTGAGCCCCCTGCGTTTTCCTGTCAGCGAGCCGCCCGATGCCACTTTGTCTCAAGGGGTGCGAAAATAGCGCCCTTTGTCATCACACACGCATCATGGACGCAGAACGCCTCAACGCCATCTCCAACCGAATTGCCGACCTCCAGCAGCGCGTTCAAGCGCTAAGGGGGTATCTTTGACTTCGATGCCAAGTCGGCGCGGCTGATGGAAGTCGCGGGGGCGCTCGAAGACCCGCAGGTCTGGAACGACCCCAAGCGCGCGCAGGAGCTGGGGCGCGAGCGCAAGTCGCTCGAAACCGTGGTGCTCGGCCTGGGGCAACTCACCACCACACTCGCAGACCACAGTGAGCTCTTCGACATGTCGCGCGCGGAAGGTGATGACGCCACCTGCGAGGCCATCGAGGCCGATGTGGAACAGTCCGCCGCCGAGGTCGAGGCGCTGGAGTTCCGCCGCATGTTCTCCAATCCGCTCGATCCGAGCAACTGTTTCATCGACATCCAGGCCGGGGCCGGCGGCACAGAAGCCTGCGACTGGGCCAGCATGCTGTTGCGCCAGTACCTGCGCTACTGTGAGCGCAAGGGCTTCAAGGTCGAGGTGCTGGAAGAGACCGAGGGCGACGTCGCCGGCATCCGCAGCGCCACCATCAAGGTCGAAGGCGACTACGCCTACGGCCAGTTGCGCACCGAAACCGGCGTGCACCGCCTGGTGCGCAAAAGCCCATTCGACTCGTCCGGCGGCCGACACACCAGCTTTGCCAGCGTGTTCGTCTATCCCGAGGTGGACGACTCCATCGAGATCGACATCAACCCGGCCGATGTGCGCACCGACACCTTCCGCGCCAGCGGCGCCGGTGGCCAGCACATCAACAAGACCGACTCTGCAGTGCGCCTCACCCACATCCCGACTGGCATCGTGGTGCAGTGCCAGAACGACCGCTCGCAGCACAAGAACCGCGCCGAGGCGTGGCAGATGCTGCGCTCGCGGCTGTACGAGCACGAAATGCGCAAGCGCATGGCCGAGCAGCAGACGCTCGAATCGACCAAGAGCGACGTGGGCTGGGGCCACCAGATCCGCAGCTACGTGCTCGACCAGAGCCGCATCAAAGACCTGCGCACCAACGTCGAAATTTCCAACACCCAGAAGGTGCTCGACGGCGACCTCGACGAATTCATCACCGCCAGCCTGAAATCCGGCCTCTGATCTTCACAGCCCGCGAACTCCGCACCGCCATGACTGCCAAACCCGAAACACCCGCCCGCATCACCCGCCTGGCGGACTACACCCCGCCGACCTACGCCATCGACAGCGTGCACCTGCGCTTCGATCTCGACCCCGCCAAGACCCGCGTGTACAGCCGTATGGCGGTGCGCCGCATGGAAGATGCCGCCGAGTCCGCCCCGCTGGTGCTCGACGGCGAAGACATCACCCTGCTGACCCTGAAGGTGAATGGCGAATTCGTCGCCTTCCGCCAGGACGGCAACACCCTGGTGCTCGACAAGTTACCCGCTGCATTCACGCTGGAAATCGAGACCCTCAACGTCCCCCAGGCCAATACCCAGTTGGCCGGTCTTTACATGTCGGGCGGCGCGTTCTTCACCCAGTGCGAGGCCGAGGGCTTTCGCCGTATCACCTACTGGCCCGACCGCCCGGATGTGATGAGCCGCTTTCACGTCACCCTGCGCGCCGACAAGGGCGCCTACCCGGTGCTGCTGTCCAACGGCAATCTGGTGTCGCAGGCCGACCTCGAAGGCGGCCGCCATGAGGCGGTGTGGGACGACCCCTTCCCCAAGCCCTGCTATCTGTTCGCCCTGGTCGGCGGCAATCTGGTGTGCCGCGAGCAGACCGTACGCGCGGCCTCGGGCAAGACCCATCTGCTGCAGGTCTATGTGCGCGCGGGCGATCTGGACAAAACCGAACACGCGATGGAGTCGCTGATCAAGTCGATCGCGTGGGACGAGCAGCGCTTCGGCCTCAGTCTCGACCTCGACCGCTTCATGATCGTTGCCGTGAGCGACTTCAACATGGGGGCGATGGAGAACAAGGGCCTCAACATTTTCAACACCAAGTACGTTCTGGCCAACCCGGCCACCGCCACCGATGCCGACTTTGATGCCATCGAGAGCGTGGTCGGCCACGAGTACTTCCACAACTGGACGGGTAACCGCATCACCTGCCGCGATTGGTTCCAGCTCAGTCTCAAGGAAGGTCTCACCGTCTTCCGCGATCAGGAATTCAGCCATGATCTGGCCGCTGCCGTCGGCGGTGAATCGGCCCGTGCAGTCAAGCGCATCGAGGACGTTCGGGTGCTACGCACCGCGCAGTTCTCCGAAGACGCCGGCCCGATGGCCCACCCGGTACGCCCCGAGCAATACCAGGCGATCGACAACTTCTACACCGCCACCGTCTATGAAAAAGGCGCCGAGGTGGTCCGCATGATGCAGACTCTGGTGGGCCGCGCCGGTTTCCGCAAGGGGATGGGCCTGTACTTCCAGCGCTTCGATGGTCAGGCCGTGACCTGCGACGATTTCGCCCAGGCCATCGCCGACGCCAACCCCGGCTCGCCGCTGGCGCAACATCTCATCGCCTTCAAGCGCTGGTACAGCCAGGCCGGCACCCCGCGCCTGCACGCCAGCGGCGCCCTGGATGCCGCCGCCCGCACCTACACCCTCTCCCTGCGCCAGACCCTGCCCGACACCCCGGGCCAGACCAGCAAGCAGCCGCAGATCATCCCTGTGCGCATGGGCCTGCTCGGGCCCGACGGCGCCTCTCTGCCGCTGTGGCTGGGCGGACAGGACAAAGGCACCGACACCGTGCTGGTGCTCATCGCGGCCGAGCAGACCTTCACCTTCGAGCACATCGCAGCAGAAGCCGTCACACCCTCGCTGCTGCGTGGCTTCTCCGCGCCGGTCATACTCGACTACGCCTACACCGACGCCGAGCTGCTGCACCTGCTGGCGCATGATGCCGACCCCTTCAACCGCTGGGAGGCGGCGCAGCGTCTGGCGCTCGCGCGCCTGCTGAACTCCCTGCGCGGCGTGGAACCCAGGGAATTCACCCTGGACGCGGCCTATCTCGACGCTCTGCGCGCCGTGCTGCAAGACCCCGCACTCGACCCGGCGTTCAAGGAACTGCTGCTCACCCCTCCCGGCGAGGCCTATATCGCCGAGCAGCTCGATGAAGTCGATCCCCCGCACATCCACCGTGCGCGGCAGGCGCTGCGCGGCGCGCTGGCGCAGCAGCTCGCCGCAGAGTGGCACGCCGTGCACGACGCCCTCGCCCCCGTCGGCGGCTACAGCCCCGACTTCGCCAGCGCCGGGCGGCGCGCGCTGCGCAATCTGGCGCAGTCCTACCTGTGCGCACTCGGGCAGACCCAGTGGCTGGGCCGGGTCTATCAGCAGGTCAAGGACGCCGACAACATGACCGACCGCTTCGCCGCACTGGCGGCACTGGTGCACGTTGGCGCCGAGCTGGCCGCCCCGGCGCTGCAGCGCTTTGCCGCACAATTCGCCCACGAGGCCCTGGTCATGGACAAGTGGTTCGCGCTGCAAGCCAGCGCCCCAGACCACGACGGCCGCCAACTCGACCGCGTGCGCGCGCTGATGCAGCACCCCGCCTTCTCCATCCACAACCCCAACCGCGCGCGCAGCGTGCTGTTCGCCTACTGCCAGGCCAACCCCGGCGCCTTCCACCGCGCAGACGGCGCCGGCTACACCTTCTGGGCCGAACAGGTGCAGGCGCTCGATGCCATCAACCCGCAGGTTGCTGCCCGGCTGGCCCGCGCCCTCGACCGCTGGCGCAAGCTCGCCCCCGCTTACCGCGACGCGGCCCAGCAGGCGCTGCGCACCGTGGCGCAAAGCGCCAGCCTCTCCGCCGACACGCGCGAAATCATCGAACGCGCCCTTGCCGATTGAACCGCCCTCCCTTTTGATCGAGTCCCCAACCATGACCCAATCCGTCAACCTCACCCGCTATCTCGTCGAACAGGAGCGCGCGCACGACACCATCACCCCGCAACTGCGTCTGCTCGTCGAAGTGGTCGCGCGCGCCTGCAAACGCATCAGCATCGCCGTGAACAAAGGCGCCCTGGGCGATGTGCTCGGCTCCGCCGGCACAGGCAACGTACAGGGCGAAGTGCAGAAAAAACTCGATGTCATCGCCAATGACGTACTCATCCACGCCAACGAATGGGGCGGACATCTGGCCGCCATGGCATCGGAAGAAATGGACACCGTGTTCTCCGTGTCGGAAGACTATCCGCGCGGCGAATACCTGCTGCTGTTCGACCCGCTCGACGGCTCGTCCAATATCGACGTGGACGTCACCATCGGCACCATCTTTTCCGTGCTGCAGATTCCAAAGAACACAGCGGAGGTCACAGAACAGCACTTTCTGCAGGTCGGCAGCAAACAGGTCGCCGCGGGCTATTGCGTGTACGGACCGCAAACCCAGCTCGTGCTCACCTTGGGGCATGGCGTGGCCGTGTTCACCCTCGACCGCGAGCAGGGCAGTTTTGTCCTGACCCAGAGCGATCTGCAGATTCCGCCCAGCACCAGCGAGTTCTCCATCAACATGTCCAACTTGCGCCACTGGGCACCGCCGGTCAAACGCTATATCGACGAGTGCCTGCAAGGCAAGGACGGCCCGCGCGGACGCGACTTCAACATGCGCTGGGTCGGCAGCATGGTGGCCGACGTGCACCGCATCCTGATGCGCGGCGGCGTGTTCCTTTACCCCTGGGATCAGCGCGAACCGGGCAAGCCCGGCAAGCTGCGCCTGCTGTACGAAGCCAACCCGATGAGTTTCCTCGTCGAGCAGGCCGGCGGCGCGGCCACAGCAGGAGCCCAGCGCATCCTCGACATCGTCCCGACCTCCCTGCACGAACGCTGCAGCGTCATGCTCGGCTCGCGCGAGGAAGTCGAACTGCTGCAGAGCTACCACGCCGCAGCCCTCTGACGCTCAGACCAGGCGCCCGCCTGGTATAGAATCGCGGGCTTCGCCGGTGTAGCTCAGTTGGTAGAGCAGCGCATTCGTAATGCGAAGGTCGAGGGTTCGACTCCTTTCACCGGCACCAAAAAATGCTCAATATTTTCTCAGTGACTTGCAAAAGCCCACGCTAAACCCGTGGGCTTTTTTGCGTCTTTTGAGGCATCTTTTCTTCCGTCTTGTCCAGCAACCAGCAAA
>JAJXTO010000035.1 GCA_021783695.1 Pseudomonadota bacterium | reverse complement strand
CGGGAGTGACCTTCGTGCCACAAGCCCATTTGCGGAATGCGCTGAGTCGACACACGCGCCAGGTGACACCCAAGACCTTGACCGGGAACAAGGTTCACATGCATTCACAAGACTAGATTCATCGCCTTTACATTTCTCACACTGTGCAAAAGAGACTTTTGTGACCACAGAACTTTTCAATAACGGCAAGCACTTGTGTCTGATGTTCAGCGACCTGGTCGAAGACGACGGGGATGCGGTGCAAGCCAATCAGTTTCTGCTCATCGATCATGGCCAGGGCGCCATCATCGACCCCGGCGGGAACATGACCTTCAACGAGCTCACGCTCACCATGCGCAAATACATGGCGCCACAGGATCTGCACTATCTGCTGGCCTCGCATGCCGACCCGGACATCATCGCCTCCCTGGACCGCTGGATGACCGCCTCGCGGGCCGATCTGGTGATCTCCCGGCTCTGGGCGCGCTTCGCCCCGCACTTCTGCAAGTTGGGCAAGACCGACAAACGCATCCTCTCCGTGCCGGATTCAGGCGGCACTCTGCCGCTGGGGAAAAGCGACCTGATCCTGTTGCCGGCGCATTTCATGCATGCCGAAGGCAACTTCCAGTTTTACGACCCGGTGAGCAAAATTCTGTTTTCGGGCGATCTGGGCGTGTCGCTGGTCAGCGGCGCGCAGGCCGGGCGCCCGGTCACCGATCTCGCCGACAATCTGGCGCACATGGAGGCATTCCACCGCCGCTACATGGTGTCGAACAAGATCCTGCGCTACTGGGCGAACATGGTTCGCGACCTCGACATCGAGATGATCGTGCCGCAACACGGCGCCCCGATCAAGGGCAAGCACGCCGTGGCGCAATTCATCGACTGGGCCGAGAACCTGAGCTGCGGCATCGACCTGATGACCACAAACAACTACCGCGTTCCCGATCAGCCCATTGTGCGAGCAGGCTGATCCGGGTCAGCTCGCAACGCGCAACCGCCACTCCATCAATTCTCCGGCGTGCAGCGGCACGATGTCCGTGTCTGCATAAGGCAGGGCCTCGGGGACATTCCAGGGCGTGCGCTCCAGGGTGACAGAGCCCGTATTTCTCGGCAAACCATAGAACGCCGCGCCGAACCGGCTGGCGAAATCATCGAGGCGATGCAGAGCACCGCGTTGCTCGAACGCGGCGCAATACAACTCGAGTGCATTCGCCGCAGTGAAACAGCCTGCACAACCACAGGCGGTCTCCTTGGTGTTGCGCGCGTGCGGCGCAGAATCTGTGCCGAGAAAAAAGCGGGGATCGCCGCTGGTGGCCGCATCGAGCAAGGCCTGGCGATGCGTTTCCCGTTTGAGCACCGGCAGACAGTAGTAATGCGGTCGCATGCCGCCCTGGAACAGGGCGTTGCGGTTGTGCAGCAGATGGTGCGCGGTCAGGGTGGCCGCGAGAAGCGGCACGCCCTGCGCATCGAGTTCAGACGCCTCGCGCACATAGGCCACCGCATGGGCCGTCGTGATGTGCTCCAGCACGATTTTCAGCCCTGGGAAGGCACGATGCAGCGCGATGAGATGGCGGTCGATGAACACCGCCTCGCGGTCGAACACGTCCACATCCGGATCGGTCACCTCGCCATGGATCAGCAGGGGCATGCCGACCCGTTGCATGGCGTCGAGCGCTGGATAGATGCGCTTGAGTTCGGTGACGCCACTGTCGGAATTGGTCGTCGCCCCGGCTGGGTAGAGCTTGAAGGCATGCACCGCACCGCTGCTCCAGGCTTCTTCCACCATCTCGGGCGTCGTGTCATCGGTCAGGTAGAGAGTCATCAGCGGCGTGAAGTCGCTGTCCTGCGGCAAGGCCGCGAGAATGCGGCCGCGATAGTCGAGTGCCTGCTGCAGACGCACCACCGGCGGTTTCAGATTGGGCATGACGATGGCCCGTGCAAACTGCCGCGCAGTCCATGGCAGCGCGTCGCGCAGGGCGGCGCCATCGCGCAGGTGAAGGTGGAAATCGTCCGGGCGGGTCAGGGTGAGCGTTTGAAGTGCGGTCATGTCGGCATCGGTCAAAACAACGCCGACATGCTACGCCCGCCCTGCAGCGCAAAGAAGCGGCAGATCAATGCTGCAAGATTTTTGCCAGAAACTGCGCTGCACGTTCGGTGCGCTGCTCGGTGGGCGAGAAGAACTGCGCGGTCGGGCAGTCTTCCACCACCCGCCCGGCGTCCATGAACACCACCCGGTGCGACACCTTGCGGGCAAAGCCCATTTCGTGCGTGACCACCATCATGGTCATGCCCTCCTCGGCGAGCTTGACCATGACGTCGAGCACTTCACCCACCATTTCAGGATCGAGCGCGGAAGTGGGTTCGTCGAACAGCATGGCGATCGGGTCCATCGACAGCGCGCGGGCAATGGCCACCCGCTGCTGCTGACCGCCGGAGAGCTGGCCGGGAAACTTGTCACGGTGTGCCGACAGTCCCACCCGATCGAGATACAGCATGCCCTTGTCACGCGCCTCGGCCTTGCTGCGGCCCAGCACCTTGGTCTGCGCCAGCGTGAGGTTCTCGGTCACGGTCAGATGGGGAAACAGCTCGAAATGCTGAAACACCATGCCCACGCGCGCGCGCAGCCTGGGCAGATTGGTCTTGGAATCGGCAATCGAGATGCCGTCCACCACCACATCCCCCTTCTGAAAAGGCTCCAGCGCGTTGACGCACTTGATCAAGGTTGATTTTCCCGAGCCTGACGGCCCGCACACCACCACGACCTCGCCGCGTGCAATCTGGGTGGAGCACTCTGTGAGCACCTGAAAATCGCCATACCACTTGCTGATCTGGCGGATGTCAATCATGGGCGCTGCGGCGCCATTGGTCGAAGTCGGGTTCATCGAACGATCCGTTGAAAAGTCCATCACCGCACGATGGCGATGCGCTGATGCAAACGCTTGACGCCTTGCGACAGCAGAAAACTGAGCACGAAATACACCACGGCGACGAGGGTGTACATCTCCACCACGCGGCTGTCGCGCTGGGCGATTTTCATCGCAGCGCCCACGAAATCGGTGACATTGAGCAGCGCCACCAACGACACGTCCTGGAACAGCACAATGGTCTGGGTGAGCAGCACCGGCAGCATATTGCGCAGCGCCTGCGGCAGGATGATCAAGCGCATCGACTGCGCATAGGTCAAGCCCAGCGCATACGCCGCGCCCAGCTGCCCCCTGGGAATGCTCTGGATGCCGGCGCGCACGATCTCGGCAAAATACGCCGCCTCGAACAGGATGAAAGTGAAATAGGCCGACCGCTCCGCACCGATCTTGGGCGGATAGTCTGCACCGGTCAGCGACTGCAGCATCACCGGCACGAGAAAATAAAACCAGAAGATCACCAGCAGCAGCGGAATGGAGCGCATCAGGTTGATGTAACCCGCCGCCAGCATGGACAGCCACTTGAGGTGCGACAACCGCGCCAGCGCCAGCAGAATGCCGAGCAGCGTGCCGCCGACTGCGGCCACCACGGTGAGCTGAATGGTGTACGTCAGCCCTTTGAACAGGAAGGGGAGCACCGAGACAATGGAGCCAAAGTCAAAGCCGCCCATCACTTGCTCCCGCCCATATAGCCAGGCACGGCAGTGGCGCGTTCCACCCTGGCCATGATGCGATTGATGGAAAACGCCACGGCGACGTAGAGCACGGTGGCCGCACCAAAGGCTGCGAAGTAGCGGAACGTCATCTCGCCCATTTCGCGGGTGCGGAAAAACAATTCGGTCAGGCCGATGGAATAGGCCACCGCCGAGTTTTTCACCAGATTCATCGACTCGGACGTGAGCGGCGGAATGATGATGCGATACGCCATGGGCAGCAGCACATAGCGATAGGTCTGCGTCGGCGTCAACCCCAGCGCCAGACCGGCATAGGTCTGCCCGCGAGGCAACGACTGGATGCCAGACTTCACCTGCTCGGCGATTCGCGCTGCGGTGAACAGCCCGAGGCAGACGATCGCCGTGATGATCTGGAAGGTAGACGGATCGACCGCATTGGCAAAGCGCTTGAGCGGCGGAATCACACTGGGCAGCACGAAATACCAAAGGAAAAACTGCACCAGCAGCGGAATGTTGCGGAACAGCTCCACATAGCCATTGCCGAGCATCACCCAGAAGCGATGCCTGGTCGTGCGCACCACGCCGAGCACCGAACCCAGCACCATGGCGATCACCCAGGCGCACACCACCAGCAGCAAGGTGTACTCCAGCCCGGAGAGCAAGGACATGCCCCAGGTCGTGTCGCCATCCGGCGTGTCTTCCAGAAAAATTCCTAAACCGAGCATGTCATCCCTCTCGCCGCATGCGCCACTGCCTCACGGAAAAAAGCCGGCAAATCTGCCGGCTCCGTTCCTTGCGAAACTGGGCAACTTCTTATTCCACGCCCTTGTCGTTCGGGTGGGCGAAGGCTTCCTTGGTGGCGGCGTTTTCCGGGAAGTTGAGGTTGATGCCCTTGGGTGGGATGGGGCTCATGAACCATTTTTTGTACATGGCATTGATCTCGCCCGACTTCATCACCCCGTCGATGGTCTTGTCCACCAGTGCCTTGAACTGCGGATCGTCCTTGCGCAACATCATGCTGTAAGGCTCACTGCGCAGCGAACCCGACAGGATTTTGTAGGAGCCCGGGTCTTTGGAATTGGCGATCTGCCCAGCCAGCAGGATGTCATCCATCACGAATGCCGCGGCGCGACCGTCTGCCATGAGCAAAAAGCTCTCGGCATGATCCTTGCCGTAAATTTCCTTGAAATCAGCATCCTCGGCCTTGGCGTATTTCTTGAGCAGGGGCACGGAGGTCGTCCCCGAGGTGGTGACGATGGTTTTCCCCTTGAGCTGATCGAAGCTGTTGATGCCGGAGTCCTTCTTGACGGCGGCGGTGACGTTGATGACGAAATAGGTCGGACCGAAAGCCACCTGCTTCTGCCGCGCCACCGAGTTGGTGGTCGAGCCACATTCGAGATCAATGGTGCCGTTCTCGAGAAGGGGGATCCGGTTGCTTGATGTCACCGGCGCGTAGTTGACCTTCAAACCCGGCATTTTCAGGTCAGTCTTGACCGCATCGACAATCTTGCCGCACAGCTCCATCGCATAGCCGATGGGCTTGCCGTTGTTGTCGAGGTAGGAGAAGGGAATCGACGACTCGCGGTAACCGACGGTGATGCTGTTGGTTTCCTTCACTTTTTTCAGTGTGCCGGTGAACTCCGCCGCCTGAACACTCGACAGTGCAGCCGCGGCCACGACGGTCAAACCAAACAATTTTTTGATCATGCGAATCTCCGTGTCATGTTGACGCCTTGTGAACGATGCGGACAAGTGTAACCGCCAGTCACAATTGCGCAATAGGTGTACGCAAACTCCGCTCCGGCATCAGGCCAGCGCCGCGATTTCGTCGGCGCGCCCGGCCGATTGCTGTTGCAGCGCCCACATGCGCGCATACAGTCCGCGGGCCTGCAGCAACTGGGCATGCGTGCCACGCTCGACCACGCGGCCATGTTCGATCACCAGAATCTGGTGCGCGTCCACCACGGTGGACAGACGGTGGGCAATCACCAGCGCGGTGCGGTTGCGCGAGGCGGCGCGGATTTCAGCCTGGATTGCCTTCTCGTTGTGCGAATCGAGTTGCGAGGTGGCCTCGTCGAAAATCAGGATGGGCGGATTTTTGAGCAAGGCGCGGGCGATGGCCACGCGCTGCTTTTCCCCGCCGGAGAGCTTCAGCCCGCGCTCGCCCACCTGCGTGTCATAACCCTGCGGGGTGCTGCTGATGAAGCCGTGGATATGCGCAGCGCGCGCCACCGCCTCGACCTCAGCGGCACTGGCACCCGGCTTGCCGTAGGCGATGTTGTAGCCGATGGTGTCGTTGAACAGCACGGTGTCCTGCGGCACGATGCCGATGGCCCGCCGCACGCTGGCCTGCGTCACCCCGGCAATGTCCTGCCCGTCGATCAGGATGCGGCCGGACTGCGGCGCATAGAAACGGAACAGCAAGCGCGCCAGGGTGGATTTGCCCGCGCCCGACGGGCCGACGATGGCGACCGTTTCCCCCGCTGGCACGGTGAAATCCAGCCCATCCAGGATGGTGCGGTCCGGACCATAGCCGAAGCGCACCTGCTCGAAGCGCACCTCGCCGTGCTTCACTTGCAGCGCCGGAGCCTGCGGCGCATCGCGCACCTCCTGATGTTCCTCAAGAATGGTGAACATGCGCTCCAGGTCGGTGGTGGACTGGCGGATTTCGCGGTAGATCACTCCCAGGAAGTTCAGCGGCGCATAGAGCTGCAGCATGAAGGCGTTGACCAGCACCAGATCCCCCAGGTTCATGCTGCCGTTCACCACGCCAACCGTCGCACGCCAGACCAGCAGCGTGACCGCGATGGCGATGATCAGGCTCTGTCCAAGGTTGAGCAGCGACAGCGAGTTCTGCGACTTGATCGCCGCGGTCATCCACGCCTTGAGGTTGTCGTCATAGCGCGTCGATTCCAGCGCCTCGTTGCCGAACATTTTCACGGTCTCGTAGTTCAGCAAAGCGTCGATGGCACGCTGGTTGGCGCGCGAGTCCTGCGTGTTCATTTCGCGCCGCAGGTGGGTGCGCCACTCGGTGACGGTGATGGTGAATCCCACATACAAGACCAGCGCAGCCAGCGCGATGCCGGCAAACCAGATGTCATACTTCACCAGCAAAATGCCGATGACCAGCGCCATCTCGACCAGCGTGGGCAGGATGCTGTAGAGGGTGAATGACACCAGGCTGGAAATGGCCCGCGTACCCCGCTCCATGTCGCGCGACATGCCCCCCGTCTGCCGCTCCAGGTGGTAGCGCATGCTCAGGCTGAACAGATGGTCGAACACCTGCAGCGCGATCTTGCGCACCGCACCCTGCGTCACCCGCGAGAACACGACTTCGCGCAATTCGGTGAACAGCGACACACTCAGCCGCAACAGACCATAGGCCACCAGCAAGGCCACCGGCACGACCAGGACTGCGCGCGGGTCGCCCGGCTTGAGATCGAGCGCATTCACAATGTCCTTGAGCACGATGGGCACGCCCACGTTGGACACCTTGGCGGCGATCATCATCAGCAAGGCCAGCACCACGCGGGCGCGGTATTCCCACAGATAGGGCCACAGGGCCGACACCACGGCCCAGCGCGAGCGCCGCGGCGCGCGGGATGAGCCATGTGGCTCTGGCAAAACAGAGGAAATTCTGGCGTGCATGGAAGAAGTGAAATGCAGGCAAGCGCGGCTTGCCATCAGGAGAAACAGCGCGCGGCAGGAGCGGCTCCGCACCTTAAACTGTGCGCATCGATCAGCCCATTATCTGCGCCGCAACGGCGACCTGCATGGAGCCTTTCATGACCCACGCCTCCCAACTTCCCGATTGCGCGCCCACCCTGCGCACCCAGGCCCGTCCCGCCGATGTGAACATGCACGGCGACATCTTCGGCGGCTGGATCATGGCGCAGGTGGACATTGCCGGCGGCATCACCGCGGCCTGGCGCGCCAAGGGGCGTGTCGCCACGGTGGCGGTCAAGGAATTCCTGTTCAAACAACCCGTCCTGGTGGGAGACGTGCTGTCGTTTTTCACCACCATCGACCATGTGGGCAACACCTCGGTCACGGTTCGCGTGGAGGTCTACGCCCAGCGCACGCCCTCGAATGTCGAGGTCATCAAGGTGACTGAAGCGCGGCTGACCTATGTCGCCGTGGGAGACGACCGCCGCCCGCGCCCGGTGGATCAGCCGTAAGAACATTGTCCACAAACGACAAGGCCGCCCACAGGCGGCCTTGTCGTTTATCAATAGGGCTGATTACTTGCTTTCGCCTTCTGCGGCTTCGGCACCTTCCTCACCTACGCCACCAGGCGGCGGGCTGACGGTGATGACTGCGGGGTTGTCCACGCCGTGCGTGAGCACGGTGACGCCCTTGGGCAGCTTGAGGTCGTTGACATGCACGCTCTGATGCAGGGTCAGCGTGCTCAGATCCACCGCGATGAATTCAGGCAGATCAGTCGGCAGACAGGACACTTCCACTTCGGTCATCACATGGTTGACCAGGCCATGATTGAGCTTGACCGCGGGAGACTCTTCCGCGCCGGTGAAGTGCAGCGGCACCTTCATGGCGATCTTGTGACCGGCTTCCACGCGCTGGAAGTCGATGTGCAACACCAGTTGCTTGTACGGGTGCATCTGGTAGTCGCGCAGCAGCACCTGGCTGGTCTTGCCTGCAACTTCCATCTCCAGCACGGAAGAATGGAACTGCTCTTTCTTCAGCGCGTGAAACAGCGCATTGTGATCGAGCTCGATCATCTGGGGCGCTTGCTCGCCACCGTAAATAATGCCCGGAGTCTTCCCGGCGCGACGCAGGCGGCGGCTCGCACCAGTGCCCTGCAAACTACGTTCGAATGCGACGACTTTCATGTCGGCTCCTGAAAAAGGGGCGATGCCCCATGGTGAACAGCGCCTGCGACCAGCGCTGTGACAACCCGCCGGGACACCGGCAGGCAAAAACTCAGAACAGGGTTTCCTGCTCGTTGAACAACTGCAGCACAGATCCGCCGTACGCAATGCGTTGAATGGTCTGCGCGATCAGCGACGCCGCGGAAAGCTGGCGGATCTTGCCGCACTCGCGCGCCTCCTGGCGCAGCGGAATGGTGTTGGTCACGACCAGCTCGTCGATGGCACTGGCTTGCAGACGCTGGATCGCCGGGCCGGACAGCACCGGGTGCGTGCAATAAGCCATCACGCGCTTGGCGCCGCGGGTCTTGAGCACCTCGGCGGCCTTGGTCAACGTGCCCGCGGTATCCACCATGTCGTCCATGATGATGCAGTTGCGCCCGTCGATCTCTCCGATGACGTTCATCACCTCCGAGACATTCGGCTTGGGGCGGCGCTTGTCGATGATGGCCAGATCGCATTCCATCAGCTTGGCCAGCGCACGCGCGCGCACCACGCCGCCGATGTCGGGCGAGACCACGATGAGGTCGCTGTAATTCTTTTCGCGGAGATCCGACAGCAGGATGGGCGAAGCGTAGATGTTGTCGACCGGAATGTCGAAAAAACCCTGCACCTGATCGGCGTGCAGATCCATGGTCACGACCCGAGCGACGCCAGCCGCCTGCAGCACATTGGCCACGACCTTGGCGGTGATGGGCACGCGCGCAGAACGCGGGCGGCGGTCTTGGCGCGCATAGCCGAAATAGGGAATGACCGCGGTGATGCGCTCGGCCGAGGCGCGCTTGAGCGCATCGACCATGATGAGCAATTCCATCAGGTTGTCGTTGGTCGGCGCGCAGGTGGACTGCACGATGAACACTTCGCGGGCGCGAACGTTTTGTTGGATTTCGACCGTGATTTCACCGTCCGAAAAACGCCCGATGTAGGCCTGACCGAGGCCGATACCAAGCTGTTCCGCAACTTCCTGGGCAAGCGCTGGATTGGCATTGCCGGTGAACAGGATGAAGTCCGCCGGATTCGGTGTCATGGTGGAATGTTGCGCGCTTGTTGCGCCATAAGTGCCGTGAGCTTTTGGCCCCGGCAAGCCCGCGGTCTACAGCGCCGCAGGCAAAACGCTTTTCAAAACTGCCTTAAATCAGTGGCTGGGGAGGAAGGACTCGAACCCTCGCATGCCGGAATCAAAATCCGGTGCCTTAACCAACTTGGCGACTCCCCAACACCATTCGCACGCGGCGAATGAAACCTGTCTACCGACTTCGTCCGGCGCTTGTTGATGCCGTCGAAGCCACACATTATGCGTCAAACCAGTGCTGCAGCGGATGCCGGGCCAAACCTTGGCAGAGTCGCCCCTGCCAGCGCGGAGGCAGCACATCCAGTGCCTCGCCATGCCTGCGCACCTCCATCTCGCCAGATCCGCAGACCCAGGCAAAAACGGCACTGCCCGATCCGGTCATCCGTACATCAAAGCACGGCTGCAAACCCTGCCGAACCAGCACTTCATGCAAAACCGACTCGGCCCGCGCCACCGCGGGCTCAAGCGCCATTGCGCCCTGCTGCAAATCATTTCTGCCCCACATGGGGTTGCCCAATGCGGGGCCGGTGTTTTGCGAACCATTCTGCGCATTTCCCGCGCGACCCTGCAACGCAAGCCATTCAGCAAAGCCTGCTATTTTTGCTTCGGGCATCAGGCTTGTCAAGTCAAGGGTGGAAAACACCGTCCTTGTTGACAGGCCGCGTGCCGGATGCACCACGGCAAACCAGGGCGTGGGCAACTCGATCGCCTGCAACTCCTCGCCCACGCCCCGCGCCCAGGCGTTGCGGCCAAAAATGAAAATCGGCACATCCGCGCCGAGTTGCAGCGCGAGTTGCATCAGGGCTTCGCGCGAATGGCCGAGCCGCCAAAGCCGGTTCAAACCGATGAGCACCGTGGCGGCATCGGAGCTGCCGCCACCCAGCCCGGCCTGCTGCGGTATGGATTTGCGCAGATGGATGTCCACACCGAGAGGGCGCTGCGTTGTCTGCTGCAGCAGCCGGGCTGCGCGCACGCAGAGGTCGTGTTCTGGCAGATCATCCGCACCAAGGCGGCGGATGACGCCGTCGTCTCGCCGGATGAGATCGATCGTGTCGCACCAGTCGATGAACTGGAAGACTGTCTGCAAGGTGTGATAGCCGTCCGGGCGTCTGCCGGTGACGTGCAAAAACCAGTTGATCTTCGCCGGTGCCGGCAGATTGAACAGGGCGCGCATGACTTGGCCGCACCGCGGCTTCAGTTGGCCTGCGCCGGGGCTGCGCTCCCCGCCTGCGGCGTGGTCGACTCGATCACCATGCGCAATTGCGCTGGGTCGCCGTCGAGACGTTGCGCCTTGAGCAAGGCCAGCTGCCCGTCGCGCCAGGTGGGCTGAACCTGCCAGCCAAGCTGCTCGAAGCTGCCGTCCGCCAGACGCCGCACGGGCAGGCCGGACGCGGGCTTGCCGCGCACCCAATCCTGCAGCGCGGCCTGCGGCAAGGCCACGCCCAGCGCGGCATCGGACATGGCCTCGAAGGAGACATAGGTTTGCGTCTGCCTGCCGTCGTTCAGACTGGCCTGGCCCGGACTCCACTGGGCGCGGGCCAGCATTTGCCCGAGCGGCGAAAAGACGTCGAACTCGCCAGAATCCGCGCCGTGCAGCTCCAGGCGGAATCCGCCGTAAAGCGCCTTTTGCGCATCGGGCTGGCCGCTGACCAAAGACAGTCTGCCGGACAGTTCCAGGGTATTGAAGGCGAGGCCGGGGGACGGGATTTGCGGAGTTGCGCAGCTGCCGAGCGCGACGAACGCCAGGCCGATGACACCCCAAGCGAAAACCCGACGGCGCATCAGAACGTCACCCCATATTTGCGCAGCACCGCCTGCACCATGGCGTCATGCGGTGCGCGCTCGATCGCCTTGCGCCAGATGGTGCGCGCGCTGTCGTGTTGGCCGAGTTGCCACAACACTTCACCGAGATGGGCGCCGATTTCCGGGTCGGGCCGGGCGTCATATGCCTGTTGCAGAAAATCGAGCGCCTGCGCATTGCGGCCCATTCTGTACTCCACCCAACCCATGCTGTCGAGCACGAAGGGGTTGCCTGGAGAAAGCTCCAGCGCGCGGGCGACGAGTTTGCGCGCCTCGGGCAGGTTTTCACCCCGCTCGGCCAGGGTGTAGCCCAGCGCGTTGTACGCGGGCTGCGACTGCGGATCGAGCGCAATGGCCTTGCGCAGCATCTGCAGCATCTCTTTGGTGTGGCCGCTCTTGTCGGCCATCATCGATGCCTCGTACAGCAGATCGACATCGTTGGGCGTCTGCTTCAGGCCGCTTTGCAGCAACTTGTATGACGCATCAAACTGTCCGGCTTCGCGCAGGATTTGCGCGCGCGCCAGCAATCTGTCCTTGCGCTGTCCGGCGTTCGCCTGCGGCAGGGTGTCGGCCAATTTGAGGGCCTCGTTGACCTTGCCTTGCTGCACCAGGATCAGGGCGCGGTTGCTGAGGACGGCAAGTTGATTGTTGGCATCCGGCGTGATCTGGTCGAGCCAGCGGCTGGCCTGATCGAAATCACCCAGCTTGCGCGATGCCTCCGACAGGGCGATGTAAGCCGGCGTGAGCATCGGCGGGTCGGCTTGCGCGCGGGCCAGGCGGAGGTAGGTCTGCAGCGACACCAGGGCTTTCGCCGGTTCGCCAAAATCAGCCTGCAGGCTGCCCAGCAGCAGCCAGGCCGGCGCCAGATCGGGCGCATCGACCACCAGCTTGTCGAGACTGTTCAGCGCAATGCCGTCGCGCTGCTGACCAAGCGCGGCCTGCGCCCAGGCCAGACGCAGGCCGCTGTCTTTCGGCTGCGCCGAGGAAAATTTCTGCATCGCCGAATCGGCCGCCTGCGGGTTGACGGTATAGAGCTGCAGCAGCAGCGCCGCTGCCGGGGCCAGACCGGGCTGGATGCTCAGCGCATGCAGGGCATCGGCAAAACCGCCCTTCTGATCGCCCGAGCGCGCTCGCAGCAAACCCAGCACCACATCGGTCTGGGCAAACTGCTGTTGTCCGGCCAGCGCGGTGCGCATCATGGTCAGGGTTGCGGCAGGGTCGCTGGCCTGCGCGGCCAGGGGCAGCAGATCGGCGATGGCCTGTCCGCGCTGCGGCTCCGGCGTGGCCGCAAGGTCTTGCGCAATCGAAGCGCCCGCCTCGCTGGTGCGCCCCATCATCAACTGCAGTTGCACCACCCAGGCGCCCGCCTCGCGCGAATCGGGCATGGCCTTGCGCCAGGCCTGCGCCGCGGCCAGCGCCTTGTCGGGCGCTCCGGCGCGCAGGGCGATTTCTGCGGCGCGGCGGTAAAGCGGCGCGGCGTCGAGGTCGGTCGCCGCCTTGAGCAGTTCGGTGTAGGCCACACCGGGATGGCCGGTGTTGGCGGCGATCTCTCCGGCCAGGACGGCAAACACATGGCGCGCGGTCTCCTGCGCGCTGGGCCGCGCCGCAGGCTGCTGCGCCTGGGCGACGAGCGGAACGACGGACAGCGCCGGGAACAACAAGGCCGACACAAGAACGGCAGCGCGCATGGGAATCCTGAAAGTGGCCAAAAGGCGGGAGGCCACGATTGTAGAAGTGCGCCGTTGTCCCTGCGGCACAATGGCCGTCAGGACCCGCCACTCGACTCCCCCTGCGAAACCGACATGCCCGAACTCCCCGAAGTCGAAGTCACCCGCCTCGGACTGGAGCCCGCGCTGCTGGGCGCGCGGGTCATCGCGCTGCGGCTGGGCAAGCCGCTGCGCTGGCCGCTGAACATCGACCCGGCTGCGCTCGCCGGGCTGCGCATCACGGCCCTGCAGCGGCGCGGCAAGTACCTGTTGCTGCACACCGATGCAGGTGCGCTCATCGTGCATCTGGGCATGTCGGGGTCGCTACGCTGGACTCCCGCTCAGCACATGCCCGAGCCGCTCTCGCCGCACGAGCATGTGGAACTGCAGACCGATCGCGGCGTGCTGCGTCTGCGCGATCCGCGCCGCTTCGGCGCCCTGCTGTGGCATGCGGGCGCAGACGTGCAGTCTCATCCCCTGCTGCGCGCGCTCGGGCCGGAGCCCTTGAGCGCGGACTTCGACGGCGCCGTGCTCCACCGCGCGTTGCAGGGGCGCAGCGCGGCCATCAAGCCGCTGCTGCTGTCGCAGCACATCGTCGCGGGCATCGGCAACATCTACGCCTGCGAAGCGCTGTTTCGGGCGCACATCGATCCGCGCGCGCCCGCCCCACGGTTGCGGCCCGCCGATTGCCAGCGGCTGGCCGCCGCCGTGCGCGACACCTTGCAGCAGGCCGTGGCGCTGGGCGGTAGCAGCCTGCGCGACTTTGCCCACAGCGATGGCGAGCTGGGCTACTTCCAGATGCAGGCGCAGGTCTATGGCCGGACGGGCCTGCCCTGTCGCGTCTGCGCCACGCCCATCCGGCAGATCGTGCAGGGGCAGCGCAGCACCTATTTCTGCCCCAAGTGCCAAAAAGTTCTCAAAGCAAAGTCCAGGTAGGAAATCGCGGATCGAAATTCAGCGGCGGCTGTGTTTTACTTTTGTCCAAATTAAACCTCTCGCCTGATGCGATGCCGCGATGAATCCACACGTCGAAGCCCCGATCCTCACCGCTGGCCTGTTTGACTATGCCGAATGGCGCGCCGAACGCCTGCAGCGCGTCAGGTCCCTGCTGGCCTGGCTCGAGGACAGCGGACTGCAGCTCGACCAGTCGCTCCCGCTGCTGCAGCAGCAGATCACCCGCCTGGACAACGACCGCATGACCCTGGCCTTCGTCGCCGAGTTCTCGCGCGGCAAATCCGAGCTGATCAACGCCATCTTCTTTTCCGGCCACGGCCAGCGCATCCTGCCCGCGGGCGCCGGGCGCACCACCATGTGCCCGATGGAACTGTTCTCCGACGCCGCGCAGCCCCGCGGTCTGCGCCTGCTGCCCATCGACACCCGTCTGCAGTCGCAAACCCTGGCGCAATGGAAATCCAGCCCGCAAGTGTGGACTCAGTTCGATCTGCCCAGCCAGGACGCGCAAGGTCTGGCGCAGGCGCTCATCCATCTGTCGGACACCCAGCGCGTGCCGCTGGAACGGGCGCAGGAGCTGGGGTTTTTCCATGATGCCGACGAACTGGCGCAGATCGATGTCGATGCGCGCGGCGAGGTGGACATTCCGCTGTGGCGGCATGCCTTGGTCAATTTCCCCCATCCCCTGCTCGATCAGGGGCTGACCATCCTCGACACTCCGGGGCTGAACGCCGTGGGCGCCGAACCCGAGCTGACCCTCTCGCTCATTCCTTCGGCCAACGCCGTGGTCTTCGTGCTCGGCGCCGACACCGGGGTGACCCGCAGCGACCTGGACATCTGGAACCGCCACATCGCCCCCACCAGCGGCGCGCAGACCCTGGTCGCTCTCAACAAGGTCGATGCCTTGTGGGACCCGCTGCTCACCGCGCCGCAGATCGCGGCCAGCATCGACCATCAGTTGCAGACCACGGCGCAGACCCTGCACCTCGCGGCCGACCGCGTGTTCCCGGTCTCGGCGCACAAGGCCCTGCTGGCGCGTATCCAGGGTGACAGCGCGCTGCTGGCCCGCTCCGGCATGGGGCAACTGGAGAACGCACTCAACCGCGCCGCCAACATCGACCGCCGCAGCATGCTGCAAGGCGGACTGCGCGAAACCGCCGAGCAGGTGCAGGCCGATGTCTCGCAACAACTGCGCAAGCAGCTTCATGACGCGCAGGGTCAGCTCGACGAACTCCTCAGCCTGCGCGGCAAAAACGCCAATATGGTGGTGCTCATGCTGCAGCGCCTCGCCGCCGAGCGCAATGAATTCGACGCCGGCATGGCGCAGGTGCTGGCGCTGCGCGCGGTGAACAACCGCATGCTGGAAAAGCTGCGCGAACAGTTCGACGCCAAATCCGTGCTGCGTGACCTCGAACAACTCGAAGCCCGCATGGGCAGCGCCCTGCTCAAGGTCGGCGTCAAGGGCGAACTGACCCGCATCACCACCGAATTGCGCTCCCGGCTGGTGGGCGCAGAAACGCAGATCGAGGAAATCCGTCAGATGCTCGCGGCCGCCTTCATGCGCGCCAACAGCGAATTCGGCTTCACCGTCTCGGCACCGCGGGTGCTGCGCATGAGCGGACTGATGCAGGAATTCGACCGCGTGGCCAATGCCTACACCGAGCACCTGTCCGGGGTGAACTGGCTCAAGCTGCAAAACAACGCCTACACCCTGCGCACCCTGCGCGCGCTGTCGGCCCGGGTGCGCGACCTGTTCGAGCGCGCGCTGCGCGACATCGAGAACTGGGACCGCTCCGCCATTGCCCAGCTCGACGGCCAGGTGCGCGAGCGCAAGAAGCAACTCAACCGCCGCCTCTCCACCCTGCAGCGCATCGAAGACACCAAGGACAGCCTGCACGACCGCATTGTCGAGCTGCAGTCGCAGATCGCGCACATCGGCACCCTGCAACGCGGTCTGGCTGAGCAGATGCAGCGCGTCAATGCCTAGTGGCTGACCGACCGCATCCACAACTTCTGATGCCTGCCGAACAAGGCCCGCCGGATTTTTCCAGCCGCCTGGTGCGATGGCAGCGTCTGCACGGACGGCACGGCCTGCCCTGGCAGGTACGCGACCCCTACCGCGTCTGGCTGTCGGAAATCATGCTGCAGCAGACGCAGGTTGCAGTGGTTGCGGGTTACTTCGTCCGCTTCATCGCCCGCTTTCCCACGGTGCAGGCGCTGGCCGCCGCGTCGCCGGATGCCGTGCTGGCGGCCTGGAGCGGACTGGGCTATTACCAGCGGGCGCGCCATCTGCATCGCTGCGCGCAGATCGTGGTCGAAGCGCACGGCGGCGCCTTCCCGCAGACCGCCGCGATGCTGGCCACGCTGCCCGGCATCGGCCCGTCCACGGCAGCGGCCATCGCGGCGTTCTGTTTCGATGAGCGCGCCGCCATCCTCGACGGCAACGTGCAGCGGGTGCTGTGCCGCAGCCACGGCATCGACGACCCCGTTCCCGCCGCGGCCACCACCCGTCGGCTGTGGGCACTGGCACACAGCCTTTTGCCCGAAGCCAACGACATCGCCGCCTACACCCAGGGTCTGATGGATTTGGGCGCAACCGTGTGCAAACCGCGCCAGCCGCTGTGCATGCAGTGCCCATTCGAGACCGATTGCCGCGCCCGTCGGGCCGGCGACCCGCAACGTCTGCCCGTGCGCAAACCCGCACGCAGCGCCCGGCCACAGCGCAGCACGGTGATGCTGTGGCTGCGCAGCCTTCCTCACGGACAAACCTGGCTGGAAAGGCGGCCGTCACAAGGCATCTGGCCGGGTCTCTGGAGCCTGCCGCAGTTCGACGATACGGAGCAGGCCACGGTGTTCGCCGCGCAATTCGGGCGCATCGTCAGCCAGCGTGAGCTGCCGACCTTTCGCCATGTGTTCACCCACTTCGAGTTGACCGCGCGCCCCTTGCTGATCGACCTTCACGCCACCCAACAGGCCGCCGAGATGCCGGGGCAATGGTTGAGCCTTGCGCAAGCCGAGCAACTGGGCCTTCCGGCCCCGGTGCGCGGCCTGCTGCTTCAGCCCATTGCCGCCATCCCGGCCGATCCGGCGCCGCCGCGGGCCGCGCTGCAAGGCTAGGCATGGAGTCCGGGGGGTTCTCGCTGCATGGCATTGATTTCAGCAGCGCGCCCAATCGCCGCAAACCCATCGTCATCGCGCATGGGTCATGGCCGGACACCCAGCCGGACCGCGTGGCGCTGGAGGGCTTTACCCGGCTCGACACCCTGGAGGCATTTGCTTTGTGGTTGTTGCAGCCCGGACCCTGGCTCGGCGTGTTCGATCTGCCGTTCGGCCTGCCGCGGGAGTTGATCAACACCCTGTGCTGGCCGGGACACGACAACGACGACGCGCCCTTGCCCTGGAAGCGGCTGATCGAGCATTTGCGGGCCCAGACCCGTACCGAACTGCGATCGGTATTCCGCCAGTTTTGCGCTGCGCGTCCGACTGGGGCGAAGTTTGCCCACCGTGCCTGCGACCGGCCCGCCGGATCATCGCCCGCGATGAAATGGGTGAACCCGCCGGTGGCCTGGATGCTGCACGCGGCAGCGCCTCTGCTGCTCGATGCCGGCGTGGACTTGCCCGGCCTGCATCGTGGCGACCCGCAGCGCGTGGCGCTCGAAGGCTATCCGGGGTTCGCGGCGCGGGCTGTGCTGGGACGACGCAGCTACAAAAGCGATGCACGCGGGCAGCAGACCGCCGAGCGCCAGTCCGCGCGGGATGCGCTGCTGAGTGTGCTGCAATCGGGCCGACATCCACTGGGCTTGCGCCTGCTGTGCGCAGCCCCTCTGCGCCAGACCATGCTGCTGGATGCCAGCGGTGACCATCTCGACGCCGCGCTGTGCCTGCTGCAAGCCGCCTGGGCCAGCGCACGGCGTGCCCGGAACTGGGGGCTGCCGCCGCGCATCGACCCGGTGGAAGGCTGGATCGTCAGCGTGCCTGCGGCTTAAGCGCAGCATCAGACAATCGCCAGGTGCCCGGTATCGCTGCCGATGTCGGCATTGCGCGCGCGCTTGCTGTCGAGCTTGATGCGCAGACGCAGGTCGTTGACCGAGTCGGCATTGCGCAGCGCGTCTTCGTAGCTGATTTTTTCGGCGTCGAACAGATCGAACAGCGACTGGTCGAAGGTCTGCATGCCCATTTCGCGCGAGCGCCGCATCACGTCCTTGATCTCGGTGAGCTTGCCCTCGAAGATCTGATCGGCGATCAGCGGCGAGTTGATCATGATCTCCACTGCCGCCACCCGCCCCTTGCCCGTTTGCAGCGGAATGAGCCGCTGCGAGATCAGCGCACGCAGGTTGAGTGACAGGTCCATCAGCAGTTGCGAGCGTCGCTCTTCTGGGAAGAAATTGATGATGCGGTCGAGCGCCTGGTTGGCGTTGTTGGCGTGCAGCGTGGCCAGCACCAGGTGACCGGTCTCGGAGAACACCACCGCATGCTCCATGGTCTCGCGGTCTCGGATTTCGCCCATCAGAATGACGTCGGGCGCCTGGCGCAGGGTGTTCTTCAGCGCGGCCTCCCAGCTCTCGGTATCGAGGCCGACTTCACGCTGTGTCACGATGCAGTTCTTGTGCGGATGGACGAACTCGATCGGATCTTCCACCGTGATGATGTGGCCATGCGAATTTTCGTTGCGGAAGTCGAGCATGGCCGCCATCGAGGTGGACTTGCCCGAACCCGTGGCGCCGACAAAAATGATCAGCCCGCGCTTGTGCATCGCCAGGGTCTTGAGCACCTGCGGCAGTCCGAGCGAATCGATGGACGGCAAATCCTGCGGAATCTGCCGCAGGACGATGCCCACCTTGCCCTGCTGAAGGAAGGCGTTACAGCGAAAGCGCGTGAGGCCTGCCGGGGAAATGGCGAAGTTGCATTCCTTGGTGCGTTCGAATTCGGCGGACTGCTTGTCGTTCATGATCGAGCGCGCCAGCGCCAGCGTGTGCTGGCTGCTGAGCGCCTGCGACGACAGCTTGGACACCGCACCGTCCACCTTGATGGCCGGCGGAAAGTCTGCGGTGAGAAACAAGTCCGAACCGCCGCGGCTGACCATCAGCTTGAGCAGATCGTTGATGAATTTGGAAGCCTGATCACGATCCATACCGTCCCCCGGATTGGCGCATCTTTGAATACAGCGGCTCTTGGTGCATGACCGGGCGCATCAGCCACCCGGCGTGGTGGCCGCCACACGCGCACTGAGCTTGCGCAGGCGCAGCGACAGCCGGCGCGCCAGCGAGCCGATGAGCCGGCAGGCCGCTGCCGGGTCTTGCCCGATCATGCGGTCGAGGTCCCCCGCTTCGAGCACGGCAACTTCGCTGTCCGTCAGCGTGGTGCAGTACGACCAGCGCGGCGCGGCATCGACCAGCGACATTTCTCCCAGCATGCTGCCCGCGCGCACTTCAGTCAGGCGCAGCCGGTCGCCCCAGGGCTGCAGCCGATCCACCGCCACGGCGCCGCGCAACAACACCACCATGAAGCTGCCCGTCTCGCCCTGCGCAATGAGATCGGCGTTGGCTTTGACGGTGTAGAAGTGGAAGTATTTGACACAGCGCTCCAGGTCCGTCGGCGTCAGCCCAGCCATGTATTTGTCCTGCTGCCAAAGCTCAAGCAGACGCTGCCCGCCGACATTGCGGGACAGCTTGGTCGCGCCGATTTCGGCCGCGCGCTGCGACCAGCCCACCACGCTGTCGAGACTGGCGACTTCCGCGTCATGGAAACCGGTGGTGAAAAACTGCGATTCCGGGGCGTCGTCCACCGCGTCTTTGCGCGAGGCGCCGATGATTTTGTCAAAGAGTTTCATGGCCAGGCGGGTGCTTACTGACTTTGATGTTGTGGTGTGAACGTTCGGGCGGCTCAGGCGCCGGGGAAATTTTCCGGCTGCTTGGCCTTGGTGCGCGCCTCGGTGGAGGAGATCATGTTGCGCTTGACCAGATCGGCCAGGTTCTGGTCGAGCGTCTGCATGCCGAAGGACTGGCTGGTCTGGATCATGGAATACATCTGCGCAATCTTGTTTTCGCGGATGAGGTTGCGGATGGCCGGGGTGCCGATCATGATTTCGTGTGCCGCCACACGGCCTGAACCGTCCTTCTTCTTGCACAGGGTCTGCGAAATCACGCCGATCAGGGCCTCTGACAACATGGCGCGCACCATCTCCTTTTCTTCCGCCGGGAACACGTCGACGATGCGGTCGATGGTCTTGGGCGCCGACGAGGTATGCAGCGTGGCGAACACCAGGTGGCCGGTTTCCGAGGCGGTCAGCGCCAGGCGGATGGTTTCGAGGTCGCGCATCTCGCCCACCAGAATGGCGTCCGGGTCTTCGCGCAGCGCCGAGCGCAAGGCGTTGGAAAAGCTCAAGGTGTGCGGGCCAACCTCGCGCTGGTTGATCAGCGCCTTCTTCGATTGATGGACGAATTCAATCGGGTCTTCGATGGTGAGAATGTGGCCGTACTCGGTCTCGTTGTAATGGTTGATCATCGCCGCCAGGGTGGTCGACTTGCCCGAGCCCGTCGGCCCGGTCACCAGCACCAGACCGCGCGGCTTGAGCGCCAGGTCGGCGAAGATTTTGGGCGCGTTCAGGTCATCCAGGGTGAGCACCTTGCTCGGGATGGTGCGGAACACCGCAGCCGCGCCGCGCGCCTGGTTGAAAGCGTTGACCCGAAAGCGCGCCAGCGACGGAATCTCGAAGGAAAAATCGACTTCGAGGAATTCTTCATAGTGCTTGCGCTGCGAATCGCTCATGATGTCATACACCATGGCGTGCACCGCCTTGTGGTCGAGCGGCTCGACGTTGATGCGCCGCACATCGCCATGCACGCGGATCATCGGCGGCAGCCCCGAAGACAGGTGCAGATCCGAAGCGTCGTTCTTGACACTGAAAGCCAGCAGTTGCGTAATGTCCAAGCGATGTCTCCCCCGAGCAAGCTTGTGCGTGAGTGATTCGGCTATCTTAAGGTCAGAAATGCACATGCCGGCACATTCCGGCGATTCACCGCCCGAAAGCTGGCGGTTTTGTTGCAGCAACCCCCGTTGACTCCGCCCATGCCCCTGAACCAGCCACTCGAAGCCGTGCGTCGGCGCATCGCCTTTGCCGCCAGGAACGCCCATCGCGACCCGCAGACCATCACGCTGCTGGCCGTGTCCAAAACCTTCCCCGCACAGAACGTGGCGCAGCTCGCCGCGCTCGGCCAGATCGCATTCGGCGAGAACTATGTCCAGGAAGCGGTGGACAAGATCACCGCGCTGCGCCCAGACTGGCCCGCGCTGCAGTGGCATTTCATCGGCCCACTGCAGAGCAACAAGACGCGCGATGTCGCCACGCAGTTCGACTGGGTGCACAGCATCGACCGGCTCAAGCTGGCGCAGCGGCTGAGCGCGCAGCGATCCCCCGGGCTGCCGCCGTTGCAGGTGTGCATCCAGGTCAATGTGGATGGCGAGGCCACGAAGAGCGGCGTTGCCCCGGAAGACGCCGGAGCGATGGCGGCGGCCGTGGCCGCGCTGCCCAATCTGCGTCTGCGCGGGCTGATGTGCATTCCCGAGCCCAGAACGGACATCGCCGCGCAGCGCGCGCCTTTCGCCCGGCTGCGCCTGCTGCGCGACGCCATCGCCGCCGAGCACGGCCTGACGCTCGATACCCTGTCCATGGGCATGAGCGCCGATCTGGAAGCCGCCGTCCTCGAAGGCGCCACCATCGTGCGCGTGGGGTCGGCGATTTTCGGGCGACGCAGCGCACCGCAGCGCTAGCGGCGGTGCGCTGCGTCAGCAGAACAAGCGCAAGTCCACGGGCGGCGCCCCCTGCGCGCGCAAACGCGATGCCGCCTGTTGCGCCGCAGCCGCATCCAAAGTCTGCAGGCTCTGGATCAGCCGCGCCCAGTGCGCGGGCTGGGGCGGCAGCGCTGCGCAATAGAGCAGCCAGCCGCCACGCTGCACGGCCAGTACCGGGAAGTTTTCCGGCTCGTAGCCCCCCAGCAGATCGGCAGCGTCTTCCACATCCACCCAGAGCAGCCGCACGGCAGGAAGCTGCGCGGCCAGCGCCTCAAATCCCGGCCGCCATGTGCGGCACACCCCGCACCACTGCGCACACAGGCAGGCGACGCGCAAGGGTTCCATGCGGCATCCGCCTTGCCGCGGGCCTCACCGCAGCGCCTTGAAGCGCAGGCGGTGCGGCCGCGCGCCCTCTTCGCCCAGTCGGCGCTTTTTGTCGGCCTCGTACTCCTGATAGTTGCCCGAGAAAAAGGTCCACTGCGAATCGCCCTCGGCCGCGAGGATGTGGGTGGCGATGCGGTCGAGGAACCAGCGGTCGTGGCTCGACACCATGATGCAGCCCGCAAACTCCAGCAGCGCATCTTCGAGCGCGCGCAGGGTTTCCACGTCGAGATCGTTGGACGGCTCATCGAGCAGCAGCACATTGCCGCCGGAGATCAGGGTCTTGGCCAGATGCAGCCGCCCGCGCTCTCCGCCGGAGAGGTTGCCGACGATCTTCTGCTGATCGCCGCCCTTGAAGTTGAACCGTCCGCAGTAAGCGCGCGACGGCACCTGGAACTTGCCGACGTTGAGGATGTCGAGCCCGTCGGAAATGGCTTCCCACACGGTTTTGTCGTCGGGCAGCGCCTCGCGGCTCTGATCTTCGTACACCAGCTTGACCGTGGGGCCGATGGTGATTTCGCCCGCATCGGGCTTGTCCTTGCCCGCGATCATGCGGAACAGCGTGGACTTACCCGCGCCGTTCGGCCCGATGACGCCGACAATCGCGCCGGGCGGCAGCTTGAAGCTCAAGTCGTCGATCAACAAGCGGTCGCCATGCGCCTTGCGCACGTTCTTGAACTCGATGACTTCATTACCCAGGCGGTCGGCCACGGGAATGAAAATCTCGTTGGTCTCGTTGCGCTTCTGGTACTCGATGCTGGAGAGCTCTTCGAACCGTGCCATGCGCGCCT
Source organism: Pseudomonadota bacterium (assembly GCA_021783695.1). Lineage (GTDB taxonomy): Bacteria > Pseudomonadota > Gammaproteobacteria > Burkholderiales > Burkholderiaceae_C > Thiomonas. The sequence continues at coordinate 3,547 of JAJXTO010000035.1, read as the reverse complement.
TGCTCTTGGCCTGGCGGCCCTTCGGGTTCTGCCGCACCCATTCGAGCTCTTGTTTCATGGTCTTGAGGTGAGACGCCTCGCTGCGCGACTCCTGCTCCAGCCGCGCTTCCTTCTGCTCCAGCCAGTTGCTGTAGTTGCCCTTGAACGGAATGCCCGACCCGCGGTCGAGTTCGAGAATCCACTCGGCGGCGTTGTCGAGGAAATAGCGGTCATGGGTGACGGCCACCACGGTGCCGGGAAAGCGATGCAGAAACTGCTCCAGCCAGTCCACGCTCTCGGCGTCGAGGTGGTTGGTCGGCTCGTCGAGCAGCAGCATGTCGGGCTTGCTCAGCAACAGGCGGCACAGTGCCACGCGGCGCTTCTCGCCCCCGGACAGCGGGCCGACGATGGCGTCCCATGCGGGCAGGCGCAGCGCGTCGGCCGCCACTTCCATCTGCAGATCGGTGTTGTCGCCCTCGCCCGCGGCGATGATGGCTTCGAGCTGCGCCTGTTCCTCGGCCAGCTTGTCGAAATCGGCGTCGGCATCGCCGTATTCGACATACACCTCTTCCAGCCGCTTTTTTGCCGCAAGCACCCCGCCCAGCCCTTCTTCCACCGCCTCGCGCACGGTTTGCGCGGGATCGAGCTGCGGCTCCTGCGGCAGATAGCCGATGCGCAACCCGGCCATCGGCACGGCCTCGCCTTCGATGTCAGTATCCACCCCCGCCATGATTTTGAGCAGGGTCGATTTGCCCGAACCGTTCAAACCGAGCACACCAATCTTGGCTCCGGGGAAAAAACTCAGCGAAACGTCCTTGAGAATCTGACGCTTGGGCGGCACGATCTTGCCGACCCGGTTCATGGTGAAAACGTATTGAGCCATCTGTGTTCTGGACCTGTCTGGAGTGAAACGGCATGCCTGCAATGGCGCAGGCCAAGGCTGTATTGTCGCCGCAAGAACACAGCGATGACGCACAGCAGCATGAATTCCATTACCATAGCGCCCAGCGGCCATGTCCAGTCTCCCAGCCGCGCAGTCATTACCGACTCCTGCCGAGCCTTTCGGCCCACTCCATCTGTTGCAGACTGGCGCGTTTCTTCAAGCGTGGTGGCAGAGTCCTGGGGCATCACACACCTTGCCCCCGAAAGCTTTTCACATGTCTTTTCAAGATCTGGGCTTGATCGAGCCCCTCGTGCGCGCTGTTGCCGAACAAGGCTACACCGTCCCCACTCCCATTCAACTCCAGGCCATTCCGGTCGTGCTCGCCGGCCATGACCTGCTGGCCGCCGCGCAAACCGGCACCGGCAAGACGGCGGGGTTCACCCTGCCCATGCTGCAGCGTCTGAGCGGCGGCGAGCCCGCGCGCAACGCCAAGGGAAAGGCCATTCCGCGCGCCCTCATCCTCACCCCCACCCGTGAACTCGCCGCGCAGGTGCATGAAAACCTCGCCGCCTATGGCCGCCACCTCAAACTGCACAGCATGGCCATGTATGGCGGCGTGGGCATGCAGCCGCAGATCAACGCCCTGGCGCGCGGCATGGACATCGTCGTGGCCACGCCCGGCCGCCTGCTCGACCACCAGAGCCAGCGCAACATCGACCTCTCCGCCGTGCAGATGCTGGTGCTCGACGAGGCCGACCGCATGCTCGACATGGGTTTCGTCCACGACATGCGCCGCATCGTCGCCCTGCTGCCCAAGCAGCGCCAGAACCTGCTGTTCTCCGCCACGTTCTCCGAAGAGATCAAGCGCCTGGCCGGTGACTTTCTGGTCAACCCGCAACAGGTTGCCGTCGCCCGCCAGAACGCCACTGCCGACCTGGTGGAACAGATCGTGTTTCCGGTGGACCGCGAACGCAAACGCGACATGCTGGTACACCTGATTCGCGAGCGCAACTGGCCGCAGACCCTGGTGTTCACCCGCACCAAACACGGCGCCAACCGCCTGGCCGAACAACTCGACAAGGACGGCATTGTCGCAACCGGCTTTCACGGCAACAAAACCCAGTCCGCCCGCCTGCGTGCCCTGGCCGACTTCAAAAGCGGCAAGCTGCAGGTTCTGGTCGCCACCGACATCGCCGCCCGCGGCATCGACATCGACCAGCTCCCCGTGGTGGTGAACTACGAACTGCCCAACATCCCCGAAGACTATGTGCACCGCATCGGCCGCACCGGCCGGGCCGGGAGCAACGGGCAAGCCATCTCGCTGGTCTGCGTGGACGAACTCGGCTTCCTGCGCGATATCGAAAAACTGGTGCGCAACCCCATTGCGCAAGAAGTCATCCCCGGCTTCGAACCCGACCCCAACGCCAAGGCGCAGCCCATCGTCATGGGCCGCACCGTGCTGCACGGCGGTGAACGCCGCGGTGGCGGTGCAGGGGGTGGTCAAGGCCAGCGGCGCAATGGCGCGGGCGCAGGCAACGGCGGCAATCGCGGCGCAGGCCGCAACGCTCCCGGTCAGGGCCGCGCCCCGGCGCCGTCCAGTGCCAAGCCGCAAGGCCAGCGCGCCTCCGGCCGCCCAGCCAAGCCCGCCGCAGGCGCAGCCAGCAACCTGCCGCCCGAGCGCCGCGCCGACGCCTGGCAAGGCACCTCCTGGGTGGAACTCGACCTGCCGCCGCACATGCGCGGTGGCCAGGGCCGAGGCCGCCGCCCGGCCGCAGGGGGCAGCGGCCAGCCGGCCTCAGCCAACGGTAACGGCTTCGGTCAACGCCGATCGGGCGGCGGTCAGCGCGGGCGGTGACTCGAGATTTGCGATCGGGCAATTCCGCGAGAGGCGCCCGACCGCATGCGCTCTGTAGGGGATTTTTCGGCACATAGCATGCCGTGCATCTGTTCGCTTCTGTTGCCGGAGTTGCCCGCATGTTCAAGTCCCCCCTCAACCACCTCAGCGTCATGGCGCTGATCGAAGGCTCCTCGCTGATCGCGCTGGTGCTGCTGGCCGTGCCGCTGAAATACCTGGCGGACTGGCCGGTCGGGGTGAAGATCATCGGGCCGATTCATGGCGCGCTGTTCATCTGGGCCACGATTGCGCTTTTTGTGACCCTGTCGCGCGGCCAGTTGACGCCCCTGCGCGGCGCCGCGGTGTTTCTGGCTTCGCTCATTCCGTTCGGCGGTCTGTGGTCGCACCGCATGATGCGCCGCCAGCTCGATACCGCCGTTATTGCCGTCTGACACGGATTGCAAAACCCGCCGCACCGCCCCCGCTGTGGGCGAAGGGGATCTGCAGCATGGTGAGGCCGACTTCTCTGCCGTACCCGGGGCGACGTCATGCACCGCACAGCTTGGCGGCACTTCATGCGGGCGTTAATCAGCGCGAGCGCGCGCCTCTTTGCGTAACAGCGCGCGGTAGCGCCAAAACGCGCCGCTCATCCACAGCCGCAGTAGGCTCGCGACATGCCAGCGCAAATAGCGCCAGCGCACATGGCTGCTGCGCTGCGCCGCGTGGCTGACCTGTACGTGCGGGACATAACGCAGCCGCCCTCCGGCCAGCCGCAAACGCGCGCACAAATCGACATCTTCGGCGTAGAGGTAAAACCGCTCGTCGAACCCGCCAACCTGGCGAAAAGCAGT
>JAJXTO010000034.1 GCA_021783695.1 Pseudomonadota bacterium | reverse complement strand
AACGAGGTGAATTAACCTTGCAACCCGGACTCCTGACTTAACGTTGGTACGGCGCGAGGGGGCAGGTCAAGCTGATTAACGTGGGGCTTGAGATGTTGCTTGCGCAACTCGTCCATGTACGCCTTGGCGGCGTCGAGCTTGTTGTAGAGGGAGTGGCGCGTGTCAGGTCCTCGCGGTTTTTGACCGTGACGCGAAAGCGGCTTCGATTGATGCGGTTGGACATGAGAGTCTCCGTTGATGTGGAGATTCCTGTAGCCACGCTGCAATCTAAAGTCTTCCGTCGCCTTCACCTTCAATTTAGGGTTTTAAGGGGTCCCGACTCTGGCTTTTTGGCACAGAATTGGCACAGCGACCTGGAAAACAAAAAGCCGCAGGGGTCTGCGGCTCTTGCAACATCTTGACTTCTCGAGAGAATTTGGTCGGGGTGAGAGGATTCGAACCTCCGGCCTCTACGTCCCGAACGTAGCGCTCTACCAGGCTAAGCTACACCCCGATCTCGTCTGGGCTGCGTCACGTTGAAACCAAACGTCAAACCGTGCGCCCCAAAGAGTAAGCGCATAAGTTTAGCAGAGCCTGTTGCGCCGGGCTAGGTTCGAGCCGTTCGAGCGCGGTTTCGGCGACGCGAATTTCTTTTTGCGCGGCTTCTCGCACGGTTTCCATCGCGCCGCAGTGATGAACCACGGCCATGACGTCATTGAGTGCGGAGGCATCGCCTTGGCGAATGGCGTTTTCGATCAGCAAACGCTGTGCCGGGGATCCACGCTGCATGGCGATGATCAGTGGCAGGGTTGGCTTCCCTTCGCGCAGGTCATCGCCGATGTTCTTGCCAAGTTCTTCGGAATGGCCGCTGTAATCGAGTAAGTCGTCAATCAACTGAAAGGCCGTGCCGAAGCTGCGGCCTGCCAGGGCCATATGGTCCTGCATGGTCAAGTCTGCTTCGGCAAGCACGGCGCCGATGCGCGCCGCGGCTTCAAACAGCTTGGCGGTCTTGAAGCGGATGACCTGCAGATAGCGTTGCTCGTCGACTTCAGGGTCGTGCATATTGAGCAACTGCAGCACTTCGCCTTCGGCGATCACATTGGTAGCGTCGGCAAGAATGTCCAGAATGCGCATGCTGCCCACGGACACCATCATCTGGAAGGCGCGTGAGTAGAGGAAATCGCCCACCAGCACACTGGCGGAATTGCCGAACAAGGCGTTCGAGGTTTCGCGTCCGCGCCGCATGGAGGATTCGTCCACCACATCGTCGTGCAGGAGCGTGGCGGTATGAATGAGTTCGACAACCGCGGCCATGACATGCTGTTGCGTCCCGCGAAATCCGAATGCCTGGGCCACAAGTAGAAGCAAGGCAGGACGCAGGCGTTTTCCGCCCCCGGTCACGATATAGCCGCCGATGGTATTGATGAGGGCCACATCGGAGGCCAAATGTGTCTGGATCGCCCGGTCCACCGCCTCCATGTCCTGGGTGATGGGGGCGAAGACGGACTGAATCGACGGGGCTGCTGCCAGGGTTGGCGCGTGCGCGGATGGAGAAGGCATGGAGGGCGGGCGGGTGCTGATGGCAGGCTGATTGACGGTTTAATCTTTATCGCGTTAGCGCATTCTATGAACGTGTCCCTGCAGGCAGGGTGGCAACGCCTCCTTAATTTGCCAGGGGACAACGCTTTGATGTCGTTGCGGGAAAAAGAACAACGGGTGCTAGAATAAAAAGCTTTTTCCGGGCTGCCTCGCAGGATTGGGGTGCGGCTTGGTCATCCGTGCGGGACCTCCACTGGGGGATTGCCGCGATTTCAATGAGGTGAACTTATGTATGCGGTCATAAAAACCGGCGGCAAGCAGTACCGTGTTGCAGCTGGCGAAAAAATCAAGGTAGAACAGATGCCGGCAGACGTAGGTCAGGATATTGTGCTCGAAGAGGTGCTCGCCGTGGTGAACGGTGATGACGCCAAATTCGGCACCCCCCTGGTCGACGGCGCAAAGGTGACGGCCAAGGTGCTGTCGCACGGACGGCACGATAAGGTGCGCATTTTCAAGATGCGTCGCCGCAAACACTATCAAAAGCATCAGGGGCATCGGCAGAATTACACCGAGCTTCAGATCGAAGCGATTTCGGCCTAAGGAGTAACAGAGATGGCACAGAAAAAGGGCGGCGGCTCGACCCGTAACGGCCGCGACTCGGAAGCCAAGCGACTTGGCGTGAAAGTGTATGGTGGCCAAGGCGTCTCGGCTGGCGGCATCATCGTGCGTCAGCGCGGCACCAAATTCCATCCTGGCCACAATGTCGGCATTGGCAAGGATCACACCTTGTTCGCGCTGGCCGATGGCCGCGTCGAGTTTGCGGTCAAGAGCGCATTCAATCGCCAGACGGTTTCGGTCGTATCCAGCTAAACGCGGTTTCCGGCGCGTGGTTTGCCGGAACAGGGTGAACAACCCAACAACGCCCCGGCGTGGAGAGGCATGGCACACAATCTGTGGGCCTGCATCGCCTGCCGGGGTTTTCTGTTTTTTCAGCGAAACGAGACTCTGCCGTGAAATTTGTCGATGAAGTCGTGATCGAGGCGCACGCCGGAAACGGCGGCAATGGCTGTGTGTCGTTTCGCCGCGAGAAATTCATTCCGTTCGGCGGGCCAAATGGAGGGGATGGCGGACGGGGCGGGCATGTGATTGCGCGTGCGGATGTCAACCTCAATACCCTTGTCGATTTCCGTTTTTCCAAGTTGCACCGCGGACGTAACGGCGAGCATGGGCGCGGCTCGGACCAGTATGGCGCGGGCGGAGATGACAAGGTACTGCGCATGCCCGTCGGCACCCTGATTTACGACGCGGAAACCAACGAACTGCTCGCGGATCTGGTGCAGGATGGTCAGGAGATCATCATTGCGCAGGGCGGGCAGGGCGGCCTGGGCAATCTGCATTTCAAGTCCAGCGTCAACCGCGCGCCGCGTGAGTCGACCAAGGGGCAGGAGGGTGAACACCGCAAGCTCCGCCTCGAACTCAAGGTGCTGGCCGACGTGGGATTGCTGGGCATGCCCAATGCGGGCAAAAGCACGCTGATTTCCGCAGTGTCGAATGCGCGGCCAAAAATTGCCGACTACCCTTTCACGACCTTGTATCCCAATCTCGGTGTGGTGCGGCTGGGGCCGGGGCGCAGTTTTGTGATCGCAGATATTCCAGGGCTGATCGAAGGCGCAGCAGAAGGACTGGGGCTGGGGCACCAGTTCCTGCGGCATTTGCAGCGCACCAAATTGCTGCTGCATATCGTCGATATGGCACCGGTTGAAGAGGGTGCTGATCCGGTGAAAGACGTGCGTGCCATCGTGGCAGAACTGAAAAAATACGATGCAGAACTAGCGTCCAAGCCGCGCTGGCTGGTGCTCAACAAGCTGGACCTGCTGCCTGAAAGCGAGCGTGACGCGGCGGTCAAGTCATTGGTGCGGCGCTTGCGCTACAAGGGGCCGGTTTTCCCGATTTCGGCACTGGCGCGCGAGGGGCTCGACCCTTTGCTGCACGCCATTGCCGAGCATATAGGCCAAAGCAAGCCGGTCGAGACCGTCGAGCCCGATCCACGTTTCCGCGACGATGTCAGCTACTGAAATCCAGAACGCGTTCTCCGTCGTGCAACAGGCGCGGCACGTCATCATCAAGGTCGGCTCCAGCCTGGTGACCAACGAAGGCCGGGGTGTCGATCTTGATGCGGTGTCGCGCTGGGCGGGCCAGATCGCCGGGTTGCGCGCGGCAGGCAAGGATGTGATTCTGGTATCGAGCGGCGCCATTGCGGAAGGCATGCGCCGCCTGGGCTGGACACAGCGGCCGCGCGAAATGCATCAATTGCAGGCAGCGGCAGCAGTTGGGCAGATGGGGTTGGCGCAGGCTTACGAAACCGCGTTCAGCGCGCGTGGCATGGTGGCGGCGCAAATTCTGCTCACCCATGCCGATCTGGCCGATCGCCAGCGCTATCTCAATGCCCGCACGACCCTGCTCACCTTGCTGGAACAGGGCGTGGTTCCGATCATCAACGAGAACGATACCGTGGTGACCGATGAGATCAAATTCGGTGACAACGACACACTGGGCGCGCTGGTGACCAATCTGGTGGAAGGCGATGTGCTCATCATTCTCACCGACCAGTCCGGCCTCTATAGCGCAGACCCGCGCAAGCATGCCGATGCCAAGCTGATTTCTCAGGCGGATGCAGAAGACGCCTCACTGCAAGCCATGGCAGGCGGTGCTGGTACCGGCATCGGCACGGGCGGCATGGCCACCAAGGTGACCGCTGCGCGGCGCGCAGCGCGCAGCGGCGCGCACACCGTGATCGCCAGTGGGCGCGAGCCGGATGTGTTGCTTCGCCTGGCGCGCGGCGAAATCGTCGGCACTCAGCTCTTGGCGGGGCGCGCCAAGCTTGCCGCGCGCAAGCAATGGATGGCCGATCATCTGCAGTTGCGCGGCTGGGTGACGGTGGATGATGGCGCGGCGCGGCGGCTGCGGGCACAAGGAGCAAGCCTGCTACCGGTCGGCGTGGTGGATGTGCAGGGCGATTTCGAGCGGGGCGATGTCATCGCCGTGCGCGATGGTGCCGGTGTGGAAGTGGCGCGCGGCCTGAGCAACTATGCCGCTTCGCAGGCGCGTCGCATCATGCGGCATCCGTCAGCGGACATCGAGTCCATTCTGGGTTTCAGCGAAGAACCCGAACTGGTGCATCGGGACAATATGGTGTTTCTGTGAACCAGAAACAGGGTCTCCAGTTCAATACGGCATGGTGCGCAACCCCTGTTCAATGCGCTGCGCCATGTCCGCAGCGGCGCCGTTGGTTGCGCTGTCCTTGCAGAAATCATCGCTGAACAGGGTGGAGTGGATGTGTTCCGCACCTCGCTCGGGAATGGGCTGCCAATCATTTGTGTTTGCGGCAACCCACCCCTTGGTGGCGTCGTTCCAGAGGGCATAGAGCTTCCACTGCCTGAGTGCGCAATTGATCCCTTCGTAGGTCGCGTTGCGTGGCCCGCCTGGCACTTTGGCGACCAAGGTATATCGCACGGTCTGTCCAGGCTGGACCGAAATCGAGGCGCGATCCACAAAGAACTGCAATGCACCGCCCGCAGTGATGTGGACATGCAGCAGTTCTCCCGGTGCGCCAGGAAAAACCACGGGAGATTCGACTTGGCTCGTCTTGGCGCCGAACCAGCCGGTGTCGTCAGACGCGTCCGCGCGGGCCAGTTGCGCTGAGGTCAATCCGGCCAGCAGGCAGGCCAGAGTTGCGGCGAGCCTGCGCACAGAAGGTAAACAAATCATGCGGGATCCGGGTGGGTGAGAATGGCCAGCGGTTCGCCGGATTCCGCCGACGCGGCGTCCTCGGGCGGATGGCGGTGGCGCAGATTGGCGCGCAGGTAACGCGTTCGCGGTTCGGCGCGGGGAATGAAGTGCGAAAGTTCGGTGAGAGCCAGTTGATAGACCTCGCGCTTGAACTCGATCACGCTGTCGAGCGGCACCCAATACTCGTTCCAACGCCAGGCGTCGAATTCCGGGTGCGTGGTTGCGCGCAGGCAGACATCGCAGTCGCGTCCGGTCAGGCGCAGCAGATACCAGATTTGCTTCTGGCCTTTGTAGATGCCGCGGCTGTCGCGGCGCACGAAGTGACTGGGCACGTCATAGCGCAGCCAGTGCCGCGTGCGGGCAATGATGCGGACATGGCAGGGATCAAGGCCGACTTCCTCGTGCAGCTCGCGGTACATGGCCTGCTCCGGTGTCTCTCCCGGGTTGATTCCCCCCTGGGGAAACTGCCAGGAATGCGCCCGCACGCGCTTGCCCCAGAACACCTGATTTCTGGCGTTGAGCAGGATGATGCCCACGTTGGGACGGTAGCCTTCACGATCCAACATCGCCTGGTCCTCGATCTTTTAGAATTCTGTAGCCGATTATAGGCAGCACCGCCAGGTTGTCATGACGCCTGGGTTGCCTCTTTCACTGGCAATGCAGCGTTTGTTGGCCTATCAGGCGCCCGCAGCGCCCCGTCCCGATTTTTCTCATTTTTTCGGCCTTGCGCCGCTCTGCATGAAAATTTCCCGATTTTTCATTTCCACCCAGAAAGATGATCCGGCGGACGCCGATGTCCGCAGTCAGGCGCTGATGTTGCGCGCGGGCATGATCAAAAAACACGCCGCCGGACTCTACAGCTATCTGCCGCTGGGCTTGCGCAGCATCCGCAAGGTCGAGGCGATCGTGCGCGAGGAAATGAACCGCGCCGGCGCCATCGAGCTGCTCATGCCCATCGTGCAACCGGCCGAACTCTGGCAGGAGACCGGGCGGCTGGATAAATTCGGGCCGGAGCTGCTGCGCATCAAAGACCGGCATGACCGCGACTTCGTGATCCAGCCCACCTCCGAGGAAGTGGTCACCGATCTGGTGCGCAGTGAGGTGCGCAGCTGGCGTCAGCTCCCGCTCAACTTCTATCACATCCAGACCAAGTTCCGCGATGAGCGCCGCCCGCGTTTTGGCGTCATGCGCGCGCGGGAATTCACCATGAAGGACGCGTATTCCTTCGACCGCGACTTCGAGGCAGCGCAGGCCAGCTACCGGGCGATGTTCGACGCCTACGTGCGCATTTTCCAGCGCTTCGGCTTCGAGTTTCGTGCCGTTGCGGCGGATTCTGGGGCCATCGGCGGCTCGCTCAGCCATGAGTTCCACGTCATTGCCGACACCGGCGAAGATGCCATCGCCTACTGCGATGACTCCGACTACGCGGCCAACATCGAGAAGGCTGAAGCATTGCCGTTGATCGCCACGCGCGCCGCGCCCACTCAGACGCTGCACAAGACGCCGACACCGGGCGCGGCCAAATGCGAGGACGTCGCCGCGCTGCTGGGCATGCCCTTGCAGCAGACCATCAAGTCGGTCGTGCTGGCGGTGGATGGCGACAAGCCGGGGGAGCCCGCAACCATCGTGCTGCTGCTGGTGCGCGGTGATCATGAGGTCAACGAGGTCAAGGTGGGCAAGCTCGCCGGGCTTGCTGCCAATCGCATGGCCGCCGAGGCCGAGATCGTCTCCACCTTCGGCACGCCGCCGGGCTATCTCGGCCCCATCGGCACGCTGCGCCCGGTGCGCGTGATCGCTGATCGTACCGTGGCGAACATGCACGACTTTGTCGTTGGCGCCAACGCGGTGGACTTCCACTACACCGGCGTCAACTGGGGGCGTGACCTGCCCGAGCCCGAAGTGGCCGACATCCGCAATGTGCAGGCGGGCGATCCAAGCCCCGACGGCAAAGGCACGCTGTCCATCTGCCGCGGCATCGAGGTCGGCCATGTGTTCTATCTCGGCACCAAATACTCCGCCGCGATGGGCGCCACCTTCCTCGACGACAAGGGAAAATCGCAAACCCTGGAAATGGGGTGCTATGGCATCGGCATCACCCGCATTCTCGGCGCTTGCATCGAGCAGAATCACGACGCCAAAGGCATGATCTGGCCCGACGCCATCGCTCCCTTCACCGCCGTGATCTGCCCCATCGGCTACGACCGCAGCGAGGCCGTGCGGCATGCGGCGGACGCGCTGCATGCCGAGTTGGTGGCTGCAGGTGTGGACGTGGCGCTGGACGACCGGGGTGAGCGCCCGGGTGTGATGCTGGGTGACTGGGAGTTGATCGGCGTGCCGCACCGCGTGGTGATTTCCGATCGCGGCATTGCCGCAGGCACGGTGGAGTATCAGCACCGCCGCGAGGCTGCGCCGACCGTGTTGCCAATGGCAGAAGCGGTGGCGCAGCTGCAGGCTCGGCTGCAGCGCTGAGGACGCAGGGCATTTCGGCCCGGGAAGACATGAATCGCCCATCACGCCGTCGCTGGCTGTTGCAGGCCGCAGCGGCGGGTCTGGGATGGAGTCTGCCTGCGGCGTCTGCCCGGGCGGGAGCGCAGAAGGAAGAGCAGCTCAGCGACGCGGTCCGCACCGCGCTGGCCGCGCAGATTGCCGAAGCGCCGCCCCCGCAGCCGCATTTCCGTGACGCCCATCATTTCGCCCAATACTGGGTGTGGCTGGCCACCGAGTCGGCGCGTCTGCAGAGCCGCATTCCGGGGTTCTCGGTGCGGCGCGACTTTCTGCAAACCGTCTGGTATGAAGCACACCGCGCCGGCCTGGAGCCCGCGCTGATCCTGGGTCTGATCCAGGTGGAGAGCGGTTTCAAGAAGTACGCCATCTCGTCCGCCGGGGCCATGGGTTACATGCAGGTCATGCCGTTCTGGACACAGCAGATCGGCAATGGCGACTTTGCCAGCCTGTTCCACATGCAGGTCAATCTGCGCTACGGTTGCGTGATTCTGCGGCACTACCTGAACATCGAGAACGGCAGTCTGTTCTATGCCCTGGGACGCTATAACGGCTCGCGCGGCCGCGCCGCCTATCCAGACGCCGTGCTCGCCGCGCGCCAGCGCTGGTTGGTGGCCGGCGGCTCGGGCTGAAGCGGGGATCCAGCCAGGATCAGCGCGGCATCATGCCGCCCATGCGCTGCATCATCTTGAACATCTTGCCGCCCTTCATCTTTTTCATCATGTCGCGCATCTGCTCGTATTGCTTGAGCAGGCGGTTGACTTCCTGAACCTGCACCCCGGCGCCCGCGGCGATGCGGCGCTTGCGCGTGGCCTTGATGACGTCGGGCTTGTGGCGTTCCTGTGGCGTCATGCTGTGGATGATGCCCTGCATGCGGCGCATGTCGCGTTCGGCGCGGTCCATGTCGGCCTGACCGGCCTTGGCCTGCATATCGGCCGGGAGCTTGTCGAGCATGCCTTGCAGGCCGCCCATCTTGTTCATCTGCTGCAACTGCATCAGAAAGTCGTTGAGATCGAATTGCGCGCCGGACTTCACCTTGGCAGCGAGTTGCTGCGCGGCGTCGACATCGACCTGACGCTGCGCCTGCTCCACCAGCGCGAGGATGTCGCCCATGCCCAGAATACGGTCGGCCATGCGGCGCGGGTCGAAGGGCTCCAGGCCGTCGATCTTCTCCGACACCCCGGCAAACTTGATCGGCGCGCCGGTGACCTGCCGCACCGACAGCGCCGCGCCGCCGCGGGCGTCACCGTCGAGTTTGGTGAGCACGATACCAGTCAGCGGCAGAGTGTCGTGGAAGGCACGCGCAGTGTTCACCGCGTCCTGGCCCTGCATGGCATCGACGACGAACAGGGTTTCGATGGGCTGGAGTGCGGCGTGCAGTTCCTTGATTTCGCGCATCATCGCCTCGTCCACCGACAGGCGCCCGGCGGTGTCCACCAGCAGCACGTCGAAGTGATGGCTGCGCGCAAAGTCCACGGCACGGCGGGCGATATCCAGCGGCTTGTCCTCCGGCGACGACGGGAAGAATTCCGCCCCGGCCTGCGCCGTGACCGTCTGCAACTGGGCAATGGCCGCAGGGCGGTATACGTCGCACGAGACAGTCAGCACTTTTTTCTTCTGCCTCTCGGTCAGCAGCCGCGCCAGCTTGGCGGTGGTGGTGGTCTTGCCCGCGCCTTGCAGGCCGGCCATGAGCACAATGGCCGGCGGCTGGGTGGCGAGGTTGAGCGGCACGGCGTCGCCGCCCATCAACCCGGCGAGTTCGCGCTGCACCACGCCCACCAGCGCCTGGCCTGGGGTGAGTGAGCCGACCACGTCCTGGCCGAGCGCCTTGTCCTTCACCCGCGCGGTGAATTCGCGTACCACGGGCAGGGCCACATCGGCTTCCAGCAGCGCAAGCCGGACTTCGCGCAGCATGTCCTGGATGTTCGACTCGGTGATACGCGCTTCCCCCTTGAGGGTCTTGACCACACGGGACAGGCGCTGGGTGAGATTGTTGAGCATGGGGGTGGAGGGGTCTGGTGTTCGGGCGGACTGGACGGCGTGGAAAACCGCCTGCGGCAGCCCGGCTTTGCTGCTGGACGGACGTCTCGGCAGCAAAGGGCTCGGTTAAACTCGAAACATGTCGATTTTAGTGAATAGCCTCGCCTTTGGGCTGTATATGCTGGCCGCTCTGCTGTCGCGGCCCAGCCCCGTTCTGGCGCTCGGCCATGCGGAAGGCGTCGTGACCGGAGCGATGCGGCGCTCGGAGCGCTGGTCCACCTGGGTGATGGCGCTGGCCTGGATCGCGCAGACCGTGACCTTTTCCCTGGTGCTGCGCGGCGAGTTGCAGCCGCATTTCGGTTTTGCCCAGGCGCTGTCGGTGACCTTCTGGCTGGTGGCTGCGGTCTATTGGGTGGAGAGCCTGTATTACCCGCTGCAGACGTTGCGCAGCTGGATTTGCCTGCTGGCGGCCATCTCCATCCTGCTCACATGGGTGTTTCCCGGCGGCTTTACCCCGCCTTATGGTGCGGGGCCGACCTTTGCGCTGCACTGGGCCATGGGCATTGCGGCCTACGGTTTATTTGGCGCGGCCACGCTGCATGGCATTTTGCTGTGGACTGCGGAGCGTTCGCTCCATCGGCGCAAGGGGGCGGTGTCTGGCGTGTCGCGCAGCCTGCCTTTGCTCACGCTGGAAAAACTCACCTACCGTCTGGCTGGCGTGGGCTTCGCGCTGTTGACTGCCTCCCTCATTTTCGCGGCGACATTCAGCGAAGAATTGTTTGGCAAACCGTTCGAATTCAATCACCAGGCCGTGTTCGGCGTTGCTGCCTGGGTGCTGTTTGCGATTCTGATGATCGGCCGGGTGTTCCTGGGCTGGCGTGGCATGCGGGCGCTGGTCTGGCTGTTTTCCGGAACGGTACTGTTGATGCTGACCTATATTGGCTCGCGCTTTGTGCTGCAGGTGATTTTGCACCGATGAAATATCTGGTTCTGTTTGTCGTGGTGATCGTCGGGCTGATGCTGATCAAGAAATCGCAGCAAACCAGGGGCGTGCCCCCTCCCAAGCCACCACGCAAGCCCCCCCAGGTTCCCGAAGCGATGTTGCCCTGTTCGCATTGTGGCGTGCACTCTCCCGCCAGTCGCTGTGTGTGGCGCGACGGCAAGCCGTATTGCAGCGAAGAGCATGCCCGGCTGGGGTCGTAAACCGGGCGCGGCGCCAGCCGCTGAAAGCGCATTCGCGCGATCGATGTTCGCGCCCACCACCTCCGCCGCAGGACTGGCGTTCGTTCCTTCCTCACGCCTTGGCCGCGAGCGTCTACGCACCTTTCGCGTGCTGGCCGGGGCGCGGCTGCTCATGGCCCTGATGTTGCTGGGGTGGCTGGTGTTGCTGCCCATGCTGCAGGCCGCTTCGCCGACAGGCCATCCACCCGCCATCGGACTGGGCTACTGGGTTGCGGCGGCCTATGTGGTGCAGACGGGCTTGAGCATGTGGTGGAGTATCAGACGCAGCGATGGCCTGGCCTGGCAGGTTCTGGTCGCCATTGCCGTCGATCTGCTGGTCTTCACTGTGCTGCAGTTCACCGCAGGCTACCCGGCCCGCGAATTTTCCTTGATCTATGCGCTGCCCGTGCTGGCCGCCGGTATTTACGGCACCTTGTCGCTGACCCTGTTTGTCGCTGCGCTGGTGACGCTGACCCTGCTTGGCAGGGCGGTGTTTGGATTGTTTGCAGGAGTTGCCGAGGCCGAGCAGCATCTGCTCAATGCGGCCTTTGTCGGCGCCGCCTACTTTGCGGTCGCCGTACTGACCTGGCAGTTGTCGCAACGGCTGGCCCGCCAGGAGGCGCGCGCCAGTGCCAGCGAGTCGATGGCGCGGCGGCAGATGGCGCTGAACCAGCGGGTGATCGAGGCGCAGCACGACGGGGTGATGGTGGTGGATCGGCACATGGCGCTGGAAGCGCTCAATCCGGCGGCACAGCAACTGCTTGATCTGCCCTGGAGCGACGCGGTGACCGCGCGCTGGCTGGGTGGACGCAAGGCCCTGGGTGACCTTCCGGTCGCAGGCGTGGTGCGACAGGAAATCGAGCGCATGGCCATCGATGGCGAGGACGAGGTGGAAGTGCAGGTGCGCACACTGGCGGGACGCAGGTTGCTGCTGCGCCTGTCCACGCTGGACAACCTGCCGGGTGGTGTCGGCTACCTCATCGTGCTGCAGGATTTGCGCGAGATCGACGCGCGCATCCAGCAGGAAAAGCTGGCAGCCATGGGACGACTGGTGGCCAGCGTGGCCCATGAGATCCGCAATCCGCTGGGCGCCATCGGCCAGGCCAGCCAGTTGGCCAAGGAGTTTGCGGCCGATGCGGCGCAGCTCGAACGCCTGCATCATCTCATCGGGCAGAACGTCGAGCGCATCAACCGCACGGTGGAGGATGTGCTCGAGCTTGGCCGCGCCGCGCCGCGCGAGATCGGCCTGATGCTGTGCGCGCCTTTGCTGCGCGAGTTGCATGCCGAGTTCGACGCGCCTGATGTCGGCCGCATTGGCCTGTTCATCCAGGATGATGGCGCGCAGATCCGCTTCGACGCCCTGCATCTGCGTCGGGTGCTGGTCAACCTGCTGAGCAACGCCCGCCGTTATGCCAGCAACCAGCGGCATTCCATTGAAATCCGCCAGCTTGGCGCGGAACGGGTGCGCGAAATCCAGGTGGCAAACGATGGTCCGCTGATCGATGCAGAGCTGCGCGCACAATTGTTCGAACCCTTCCGCACGACCAGCAGCCGCGGCGTGGGGCTGGGCTTGTATATTTCCCACGAACTCTGTCTGCGCAATGGCGCGCGCCTGCTCTACCGCACCGAGCGCGAGGGTACGCCGCAAGCGCGTGGTTCCTTTGTCATACAGACCGCACCGGGCACCGAGACATGAATCCAGCAGATGTGCATATTCTCATCGTCGATGACGAGCCGGATCTGCGCGAGCTCTATACCCTGAGCATGGTGCGTGAGGGCTGGCAGATCGACGTGGCGGACAGCGTGGCGCAAGCGCGCGATCATCTGTCGCGGCAGCGCTATGCCCTCATGCTCACCGATATGCGCCTGCCCGATGGCGAAGGCCTCGACTTGCTGCGCTGGCTGGAAGGCCAGCCCGATCGCCACGAGAAATCCATTGTCATCACCGCCTATGGCAGCGCGGGCAATGCGGTGGCCGCGCTCAAGGCCGGAGCGTTCGACTATCTGAGCAAGCCGGTGGATCTGGCCGCGCTGCGACGCACGGTACATGCCGCTATCGCCACCGCCGCAGAGGAGGCGCAGGCGCCGGTCAGCAGCGCCTTGCAGCGCATGGTGGGCGAGTCGCCTGTGATGCGCGCGCTCAAGCAGACCTTGCAGCGTGTGGCGCGCAGCATGGCGCCGGTGTTGATCCACGGCGAGTCGGGCACGGGCAAGGAACTCGCCGCGCGTGCGGTGCATGAGTGCAGCGCGCGCGCGGCTGGACCCTTCGTTCCGGTGAATTGCAGCGCCATACCCGAGCAGTTGCTGGAGGCCGAATTTTTCGGCTATCGCAAGGGCGCATTCACCGGGGCCATGGCCGACCATGCCGGTTTTTTTGCCGCGGCTCAGGGCGGCACGCTGTTTCTCGACGAAATCGGTGAGCTGCCGCTGGCGATGCAGGCCAAGCTGCTGCGCGCGGTGCAGGAGCGGCGCGTGCGTCCTGTTGGCGAGACTGCGGAAATCGCCGTCGATGTGCGGCTGGTCAGCGCCACGCACCGCAACCTGGAGCTGATGGTGGCGCAAAACCAGTTCCGCCAAGATTTGTTCTATCGCCTCAATGTCATTGCCGTGGCGCTGCCGCCCCTGCGCGAGCGTCTGGACGATCTGCCCGCGCTGGTCGATGCCCTGCTGGCCGACATCCGCCGCGATAACGCCCGCCCCGGACTGCGGCTGAGCCCGCTGGCGCTGCAGCATCTGCGTCAGCACCGCTTCTCGGGCAATGTGCGCGAACTCGACAATCTGCTGCACCGCGCCGCGGCCCTGTCGATGCAGGATCTGCTGGGCCCCGCAGACATTCCCTTGCCCGACGGCGCAGGGCAAGCCGCTGCAGCATTACCGGTTGCGATGCAGCCTGCATCGCCTGCCTTGGCACCGCCGCAGGCTGCCCTGGTTGCACCACATCAGTTGCCGATGGTGAAATTCGCTGCGCAAACGCCGCTGCCGTCCGATCTCGGCACCTATCTCGATCAGGTCGAGCGCGGCATTCTTTGCGAAGCGCTGCGCCGCACCCGCTTCAACCGCACCGCGGCGGCGCAGCTGCTCGGTTTGAACCTGCGCCAGATCCGCTACCGCATGGAACGGCTGGATATCCGGGATCCGGCGGATGCGCCGGACGGTTTGGCCGAATGAAGCCAGATCGGTTGACGTGCGCGCACCTGCCAGACGCAGGCTGGATGCCGCATGCCCGTCATGTGCCGTCGCCCAATGTGGATGCCCGGCCTGAAGGCATGCCGATCGAGCTGCTGGTCCTCCATTGCATTGCCCTGCCGCCCCGGCAGTACGGCGGCGATGCGATCGAGCGCCTGTTCTGCAACCGGATCGATCCTGCGGAACATCCCGCGTTCGCTGCGCTCGATGGCCTGAAGGTTTCGGCGCATTTTGTTGTTCAGCGCGACGGGGTGCTCACCCAGTATGTGTCCTGCGCGCAGCGTGCGTGGCATGCCGGGGCATCGGATTTTTTCGGACGCGAGCGCTGCAACGACTTCAGTATCGGCATCGAGCTCGAAGGCGGCGATGACGCGCCGTTCGAGCCGCCGCAATACGACACCCTCATCGCGCTTGGCTCCGAACTGCTGGCGCGCTATCCCCTGCGCGCGGTCGTGGGGCACAGCGATATCGCTCCCGGCCGCAAGACTGACCCTGGCCCCGGCTTCGACTGGAGGCAGCTCAAAAACGGCCTCGCCCTGCCCGCAAGCGCCTTTCCATTCCAGCGTTTCTGACACGCTGCGCAGTCGGTCCTTGTGTATGACCCTGTGCATAAGTTGTGGGTTGACTGTCAATTTGTCCGACACTACGAATAGTGGTTGAAATTCAAATCGACCCTAGATATAGTGTCTTGACGGTTTGAGAACACCCGCAGGCGCAATGCGCACAAGCAGCGCGCCTGTGTCTGGCGCCTGTCAGACGTCCCTATGCAATGGGGTCCTTCTCAGCCAGTCCGATCATTTCGCGTTGTCCCCGAACCCCGTCGCACGGCTCCTCAGCGCATACCGGGTTTGCGGCGCAATGCCATCCGTCCCCAGAGGAGTTCCCGATGTCCCAGACTACCGCCGCGACCACACCCGTTCCCGCGTCCCCGCATCCATCGCAACTTGACGTAGACACGCAGCAACAGACCGCGCAGGGCGATTTTTCCGATTACAAAATCATCCGTCGCAATGGCGCCGTCGTGGGTTTCGAGCCGGGCAAGATTGCCGTGGCCATGACCAAGGCCTTTCTCGCGGTGCAGGGTGGGCAGGGTGCGGTCTCGGCCAGCATGCGCGACACGGTCAACGCGCTGACCGAGAACGTGGTGCGCGCGCTGCTGCGCAGCCGTCCCAGCGGCGGCACCTTCCACATCGAGGACATTCAGGATCAGGTCGAACTGTCGCTGATGCGCACTGGCCAGCACGAAGTGGCGCGCGCCTATGTGCTGTACCGCGAGCGCCGGGCGCAAGAGCGTGCCAGGCAGAAGGCCGACGTCGCGTCCCAGGCTGCTGCCCCGGTGCTGCATGTGCTCGACGGCAATGTGCGCAAGCCGCTCGATCAGGGCGCGCTGGTGAACCTGATCGAATCGGCCTGTGCTCACCTGAGCGCGGATGTGAAGGCCGATCCCATCGTCGCCGAAACCCTGCGCAATCTGTATGACGGCGTGCCGATGCTGGAGGTCTACAAGGCGTCCATTCTGGCCGCGCGCACCCTGATCGAACGCGATCCGGACTACTCCAAGGTCACCGCAAGGCTGCTGCTGCACACCATGCGCCGCGAAACCCTGAACGAAGACATTCCGCAGGAGACCATGGCACAACGCTATGCCGAGTACTTTCCACGCTGTATCAAGGAAGGGGTCGAGCTTGAACTGCTCGACGAACGGCTGGGTCAGTTCGATCTTGCGCGCCTGGGCGCGGCCCTCAAGGCCGAGCGCGATCTGCAGTTCGATTACCTCGGCCTGCAAACCCTCTACGACCGCTATTTCCTCGCCAACCGCGCCGATACCCGTGTCAACAAGGACGGCCGCCGTATCGAGCTGCCGCAGGCCTTTTTCATGCGCGTCGCGATGGGGCTGTCGCTCAATGAAGTCGACCGTGAGGCCAGCGCCATCGCGTTCTACGAGCTGCTCTCCAGCTTCGACTTCATGTCGAGCACACCCACGCTGTTCAACGCAGGCACGCGGCGTTCGCAACTGTCGAGCTGCTACCTCACCACCGTGGCCGACGACCTCGACGGCATCTACGAAGCCATCAAGGAAAACGCGCTGCTGTCCAAGTTCGCCGGCGGCCTGGGCAACGACTGGACGCGGGTGCGCGCTCTGGGCAGCCACATCAAAGGCACCAACGGCAAGAGCCAGGGCGTCGTGCCCTTTCTCAAGGTCGTCAACGACACCGCGGTGGCGGTCAACCAGGGCGGCAAGCGCAAGGGCGCGGTCTGCGCCTATCTCGAAACCTGGCACCTGGACATCGAAGAGTTTCTCGAACTCCGCAAAAACACCGGCGACGACCGCCGCCGCACCCACGACATGAACACCGCCAACTGGGTGCCCGATCTGTTCATGAAGCGGGTGATGGAAGGTGGCGACTGGACACTGTTCAGCCCGGCCGACGTCCCCGATCTGCACGACAAATTCGGCAAGGACTTCGAGCAGGCCTACACCCGCTACGAGCAGAAGGTGGCATTGGGCGAAATCAAGCTGTTCAAGACCATTCCCGCCATGCAGCTGTGGCGCAAGATGCTGTCGATGCTGTTTGAAACCGGCCATCCCTGGATCACCTTCAAGGACGCCTGCAATGTGCGCAGCCCGCAGCAGCATGTCGGCGTGGTGCATTCGAGCAACCTCTGCACCGAGATCACGCTCAACACCAACGAGAGCGAAATCGCGGTATGCAACCTCGGCTCGGTCAACCTTGTGGCGCATCTGAAGGATGGCGCCGACGGCACCAGGGTCATCGACCAGGCCAAACTCAAGCGCACCGTGCAGACCGCCATGCGCATGCTCGACAACGTCATCGACATCAACTACTACGCGGTGGCCAAGGCGCGCAACGCCAATATGAAGCACCGCCCGGTAGGACTGGGCATCATGGGCTTTCAGGACTGCCTGTATCAGCTGCGCATCCCCTATGGCTCGCAGCAGGCCGTGGAATTTGCCGACCGGTCGATGGAAGCGGTCTGCTATGAGGCCTACTGGGCGTCGAGCGAACTGGCGCGCGAACGCGGCCGCTACAGCAGCTACGGCGGCTCGCTGTGGGATCAGGGCATCCTGCCGCTCGACAGCCTGCGGCTGCTGGCCGAGCAGCGCGGTGGCTATGTCGATGCCGACACTTCCAGCACTCTCGACTGGGACGCCCTGCGCGCCCATATTGCCCAGCACGGCATGCGCAATTCCAACTGCGTGGCCATCGCGCCCACAGCCACCATTTCCAACATCGTCGGCGTGGATGCGTGCATCGAGCCAACCTTCCAGAACCTGTACGTCAAGTCCAACCTGTCGGGCGAGTTCACTGTCATCAACCAATACCTTGTGCGCGACCTCAAGGCACGCGGGCTGTGGGACGCGGTGATGGTGGCCGACCTCAAGTATTTCGATGGCAGCACGCAGCGCATCGACCGCATCCCTGCCGATCTCAAGGCACTGTATGCGACCGCCTTCGAGACCGAGACCAAGTGGATCATCGAAGCGGCGGCACGGCGACAGAAGTGGATCGACCAGGCACAGTCGCTCAACATCTACATGGCCAACGCCTCGGGCAAGCTGCTCGACGACACCTACAAGCTGGCCTGGGTGCGCGGCCTCAAGACCACCTACTACCTGCGCACCATGGGCGCCACGCATGCAGAGAAGTCCACAGTCAGGGCCGGTCAACTCAACGCCGTGCCACAGGCGCCAGGCGAGTCGGCCCCGGTTTCCTCATCCTCTTCAGCTTCCGCGCAGGCCGTGGTGCAGTCCGGAGACATCCGCTACTGCGCCATCGACAACCCGGAATGCGAGGCCTGCCAGTAAACCCTGCATGTCAATGCGGCGCATCACCAGTGATCAAGCCTCATGCCACTTGCGATGCGCCTGCACAACATGCGCCACACAATCCACGCATCCTTACTGCATCTGTGTTGAGCGTTTGCGCTGAACACTTGATAATCTAAAGAAGGTCATGAACATGCTCACTTGGGACGATCCACAACCGAACTCTGCAAGCCCTGCGCAAGCCGCGCTGGCGGAGCGTTCACTTCAATCCCTGGGCGGTGCATCGGCGTCGCATCAATCGACATCGGCATCCGCATCGACACCAGCGCTGGCCGTGGCCGCAGACCTGTACAGTCAACGCGCTGCCTCCACTGCGCGCGTGCGCGCCGAAGACAAGCGCATCATCAACTGCAGCGTCGACGTCAACCAGCTCGTGCCCTTCAAATACAAATGGGCCTGGGACAAGTACCTGGCGTCCTGCGCCAACCACTGGATGCCGCAGGAAATCAATATGTCGCGCGACATCGCGATGTGGAAAGATCCCAATGGCCTGACCGATGACGAGCGCCTCATCATCAAGCGCAACCTCGGTTTTTTCACCACGGCGGATTCGCTTGCGGCCAACAACATCGTGCTGGGCACCTATCGCCACATCACCAACCCGGAGTGCCGCCAGTACCTGCTGCGCCAGGCGTTCGAAGAGGCGATCCACACCCACGCCTATCAGTACATCGTCGAGAGCATCGGCCTGGATGAAAGCGAGATTTTCAACTCCTATCACGAGATCACCTCCATCCGTGACAAGGACGAGTTCCTCATCCCGTTCATCGACACGCTGACCAACCCCGCATTCCGCACCTCGGCTTTCGGTGGCAGCGAGCGCAACGATCAGGAACTGCTGCGTTCCATCATCGTGTTCGCCTGCCTGATGGAAGGCCTGTTCTTCTATGTCGGCTTCACCCAGATCCTGTCGATGGGACGGCAGAACAAGATGACAGGCGCTGCCGAGCAGTACCAGTACATCCTGCGCGACGAGTCCATGCACACCAACTTCGGCATTGATCTGGTCAACCAGATCAAGCTGGAGAACCCGCACCTCTGGACGCCCGAGTTCAAACGTGAACTCACGGGTCTGTTCCACCAGGCGGTCGAGCTTGAATACCGCTACGCCGAAGACACCATGCCGCGCGGCGTGCTGGGGCTGAATGCGTCGATGTTCAAGGGCTATCTGCGCTTCATCGCCAACCGCCGCGCGGTGCAGATCGGCCTCGATGCCATCTTCCCTAGCGAAGAAAATCCCTTCCCCTGGATGAGCGAAATGATCGACCTGAAGAAGGAACGCAACTTCTTCGAAACCCGTGTGATCGAGTATCAGTCGGGTGGCGCACTGTCCTGGGAATGACCATTGCATAACCTGCGAGCACGCACAACAGAGTGATTGTTGACCGAGTCCATTCCACCCAACGACATCCGGCCCTGCAGGGTCGGCGGGTGGACACTCCTCCTCTGTTTTTTGTTGCGCACCGCTCGGAGGCATCCATGGCGATGCCTGACTCCCTGCATCATCAATTCCGGCGTGCACTCAAGCGCCTCATGCTCTGGATGACCAGAGTTGAGGACATGGCACGCCGCCCCGTATTCCTTCCCGCAATGGCTTTGAAGCCGTGGGAGGCGAATCCCCTGCACGGATCAGCGCTGAGCCGATCGCAGGTGGTGCCGGCTGAACGCCGTGCCGATGTCCCGTACAGGAAACCGCCGGGAGGCGGGGCCGTGAGGCGCTCGGACGCGATTTGGCGACCGGCTCAATTTCATAAGACTTGATCAAGGAGAATCACCATGGCAACTGCGAAAAAAGCTGCACCGGCGAAGAAAGCCGCAGCCCCGGCGAAAAAAGCGGCACCGGCCAAAAAAGCTGCGCCTGCGAAGAAGGCGGCCCCGGCGAAGAAGGCGGCCCCGGCGAAGAAGGCGGCTCCGGCGAAGAAGGCGGCTCCGGCGAAGAAGGCGGCTCCGGCGAAGAAGGCGGCCCCGGCGAAGAAGGCGGCTCCGGCGAAGAAGGCGGCTCCGGCGAAGAAGGCGGCTCCGGCGAAGAAGGCGGCTCCGGCGAAGAAGGCGGCTCCGGCGAAGAAGGCGGCCCCGGCGAAGAAGGCGGCTCCGGCGAAGAAGGCAGCCCCGGCGAAGAAGGCGGCGCCTGCTCCTGCCAAAAAAGCTGCGCCTGCGCAGACCAAACTGAACCCGCAAGCTGCCTGGCCGTTTCCGACCAGCAAGCCCTGAGCGTTCAGCGCGATTCGGTGCCTCCAGGGTCGGTTCGCCAACCCGCCCCCCGTGGGGGGCAAGGAAACTTGGGTCGGCCCTGCGTTTCCGTGAGAACCCGGGCAGACCGCCCGGGTTTTTTTATTTCTGCATCCTGCATGCCTTCCTCGTCCCGCCTTCCCGCCTGGCTTCACCCCGACGGCGCAGCCTGTCTGCTCGATGTGCATGTCGTGCCCAATGCGCGCCGCACGGAACTGGACGGGGAGCATGGGGAGATGTTGCGCGTGCGACTGGGGGCACCCGCTGTGGACGGCAAGGCCAACGCCGCATTGACCGACTTTCTGGCGGCGTGCTGCGATGTGCCGCGCCGGGATGTGCAAATCAGGAGCGGTCAGACTGCGCGGCGCAAGCGCGTGCGCATCGACGCGCCGACCGATGCGGTATGGTTGCGTCTATCTGCCTTATTGCAGCAGTCCGGTTGAACCAGACTGCCCCGACATCATGAGCATCAAATCCGATCAGTGGATCCGCCGCATGGCGCAAAACACGGCGATGATCGAGCCGTTCGAGCCCGGCCAGGTGCGCGAGGCCAATGGGCATCGCATCATCAGCTATGGCACGTCGAGCTATGGCTACGACATCCGCTGCGCCAACGAATTCAAGATCTTCACCAACATCAACAGCACCATCGTCGATCCGAAGAACTTTGACGAAAAGTCCTTTGTCGACTTTCGCGGCGATGTGTGCATCATCCCGCCCAACAGCTTCGCGCTGGCGCGCACCATGGAGTATTTCCGCATTCCGCGCAATGTGCTCACCATCTGCCTGGGCAAGAGCACCTATGCGCGCTGCGGCATCATTGTCAACGTCACGCCCTTCGAGCCCGAGTGGGAAGGCTATGTAACCCTGGAGTTCTCCAACACCACGCCGCTGCCCGCCAAGATCTACGCCGGTGAGGGCTGCGCGCAGGTGCTGTTCTTCGAGAGCGACGAGGTCTGCGAAGTCAGCTACAAGGATCGCGGCGGCAAATATCAGGGCCAGCAGGGCGTGACCCTGCCGCGCGCCTGATCGCTGCGCGGCGCGCGCGGGACTTGTTTCAGCGTTGCGTGGATGACGCGCCGAGTTCCGCCTGCCAGCGTGCCACCTGCGCGCGCACCTGTTGGGGCGCGGTGCCGCCGAGGTGGTCGCGTGCGGCAAGAGAGCCCTGCAGCTTGAGCGCATCGGGCGCATCCGTGCCGATCAAGGGCGAGAAACTGCGTAGGTCCTCCAGGCTGATGTCTTCCAGCCCGATGCCGCGCTCGACAGCGAAGCGCACGGCGTGGGCCACGGCCTCGTGCGCGTCGCGGAAGGGCAGGCCCTTTTTCACCAGATAGTCGGCCAGGTCGGTGGCGGTGGAATAGCCCTGCAGCGCGGTGCGCTCCATGGCGGCTGCCTTCACGCGGATGCCGCTCACCATGTCGGTGAAGATGCGCAGGGTGTCGATCACCGTGTCGGCGGTGTCGAACAGCGGCTCCTTGTCTTCCTGGTTGTCCTTGTTGTAGGCCAGGGGCTGCCCCTTCATCAGCATCAGCAGGCTCATCAGATGACCGGTCACGCGCCCGGTCTTGCCGCGGGCGAGTTCGGGCACGTCCGGGTTCTTCTTCTGCGGCATGATGCTCGACCCGGTGCAGAAACGGTCGGCCAGGTCGATGAAGCCGAAGGCCGGGCTCATCCACAGCACCAGTTCTTCGCTGAAGCGGCTGATGTGCACCATGATCAGCGCGGCGGCGGCGTTGTATTCGATGGCGAAGTCGCGGTCGCTCACGGCGTCGAGCGAGTTCTGGCACACGCCGTCGAAGCCCAGCAGCTCGGCCACGCGCGGGCGGTTGATCGGGAATGTGGTGCCGGCCAGCGCGGCGGCGCCCAGCGGCAGGCGATTGACGCGGGCGCGGCAGTCGCGCAGGCGCTCGGCATCGCGCCCGAACATTTCCACATAGGCCAGCAGATGGTGGCCGAAGCTCACCGGCTGCGCCACCTGCAGATGGGTGAAGCCGGGCATGATGGTGTCGGCATGCTGCGCGGCGAGCTGCACCAGCGCGCGCTGCAGGGCGCGCAATTGCGCGATGGCCTGGTCGATACTCTCGCGCAGCCACAGGCGAATGTCGGTGGCGACCTGATCGTTGCGGCTGCGGCCGGTGTGCAGCCGCTTGCCGGCATCTCCCACGAGCTGGGTCAGACGGGCTTCGATGTTGAGGTGCACGTCTTCGAGTTCAAGTTTCCACTCGAATGTGCCAGACTCGATTTCGGCGCGGATCTGCGCCATGCCGCGTTCGATCGCGGCAAGATCGTCCGCCTGGAGGATGCCCTGCTCGGACAGCATGGTGGCATGCGCAATCGATCCTGAGATGTCGAACAGGGCCAGGCGCTGGTCGAAGCCGACCGAGGCGGTGTAGCGCTGCACTAGATCACTGACGGGTTCAGAGAAACGCGCAGACCAGGCTTGCTGCTTGTGTTCGAATTGATCATGCATGGGGAGTCTTCGCGGAAAGGCGTCGCGGCGCCGATATTGTTGGAAGCGATCGATTTTAGAGAAGCCTTGCAGGTTCGGCCTGCAACACCAGGGACATGGCAGAACCCGTCACGCAAAACGATACGGCAGTGCGCCTGGATATCTGTGGCGCCGGCAGCCTGGTGCGCGCATTGGCGGCGCTCAACGCCCTGCTGGCATTGGTGCTGCTGATGCGGCTGTCGGCGGGCGATGGCCAAATTGAGATGCTCCTGCTGCTGTCCTGGGTGGAGCCAGCGGCCCTGCTGTGGCTGGCGCTGATGTGCATGACGCAGCGGCTCTGGCGCCTGCGCGCAACCGCCGCCGTGCTGGGTGTGTCGGCAGTGTTGGGCGGCACGTCCGCGTTGGGACTGAATCTGCTGGTGCAGCCGTTGTTTGCCGCGCTGGCGCCAGGTGCGGCGCAGCAGCCCTGGCAGGCGGCGCTGGCTGGCGCGGCGCTGGCGCTGGTCTTTGTGCATTACCTGCAGCTGCGCGCCCGCGCTTTCACTCCGATCGACATGCAGGCGCGGCTCAGCGAGCTGCAGTCACGCATCCGCCCGCACTTTCTGTTCAATACGCTGAACGCCGCCAGCGCCCTGGTGCGGGAGCAGCCAGAGCGCGCCGAGGCCGTGCTCGACGATCTGGCCGAGCTGTTCCGAGCCAGTGTGGGCAAGCCCGGTACGCTGGTCAGCCTGGAGCAGGAGATGGATCTGGCGCGGCGCTACCTCGACATTGAATCGGTGCGCTTCGGAGCGCGCATGCAGGTGCGATGGACCGTGGATGACACGCTGCTGCAGATCCGCATTCCCACGCTCACCTTGCAGCCGCTGGTAGAAAACGCGGTGCGGCATGGCGTGGAGCGCAGCAGCCGTCCGGTGCAGATCGACATCGACGTCGGTCGGCGGCTGGGGCAGATCGAGGTGACGGTACGCAACGATCTGCCGGCGATGAACGACGCTGCCGCGCCGCGCCGCAATGGCACCGGCACCGCGCTGCGCAATATCCGCCAGCGTCTGCATCTGTTGTACGACATCGCCGCCGAGGTGGATCAGGGGGAGGTGGTGGAAAATGGCGTGGCCCGCTGGCGGGCGCGGTTACGCTTGCCACTATGAACGTGCTGCTGATCGACGACGAGCCGCTGGCGCGCAGTCGCCTGCGCCGCCTGCTTGCCGAACTGCCCGAGACGGCGCAGGCCACGGTGGAGGAAGCCGAGGACGCTGCAGAGGCCTGGGCCCTGTTGCGCGCGCAACGCTTTGACGTGCTGCTGCTTGATATCCAGATGCCCGGTCAGAACGGCCTGGAACTGGCGCGACGGCTGACTGGCGATCCGGCCATGCATCATCCCGCCATCGTGTTCGTCACCGCGCATGAAGAACACGCGCTCGATGCCTTCGGCGTGTCCGCGATGGACTACCTCACCAAGCCGGTGCGGCGCGAACGTCTGGCGCAGGCCATGGGCAAGGCCATGCTGTGGCTGCGTGCGCGTGGTGTGGCGCAGCCGCCGGTGCCCGCGGTCGAGACGGTCTACCTGACCGTGCAAGACCACGGAGCGCTCAAGCGCGTGCCATTGACCGACGTTCTTTACTGCCGCGCGGAGTCCAAGTACACCGCAGTGCAGACCGCGCAGCAACAGTATCTGGTGGACATTTCGCTGGCCGACCTGGAGCAGCGCCATCCCGAGCATTTCGTGCGCATTCACCGCGGCGCTCTGGTCGCAGCCTCCGCCATCCGCAGTCTGGAGCGGCCCACTCATCTGGCAGGCGGTCACGCGCACCCGCAAGCGAGCGGCACCGACACCGATGCAGGTGCCTGGAGCCTGCATCTGCACGGCGTGCCGGACGTTCTGCCGGTCAGCCGCCGACGAGTCGCCGCAGTGCAGGCCTTGCTGCGCCGCGCACGCTCAACCCAGATTGTTCAATAGGGCGCGGGATGTTGGCGCGGGGGCAAAGACGCCCCGAAACCCCCGCCAGGGCCCGCGCAGGCGCGCAGCGCCGCCTATTGGACAATCCGGGTTCAACCCACAAGTAAGGCGACGGCGCCGAGCAGCAGGCAGTAGATGCCGAAGGGTCGCAGCGCCTTCATCTCATGGTCCGTGAACCAGCGCATCAGAAACCAGGTGGACAGCCAGGCGAACACCCCCGCCAACACGCCGGCGATGGCGATGGTGCCCAGCAGTTCGTGCGGCACTCCGGCATGCAGCAGCTTGGGCACTTCCAACACCCCGGCTGCGGCGATGATGGGGGTGGCGAGCAAAAAGGAAAACTTCGCTGAATCAGCATAGTTCAGCCCCAGCCCCAGGCCGGCCACCAAGGTGGCGCCGGAGCGCGAAAAGCCCGGAATCAGCGCCAGCGCCTGCGCCAGACCCACCAGAAAGGCGCGCGACCAGCCCAGCTTGGGCAGATCGACCAGCCCGCGTCTGTGCTTGAGATAGTCCCCGCCGAGCAGCAACAGGCCGTTGAGTAGGAGTGCGATGGCGGCAAAGGTGAAACCGCCGAACAGTGCCTTGATCTTGTGCGCCAACAGCAAGCCGAGCAATCCCGCCGGAATGGTGCCCACGACGATCAGCCACAACAAGCGGGCGTCCGGGTTGGACGCCTTGCCGCGCGCGCGCAGCCAACCGCCGATCAGCCGCGCCCAGTCGCGCCAGAAATAAATCAGCAGCGCCGTGGCTGTGCCGAGATGCAGCACCACAATGAACGGCAGAAACCAGTCCGCCGTGCGGTCAATAGGCCAATGGAGCAAAGCAGGCACGAGAATGCTGTGCCCCAGGCTGGAAATAGGGAACAGCTCGGTCACGCCTTGAAGCGCGGCAATGGCCAACAGGTAGAGGTGCATGGGCGGGTTTGGTGGTGAATCGGTGCCGCGGATTCTGACAGAGCCATGCTGACATTCCTCTGAGAATGCTGGTTTGTTGCACTTTTTTACCATTGGCCTGTCACGGTATGGTCACGCGCGAACTTTACATTTCCCCTTGTTTAAGGGGGGGATATGTCTGAATTAAATTGGGTGGATGTTCTGTGCAAAACCCCGGTAGGGCGCCGCGAGCAACAGCAGCGCAGCGATGCGCTGGGGGCGAAGCAGCGGCATGTCCTGATCCTGTGTGATGGCCGTCGCACACTAGGGGAGTTGTGCGCCTTGATGGGAGATGCCGTGCTTCCATTGGCGCAGGCACTCCTTGCATCGGGACATGTCGAGAGGGTCGGCCACCCAGATGCGTCGACGAAAATTGCCCAGGCTTCGACCCCGTCCGCGGTTCCTGCGGCGCAGTTGGCGCAGGCAGTGGCGCCGCCATCCAAGCGTTCCATCGCGCTGTCGCGCATGTATATGTTCGACATGATCGAGCGATCACTGGGTCACCAGAGCGGCCCCGCGCGGGCGCATCTGCGCGCCGCCGATCAGTCCGATGCCTTGCTGCCAGCCTTCCAGGATTGTCTGCGGCTCATCGCAGAAGTTGCGGGCTCGACGCAGGCCGACAAGGTCAGGGTGCAGCTTTGCGCCATGCTCCCGGAAGACTGGGTGGAGCATTTCGAGTGTCCGCCTGCCCAGCGCGCCGACCCGGCGGGCGATCGGAAACGTCTGCCTGAAGTTACAATTTGAATCAGAAACATGGAGTCTGCGTTTTGTCAATTCAGGAACGCGTTAACACTTGACTGCGACAAAATGACGCGATGCCGAGCAGGGTCTCCCTATAATGAGGCGCTTATTCGTTGGCTCTTCAGACTCTCGCGCTGCAATGAAAAAAGTCCTCTTTCTCGCTTCCCTGATGCTGGCGGCTTCCGCACACGCGCAGGACGTCGTCGGTAACGCTGCCGAAGGTGCCAAGCTCGTGGCAACCTGCCAAGGCTGTCACAACATGGGTGGCGGCTATCGCTCCTCCTTCCCTGAAATCTACGCCGTGCCGATGATCAACGGCCAGAGCGCGCAGTACATCGTGGATGCGCTGAAGGAATACAAGAATGGCAACCGCCGCTTCCCCACCATGCGCGCAATCGCGGCGTCGCTGACCGACCAGCAGATGGCGGACATCGCTGCCTACTACGCTGTGCCCAAAGGGCAGCCCATCAAATAACGAGCGGGGAGAACCAGAATGAAAAAATTTGTTTTGCTGGCCGCAACCAGCTTTCTGCTGGCACAGGTCGCCAACGCGGCAGACATCAAGAAGGGTGAGGATCTGGTGAACAAGGGCGGCTGCATCGCCTGCCACGGCGCCGGGATGGACAAACCCATCGCCCCCAACTACCCCAAGCTCGCGGGCCAGTACCAGAGCTATCTGTTCCACGCCCTGCAGCAATACCAGGCCAAGCACCAGACGCCGCTCTACGGTCGCAACAACGCCATCATGAGCGGCATGGTGGCGCAATACAACACGCAGGACCTGCAGGACATCGCCGCCTACATCGCCAGCCTCAAGGGTGATGTGTACATCCGCGACGAAATGCATTGAGCCGCCCTGCGGCCGTTGCGCAATGCAAAAAGCCCGGTCTAACCG
>JAJXTO010000033.1 GCA_021783695.1 Pseudomonadota bacterium | reverse complement strand
GTTTCAGCGCGGGAACAGCACCCTGTGCTCGCCATACTCGGATGGGAAGCCACGCAGCGCCGCCTGGGCCAGCGGCACGGCGACCGAGGCCAGGTCGCGCTGGTAGCCCCCGGTGTTTGCGTGCGACTGCCACACCAGCGCGCCGGTGGCGGTGTCGCGGATTTCGAGGGTGAGGCTGCGCTCGTAGTAGTTCGGCGGCGGCATCCAGCCGAACATGCCGCCGCCCCAGCCGCCCCATCCACCGGGAAAGTAGACGGCGCCGTTGGGCAGCAGCACGGGAGGCGGCCAGACCGAAGGGCCGTAGGTGGCTTCGAGGTCCAGGCGCACGGTGTAGGCGTAGCGCGCGGTGTAGGGCGCGGGCTGGCCCAGCAGGGGCACCATGCCGGCCTGCGCCATGGCGTCGAGCACGGCGGTCTGCAGGGTGTAGGCGTCCGCGCTGTCGGCATTGCCGGGGGCCGCCTGCACTTGGACCTTCGCGCCCACCAGGGCCTGCGGTGCGGGGTTGGGGGTGACGACGGTGGTGCGCAGATCGGTCAGGCTGGCGCAGCCGCCCAGCAGCAGTACGGGAAGCAGCAGGCCGATGCGGACCGACCGGGACAACCGGATCAAAGTGTCTGATAAACGCATGGCGCCTCCTGCGTGTCAAAACCATTGGACGGATTGTGCGCGCGGGAGTTCTGCCGTGTCTTGCGCGGCGCCTTCGCAGGGCTGCGGGTCGAAGGCGATGTCGCCTTGCGGATCGGGCAGGCCGGTGGCGCGCAGCCCGGCGAAGTCGAACAGCTTGCGGTCTGCCAGGTGCGACGGGGTGACCTGCGACAGCGCGTTGAACATGTTCTGCGCCCGGCCCGGGTGCGCGCGCTCCCATTGCCGCAGCATGGCCTTGACCTGCTTGCGCTGCGCGTTCTCCTGGCTGCCGCACAGGGTGCAGGGGATGAGGGGAAAGCCGCGCGCCTGCGCCCAGCGCTCCAGATCGGCCTCATTCACATAGGCCAGCGGGCGAATGACCACATGCCGGCCATCGTCGCTCACCAGTTTGGGCGGCATGGCCTTGAGCTTGCCGGCGAAAAACAGGTTGAGGAAAAAGGTTTCGAGGATGTCGTCGCGGTGGTGGCCGAGGGCGATCTTGGTGGCGCCCAGCTCGCCCGCCACGCGGTAGAGAATGCCGCGCCGCAGCCGCGAGCACAGGCCGCAGGTGGTCTTGCCTGCGGGGATGATGGACTTGACGATGGCGTAGGTGTCCTGCTGCTCGATGTGGAACGGCACGCCGCGGCTCTTGAGGTAGTCGGGCAGCACCTGTTCCGGGAAGCCGGGCTGCTTCTGGTCGAGGTTGACGGCAACCACGTCAAAGTCGATGGGCGCGCGTTCGCGCAGGCTCAGCAGGATGTCGAGCAGGGCGTAGCTGTCCTTGCCGCCCGACATGCAGACCATCACGCGGTCGCCCTGCTCGATCATGTTGAAATCGACGACGGCCTGGCCGATGAGGCGGTGCAGCCGCTTGGACAGCTTGTTGTCCTCGAACGCGGCCTTGTGCGCCGCGCGGCTGGTGACGGCTGGCTCCGCATCTGATTCCAGTGTGTTCATGGCTGCAGGTCCTTCACATGGAACACCTCCACGCCCACGCTCTGGCAGTCGGGATAGACGTCGGGCTTTTCGGTGGAGACGCGCACGGCGCGCACGCGCGGGTGTTCGAGCATGATGCGCGCCACGTCGTCGCACAGGGTCTCCTGCAAGTGGATGTGGCCGCGGGCGATGCGCGCGGCGATGACGCTGCGCATGAAGTCATAGTCGACCACTTCATCGAGCTTGTCCTGTTGCGGGGTGGACATGGCCAGCGGAATGAACAGATCGACATTGATGAGCACGCGCTGCTCGCCGCGCTTCTCGAACTCGTGTACACCGATATTGATGTTGACCTCGTAGTTCTGCAAAAACAAACGGCGGCAGGCGCGCAGGGCGGGATGCGACAGGGCACTGAACATGATGGGTTTCCTAGTTTGAAAGCGGCTCGCGATCGCGCACGGCGAACAGCACGTCGCGCCCGGTGCCAGCCAGATGCTGGCCGCCATCGACCAGCAGGGTGGTGCCGGTCATGGCGCGGGCCAGCAGCGCGAAATGCACGGCCTGCGCCACGTCTTGCGGCGTGCTGCCGCGCTGCAGCGGGGTGCGGCTGTGCACGCGGGTGAATTCATCCTCTGTCATCGGGCCGGAGGGCAGCATCAGCCCCGGTGCGACACCCACCACGCGCAGCGCGGGCGCCAGCGCCTGCGCCAGCGCCACGGTGGCCGCCTGCAGCGCGGCCTTGGACAGGGTGTACGAGAGGTAATCGGGGTCGGGGTTGCTCAGTTTCTGGTCGAGCAGATTGACCACGCAGCCCTGCGCCCCGCGCGCGCTGACATGCGCGTGCAGCGCCTGCGCCAGAAGCACCGGAGCGATGGTGTTGACCTGGTAATGCCGCAGAGCCGCATCCACGCTGAAGCGCAGCGCATCGTCGAAGGCGAACAGCGCGGCATTGTTGACCACCGCATCCACCCGGCCCAGCGCACCCGCGGCCTGGGGCAGCACGGTCTGCACGGCGGCAGGGTGGGACAGATCGGCGCAGACCGCAGCGGCTTGCGCCCCCAGCGCCTGCGCCGCGGTGCACACCGCTGCCGCGGCCTGGGCCGAGTGGTGGTAGTGCACGGCGACGTCCCAGCCCTGCGCGGCGAGATGCAGCACGATCTCCCGCCCCAGCCGGTGCGCACCTCCGGTAACCAGCGCAACAGGGCGGGAACCGGGCAATGACGTGGGCGCGGGCTGCATGCTTTCTAGAATGCTCTGGTGAACGAACAGCAATCAAGTCTACCGGCCCCCGCCCCCATGGCGCTGGAGCGCAGCGCACAACTCCTCGCGCAGATCAGGGCCGCGTTGCACGCGGGCGGCGGCTGGCTGCCGTTCGACGCCTACATGCAGCAGGCGCTGTACGCGCCGGGGCTGGGCTACTACACCGGGCAGGCCGGGCAGTTTGGCGACTTCGGCAGCGACAGCGACTTTGTCACCGCGCCTGAACTCTCGCCGCTGTTCGGCCGCACCCTGGCGGCGCAGGTGGCGCAGGTGCTGCAGCACGCCGGGCTGGATACGGTGGTGGAGTTCGGCGCGGGCTCGGGCAAGCTGGCGGCGCAGGTGCTGGGTGAACTCGACCGCCTGGGCTGTGCGCCGCGGCAATACGCCATCGTCGAAGTGTCGGGCGCGCTCAAACACCGGCAGATGGACACGCTGCGCAGCGCCGTGCCGCATCTGGCCGAGCGGGCGCACTGGTGGCGCGCGCTGCCCGACAGGTTCGAGGCCGTGGTCATCGGCAACGAAGTGCTCGACGCCATGCCAGTGAAACTGTTGGCCCGACACGAAACCGGCTGGATGGAGCGCGGCGTGGCGCAGGAGGGCGACGATCTGGTGTTTGCCGACCACCCAAGCGGACTGCAGCCGCCGACGCCCGAAGCGCACGCCCTGCCTCTGGGCAGCGTCACCGAAATCCACCCGCAGGCGCTGGGCTTCGTGCGCACCCTGGCCGACCGGCTCACGCGCGGCGTGGCGCTGTTCATCGACTACGGCTTTCCGCAGCACGAGTACTACCACCCGCAGCGCCACATGGGCACGCTGCGCGCGCATTACCGCCACCGCGCGCTCGACGAGGTGCTGCTGTGGCCGGGGCTGGCCGACATCACCGCGCATGTCGACTTCACCGCCGTGGCGCTGGCCGCGCAGGACGCCGGACTCGACGTGCTGGGCTACACCAGCCAGGCCAACTTCCTGATGAACTGCGGTCTGCTCGATCTGGTGGCCGCCGCCTTCGCCGAAGGGCCCGCACCGCGAGCGCCGAGCTCCTCCGCCGCGGTCTGCTCCCCGCTGACTCCGCCGGGCGGATCGCACTATCTTCGCCAGACCGCGGCGGTGAACAAGCTGCTCGGAGAGAGCGAAATGGGCGAGTTGTTCAAGGTCATCGCGCTGGGGCGCGGGGTGAGCGTTCCGCTGCGCGGCTTCACGCGGGGCGACCGCACCCATACCCTGTAAGGCAACGCGGAAATGCGCTGGCTGATCATTTTCATTCTGGCGTCGGTGGCGTTCTCGGCGCTGCTGCCTTATCTGCGACGCTTCGGCATCGGCAAAATGCCGCTCGACTTCAGCGTCAAGCTGTTCGGACGGGAGTGGATATTCCCATTCGGCTCCAGCATCCTGTTGTCCTTCCTCGCCTACCTCATCGCGCGGCTGCTGTAGGCGCAACGGGCTTCCACAGCCGCCAAGCCGCCGCGCCGATGCCCAGCTGAGCGACCAGCACCAGCGCCACGCAGCCCGCCCAGCCCGCGTGCGACCACACCCAGGCGGGGCCGAAGGCGCCGATGCTGCCGCCGACGTAGTAGCAAAGCACATACAGCCCCACCGCGGACGAGCGTGCGCTCTGGGCAAACGCGGGCACCTGCGCCGTGGCCATGGATTGGGCGATGAACACACCCGCGGAACTCAGCGTCAGCCCCAGCACGACGGCCCACACTGGAGCCGTCAAGGTCAGCAGCATGCCGCTGCTCCCCAGCGCAACGGCAGCGACGAACACCCGCCGCTTGCCGAAGGTCCATGCCAGCTTGCCTGCCAGCGGCGTGGCAATCATGCCCACCAGATAGACAGTGAACAGCAGGCTCAGATCCTTGAGGTCGAAGTTGTATGGAGCGGACGCAAGGTGAAAGCTCACATAGGTGAAGGTGCACACCTGAGAGAACAGGATGCCGAAACCGATTGCATAGGTGCCAAGCAATTTGGGATTGCGCAGGTGCAGCCCGAACCCGGCCAGCACCGCTCCCATGCCTCCTGTGCTCGCGGTAAAGCGGCGCGACGCCGGCAGGCCGCGCGCGATCAGCAGCAGGAACAGCAGATTGATCGCCCCGAGCACGATGAAGGCCATCTGCCAGTCGGCATGCGCGGTCACCATGCCGGCAATGAAACGGCCGCTGAACCCGCCCGCCACCGAGCCGGAGATATACAGCGCGGTCACCGCCGGCGCCTGCGAAGCCGGCCATTCCTCGCCGATGTACGCCACAGTGGCGGTGAAGACGCCAGGAATGCACAGCCCTTCGATCGCCCGCCAGATCAGCAGGCTGTGCAGATCGGTGGCGGTGGCGGCGAGCAGGGTGGACAAGCCCAGGCCCGCAAGAGAGAACAACAGCACCCGTTTTCGCCCGTAGCGATCGGCGGCAACCCCCGAGAACGGCGCGGCAACCGCCACCGCCAGGGTGGTGACGGTGATGGTCAGACTGAGTTCGGCCACGCTGGCGTGAAACACCGACTGCAGGCTGGGCAACAGGCCCTGCGTGACGTACATGGTGAAAAACGCGCACATCCCGGCTGCCGTCACGGCCGCACGGCGCAGCCATTCAGGCGGGCGTGCGGACGCGGGGGTGGTGGCCGGGAGAACAGTGGCAGACATGGGACGGCGGACGCCTGGTATGAGCGGCGCACTGACCGCAATACCCAGCAGCTTAGAAGCAGGGATTTGATATGTGAAATATCATTTTCCGAAACATCAAGACGTTTTCGATATGGAATTGCGCCATCTCCGCTACTTTGTCGCCGTGGCCGAAGAGCGCCACTTCTCCCGCGCAGCACAGCGCCTGCACGTCTCGCAGCCACCGCTGAGCCAGCAAATCCAGGCGCTCGAAGCCGAGCTTGGCGTGCCGCTGTTCACCCGCGGGCGCGGCGGGGTGCGGCGCACAGCCGCCGGTGACGCCTTGCTGCCGCTGGCGCGCGGCATTCTCGACGCGGTGCAACACGCCATCACGCAGACGCGGCAGGCGGGCCGGGGCGAGGCCGGACGGCTGCGCATCGGCTTTGCCGGATCCATGCCCTTCACCGACATCATGCCGCGCCTGCTGCGCGACTACCGCGCCGCCTGGCCGCAGGTCACGCTCGATCTGCGCGAGCAGCCTTCGCAGGCGCAGATCGACGACCTGCTGGCCGACCGGCTCGACCTGGGATTTCTGCGCCACACCCCGTCCATCGCCGACCCACGGCTGGACACCCTGGTGGTGCAGCGCGAGGCGTTGCTGGTCGCCATTCACGTCGATCACCCGCTGGCGGCGCAGTCCTCGGTGCGGCTGGCCGACCTGCGCGAGCAGCCCTTCGTGCTCTACAGCGCCAGCCTGGGCTCCGGGCTGCGTGAGCAAACCCTGGCGCTTTGCGCGCAGGCCGGATTCACCCCGCGCATCGCGCAGGAAGTGCATGAAATGCCCACGCTGATCGGCCTGATTTCCGCTGGTCTTGGCGTGGGCATCGTCGCCGCGTCGATGCAGCGCGCGCAACTGCCCTTCGTCGCCTACCGGCCGCTGCGTGGCGTGCGCGCCCGCACCGAGGTGCTGCTGGCGTGGCGGCGCGACGATGCGCAGCCGCCGCTGCGCAACTTCATTGCCCTGGCGCGCCCGCCGCAGGGCGCAGCCGCGCCAGCAGCGCCTGACGGAACCGGCGCAGCCAGTCCTTGACGGCGCGTTCGTTGTCCAGCCCCATGC
The DNA here is from genome assembly GCA_021783695.1 of Pseudomonadota bacterium. GTDB lineage: Bacteria > Pseudomonadota > Gammaproteobacteria > Burkholderiales > Burkholderiaceae_C > Thiomonas. The sequence continues at coordinate 21,518 of JAJXTO010000033.1, read as the reverse complement.
GCATGAGGATTTTCTGCCCTGCCGGTGCGGCTTCGAGCGCCGGATCGGCATAGGTGTCAAGGACTTCCTGGGCCGTGCCACGCACGGCCCGCCCCCCGTGGGGATCAAGCAAACTTGAGGCGGCCCAGCGTTTGCCTGAGAGCGCCTTGGGCTGGCGCAGCAGCACCGGCGCCTGCGGCTCGGGGGCCTGGAGCAGGCTGGCGAGGACGGCGAGCAGCCGGTCGTTGAACGCGCTTTTCGGATGGCCGAGTTCGCGCCAGGCCTGCTCGCACAACGGATAGAACTGCAGGTACAGCTGCGCGGCGCGCTGCGGGTCGAGCGCGGTCAGCAGGCGCACATACGGCATGTAGCGCAGCGCGTTGTCGGGCGCGATGGCCAGAGCGTCACCCTGCCCCGTGGTACGCAGAGTGCCGGGCAGGGGATGCACCGGCCAGACCCGCTGCGACACGACGGGCCGGTCGAGGTTGTCCACCGTGGCGACGAAGTGGACGATGAGATGGCGCGGCACCAGCCAGGCCAGGCCGGGTTGGGTCAGCAGGGCGCCGAGTTCGCGCAGCACGAAGGCATCGCTGTCGCGCAATGCGGGAAGCGACGCGGTCGCAGCCGGAAGCTGCAAGGGCGCCGAGGCGGCCGAGGCCGCAGGCGGCGGCGCGCTGCGAACCATCGCGGGCGCCGAGGCTGACGCAGGCGCAGAAGCCACCGTGGGCACCGCGGCGGAATGGCCGAACCAGGCTCGGGTGATCTGCTGCAGCCGCTCGCGGTTGGCGTAGCCCAGCACACCCAGCGCCACGAGCAGCAGCACCGCAACCAGCCAGCCCACACGGCGGGGCGGCGGCGGGCGCAAGGGATCGTTGGGCGCAGAGGGTTGCGGCATGGCGGGGCTCCTGGCGAGACTTGTCGCCGCAGTATGCCAGCGCGGCACACACACGAGGTTTCAGCATGCAACCCGGCGCGGGCGCAGAAATCGCGTGAACAGGCCCTACAGCACCAGCACCGCGCGGAAGTCGTTGACGTTGGTGTAGGTGGGTCCGGTTTCGAGCAGGTCGCCAGTGGCGGCGAACAGGGTGTAGGCGTCGTGACGGTCGAGCGCGGCGCGGGGGTTCTGCCCGGCGTCGCGGGCCCGGGCGAGAAGGTCGGGGGTGATCCAGGCACCGGCGTTGTCTTCGCTGCCGTCGATGCCGTCGGTGTCTGCGGCGAGCGCGTAGATGCCGGGCGCGCCCTGTAGCGCCAGCGCGAGTGCCAGCAGGAATTCGGTGCCGCGTCCGCCTTTGCCGGGGATCGAGCCCTTGGCCACGCTCACCGTGGTTTCGCCGCCGGAGAGCAACACGCAGGGACGGGAAAACGGCGTGCCGTGCCGCGCCACGCTGCGGGCCAGCGCGGCGTGCGCCAGGGCGATGTCGCGCGACTCGCCTTCCATGTCGTCGGCCAGGATGTGGGCGGGCAGACCGGCCTGGGCGCAGGCGTCGGCCACGGCCTGCAGCATGTGCCGCGGGGTGGCGATCATCTCCACCCGGTTGCCGTCGAACACCGGGTTGCCGGGCTTGGGCGTTTCGAGGGCGCCGCTTTGCAGTCCGGCGCGGATGGCGTCGGGGAGGTCGAGACGATAGCGGTTGATGATGGCCAGCGCCTCGTCGCAGGTGGTCGGGTCGGGCACGGTGGGGCCGCTGGCGATGACGTCAGGATCGTCCCCGGGCACGTCGGAAATCAACAGCGTGAGCACCTGCGCCGGGGCACAGGCCGCGGCGAGCCGTCCGCCCTTGATGGCGGAGAGATGCTTGCGCACGCAGTTCATCTCGGCAATGGTGGCGCCGCTCAGCAGCAGCTCGCGGTTGATGCGCTGCTTGTCGGCCAGGGTCAGCCCCTCGGCGGACAGCGGCAGCAGCGCCGAGCCGCCACCGGAGATCAGGCAGATGACGAGATCGTCGGCCGTGAGCCCCTGGGTGAGGGCCAGCATGCGGCGCGCGGCCTGCTCGCCTGCGGCATCGGGCACGGGGTGGGCGGCTTCGACCAGTTCGATGCGCCCCGGCCTGGCGCGCAGCGCCGGCGGCACATAGCCGTAGCGCGTGACGACCAGGCCGGACAGCGGCGCATCCTGCGGCCATGCCGCGTCGAGCGCCTGCACCATCGCTCCGCTGGCCTTGCCCGCACCGAGAACCAGGGTGCGTCCCTTGGGCGGCGGCGGCAGGTGCGCGGGCAGCACATGCATGGGCTGGGCGCGGGCCACGGCGATGTCGAACAGTGCGCGCAGAAAGGCGATGGGGTCAGCCGAAGGCTGGAGCGGCTTCATCATGGGCGACGAGGTGGCGCAGCGAACGGCTGCAGAGCCGCGCGTTCAGGCGTCCGGCGCGATGGTGTGGTGGCTCATCAGCTCCACCGCGCGGCACAGCGCCGAGTGATCGAGCACGTCCATGCCATTGGCGGCGCAGGCCGACATGAGCTGCTGCGCCACGGCGGTGTTGGGCAGCGCCACGCCGAGCTGCTTCGCCCCGGACAGCGCGAGGTTCAGATCCTTCTGGTGCAGGTTGATGCGAAAGCCCGGCTGGAAGGTGCGCTTGATCATGCGCTCGCCGTGCACCTCGAGAATGCGCGAGGCGGCGAAACCGCCCATCAGCGCCTGGCGCACCTTGGCCGGATCGGCCCCGGCCTTGCTGGCGAACAGCAGCGCCTCGGCCACGGCCTGGATGTTGAGCGCGACGATGATCTGGTTGGCCACCTTGCAGGTCTGGCCGTCGCCATTGCCGCCCACCAGGGTGATGTTCTTGCCCATGAGCTTGAACAGGGGTTCGACCTTGTCGAAGATCTCCTGCTTGCCGCCCACCATGATGGTGAGACTCGCCGCCTTGGCGCCGACCTCGCCGCCGGAGACCGGCGCGTCGAGATACTCGCAGCCCAGGGCGTTGATCTGCTGCGCAAACGCCTTGGTTTCCATCGGGCCGATGGAACTCATGTCCACCACGGTCTTGCCCGGCGTCAGTCCCTTGGCCACGCCATCGTCGGCGAACAGCACCTTCTGCACATCCGGCGTGTCGGGCACCATGGTGAAGATGATGTCGGCCCGCTGCGCCACTTCGGTGTTGCTGGCGCAAGCCTTGGCCCCGGCATCGAGCAGGGACTGCGGCAGCTTGCTGCGGCTGTGGACGTACAGCGTATGCCCTCCGGCTAGCAAGTGGCCCGCCATGGGCGTGCCCATGATGCCCAGTCCGATGAATCCAAGAGTAGCCATGCGAATCTCCGTTTTGGTGCTTGATTGTTGTGTATTTACAGCGTGGCCAGCCAGCCCAGGCCCGCGGTGGTGGTGGTCTTGGGCTTGTATTCGCAGCCGATGTGGCCGGTGTAGCCGATGCGGTCGAGGTGCTGGAACAGGAAGGCGTAGTTGATCTCGCCGGTGCCGGGCTCATTGCGGCCGGGGTTGTCGGCCAGCTGGATGTGGGCGATGCGCGGCAGGTGCTTTTGCATGGTCGCGGCCAGCTCGCCCTCCATGCGCTGCATGTGATAAATGTCGTACTGCAGAAACAGGTTGTCGCTGCCCACCTCGTCCATCAGTGTGAGCGCCTGCGCCGTGCCGTGCAGAGAGAAGCCGGGGATGTCGAAGGTGTTGATCGGCTCGATCAGCAGCTTGATGCCGTGAGCGCCGAGCTGCCCGGCGGCATAGCGCAGATTGCTCACCAGGGTGGTGCGCAGCACCGCCGGATCGGCGCCCGCGGGCATCTTGCCGGCGAGGCAGTTGAGCTGGGTCACGCCCAGGGCCTTGGCGTAGTCGATGGCCTTGGCCACGCCGTCGCGGAATTCGGCCACGCGGTCGGGCAGGCAGGCGATGCCGCGCTCGCCCGCGTCCCAATCGCCCGCAGGCAGGTTGTGCAGCACGATCTGCACGCCCGCCTCCAGCGCCGCGTTGCGCACCTGCTGCGCGGTGTGGGCGTAGGGAAAGAGGAATTCCACCGCCTTGAAACCGGCCTTGGAGGCGGCTTCGAAACGGTCGATGAACGGCTCTTCGGTGAAGAGCATGGTGAGGTTGGCAGCAAATTTTGGCATGGTTCAGGCCTCTGCAGGAACCAGGTCGATGACCGGGTCGAATTCGGTGATGGCGTCGATTTCACCACCCATGGAGATATTGGTCACGCGCTCCAGGATGATTTCCACGACCACGGGCACGGCGTACTCCTTCATCAGCTTGCGCGCCTGCGCCAGCGCGGGCTGGATCTGGCTGGGATCGAACACGCGGATGGCCTTGCAGCCCAGCCCTTCGGTCACCTTGATGAAGTCGATGCCGTAGCCGTTCACCTCGGGCGAATTGACGTTCTCGAACGAGAGCTGCACGCAGAAGTCCATGTCGAACTGGCGCTGGCCCTGGCGGATCAGGCCCAGGTACGAGTTGTTGACCACGATGTGGATGTAGGGCAGCTTGAACTGCGCGCCCACCGCCAGTTCCTCGATGAGAAACTGGAAGTCGTAATCGCCGGAAATGGCCACGACGTCGGCGGTCGGGTCGGCCACGCGCACGCCGAGCGCGGCAGGCAGGGTCCAGCCCAGCGGGCCGGCCTGACCGGCATTGATCCAGTGCCGGGGCTTTTCCACTTTGAGCAGCTGCGCCGCCGCGATCTGCGACAGGCCGATGGTGGTCACATAGCGCGTGTTGGCATCGAAGAACTCGACCATTTCCTTGTAGACGCGGTGGGGCTTGATGGGGATCTGGTCATAGTCCCATTTGCGCAGCATGGTCTGCACCCGCTCGCGGCAGGCGCGCGCCCAGGCGCTGCGCTCCTTGAGCTTGCCCGCGGCCTTGCGCTCGCGCGCCACCGCGATGAACAGCTCCAGCGCCGCCTTCGCATCGGAGGCGATGCCGTAGTCGGGCATGAACACGCGGCCGATCTGCGTGGGCTCGATATCCACATGGATGATTTTGCGGCCCTTGGAGTAAACCTCGGGCGAGCCGGTGTGGCGGTTGGCCCAGCGGTTGCCGATGCCCAACACCAAGTCGGCGGCGAGCAAGTTGGCATTGCCGCCGCGATGGCTGGTCTGCAGCCCCACCATGCCCGCCATCAGCGGGTGGCTGTCGCCGATCGCGCCCCAGCCCATCAGAGTGGGAATCACCGGCACGCCGGTGAGTTCGGCGAACTGCACCAGCAGATCGGCGGCATCGGCGTTGATCACCCCGCCGCCCGCAACGAGGAGCGGGCGCTCGGCTGCGTCGAGCAGGTCGAGCGCCTTCTCGATCTGCGCCCGGGTCGCCGTGGGCTTGTACACCGCCAGCGGCGCGTAAGTGTCGGGATCGAACTCGATCTCGGCGAGCTGCACATCCAGCGGAAGGTCGATCAGCACCGGCCCGGGGCGTCCCGAACGCATCACATGGAAGGCCTGCTGGAACACGCGCGGCACCAGCGCGGGCTCGCGCACGGTGACAGCCCATTTGCATACCGGCTTGGCGATGGACTCAATGTCCACGGCCTGGAAGTCTTCCTTGTACAGCCGCGCCCGCGGCGCCTGGCCGGTGATGCACAGAATAGGAATGGAGTCGGCGATGGCCGAATACAGCCCGGTGATCATGTCGGTGCCCGCCGGGCCAGAAGTGCCGATGCACACGCCGATGTTTCCCGGCGCGGTACGGGTATAGCCCTCGGCCATGTGCGACGCCGCCTCGACGTGCCGTGCCAGCACATGCGCGATGTGCCCGTTCTTGCGCAGCGCGGAATACAGGGGGTTGATCGCCGCGCCGGGAACACCGAAGGCCTGATGCACGCCTTCCTTCTCCAGCACCAGCACCGCGGCATCCACCGCGCGCATTTTCGCCATGACTTTTTCTCCTTGTCGGTGCCCGCGCTGCGAGCGCGAGCCATTCAAGGCAGTCTATTGGCGCGATTCAACTTTGTTAATATCACTCAAAAGTGAATGATTACATCCTTTTTGTGGATCAATCCCGCGGCTCGCTCCACAGCCTGCCGCCGGTGGCCCAGTGCGACTTGGGCACTTCGTTGAGGATGATGTCGACCGCCTCGGGCGAGCACTTGAGGGTGTCGACCACGGCCTGGGTGATGTTCTGGACGAGTTGCTTTTTCACCTCGGGGCTGCGGCCCTCGAAAAGGTCGATGCGAATGGCGGGCATGGGCTCTCCTGCGGATCAGTGAAGCGCACAGCTTACTTCGCCGCCTTGTCCTTGTATTTGCGACGCGCCTTCACGCCGTCGGCCAGCACCTGCATCAGTTCGACCGAATCGTCCCACGGCAAACAGGCGTCGGTGATGCTCTGACCGTAATGCAGCTTGGCCGGATCGTCCTTGCCCGCGCTGAATTTCTGTGCTCCGCCAACCAGATGGCTCTCGGCCATGACGCCAAAAATGCAGCGCTCGCCCGCAGCCAGTTGCGCGGCAATGTCGCGTGCCACGTCGAGCTGGCGCATGTGCTGCTTGGCGCTGTTGGCGTGCGAGCAGTCGATCATCAGACGGCAGTCGAGCTTGGACTCTTCGAGCGCGGCACAAGCGGCACGCACACTGGCGGCGTCGTAGTTCGGCGTCTTGCCGCCGCGCAGGATGACGTGGGTGTCCTTGTTGCCGCGGGTCTGCACGATCGCCACCTGGCCGTTCTTGTGCACCGACAGGAAGGAATGCGGGCGGCGCGCGGCGTGGATGGCATCGATGGCGATGCGCAGACTGCCATCGGTGCCGTTCTTGAAGCCGATCGGTGCCGACAGGCCCGACGCCAGTTCGCGGTGCACCTGGCTCTCGGTCGTGCGCGCGCCGATCGCTCCCCAGGAAATGAGGTCGGCGATGTACTGCGGCGAAATCACGTCGAGGAATTCGCTGCCCGCAGGCACACCGAGGCGATTGATGTCGATGAGCAATTCGCGGGCGATGCGCAGCCCCTCGTCGATGCGAAAGCTCTCATCCAGATACGGATCGTTGATCAGGCCCTTCCAGCCCACCGTGGTGCGCGGCTTTTCGAAATACACCCGCATCACCACTTCCAGCTCGCCCGCGTGCTGTTTGCGCAGCACGGCCAGACGCTGGGCATACTCCAGCGCGGCCTTGGGATCGTGGATGGAGCAGGGGCCGATGACCAGCAGCAGCCGGTCGTCGTCGCCGTGAATGATGCGGTGCAGCGCCTGGCGGGTATCGGCCACCAGCGTCTCCAGCGGGGTATCGGCAATCGGAAAGAAACGGATCAGGTGCTCGGGCGGTGGCAGAGGCACGATGTGCTTGATGCGGGCGTTGTCGGTGCGGGAGGTCTTGTCCTCCTGCGGCTTGTGCAAAGGCTCTGCGGCGGATTTGGACTGCATCGGGTGCTCTCCTGCAAGCGGTGGATTCAGTGCGGCCGACTGCGCGGCGGCAACAAGGGGGTCTGGGGCTGGAATGAAATCGAACATGGTGACATGGTGGTTTGCACCGCCTGCGCCCTTTGCCCGGCCAAAAAAAACCGCCGGGCTGAGCCGGCGGTTTTTGAGGATTTGTGGGCTGCGCGTCAGCCTCTCCCTCCGCCGGTGCGGTGCGAGAAGTACCAAAAACCAAAAAAGTAGCTGCGGTTTGCGGTCATGGCTGTGTGCGTCAGATTGGCTTGATTGAAGCAGAACGCCAGCGCGCTGGCAAGCGCACGACTTTTTCGCCCCGCAACACATCCGTAGATTGTCGCAGCGCAACGACGCCGGTTTCTCTCCTCGAACCAGCCGGCCCGTGACGTATCGAGTGTTTATGATGCAGGGCCTTCCGCCAGGCAAGCGACACCTCCCCCACAGTTCGGGATGCCTCGAACACTCCGCCGATGTCCGCCACACCGAAATCTTCCCGATCCCTCCTGCCCCGTCTGCTGTGGGTCCTGCTGGCGCTGGCCATTCTCGCGGCCGTGCTGTGGTGGCGCAGCCGCCCGCCCGTCGTTCCGGGCTACAAAATCGAAACCAGCAATCTGGTGCAGAACGTGGTGGCCACCGGCTATGTCATCACGCCGTCGCGGGTGCAGGTGGCGAGCGAAATCACCGGCACCGTGGTCAAGCGCATGGTCGATCGCGGCACGCATGTCAAGGCCGGACAGGTCTTGCTGGAACTGCGCGCCGACCAGACTTCGGCCCAGCTCGATCAGGCCCGGGCGGCGCTGCGTCAACTGATTGAACAGTCGCGGCCGCAGGCAGCCGCCGCCCTGGCGCAAGCCAAGGTGCAACTCGAACAGGCCGAGCGCGATCTCCAGCGTGCGCAGGGCGTGTTCGAGGCTGGCGGCGGCTCGGCGCAGCAGCTCGAACAGGCGCAGACCGCGCTGCGCAACGCACGCCAGCAGCGCGACAGCGCGCAGGCCGCGTTCGCCGCAGTCGCTCCCGGCGGCGCGCAGCAGCGCGTGCTGGAAGCCGCGCTCAATGCCGCCAGTGCGGTGAACGCCCGCAATGTGGTGCGCGCCGGCGTCTCCGGTGTGGTGCTGGCACGCAATGTCGAGGTGGGCGATACGGTCACGCCGGGGCAGACGTTGTTCACCCTGGCCATGGACGGGGCCACGGAAATCCTGCTGCCGGTCAACGAACAGAGCATTGGCAATCTGCAGATCGGCCAACAGGCGCGCTGCGTGGCAGACGCCTACCCCGATCGCAGCTTTGCCGCGCAGGTGAGCTTTCTCTCCCCGCAGGTGGACCGCACCACGGGCACGCTGGAGGTGCGCCTGCGCGTGACAGCGCCGCCGCCCTGGCTCAAGCAGGACATGACGGTATCTGCCGACATCGTCACCGCGCAGCGCCGCAATGCCCTGGTGGTCCCCAACGACGCCCTGCGCAGCGTGGACGGCGATCGGGCCACGGTACTGGTGCTGCGCGACGGCCGGGCGCAGGCGCAGCAGGTCAGGCTGGGGCTGCAGGGGCTCACGCTGACGCAGGTGGTCTCCGGCCTGTCATCCGGCGAGTCGGTGCTGGCCGGCAATGGCGTGTCGCCTGGGGCGCGGGTGCAATTGCAGCGTCTGCCGCTGCCCAGCGCCGCGGCCAGTTCGGCGGCGTCTGGCAATGATCTGCCCATGCCGGGCCGCTGAAAGCCACCGCGCCCATGCGTCTGTCCTGGAATATCGCCCTGCAGTTTTTGCGCGATGGTCGCGTGCAGTCACTGCTCATTCTCGTGGGCATCGCCGTGGGCTCGGCGGTCATTGTGTTCATCACGGCGCTGGTCACCGGACTGCAGGGCAATATCGTCAACCGCACCCTGGGCAGCCAACCGCAGATCGTGGTGAAGGCGCCCGATCTCATTCCATTGATGCCCCCCCCCGCATCCAACACGGTCTACCTGGCGCGCATCGACCCGCGGCCGCAGCGCCTGCGGGGCATCGATAACGCCGCAGCCGTGCTGCACGCCATCCGCAAGATGCCGGACGTGAAGTCGGCCACACCCGTGGTCTCCGGCCCGGCGTTCGCGCAGCGCGGCAATGCGGTGCGGGCGGTGGCCATCATCGGCATCGAGCCATCGAGTTATGTGCACATCATTCCGATCAATACCGACATCGTTGCCGGGCAGTTTGCCGTGGGCGCGGAGAAAATCCTCATCGGCTCACGGCTGGCGTCCGATCTGGGGCTGAGCGTCGGCGACACCTTGCGCCTGACTGGCCCCTCGGGCCAGGCGCAGGCGTTCCGCGTTGCCGGCATTTTCACCATCGGCGTGCGCGATGTGGACGAGCGCCAGGTCTACCTCGGCCTGCAGCAGGCGCAGACCCTGCTGGGCCTGCCCGGCGCCACCACCGAAATCGACCTCGGGGTGCACGATCTGTTCAGCGCGCAGGCCATCGCTGCGCGCATCGCCCGCACCTTCGACGTCAAGGCCGAGAGCTGGATGACGACCAACAGCCAGTTGCTCAACGCGCTGCGCTCGCAATCGCTGTCGACCAACATCATCCGCCTGTCCATCGCCCTGTCGGTGGCGCTGGGCATCGCCAGCGTGCTGGCGGTCAGCGTGGTGCAGCGCACGCGCGAAATCGGCATCCTGCGCGCCATGGGCGCCACCCGGCTGCGCATGATGGCGGTGTTTCTCATTCAGGGCGGCGTGCTGGGACTGATCGGCTCGACCATCGGCGCGCTGCTCGGCGTCAGCCTGGTGTATGTGTTCAACACCTCGGGGCCGAGATTGTTCCCGGTGACCATCAGTCCGTGGCTGGTGCCGCAGGCCATGCTGATTGCCACGCTGGCCGGCATCATCGCCGCGTTTGCCCCGGCGCGGCGCGCATCGCATCTCGATCCGGTCGAAGCCATCCGTACCGTGTGATTGCCGCCGATGCCCCACACCGCCAACTCCGCCACGCCCCCAGTGCTGCGCCTTGACGGCCTGCGCAAGGCCTATGGCGTAGGCACGCCGCTCGAAGTAGAGGTGCTGCACGGCATCGACCTGACGCTGCATGGCGGAGAGTTTGCCGCGCTCATCGGACCCTCGGGTTCGGGCAAGAGCACCCTGCTCAACCTCATTGGCCTGCTCGACACCCCCACTGCGGGCGAAATCCATGTGCAGGGCCGCCCTACCGTGGCGCTCAGCGACTCCGAGCGCACCGCGCTACGCGGGCGCACGCTGGGTTTCGTGTTCCAGTTCCACCACCTCATCAACGCCTTCAGCGTGCTCGAGAATGTGATGATGCCCGCGCTGCTCGGCGGCGCGCCGCGCGACGCGGCCACCCGCAACCGCGCCCTCGAACTGCTCGACGCCGTGGGGCTGGCGGTGCACGCGCACAAGCGTCCGACCGAGCTGTCCGGTGGCCAGCAGCAGCGCGTGGCCATTGCGCGCGCGCTGATGATCCGCCCGCCCATCCTGCTGGCGGACGAGCCCACCGGCAACCTCGATTCGCACTCCGCCGACGAGGTGTTCGCGCTGTTTCGCCGCTTCAACCAGACCTTCGGCTGCGCCGTGCTGCTGGTGACGCACGATCCACGCATCGCCGCGCGCTGCGACCGCGTGCTCGAAATGCTCGACGGCCGCCTCGTTGCGGATCGAAGTCACAAGGCTCAGGCATAATTATCAATAAGAATTATTCTTATTTATTGCCGCCGTGATGCGTCCTGTCCTCCGGTCTTTCGCCCTTGCCAACCTGATCGTCGCGGCCTTGCCGCAGCCCGCCTGGTCCCAGGCGACGCAGCCGAGCCTGCAACTCGCGCCGTTCGCCGCCCCCATCACGCCAGTCGGCCAGACCCTGGGTCAAGGCCTGAGCACCTCGCTGCACTTCGATACGGAAACACTGGGCGTCGTCGGCGGCAGCGGCGCGCGTCAGGCGGTGTCGATCGCCGCCTTCCAGGCCGCAGCCACCCTGGACACCGCACAGGCCGGCTTGTGGCGCGGCGGTCAGTTCGACCTCATGCTCATGGGCGTACGCAGTAGTGGCAACCTGCAAACCCTCACCAACATGGTGCAGTTGCCGAGCAACCTGTGGGCCCCCAATTTTCTGCGGCTGTATCAACTGAGCTACCGCCAGCAGCTCGGCCCGGGTTTTGTCCAGGGTGGCATCATGGACATGAACAACACCTTCGACACCGCCGGCGTCGCCGGCCATCTGCACAATGCCTCGTTCGGCATCGCCCCCACACTGACCTCGAACGCCAATATCGCCACCTTCCCCAACCCCGGCCTGGGGCTGATGGGCGGACTGAATCTGGGGGGCGACTGGTCTGCGCAGGCTGGCGTCTGGCAGGGTGATCCCCCCGGCATGACGGGCGCCATGCACCGCGGGGCACTGTGGGTCGCCGAGGCCGACCACAGATGGAAGGACGCCGAACACGTCGGTGGCGCCCTGAAGCTGGGCGCTTGGCATCTGCAACAGAGCAATCCCGCCTATGGCGCGGACAGCGGCGGCCTGTATGCCGTGAGCGAATGGCGCTGGAAAGACGCCGCCCGGCGCAACTGGGCCGCATTTCTGCAGGGCGGCTGGAGCCCGGCTGCGTCCAACCCGGTGCAGGCTTATGTCAGCACCGGCGTCCGTTTCGTCGGCATCACTCCAGCCCGACCGGCGGACGTGCTGACCTTGGGCATTGCACAGGCGCGCCTGCAGTCCCTCCCCAGCGAAACCGTGATCGAGGCGGTGTACTCGCTGGAACTCGTCCCCCACCTCTACCTGCAACCCGACATTCAGCGCATCCGGCACCCAGGCGGCACCCCCGGACGGCTGTGGGTGGCAGGGCTGCGGGTGCATATCGAACAGTAGCGCCGGCCCCCTACAATTGCTGGTTCGCGCGATTGCGCGCACCCACTCACCACCTCACACCATGAGCCTGAAATGCGGCATCGTGGGCCTGCCCAATGTGGGCAAGTCCACCCTTTTCAATGCGCTGACCCAAAGCGCGATTCCGGCGGAAAACTATCCCTTCTGCACCATCGAGCCCAACACCGGCATTGTGGAACTGCCCGACCCGCGGCTCGATCAGCTCTCGGCCATTGTCAAGCCGCAGCGCGTGGTGCCCGCCGTGGTGGAATTCGTCGATATTGCCGGGCTGGTGGCCGGCGCCAGCCAGGGCGAAGGACTGGGGAACCAGTTCCTCGCCCACATCCGCGAAACCGACGCCATCATCAACGTGGTGCGCTGCTTCGAAGATCCCAATGTGATTCACGTTGCAGGCAGGGTGGACCCGATTTCGGACATCGCCGTCATCCAGACCGAGCTGTGCCTGGCCGATCTGGCCACGGCGGAAAAAAGCCTGCACCGCATGCACAAGCAAAGCCGCGCGGGCGACAAGGACGCCAAGCGCGTGGCCGATCTGCTCGAACGCATCATTCCCGCGCTCAACGAAGCCCGCCCGGTGCGCGCACTGGGTCTGAGCGCGGAAGAACTCGCCCTGATCGCGCCGCTGTGCCTCATCACCGCCAAGCCCGCGATGTTCGTCGGCAATGTGATGGAGGACGGTTTCGAGAGCAACCCGCACCTCGATCGCCTGCGCGAGTATGCGGCGCAGGAAAACGCCCCGGTCGTGGCCATTTGCGCCAAGCTGGAAAGCGAACTCGCCGGGCTCGACGCCGAAGAAAAACAGGCTTTCCTCGCCGATCTCGGCCTGGAAGAACCGGGGCTGAACCGTCTGATCCGCGCCGCGTTCAAACTGCTCGGACTGCAAACCTATTTCACCGCCGGTGTCAAGGAAGTGCGCGCCTGGACGGTGCGCATTGGCGCCACCGCACCGCAAGCGGCCGCGGTCATCCACACCGACTTCGAGCGCGGCTTCATCCGCGCGCAGACCATCGCCTTCGACGATTTCATCCACTACGGCGGCGAACAGGGCGCGAAAGACGCAGGCAAGATGCGCGCCGAAGGCAAGGACTACATCGTCAAGGATGGCGATGTGCTGCACTTCCTGTTCAACGTCTGAGCCTGCAGGCAAACGCATTCGCCGCTAGAGTGTGCGACTCGGCGCCTGGCTTCGTAAGAGGCCGCACGCTGCGTCATTCCACTCATAAAAACCGTTCACATGAATTCAGGCGTTGTTTACGCTCTGGCGGCCTATGTCATCTGGGGCCTGTTTCCGCTTTACTTCAAGGCGCTTGAACAAATCCCGTCGCTGCAAATCCTGGCGCATCGCATGGTGTGGTCGCTGCTGGTCGTTGCGCTGCTTCTGGCCCTGCTCAAGCGCTGGTCCTGGCTGAAAATCCTGCGCGAGCAACCTGCCGTGCTCGCGCGTTTCACCCTGAGTGCCTTGCTGCTGTCGAGCAATTGGGGCATCTATATCTGGGCGGTCAACAGTCGTCATGTGGTGGACGCGAGCCTGGGTTACTACATCAATCCGCTCGTCAATGTGGCGCTGGGTTCTGTGTTGCTGCATGAACGCTTGCGCGGCATGCAATGGGTGGCGCTGGGCATTGCGGCTGTCGGGGTCACGGTGATGGCGCTTGAAGTCGGTCATGTACCGTGGATCAGCCTCAGCCTTGCGCTTACCTTCGGCAGCTATGCCCTGCTGCGCAAAACGGCGCCACTGGGCGCGCTCGAAGGCCTTGCGGTGGAAACTGCGGTGCTCTTCCCGCTGGCTTTGCTATATCTATATTGGCTCAGCACGCAGGGGCAGAACGCTTTTTCTACTGCCGAGGTTTCCACGCGTTGGTTGCTGGTGGCGGCAGGACCGATCACCACGGTGCCGCTGCTGCTGTTCGCCGCCGGTGCGCGTCGCATGTCCATGACTTTGCTCGGAGTGCTGCAGTACATCACCCCATCGCTGCAACTGGCCTTGGGGGTCTGGCTGTATCACGAACCGTTTGCCGCCGCGAAGATCATCGGTTTCGGGCTGGTGTGGCTCGGCATTGCGGTTTTTCTGCTCGACGGATTACGGATCGCCTGGAGCAAGCCGCGGGCAGACTCCCTGGCTCCGTTGCCAGACGAACACGCCGTCGCTCCCAAGCTCTAGGTCGCTCCCGCCCGCTGCCGAACAGGGCGATCAGGGATACAGCCCCCGCTCCTCCCGTGCCTGCAGCACGCGTTCGCAGGCCACCACGAAGGCCGCGGTACGCAAGCTGACGTGGAGTTGCTCGGCCGTGTCCCAGATCCGGGCAAAGGCATTGCCCAAAATCCTGTCCAGCCGGGCGTTGACATCGTCCTCATCCCAGAAGAAGCTGGAAAAGTCCTGCACCCACTCGAAGTAAGACACCGTGACGCCCCCCGCATTGCAGATGACGTCGGGCACCACGAGGATGCCGCGGCTGGCAAAGACATCGTCCGCCGCGGGCAAGGTCGGGCCGTTGGCGCCTTCCAGTATGAGCTTTGCCGTGGTGTTGCGCGCCCGCTCCGCGGTGATCTGTCCTTCCAGCGCTGCCGGAATCAGGACATCGCAGGGCGTGGCCCAGAAATCCGCGTTGGCAGCGCTTTGCGCACCGGAAAATCCACCAACACCGCCCTTCTCCGCGACATGGCGCAGCAACGCGGCGACATCCAGCCCCTTCTCGTTCAGAATGGTGCCGGTGTGATCCTGGACGGCGACAATCAGCGCGCCGCTGTGGGCAAACAGCTCCGCAGCGGTTCCACCCACATTGCCAAAACCCTGCACGGCAATGCGCAGTCCTTTCATGTCCAGCTTCAGCCGTCTCAGTGCCTCGCTGCCCGTGACGAACACGCCGCGTCCGGTGGCCCTCACCCGACCCAGCGAGCCGCCCAGCGGAATCGGCTTACCGGTGACCACACCCGTTGCTGTCGCCCCGACATTCATCGAGTAAGTGTCCATCATCCACGCCATGATCTGGCTGTTGGTGTTGACATCGGGCGCGGGAATATCCTGCTGCGGGCCGATGATGATGCCGATTTCACTGGTGTAACGCCGTGTCAGCCGCTCCAGTTCCTTGCGCGACAGCTTGGAAGGTGCCACACGGATTCCGCCTTTCGCGCCGCCGAACGGCAGGCCGACCGCGGCGTTCTTGATGGTCATCCACGCCGACAGTGCCATGACTTCTTCGAGCGTGACATCGGGGTGATAGCGCACCCCGCCCTTGCCCGGCCCGCGCGAGAGGTTGTGCTGAACGCGATAGCCCTCGAAATGCTGCACGGAGCCGTCGTCCATCTCGATCGGCACATCCACGATCAATGAACGCTTTGGCCGCTTGAGTGTTTCCCCCCAGCGCGCCAGCGGGCCAAGGTGAGGCAAGACCCGATCGACTTGCGCCAGGTAGGTGAGCCAGGGGCTATCGGCGCTCGGGTGAATGTAGGACAAAGTGCAGACCGGATCGCGGGCTGCCGCATCGGACAAGGTAGTTGTTGTCATATCGTCTCCTGTGAACTTCGTGTGATTCGGCTTGGCATGACCACGCAGCACGCTCTATGGAACCTAGCCGAAGCGCATGTCGCCGCGCCTGATCACTGTAGTCCAGTCAAACGACTCCGATCACATCTGCTCAGTATGCACACGCAAGACATGCAAGCAATCATGAAGAGCGCGACAAAGCAGGAAAACAAAAAGCCCGCCCCTGCCGTCCCGCAAAAGCGGGACAAACAGGAGGCGGGCTACCATCACTCAGCCACCGCCTGAAAACTCGGGCGGACTAACAGCGTGGCTGGGCTTAGATCACTTGGCCTTTGGTAATCAGACGACTGACCACCCAGGATTTGGTCTTGGAAATCGGGCGTGATTCCGCAATTTCAACCACGTCATTCAAGTGATACTCACCAGTCTCGTCATGCGCGCTGTACTTCTTGGAGCGGGCAATGAACTTGCCATAAATAGGATGCTGAATGCGACGCTCGACCAATACGGTCACGGTCTTCTGGCGCTTGTCGCTGACCACACGGCCAACCAGCGTGCGCTGGACTTTCTTCTGTTCCGTCATGGCTTAACCCTTGGCCTTCTTTTCTTGAATCAAGGTACGAACCCGCGCGATGGCGCGCTTGGTGTTGCCCAGTTGAGTCGTGTTCTGCAGCTGCTGAGTCCCTTTCTGCATACGCAGATTGAAGTGGGCCTTCAACAGACTGTCGAGTTCGGTCTGCAGCGCAGGAATGTCCTTGGCGCGCAGTTCGGTGAGTTGAGCGGAAGTTTTCAAGTCGCTCTCCTTATGCGCCAATCAGGCGCGTGACAAAAATGGTGCGGAAAGGCAGCTTGGCAGCAGCGAGTTCAAACGCCTCCCGCGCCACGGCCTCGGACACACCTTCGATTTCATAGAGCACGCGGCCTGGCTGCACTTCCGAGACGTAGTACTCGGGGTTGCCCTTGCCGTTACCCATACGCACTTCGGCAGGTTTGATCGAAATCGGTTTGTCCGGAAAAACACGAATCCAGATGCGGCCGCCACGCTTGACGTGACGCGAAATGGCACGACGTGCCGATTCGATCTGGCGCGCAGTGATGCGGCCACGAGTCGTGGCCTTCAGGCCGAATTCGCCAAAGGCAACAGTGGCGCCGCGAGTGGCGAGGCCGGTATTGCGGCCCTTCTGCTCTTTGCGGTATTTGCGACGAGCGGGTTGTAGCATGGATACTCTCCTTAAGCGCCTGCGCCAGGCGTACCGCCGGGTACGGCCGGTTTACGCACACGCTTCACAGCAACTGATTTTTCGCCATCGGCAGAAGGCGCCGCGGCAGCTTCGTCCCGGCGGGGGCCAGCACGTCGCGCACCCGATGGGCGCGCAGCACCTGGGCGGCGATTGCGGCGATCCTCTTCCGGCGCGGCGGGCTCGGCCTTGGCCGGGACCAGAGCACCCTTGGCAGGGGTATCGCCCTTGTACACCCACACCTTGACACCGATGACACCATAGGTGGTCTTCGCTTCAGAGGTGGCGTAATCGATGTTCGCACGCAGAGTCTGCAGCGGCACACGGCCTTCGCGGTACCACTCACGCCGGGCAATTTCAATACCGTTCAGACGGCCAGACGACATGATCTTGATGCCTTGCGCACCCATGCGCATGGCATTCTGCATCGCACGTTTCATGGCGCGGCGGAACTGGATGCGCTTTTCTAGCTGCTGGGTGATGGAGTCAGCAATCAGTTGGGCATCGATTTCGGGCTTGCGCACTTCTTCAATGTCAACCGCAACCGGCACACCCAGACGCTTGGCCAGCTCAGCCTTCAGGTTCTCGATGTCTTCGCCCTTCTTGCCGATTACAACACCGGGGCGAGCACTATAAATGGTGATGCGGGCGTTCTTGGCCGGGCGCTCGATGAGCACACGCGAGACGGAAGCGTTTTTCAGACGCTTGCTCAGATATTCGCGGACCATGATGTCTTCACTGAGCATCTTGGCATATTGCGTACTCGGCGCGTACCAGCGCGAAGCCCAACCACGGGTGACGGCCAGACGGAAGCCGGTCGGATGAATTTTTTGTCCCATGGCGTTCTCAGTTCCCGACTTGAATGAAGATATGGCAGGTGGGCTTGCTGATGCGGTTGCCACGACCTTTGGCGCGCGCACTGAAGCGCTTGAGGGTCGAGCCCTCTTCCACCATGATCGAGGTCACTTTCAGTTCATCCACATCGGCGCCATCGTTGTGTTCGGCGTTGGCAATGGCCGACTCCAGCACTTTTTTGATGATGCCCGATGCCTTCTTGGGCGAGAACTCCAGGATATTCAGGGCGGAGTCCACTTTTTTGCCGCGGATCAAGTCCGCCACCAGTCGGCCTTTTTGGGCCGAGAGGCGGACGCCGCGTAGGGTTGCACGAGTTTCCATGTGTCTGCCTTACCTCTTCGCCTTCTTATCGGCGGGATGTCCTTTGAATGTCCGTGTCAGCGCAAATTCTCCGAGCTTGTGACCAACCATCTGGTCGGACACATACACCGGGACATGCTGCTTGCCGTTGTGCACAGCAATTGTCACGCCAATGAATTCCGGCAGGATGGTGGAACGACGCGACCAAGTCTTGACCGGGCGCTTGTCCTTGGTGCTGACAGCAGCTTCAACCTTCTTCAGCAGATGCTGGTCGCAAAACGGACCTTTTTTGAGTGAGCGAGCCATGTGCTATCCCTTACTTCTTACGACGCGACACGATCATGTTCTGCGTGCGCTTGTTGTTGCGGGTGCGATAACCCTTGGTCGGCGTACCCCACGGACTGACCGCCACGCGGCCTTCACCTGTCTTGCCTTCACCACCGCCGTGCGGGTGATCGACCGGGTTCATGGCCACACCACGCACCGTCGGCCGAATACCTTGCCAGCGGATGGCACCGGCCTTGCCATACTGGCGTAGGTTGTGCTCTTCGTTGCTGACCTCGCCCAGCGTGGCGCGGCAATCGATGTGGATGCGACGCACTTCGCCTGAGCGCATACGCACCTGTGCATGAATGCCTTCGCGCGCCAGCAGCACGGCAGAGGCTCCGGCAGAGCGCGCGATCTGTGCGCCTTTGCCAGGCTGCATCTCGATGCAATGAATCGTGGAGCCCACAGGGATATTGCGAATCGGCAGGGTGTTGCCCGCGCGAATCGGCGCTTCGGCACCGCTCATCAACACGGCACCCACTTCGAGGTTCCGCGGCGCAATGATGTAGCGACGTTCGCCGTCTGCGTAGCAGACCAGCGCGATGTGCGCGGTACGGTTCGGGTCGTATTCGATACGCTCGACCTTGGCCGGGATGCCATCCTTGTCGCGACGGAAATCGACCACGCGGTAGTGGTGCTTGTGACCGCCGCCGCGATGGCGCGTGGTGATATGGCCGTTGTTGTTGCGGCCAGCCTTCTGGAACTGGGGCTCGAGCAGTGAGCGCTCAGGCTCGCCCTTGTACAGATGCGGGTGCGTGACCTTGACAACGGCACGGCGACCTGCCGAGGTCGGTTTGACTTTGACGACGGGCATTTAAATACCCTCCTGCGCGAAGTTCAGCTCTTGTCCAGCCTTCAGGCAGACATAGGCTTTTTTGACATGATTTCGGCGGCCGGCCCCACGCGCTGTGCGCTTGACCTTACCCTTGAGGTTGCTGACCTGCACCGACTCGACATCCACCTTGAACATCAGTTCAACCGCTGCCTTGATTTCGGGCTTGGTGGCATCGCGCATGACGCGGAACACAACCTGGTTGCGCTTCTCCGCAACCATTGTGGCCTTTTCGGAAATGACCGGCGCGCTCAGAACCTGCATCAGGCGCTGGGGATTGATCACAGCTTGCTTCATGACAACATCTCCTGAAGTTGGCTGACCGCACCTTTGGTCATCACGACTTTTTTGTAAAACAGTAGGGACAGCGGGTCGGCATAACGGGGCTCGACAACGAGCACATTCGGCAGGTTGCGTGCCGCGAGAAACAGATTTTCATCCGTGCCATCCGCAATGATCATGACCGAGTCGAAGCCCATGGCCTTACACTTCTCGGCAACCAGCTTGGTCTTCGGCGCATCGACCGTGAAGGAATCCACCACAACCAAGCGGCCTTCGCGCGCCAGCTGCGAGAACAACGAGCGCATGCCGGCACGGTAGGCTTTCTTATTGACCTTGTGCGTGAAGTTTTCGTCAGGCGAATTCGGGAAAATTTTCCCGCCCCCACGCCACAGCGGAGAAGACGTCATCCCCGCACGCGCACGACCAGTCCCCTTCTGCTTCCAGGGTTTGCGTGTGGAATGCTTGACGACCGCGCGATCTTTTTGCGCACGATTGCCTAGGCGCGCATTGGCCTGGTAGGCGATCACGATCTGATGAACCAAATCTTCATTGAAGTCGCGCCCGAACACCTCTGGGCTGACATCAAACTTCTCGGCAGGCTGGCCCTGCGCATTGATGAAATCGAGCTGCATCACTGACCTCCTGCCGCAGATTTGACCGCGGGACGCAGAAACACATAGCCGGAGCGCGAGCCAGGCACAGCACCCTTGACCAGAATGAGCTGACGCGCTTCATCAATGCGGACAACCTCCAGGTTCTGCACAGTGACAGTCTCGTTACCCATCTGCCCAGCCATGCGCTTGCCAGGGAAAACGCGACCAGGGTCCTGCGCCATACCAATCGACCCTGGCGCACGTGTTGTGACCGAGTTACCGTGCGAGGCACGGTTGGATGAGAAATTGTGGCGCTTGATGGCACCGGCAAAACCCTTACCGATCGACACACCCTGCGCGTCCACCATCTGCCCAACTTGAAACAACGAGGCTGAAACGGTTGCGCCCGGCGCAAAGCCGACCACCTTGTCAGCGGGCAGATCGAATTCCTTGAGAATTTCGGCCGGCTCCACACCCGCCTTGGCCAAGTGGCCCGCCTGGCCTTTGGTGAGACGTGATGGCTTGCGCGTGCCAAAGGCGACCTGGACGGCACTGTAGCCATCCACATCTTGTGTGCGCACCTGCGACACCCGGTTGCCGGATGCGTCCAGCACGGTGACGGCGATGGATTCCCCATCATCGGTGAACACACGCGTCATTCCGACCTTGCGCGTGACAAGGCCCATTGAATGTGAGCTCATTGTTTTCTCCTGCCCGGCTACGATTGGCCAAGCCCGTAAGTTAATCAGTGCAACCGCAAAAATTCTGCTACGTTTTTTACTGCAATCTTCTAGCTATCCTCAAAAGAGGAAAAGCTGGTAATCATACAGCATTTGCCCTGCGTCGAGCAAGGCGCTCAAATCATTGCAGCTTGATTTCCACATCAACACCAGCTGGCAAATCGAGCTTCATCAGCGCATCAACCGTTTTGTCGGTCGGATCCACGATGTCCATCAGGCGCAGGTGTGTACGGATTTCAAGCTGGTCGCGCGAGGTCTTGTTGACATGCGGGGAGCGCAGAATATCAAAGCGCTGCAGCCGGGTCGGCATCGGCACCGGGCCTTTGACGATGGCGCCAGTCCGCTTGGCGGTATCCACAATTTCCATCGCGGATTGATCAATCAGCTTGTAATCAAACGCCTTCAGACGAATACGGATTTTCTGGTTTTGCATAATGTTCTCTTCAAAGAGCGAAAGCCGACGCCATACGGATGTAGCAGGATGAAGCGTCGGCCAATTCCGTTGGACGAAGTTATTCGATGATCTTCGCCACGACGCCGGCGCCGACGGTGCGACCGCCTTCACGGATGGCGAAGCGCAGACCTTCTTCCATCGCGATCGGGGCGATGAGCTTGACGGTGATGCTGACGTTGTCGCCAGGCATGACCATTTCCTTGTCCTTGGGCAGTTCGACCGCGCCGGTGACGTCGGTGGTGCGGAAGTAGAACTGGGGACGGTAGTTGTTGA
>JAJXTO010000049.1 GCA_021783695.1 Pseudomonadota bacterium | reverse complement strand
CTTGCTTCCATTCGGGCTTTTACCTACCGGACCCTGTTCGCGCTTCGAAGGCTGTTCCATTCTGGATCGGTGAACAGCCGCGAGCGCGTCAAGAAACGCTGCCCCGTGGGGCCTTCGAGGGAAAACATGCCGCCACGACCAGGAACGACGTCGATGATGAGCTGGGTGTGCTGCCAGTACGCGAACTGCGATTCGCTGATGTAGAAGGGCATTCCGCCGATGTGACCAAGCAGGTGGTCGGCGTCGCCCAACTGAAACTCGCCATCGGGATAACACATGGGTGCACTGCCGTCGCAGCATCCTCCTGACTGGTAGAACATCAGATCGCCATGAACCTTGCGTAACTGCTCGATCAGCGTAAGCGCAGCAGGCGTAGCAGTCACCTGTTCCACCTCAGAGGTCGCGTCGGGCACCGAGTCGTTCATTCCATCCTCCCTGCATCCGTGTTTGGCAGCATCGGGCGGTCCGTTCTGCAGCCCTTGTGCCGCAGAACGGACCGCAGGCTCATGGTTAGAAGAATCCCAGTTTGTTTTCGCTGTAACTGACCAGCAAATTCTTGGTCTGCTGGTAGTGGTCAAGCATCATCTTGTGGGTCTCACGCCCGATGCCCGATTGCTTATAGCCGCCGAATGCCGCATGCGCCGGGTAGGCGTGATAGCAGTTGGTCCACACACGCCCGGCCTGAATGCCGCGCCCCATGCGGAAGGCGGTGTTCATGTCGCGTGTCCAGACACCGGAGCCCAGCCCATAGAGCGTGTCGTTGGCGATGTCCAGGGCTTCGGCTTCATTCCTGAACGTTGTGACCGACACCACGGGGCCGAAGATCTCCTCCTGGAAAATCCGCATCTTGTTGTGGCCCAGGAAGACCGTCGGCTGAACGTAATAGCCGCCTTTGAGGTCGCCATCGAACTCGGCCCTGGCGCCACCGGCCAGGACTTTTGCGCCCTCCTGACGGCCAATGTCCATATAGGACATGATCTTGTCCAGTTGCTCGCTGCTGGCTTGGGCGCCGATCATGGTTTGGGGATCCAGGGGGTTGCCCTGCTTGATGGCGGCAACACGCTTGAGGACGCGCTCCATGAACCGGTCATAGATCGATTCCTGGATCAATGCGCGGGAGGGGCAGGTGCACACTTCCCCTTGATTCAGCGCGAACATCACGAAGCCCTCGACGGCTTTATCCAGGAAGCCGTCGTCGCGGGCCATGACGTCTTCGAAAAAGACGTTGGGCGATTTGCCGCCGAGTTCCAGCGTGACCGGGATGATGTTCTGGCTGGCGTATTGCATGATCAGCCGCCCGGTCGTGGTTTCTCCGGTAAAGGCGATCTTGGCGATGCGCTTGTTCGAGGCCAGCGGCTTGCCCGCTTCGAGGCCGAAGCCGTTGACCACGTTGAGTACGCCGGGAGGCAGCAGATCCCCGATCAGCTCCATCAGCACCAGAATGCTCACGGGGGTCTGCTCGGCCGGCTTGAGCACGATGCAGTTGCCTGCGGCCAAAGCGGGTGCGATCTTCCACACCGCCATCAGGATCGGGAAGTTCCAGGGAATGATTTGTCCCACGACACCCAGCGGCTCATGGAAGTGATAGGCATAGGTTTCGTGGTCGATTTCCGCCACGGTGCCTTCCTGCGCGCGAATACAGCCCGCGAAATAGCGGAAGTGGTCGATCGCCAGGGGCAGGTCAGCCGCCGTGGTTTCGCGAATGGGCTTGCCGTTGTCCCAGGTTTCCGCCGCGGCCAGCATCGGAAGGTTTTCCTCCATCCGGTCCGCAATACGGTTCAGGATGCCTGCGCGTTCGGCTGGCGATGTCTTGCCCCAGGCCGCCTTGGCCGCATGGGCGGCGTCAAGAGCGCGTTCGATATCTTCCGCGTTGGAGCGTGGCACCTCACAGAACACCTGCCCCGTCACCGGCGTGACATTCTCGAAATACTGGCCGTTTGCGGGTTCTCGCCACTTGCCGCCGATGAAATTGCCATAACGCTTCTTGAAGGGAACTGCGGTGCCAAATTTTCCGGGTTCAAGCATATCCATGGACGTCTCCTGTATTGCATGGAAGAGGATTCAACTGCCGTTGCAGTGACCTCTTTCGTATCAGGAATCGTGCCAAACACATGCCGGGTTGTAACTTAATAATTCACAAGCGAAATCAACAGCCTGCGAATCCGGATTAGGCGATACCCGAAGAGATGCCGTCGCTCTTTTTTCGGCTTTTTGCGACAAAAGACTGTCGCATCCTGCGACAGATGACATGCGCTTGCGAGAGTGCGACACTGCCAGTATGAGAGGTTGGTTGCCCGCTCGCCGTGGTTGACCGATACAGGAGACAGCCGTGCCCCGTACCCATGCGTCTGATCAGGTCGAGATCAGTCCAATCTCGACGCAACTGCGATTGGCGCGCCAGCGCTTTTTTGAAGAGGGCAGCAGCCCGGATGGGCTCATACCGGAGCTCATCGCACGTTCGTGGCGCCGGTGCGCCAGCATTTCCGCCACGTTGAGCGAGAGCCCCGAGCCCTTGCCGCATCAGGAATTATCTGGCCGGCGCGATGCGCAAGGCCGGTTGCGCAGGCATGCCCTTCCCGAGCTGGAGGCCTTGGCCGAGGCGTTATCGCCTTCGCGTGTCATCGTCCTGTTGGCCGACTCGCAGGGCATGGTTCTCGACGCAGCGGGATCCGATGCCTTTATGAGCAAGGCCCAGCGCGTGGCGTTGATGCCGGGGGTCGATTGGTCCGAACTCCATCGAGGCACAAACGCGATCGGGACGGCCTTGACGGAAATCTCTCCCATCACAGTCCTGGGGACCCAGCATTATCTGGAACAGAACGCATCGCTGGGCTGTACGGCAGCGCCGCTTTTGGCACCCGACGGGCAGATCATGGGGGTCCTCGACGTGTCCGGTGATCCTCGCTGCATACAGCCACAAACGGTTGGCCTCGTGCGCATGGCCGCGCAGATGATTGAGCACCGCATGGCGCTGGACAATGTGCCGAGGCATACGGAAATCCTCCGCTTCGCGCATGACCGGGCCTTGATCGGTTCGCACCGTGAAGCGTTGCTGTGGATACGCAATGAATCGATCGTCGGGGCGAATCGCGCCGCGCTGCGCGTGCTGGGAATGACCTTTGAGCAACTGCGTGGTCGCTTCATCGACGATCTGTTCAGTTCGCTGCCAGCGACAGACTGCGAGCAGTTTGATTTGTCGCTTCATCCGTGGCTTGCGCGACTGGGGCGCTCGGCGTCCTGGGCTTCGGGTTGGGTGGGGCACAGGGCTGCGGTGCATGGAGCGGGCGCTGTCAAACCTGCGGTTTGCGCACCCGCGCAGACGGATGGGCGTTTCCAAGAGGCGCCCATCATCGATGACCCCGAGCGCGATGGGCAACTTGAGCGCGCAGTGCGCGTCATGGACTGCGGCATTCCAGTTCTGGTGCTTGGAGAGTCGGGGGTTGGCAAGGAGGTTTTTGCCAGGCAGTTGCACAAGCGCGGCAAGCGCAGGGATGGTCCTTTTGTCGCAGTCAATTGCGCTGCGGTGCCCGAGGGGCTGATCGAGGCGGAACTCTTCGGCTACGAGGAGGGTGCGTTTACGGGGGCACGGCGCAAAGGGCAGTCGGGACTGATCCGAGAAGCCGATGGCGGTGTCCTGTTTCTCGATGAGATCGGCGATATGCCCCTGGCCCTGCAGGCCCGGCTTCTGCGTGTATTGCAGGACCATGAGGTCAAGCCCCTTGGCGGTGGACGCCAGCAGCCGGTCGATTTCGCCCTTGTGTGTGCCACACATCGTGACCTCAAGGCGATGACCGCCGAAGGGGGTTTCCGCTCCGACTTGTATTACCGGCTTCAGCATTTCACGGTTCGCTTGCCCGCCCTGCGAGACCAGGTCGGCGGCCAGGAACGCATTGAAGAATTTTTGCAGTCGATGTTGGCGCCGCGCGGCATCCAGCTCAGCCTGCAGGCGCGGGACGCGCTTTTGTCGTATTCGTGGCCAGGCAACTGGCGCCAACTTGTGGCGGTCACACAAACACTCGTTGCCTTGGCCGAACCAAACAGTTGTATCGAGGTGGCCGATCTTCCAGATGACATTCGGCACGCGTGGCGCGATAAACGCCAATGGCAGCGGTCGACGTGGGGGCCATCGGCGGGTGTCGACGCATCCAAGAACGGTCCTGGCGAGGAACGCCTACAGACGACGGAGTTGCGCGCTTTGACGGAGTCGGCAATTCATGCGGCGATTGCGTCATGCAGCGGCAATATCAGCCGGGCAGCGCGGTTGCTTGGCGTGCACCGAAGTACGCTGTACCGCCATAGCCTGCAGCAACGGCAGAACAATAATGCCGCGCAGCGCTGATTGAGTCGGCGTTCGCCCGAAAGGCCAAGCCGAGCGTCAAGCGAGCGCCGATTGGCCCGATAGCCCGAGGCCGGACCGGACACTCGGCAAGGCCGCCGCACCGCGTGCGGCAACCCGTGGCGGGATTGGTCTGGAATACGCAGCCAGCCCGTGGTCACGGCATTCGCCGCCGCCGGCCGTGTGCTTGCGCATCCCGGCCGACGGCGGCAAGACCCAGCAGCCCACTGCATCGCCGCGACATCGCGCACCCTGCTCGACACCGATGCGCCCATGGCGCTGTGGCTCACCCCCTCCCACACCATCCGCACCCAGACGCTCGATGCCCTGGCCAATGTGCGCCACCCCGACCGCCAGGCGCTCCCTGCATCTTCTTCCGGCGCAAGTCGGGGTTGTAAGCCGGAACCCCCGAATTTTCCGTCATGGGCGGGAAACCAGAACTGGTGCGGGTTAACGCCAAACAGTGGTTTTCCGACACTCGAGGCTTGCAGCCCAAAGGCATTAAAATTATACTTTTGTATAACTAATCTCATTGGAGGTGCATCATGCACACAACCAATCTGCGCAAAGTCGGCGGCTCGATCATGTTGGCCGTCCCGCCCGCGTTCCTTGAACAACTGCACCTGCAAGCCGGTGCGACGGTCGGCTTGGCTGTCGATCATGGCTGCTTAGTGGTCAACCCCAGCCCACGCCCGCACTACACACTCGCGGAGTTGCTGGCCGCGTCCGACTATTCGCAGCCGCAACCAGCCGAGGAACGCGAATGGGTCGATGCACCCGCCGTAGGTGGCGAGCTGCTATGAGGCGCGGCGACATTTACATGGTGTCGCTCGACCCGACTGCGGGGCATGAGCAAAGCGGTAGCCGTCCCGTCCTGGTGGTGTCGCCCGCCGAGTTCAATGAAGCCACCAAGCTGCCGGTGATCCTGCCGATCACCAACGGCGGCGAGTTCGCCCGAGGCCTTGGCTTCGCGGTGTCCGTGACCGGCATCAAGACCACCGGCATCGTGCGCTGCGATCAGCCGCGCGTCATTGACCTGGCTGCCCGCCATGCTCGCAAGGTGGATACCCTGCCTGCGCCGCTCATGGACGAAGTGTTGGCGAAAGTTGCCACGCTCTTCGAGTGAGCAAAACATCAGCAAGAATGAATTTCGCCGGCTGGCAGCGAAGATCGACCAGCACATGCAACAGCTTTCCGCCCTGGGCATCAACGAGGCACATCCCATCATCAACCGCATGATGGGACACGTGCCCGACCTGCACAAAATTTGGGTCGACACCTCCGGCGATCAACTCATCGCGCTCTCCAACGCATTCCCTGGGTTCTACCGCTACGCCCTCATCATGGAAGAGGCATCCGAAGCCGAGCGCATCAAGCAGCTTGCGGGCTGACGGTCGGGGTGGTTGGCGGAATTTTCTGGGGTTCCGGCTTACAACCCCAAGTCGGGGCGACTTCGGGCAAGCGAAGCGGTCGTGACAACACATCCCCAAGGTTCAAGCTCGGCGGCAGGCGCGCCGCACGCGGATTCCGCACGTCCTCGAACTTCATCGCCATCGCCGACCTGCGGATGTCACGGTTCAAGCACCTCCCACCTCAGCCACACCACGAAGCGGCGCGATCAGAAAACACTGCGATTTCACGCTATTTTCGCAATGATCGCGCGATCAAGCGCCAGTGCAATGGGCGCATGGACAGGCCAGACTTTCCTCAATTTCTGCGCGTCGGAGATGTGCTCAAGCGCCTGGGCGTTTCGCGGCGCACGCTGTATCGCCTGATGGACGAGGACGGTTTTCCGCATCAGTTCCGTGTGCGCGGATGCGCCTGCTGGTCGCGTCAGGCGGGCGACGGCTTGACGCGACAACGGCACAAGATGGTCAGTCTTGGTCTTGCTCACGATGTAGCGCCACTGCGCATGCTCCAGGTCGATTTGCTCCCAGCGCATGGAACGCAGTTCGCCAGGGCGGCAAAACAGGTAGGGCAGCAGGCGCAGGGCGGGAGCGACAATGGGGCTGCCCTTGAAGGCTTCAAGGCTGCGCAGGATGGCTCCCACGGCCTGCGGATCGTCGGCAGGCGCGGCCATGTGCTTTGTAGGCGCAGTGCGCAAGGCACCGCGCAGGGCGGCGGTTGGATCAGTCTGGGCGCGGCCCGTGGTGATGGCGAAGCGGCAGACCTGCCCGATGTTCTGCACCACGCGGCGCGCGGTTTCCAGTGCGTTGCGCGATTCCAGACGGCGCGCCAGCGCCAGCACTTGCGGCGCGGTCAGGTTCGCAATAGGCGCTGCGCCGATGTAGGGGAAGGCGTAAAGCTCAAGGCGGCGCATCACCTTGACGCTATGGCTCTGCGCCTTGTCCGCCATGTGGCGCTGCGCCCACTCTCTGGCGATGGCTTCAAATGAATCGGCGGCAAGCTCCAGCGCGCGGGCCTTCTCGGCTTGCTTGGCGGCTCCAGGGTCGCGCCCGTCCGACAGCAGGCGTTTCGCTTCATCCCGTTTTGCGCGGGCGTCTTTCAGGCTGACCAGCGGATATGCCCCCAGCGCAAGGCGTTTTTCTGTCCCCAGGAAGCGATATTTCAGCCTCCACAGCTTGCCCCCAGCGGGGGTGACTTCAATGTACAGCCCTGCGCCGTCGAATAGCTTGTAGGCGCGCGC
>JAJXTO010000048.1 GCA_021783695.1 Pseudomonadota bacterium | reverse complement strand
GATATGCCCCCAGCGCAAGGCGTTTTTCTGTCCCCAGGAAGCGATATTTCAGCCTCCACAGCTTGCCCCCAGCGGGGGTGACTTCAATGTACAGCCCTGCGCCGTCGAATAGCTTGTAGGCGCGCGCTCTCGGCTGTGCGTTGCGCACGTCCAAATCCCGCAATTTCATACCGCATGCCCCCCGATCTTTCCCCCTCTTTGGGGCGGATGTAAAGGGTTCTTATGGGATGCTGCGGACAAGAAAAAGCCCGCAAACCGTTGATTTCTCTAGGTGTTGCGGGCTTTATGGAACTGCTTGGAATGGGTTGTTGGTGGCGCTTCAGGGACTCGAACCCCGGACCTGCGGATTATGATTCCGTCGCTCTAACCGACTGAGCTAAAGCGCCATTTCGAAACAAGCCGCGCAGTATAGCGCATCAGCGGTGGGTGAAAAGCGGTTTTCGCTTTTCCAGAAAGGCGGCCATGCCTTCCTTCTGGTCGGCGGTGGCGAACAGCGACTGGAACAGGCGGCGTTCGAAGCGCAGCCCTTCGGTCAGGCTGGACTCGAAAGCGCGGTTCACGCTTTCCTTGGCCATCAGCACGGACGGGCGCGAAAAGCCGCAGATCGTCTCGCCCATGGACACGGCTTCGTCGAGCGCCCCCACCAGCGGCACAACGCGCGCCACCAGGCCGCTGCGCTCGGCTTCGGCGGCGTCCATCAGCCGCCCGGTGAGGACCAGATCCATGGCCTTGGCCTTGCCCACCGCGCGGGTGAGGCGTTGCGTGCCGCCGGCGCCGGGAATGATGCCGATCTTGATCTCGGGCTGGCCGAACTGGGCGTTGTCCGCGGCCACGATCAGGTCGCACATCATCGCCAGCTCGCAGCCGCCGCCCAGGGCGTAGCCGCGCACGGCGGCGATCACCGGCTTGCGCGTCTGCAGCACCGCTTCCCAGTTGCGGCCGATGAAATCTTCGGTATAGCTGGCGGGAAAGGTTTTCTGCGCCATCGCCGCGATGTCGGCACCGGCGGCGAAGGCCTTGTCGCTGCCTGTGAGCACGATGCAGCCGATTGCCGCGTCAGCGTCAAAGGCCTTGAGCGCCGCGCCGAGCGCATCCATCAAGGCGTCGTTGAGGGCGTTGAGCTGCTTGGGCCGGTTGAGGGTGACGAGACCGACATGGCCCCGCGTTTCGGTGAGGATGAGGGCG
This sequence comes from Pseudomonadota bacterium, assembly GCA_021783695.1. Lineage (GTDB taxonomy): Bacteria > Pseudomonadota > Gammaproteobacteria > Burkholderiales > Burkholderiaceae_C > Thiomonas. Next base: position 5,837 of record JAJXTO010000048.1, on the reverse strand, counting down.
TCGTCCGTGGGCTGCATGGAAATCTCCTGGCGAATCGTGTGGGGCAATTGTGCTTCAGCCGGCCATGCCGAGCCAGGCGTGCAGACGCTGCCGCTGCGCGGCGTGGGGCCTGTCGGCCACCCGGAGTTGAATCCGGCTGTTCGGCAGGGTGAACCAGGGCGTTTCGGTGTGCAGCAGCCGGTCTTGCCGCAGCGTATCGATGCGCCAGACATCGCCGGGCCGCGCCAGCGCGTGGCGGCGCTCCAGCAGGCTTTTGCGCGCGCGCTCACCGTTCAGCGCCACCAGCAGATCGCCCGCGGCCAGCCCGGCGCGCTCGGCCCAGCCGCCGTTGCGCACGCGCTGCACGGCCAGCCATCCGCCGGCCTGCTCCTGCACGCTCAGGCCGAGGGCGTCGAACGCGGTGTCATCCGGCGTGGCCCAGGCCACGCCGAACTGCGCCAGTTGCGTCTTGAGCGGCGGCAGTTCCGTGCCGTGGATGTGGCGGCGGAAAAACCCGCGCCAGTCTAGACCGCTCAACTCCTCGAGCAGTGCGGGCAGCGCGTCTTCGGCCACGCCCTGCGCGCGCAGCGGGGCGTCGTCGCGGCCATGGCGCGTCCAGAGCAGGCGCATCAGATCGTCCAGGGTGACGGCGCTGTCGCGCCGCAGACGCAGGTCGATGGACAAGGCCACCAGAGCGCCGAGCTGGTAGTAACTCACCGTGGCGTTGGGGGTGTTTTCGTCCGGGCGGTAATACTTCGTCCAGGCATCGAAGCTGGCCTCGGCCACGCTCTGCACCATGCGTCCCGGCGTGCGCTGGACTGCGGAGGCGGTGCGCGCCAGACCGTCGAGGTATTGCTGCGGGGTGACGAGGCCGGCGCGCAGCACCATCAGGTCGTCGTAATACGCGGTGAAGCCTTCGAACAGCCACAGCAGCCCGGTGGGGTTTTCGCGCTCCAGGTCGTAGGGCGTGAACGCCCGCGGCTTGATGCGCTTGACGTTCCAGGCATGGAAATACTCGTGGCTGCACAGGCCGAGAAAATCGCGGTAGTCGCTGTCGGCCTCGGTCATGCGCGGGTGCGGCAGGCTGCGGCGCGCGCACATCAGCGCGGTGCTGTCGGCATGTTCCAGACCGCCATGGCCGTCCGCGGTCGGCGCGACCATGAACAGGTATTGCGCAAACGGCGCGCGCTTGCTGCGCGGCTCGAACAGCGCAATCTGCGCGCTGCAGATGCGCTTGAGATCGCGCGCCAGCCGCTTGCCGTCCACCACGTCCCGCAGGAACTCTCCGTGGGCGATGACCATGGCGTGCCGTGCGCCGCCTGCGCTGAACTCCAGCCGCAGCAGATCACCCATTTCCAGCGGATGGTCGATCAACGCGGCGTAGCTGCCGGCCTGCCGCGTGCCAAAGCCGTTAGCGGCGCATTGCAGCGCGGGCAGGGTGGTGGCCAGAGTCCACTGGGGCGCAAAGTCCGGGCAGACGATGTCCACGGTGTGTGTCTGCTGCTCGCGCCCGCTGGCGGCGAGCAGCAGGCTGCTGGGGTTGAAAAACCCACGGCTGCCGTCGAGATAGGCGGTGCGCACCGACAGGTCGAACGCATACACCGTGTAGCGCAGGCGCAATGGGCCGACACAGGGGGCCGCGCGCCAGCGATTCTTGGCGATTTTCTCCACCGCGACGGGCTTGCCCGCGCACCACGCCTGCAGTTGCAGCACATGCCTGGCGAACTCACGGACCAGGTAGCTGCCCGGAATCCAGACCGGCAGCCAGAATTCCTGCCCCCCGGATGCGGGATCGGGCAGCTCGAGTTCGACGCAGAACTGATGCGCCTGCGCGTCCGCCACGCTGACGCGGTAGTGCGGGCCTGCCGTGGCATTCGCCGTCGGGCTGGGCGCAATGGCGGAAGAAGTGCGGCGGAGCGGGGCGGATGGGGTCATGGTGTTGTTGGCAAGGAGGGGTGCGTGCAGGCCGTTGTCCTGCCGCACAGAGGGCGTCAATCCACATTTGAACTCTTCAAACCCATGCTAACCTGCTGGAAATGTTCAGGTCTGACACTTCATTACAGCGGCATATCCATCGTGGAACGCGACGTTTTTTCTGAAATAGCCGCACATGCGGGAGCGGGGGCTCCGGCACTGGTTTATCAACCGCAGGTCAGCTTTCCATCCGGTCAGGTGATCGGTCTGGAAGTGCTGTTCCGCTGGCGCGCGGAAGACGCCCCCAAGCGCCATTCGCCGCTCATGTTCCTCCCCCAGCTCACGCCGGCGCAGACCAGTGAACTGTTTTTCTGGGTGATGGAGGAGGCCATTTCCGAGGCGCGGGTGCTGTCCAACTGGACCGGCTGGAACGGCTACATCTCGGTCAACATCGAGGCCGACCAGATCGGCGATCCGGCGCTCATCGAGCACATCAATGCCACCCTGCAACGCTACGCCTGGGCGCCCGAGCGCCTCATGGTCGAGGTGACCGAGCGCCGCGCCATTCCCGCGTTTCCCAGTGTGGCGCGCAATGTGCAATCGCTGCGCAAAGGCGGCGTGCGGGTGGCAATGGACGATTTCGGCGAGGGTTACGCCTCGTTCGAATACCTCAAGATCCTCGATCCGAGCGATCTCAAAATTCCCGCCAGCTTCACTTCCGACGTCACCAAAGACGTCCGCAACGCCGAAATCGTGCGGGCGCTGGTCGAGTTTTCCAGGCGGCTGTCGATCAACGTCGTTGCCGAAGGCGTGGAAACGCGCGAATGCGCCGCCGCGCTGCACAGCCTGGGGCTGCAGCACATGCAGGGCTATCTGTTCGGCGAGCCGCGCGAGCTCGAAGAATGGGCGCAACTGCTCAAGCAGCCCGGAGCGGGTGTGGCCCAGCCGGTCCCGCCGCAGTAACGCCTGCTCACGGATCGACGCAAGCAGACACCCCGTTTCCCCGGTTTTGTCTCCATCATGGAGCGCACAAAAACCCCGGAGACGAGACATGCAGACTTCCACCGGCGTGGGCGGAACCCAGCCCCCCATAGCGCCCCGGCCGGGGCACGACGGCGCGCCCACCATCGCCGCCCGCATCGACCGGCTTCCGCCTTCGCGCACCATGCGCAATCTGGTCATCCTGCTGTCGCTGGGCGGCTGCTTCGAGTTTTACGATCTGTTCCTCACCGCCTATATCGCCCCAGGCCTGTTCAAGAGCGGCATTTTCACCGCCACGACCAAGGCCTTTCTCGGCTTCGAGGGTATTGCCAGCTTCGTCGCCGCGCTGTTTCTCGGGCTGTGGGTGGGCACGCTGTTCGTGAGCTGGTTTTCCGACCGCTACGGGCGGCGTCCGTCTACACCTGGTCGCTGATCTGGTATTGCATCGCCACGCGCATCCGTGCTCGCGCCGTCGGCTTCGTCTATTCGTTCAGCCGCATCAGCGCGGTGATCAGCGGCTTCGTCATTGCAAGCCTGCTCAAGACCTCGGGCGACGTGGGCGTGTTCACCTTCATCGCTGCGGCGATGGGGGGTGTGGCGCTGGTCATCGGTCTCATGGGACCAAGAGTGACGCAGCGGCGGCTGGAGGAGATTGCACGGTAAGGCGCCTCATGGCGGGAGATAATGCGCAGTCTGATTCACCGGGCGACCTGCCATGACCTCTGCCAATCCCGCTGTTCCGGCCCTCGCCTTCCGCCGCGTTTCCGCAGGCTCTGGACTGCGCTGGTGGGCGGAGGGCTGGCGCAGTTTCATGCAGGCGCCGCTGCCCTGGATGGGGCTGGCCGTGGCCCTGCTGGTGTTGCTGTGGCTGCTGGGTGAATTGCCTTTGGGCGGCCTGCTCTCGCAATGGCTGAGCCTGCCGCTGCTGGCGCTCGGAGTGATTTTTTCTGCCCGGCTGCGCCGGCATGCGGCGCGGGCGCGCGCGATCACGCCCGCAGGCATGCCGCTGGAGCCGGAGAACGCGGGCGCGCTGAGCGCGTCCGGCAAAGTGTGGACCAGCCGCATCGGCCCGCTGCTCCTGGCGTCCTTGCTCGTGCTGGCGCTGGGCGGCGCCATCGGCGCGGTCATCGTGATGGGTCTGGGAGCGCTGTTCGGCCTGGGGCTGGCCAGCTTTGGCGCATTTGCCAAACTCATGACGCCTGGAGTGGGCATGGCCGCGGGCATGGGTGCGGTGGCCGGGTCGGTCATGACCTTGCTGCTGCTGATTCTGCTGGCGCTCTATCTGTTCAGCGTGGCGTTCTGGTTCGTCAATACGCTCGTGGCGCTGGGCGGCGTGCCGCCGTGGGAGGCGATCAAACTCTCGGCGCGAGCAGGCTTTGCCAACCTCGCGCCCATCACCCTGTTTACCGTGCTGCTGCTGCCCATTTCGCTGCTGGCCATGCTGCCCATGGGGCTGGGGCTGCTGGCGCTGTTTCCGGTGCTGTCCGGCGCGTCCTATGCCTCGTACCATGAGGTATTCGGCGGCAACGATGCTGCCGAGCCCGCGCTCGACGCCCCCGCAACATGAACGTTCTCGACTACCTGCGTCAACACATCCGTACCGTGCCCGACTGGCCCTCGCCCGGCGTGCAGTTCCGCGACATCACCCCGCTGCTGCAGAACCCGCGGGTGTTTCGCGTGCTCATCGACCAGTTCGTGCATCGCTACATGGCGCCCGATCTGCGGCCCGATGTGGTCGCCGGCATCGATGCCCGCGGCTTCATTCTCGGTGCCGTCATTGCGTATGAACTGAACATCGGCTTCGTGCCCATCCGCAAAAAAGGCAAGCTGCCCTTCGCCACGGTGTCCGAGGAATACGAACTGGAATACGGCAGCGCCACCGTGGAAATTCACACCGACGCGGTGCGCCCCGGAGACTGCGTGCTGCTGATCGACGACCTCATCGCCACCGGCGGCACCATGATGGCCGGCAAGCGCCTGCTGGAAAAACTCGGCGCCAGTGTGATCGAGGGCGCGGCCATCGTCGATCTCCCCGAGCTCGGCGGCTCCAGGACGCTGCGCGAGGCAGGCCTGCCGCTGTTCACTCTGGTGGATTTCGCGGGGCACTGAATGCGCAAGGCTTGGCCGTGGGTGTTCCGTGTGCTGCTCAGCGTTGCGCTGGCGACAGCCTGCCCGCTGGCGCTGCGCGCCCAGGCGCTTCCAAGCCCCGATGTCTCGCTGCAAAGCGTCGACGGCGTGGCGCTGCAGGGTTCCTCCGCCATCCTCGACCTCACCCTGTCCATCCACAACCCCGGCGCCCTGGCGCTTCCGCTGCACAAGCTGCGTTTTCAGCTCCAGCTGGCCGGGCTGCCCGTGGCGCAGGGTGTGAGCACCGCGGCGATCACCATTCCACCGCAGCAACAGGCGCAGGTGCCCGTGCAGGTTCAGGTGGACGGCGCCGCGCTCCTGGGCCTGCTCCCCACCCTGTCGCCAGACGGCACCGTGCCCTATGTGCTCCAGGGCACGGCGGAAATCGGCCAGACCATGCTGCGGATTCCCTTTGTGCATCGGGGGGTGGTGCGCTGGGGGTTGGAGTAGGACGCTGCCGCGATGGCGTCAAGCATGCGTCGTGTGCCATCCATTGATGTGAGGGCGCAGCGAGTCCGACGGCTAAACTCTCTCCATGTTGTGGCGAATAGCCATTCGACTTCACCCTCCCGAGGCGTCCGAGCGGAAGACCGTATGTTGCGGCGCTCAAATTCATCATGGATACGCTGCATGAATCCCATTGCCACCGCGACATCTGATCTGCTGTCCAGCCTGAAAGCATGGCGCCTCTGGAGCTTGCTGGGCTGGTTGGAAATTCGCCAGCGCTACGCCCGCTCGAAGCTTGGGCCGTTCTGGCTCACCATCAGCATGGGGGTTCTGGTTGGCACCATGGGTGTGGTGTACGGCTCGCTGTTCGGGGTCAAGCTCGCGGATTA
>JAJXTO010000032.1 GCA_021783695.1 Pseudomonadota bacterium | reverse complement strand
TCTTTCGCAACCTCCGCCCGTGCCGCGGCCTGCAGCGCCTCGGCGTCCCGCGCTGCCTGCTGCAGACGCGCGGCCCGGCTGCGCTCGGCGTCGTCGCCTGCCGCGGCCAGGATGGCCTCGCGCTCCTGCGCGAAACCGGCGCGCGTTGCCTGGATCGCCGCAAGCGCGGCTTGCGCTTCGTCGCGCTTCGCCTGCGCCTCGGCGAGCATCTGCTGCGCTGCCACGCGGCGCTGCGCGATCATGTCCGCGACCGGGCGCCAGAAAAAGCGCCCGAGCAGCCAGACCAGGACGAGGACGTTGACGGTCTGCAGGCCGAGCGTCCACCAGTCGAGGGTCACGGCGTTATTTCAGCAGAGGGTTCGCGAACAGCAGCAGCAGTGCGATCACCAGGCAGTAGATCGCCATGGTCTCGATCATCGCCAGGCCGACGAACAGGGTGCGCGAAATGGTGTTGGCGGCCTCCGGCTGGCGTGCGATGGCATCCATCGCCGCGGCCACCGCGCGCCCTTCGCCCAGCGCGGGACCGATGGCGCCGAACGAGACCGCCACTGCGGCCGACACGATGCTGACAGCTGCTAACCAGTTCATGAGAGCGTCCTTTTCTTGTTGGATGGATCCGGAGCGGATTGTCCTTCGCTGATCGCGCCGGCGATGAACACCATCGCCAGAACCGCGAAGATATAAGCCTGCACGGCCCCGGTCAGGAGATCGAGCGCCATCAACGGGATCGGCACGAGCAGGCCGGCCAGCGAGAGCACGATGCCGATGACGAACACGCCGCTCATCACGTTGCCGAACAGCCGCACCAGCAGAGAAAACGTGCGCGTCAGGCTCTCGACGAAATTGAGCGGGATCATGATGGGGTTGGGCGAGGCGAAGGTGCCGAGATAGCCCCGCACCCCGCTGGCACGGATGCCGAACCAGATCACCGCGATGAACACGAGAAGCGCGAGAGCCGCGTCGGTTTCGAGGTGCGCGGTCGGCGGCTCGACACCGGGCACCAGCGAAGACCAGTTGGCAACGAATATGAAGACGAACAGGGTGCCGACAAAAGCGCGATACGGGGCGGGTTCGGCCCGCATGGTGTCGCGGATCTGGCTGTCCACGGTATCGACGATCCACTCGAAGACCGCCTGCGTCCGCGACGGAAGGAGCGAAAGCCTGCGCGTCACGAGCACGCTGCCGATGACCAGCACCGCCATGATCGCCCAGGTCACGACCACCGCCGTCGCGATGGGCACCGGACCGAGATGGAAGAGGATGGCGTTGCCCAGCGGTGAGTTCATTGCGACGCCTCCCGGAACCTGCGCAGCACGGCGGCACGGGCGATGAGCACGCCGAGCGCCATCGCCAGCAGCGGCAGCGCGCCCTCCAGACTCGCCAGGCCCAGCAGCCCGCCGAGCAGGACGAAGCGACCGATCGTCAGCGCAATGGCCGTCGTCACCCGACCTCCTTGCGCGAACAGCCGGACGTTCCACCACAAGGCGCGGAAATAGACGACGCCGAGGACACCCCCGGCGGCCAGATGCGCTGCGAGGCCGAGCCACAAGGCCCCGTTCTGCAGGCTGCCGAAGGAGTCGAAAGTCATGCGCTCTGCATCCATTTCCAGGCGGACCAGCAACCCAGCGCCAATCCCAGAATCAGCAAGGGGGCGGTGAAAAACAACCCGGAGCCGAAAGTGCGATCGAGCCAGCGGCCGACAAAAATGCCGAGCAAGGTCGGCACGACGATGATCCAGCCGAGCACGCCGATCTGGGCGAGGCGGCGCGCCACCGACGCTTCGCCCTCGCTCTGGCTGCGCCGGTGGCGCTCGCCGCGTCGCGCGACCTCCTTGAGCAGCGGGTCCTCCTCGCCCGGTTTGGTGTGCCGGGGCATCATACAGGCGCTCCGGTTGCGCCGTGGCCGTCCGGCCGCAGGCGGCGCATCATCTGCCGGATTGCGTTCAGTTGCAGGCGAGTGCTCTCGACGTGCTCGGTGCGCTCGATGTCGAGATCGGCGCGGAAGCGGGCCAGCACGGTCTGGTCGAGGGTCGCAAGATCGTCGCCGACGACAGCCTCGCGCGTGGCGATGGCGATGTCCCGCCCTCCGGTCACGGTGAGAACGCCGCGGCGCACCGCGCAATAGCGCCGGCTTGCATCGCTGCGTTGCCAACTCACCACCGAAATCGCCAGGCTGGTGAGGAAATCCGCGTGTCGCGGCAGGACGCCAAAGCTGCCGCTGGCGTCTTCGGCGCGCAGCCCCAGCACGCCGTCTTCATCGACGATCACGGACAGCGGCGTGACGATGCGCAGCCTCATGCCGCGACCTCCGAATGGGTCGACGTCTTTTTGCCCGACCTGTCGCTCGGCTCGACGGCTGGCTGGGCAGTCGCCTTGGCAGCCTCCTCCTTCTGCCGCGCCTCCTCCAGGGTTCCGACCATGTAGAGCGAACTCTCCGCCCAGTCGTCGGCTTCGCCGTCGAGAATGGCGCGGCAGCCGGCGAGGGTATCGGCGCGGCGCACGCTGCGGCCCGGGGTGCCGGTGAACGCCTCGGTCACGGTGAAGGGCTGGCTGAGAAAGCGTTGCAGCCGACGCGCCCGCTTGACAATCAGCCGGTCGTCGGCACCGAGCTCCTCCACCCCGAGCAGGGCGATGATGTCCTGCAGATCCTTGTAGCGGGCGAGCGCCTCGCGGGCACGCTCGGCGATGCGGTAATGCTCCTCGCCCACCACCAGCGGATCGAGCAGGGCGGACGACGAGGCCAGCGGATCGACTGCCGGATAGAACCCTTCGGCCGCCAGCGCGCGCGACAGCATGATGATGCTGTCCATATGACTGGAGATCGCCGTGACCGCCGGATCGGTGAAGTCGTCCGCCGGGACGTAGACCGCCTGGATGGCGGTGACCGCTGCGCCCGCCACCGACGCGATCCGTTCCTGCAGCGAGGCCACCTCGGTCGCCAGCGTCGGTTGGTAGCCCACGCGCGACGGCAGGCGTCCAAGCAGGCTCGACACCTCGCTGCCGGCCTGAACGAAACGGAACACGTTGTCCATCAGCAGCAGCACGTTCTGATGCCTCTGGTCGCGGAAATGTTCGGCAATGGTCAGCGCGGTCAGCGGCACCCGCCAGCGGGCACCGGGCGGCTCGTTCATCTGGCCATAGACCAGCACGGTACGGGCGAGCACGCCCGATGCCTGCATGTCGGTCAGCAGTTCATGACCCTCGCGCGAACGCTCCCCGACCCCGGCGAACACGGAAATGCCCTGATATTTCTCGACCATGGCGTGGATCAATTCCATCACCAGCACGGTCTTGCCGACCCCCGCGCCGCCGAACATCGCCGCCTTGCCGCCCTGGGCGAGCGGCGACAGCAGGTCGATCACCTTGATGCCGGTCTCGAAGACGTCCGTGGTCGAAGTCTCGTCCTCCAATGCGGGCGGCGGGTTGTGGATGCCCCGCCGCGGCGTATCGGCCGGCAGCGCCGACCCGGCATCGCGCACCGTGCCGACCACGTCGAGCAGACGCCCAAGCACCGCGTCGCCAACCGGAACCGAAATTGGCGCTCCAGTGGTGCGCACCTTGGTGCTGCGGGCCAGGCCGGCGGTCGCCTGCAACGCGATGCCGCGCACGGTTTGCGCATCGACATGGCTGTGCACTTCGAGCAACAGCGGCTCGGGCCGATCCCACTCGACGATCAGCGCGGTATTGATCGGCGGCAGCACCTTGTCGGCGAAACGCACATCCACGACGGCGCCTCGAACCGACACGACAGTACCCGGTTGCGCAAGGGAATCCATGGAATGTCCCACCTGGGTCTCATGCTCCCGCATCAGGTCGCGGCGGCGCCGAATTCCTCGATGGCCTTGAGCAGCGGCGTCATGTACATCATCGCCGGGCCGCCGTGCATCAATACCGCAAGAAAACCGGCTTCGATCAATTCATCCCGCCCGGCTCCGGCATCCACCGCCTGCTTGACGTGAAAGGCGATGCACCACTCGCACTGCGCGGCAACCGACAGCGCGACGTTGACCAGTTCCTTCTGCTTGGACGACAGCGCCGGCCCCGATTCCGCCTTGCCCATGAAATTCATGAAGGCCTGCACTTCATTGGGATGGCTCGTCCCAAGTGTGGACAGGAGCGATTCGATGTCCTGCAGGCGTTCTTGGATTGTCGCGGTCATGGTGTTGTCCCGGGAATTGAGAAGCGGCCTGTGGCAATGAAATTTGGGTGCGGGCCCGGCGATCCCGACAACGCCCCCTAATCCATGTACTGCCCGCCGTTGATGCCGAGGATCGATCCGGTGATGAAGCCAGTCATGTTATCGACCAGAAAAACCACGGCGTTTGCGATTTCTTCGGGTTTCGCCAGCCGACCTACCGGAATCGGCGCCACGATGCCTTGTAACACTTTTGCATCGACTGCCGCCACCATGTCGGCGGCGGCATAGCCCGGCGGGGCGTCCTGCAGACCCTCTGCGATACTGCCCCGATTCGCCTGTCCGCTGTGGCACGCTGAGCCACATCCAGCTCAGTCGATCTGTCGCAACCCATCAATCATGAAAAGACCGGATGGTTCTGGGATTTTTTCATGATGCTTCGACGACCACCTAGTCCGGCGCGGCGTCTTTGCGGAGGAACAGAATGGCGCCATACACCGCACCGCCCGCCAGTCCGAGCTTCAGAAGGCGGAGCAGCCACGCGCGGGACAAGCGCTTGCGAAGCAGAAACGACAATCCTGACCCCAGGATCGAGCCGACGTAGGGATGGCTGCGGGTAAAACTGAATGCCCGCAGCATCGACGCCACCGGATTCATCGTCCCGAGCAGTGCGCCCGACAGCGCCTGCCGCACCATGTGTGCAGGGCGCGCCTGCATTCGGAACTCCTCGACCGCCTGGACAAACTCCACGCGCTCGACGGCAATGCGCGCCACCATGAGTTGCTTGCGCACAGATGCAGGAAGCTGTTTCGCTGAACCAGATGGGGGCTGTGACATGACCCGAATCCTCAGTGCCGGGTGCGCCAGACGTCACCATCCTTGGCGAACTCGGCGCGAGTGGAGGCAAAGGGCGGGGGTGTATTGCGAAGCGCCTCACGCAGGCGGGAGACGCAATAGGCCGCGACCCCGGCATAAAGCAGACTGACCAGCGTCAAGACTTGCCAGTGGCCAAGATCCCAGAACAGGATGACGAGCAGCGCCGTGAGGCTGCCCAGGGCCAGCAAGCCGAAAAACGCGGCCAGCAGACCGAACAGCAGCAGGGTTTGCAGGCGCTGACGTTCCTCGCCGAGTTCAATCGCGGCGAGTTCGAGTCGACTTTGCAGCAGAGCGACCCCGCGACTGAGCAGCCGCTGCCATGCCGCTCCCACGCCTTGGGGCTCCTTGGCCTGCTCGGTATCTGTCATATGGCGATGCGTCAGCGGCTGCGGTTGATCAGCAGGCCCACGGCAAGACCTAGAGCAGCGGCCATGCCAATGGCCTTCCACGGATGGTCATGCACATAGTCGTCCGTGGCCTGAGCGGCAGCCTTGCTGCGCTCGACCACGGCGTCCTGCAAATCCTGTGCCTTTTCCGCAGCCTGACGCAGCAGCTTCATGCCGCGGCGCTGCAGCTCGGCAGCCTGCTCGCCACTGCTGGCCGCAGCCTGTTTGAGCAGGTCTTCGGCGTGGTCGATGACGAGGGCGACGTCGGACTTGATCTCTTGAACGGACTTGGTCATGGTGGACTCCTGAGTGAAATGACGATACGAAACGACTTGTGAAACATGTTAGTCCGCATCCCGCAGCTCTGGGTGATGTGCCGCAAGGAAGGGAAACCCTTTCAGGGCCGCAGGCCGGCGATCAGGCGCTGCGGTTGCAAAAACAGATCGAGTGCGGCAAGGATGTCTGGGGCGACGATTTGGGCTGCTGCCAGGGTGAGTGCATGGCTGCATTCGGGGCCAAGCACGGCCACACCCAGGGTGGCGGTGCGCAGCATGTCGACATCGTTGCGGCCATTGCCGATTGCCGCCACGCCCGCACGCAGGAGACGACGGGCACGGGTCGTTTTGTCCTCGCCGCTCAGCACCACGGTATGGCGCACGGGCAGGCCGGACAGCGCCTGCGCTACTGTGCCGTAGGTGTCGCCTGTCAGCACCTCCACGTCCAGCACGCGATTCAGCGCCACCAGGCGCTGGGCCACGCCGGCGATCAACTGACCGTCATGGGCGAGGGTGCCGTTGAAATCGACCAGCAGATGCCTGAGGTGCAGCGTGTCAGCACCGGGGATGGCCACGGACAGGCCGGCTGGCGACAGAGCAGTCATGTCGACGCCCCGCGAATGCGCTGCACCAGGCCGGTGGTCGAGCGCCCTTCCACAAAGGGGATGGCCACGGCGCGTCCGCCCCATGTCTGCACCAGGGCGGTTTCCTCGAGTGTGGCCATGTCGTAGTCACCGCCCTTGACGTAGAGGTCTGGCCGCACGCGGGCGAGCAGCGCCAGCGGCATGCGCTCTTCAAACAGGGTGACGAGGCTGACGCTTTCGAGCGCGGCCAGCACGGCGGCCCGGTCATCCTGGGGGTTGAGCGGGCGTTCCGGCCCCTTGCCCAGCAGCCGCACCGAAGCGTCGGAATTCAGCCCGAGCACCAGACTGCCGCCCAGCGCACGCGCCGCCGCGAGGTAGATCACATGGCCCCGATGCAGGATGTCGAAGACGCCGTTGGTGAACACCAGCGGCCGCGGCAAGGCGGCAAGGCGGGCGTCGAGTTGGTCGGGCGGGACGATTTTGTCGAGGAAGTGCATGACGAGAGCTTAGCCGCAGAGACACAGGAGAGAATGGCCTTGTGCGTTCACGTTTTTTCACGCCTGCATCAACAAGGTACCGATATGATTTTGATCAATTCAAATTCATTTTTCGATGGATTCGCCACGCCTGGCTGAATCGAGAAAGCGAGTCGCCCCGTGTCTTCCGCGTTGCTTGGCCGTCTGCGTTTGTTCTGGCAGAACCTCGATCCGATGGTGCCCATGACCCTGGTCGGCGCACTGGTGGGGTTTATCAGCGCGATCGCGGTGGAGGGATTCCGCCAGGCGATGTACGCCATCATGCGCATCTACTCGGAGCAGGAACACCTGGTGGCCGCCGCCGCCGGGCTGCCGCAGTGGGCGCGGGTGCTCATCCCCACGGTGGGCGCCACACTGGGCGGGCTGGTGATGTGGGCCGGGCACCGCTGGATCAAGCGGCCGCGCGGGCCGGAATACATGGAAGCGGTGCTGGTGGGCGATGGCGTGCTGCCGCTGGGGCCGAATCTCACGCGCACCCTGTCGTCTCTGGTGGGGGTGAGCAGCGGGATCACCATCGGCCGCGAGGGCACGATGATCCAGTTCGCGGCGCTGGTGTCGTCGCTGCTGGGGCGCATCGGCAAGACCGACGCGGCGCATCGCCGCCTCATCGTGGCCTGCGGCGCGGCGGCGGGTTTTGCCGGGGCCTATCACGCGCCGATTGCGGGCACGCTGTTCGTCGCCGAAATCATTCTGGGCGGACTGGCGCTGCGCGAAATCGCCGCCGTGCTGGTGGCCGCGGTGATGGGCGAACTCACCACGCAGGCGCTGTTCGCCACCGGGCCGCTATACCTGTCGCACGCCATTCCAGTGGTGGGTTTTTCCGACCTGCTCGATGCGACATTCATCGGCCTGATCGCCGGGCTGTTCGGCCCTGCCTTTCTGTGGCTGCTCGACACCGCGCGCAAGCGCTATCAGCCGCTGATCAACTTTCTGCCGCTGCGCATGGGACTGGCCGGACTGCTCATCGGCCTGCTGTCCATGATCCGCCCGGAAGTCTGGGGCAATGGCTACAGCACGGTGCAGTCCATGCTGGTTGACCATTGGGCGCTGTCCACACTGGCGCTGGTGTTCGTGCTGCGCATCATTGCCGTGACAGCGGCCAGCGCGGCCGGCATTCCCGGCGGCGTGCTCACGCCCACGCTGATGCTCGGTGGCGCCATCGGCCTGATGGTGCAACACACCCTGCTGCTGGGCGGCGCCACGCACGCGCAGGCGCTGTGGGTGCTGGTGGGCATGGGCAGTCTGCTGGCGGCCACCACACACGCGCCGGCCATGTCGGCCATCATGGTGTTCGAGATCACACGCAACTACAACGTGGTGCTCGCGGCCATGCCGGCCTGCGTGGTGGCGTCGGTGGTGGGCAGCCTGTTGCGCGAGCGTTCGGTGTACGCCGAGGCGCTGGGGCTGAAGGAAGGAGCCAGTGGCCGCACCTCGCTACTCGACGCCATTACCGGGCGGCGTCCGGCTGCCGCTGCAAATGCCACGCCCGCACCGGAGCTGGACGAGAAAAATCCGGCTCAGTCGCGCGACTGAACCGGCCCTAGTTGGGCCCGCTCAGGTGGCGCTGCCGCCAGTCGCGCACGTTGCTCGCCAGATCGCCCAGGGCCGCGGTCACGCGGATGCCTTCGGGCAGGCGTCTGCGCAGCGCCGTGTTCGAACCACCGACCCAGATATCCACAGCCTGCGGCATGCGGCTGCGCAGTTCCGCTAAGGCATCGAGCACCTGCGCTGTTTGCAGGATGGGGGAAAAACTCAGCACCAGCACATCGGCGGCATGCGCCTGCACCGCTTTGAGAATATCGCCCAGCGGCATCTGTGCCCCGAGCTGCACACAGCGGCAGCCTTCCATCGCGAGCATGGCCTCGGCCATCAGCAGACCGAGTGTGTGCGGCTCCTGCGGCACTGTGGTCAGCAGAATCTTCGGGCGTGACAGGGCCGCATCGGCCAGGGGAATGGCGCCGATGGCCGAGCGCAGCACGCGCTGGATGACTTCGGAATAGAGGTGTTCCTCGAACACCTCCAGTTCGCCGCGCATCCAGGCATCGCCCACGCCGAAGTTCAGCGGCGCGACCAGTTCGGTCACGAAACGACTGATGCCCATGCGCATCACGCCCTGCTGCAGGCTGCGGCGCAGCAGCTCAGCGTCGTGTTGCCTGAGCAGCGCGAGATAGTGCTGAACGGCCTCGCTGTGCGCCGACAGCAGGGCGTGTTGCGCCGGGGCTGTGTTTTGGGGCTGATCGCGGTCGGGTCCGACGTCGCGCGCCAGGATGTCGAGCTCCTGCAAGGGCAGCGGCACGATCTGCGCCGGACGGCGGCCGCCGTCAAGCAGGCGCTTGATCAGCCGCAGGCGTTCGACCTGATCGAGTGGATAGAGGCGGTCTCCCGAGGCGTCACGCTGCGGCTGCGGAAAACCGTAACGCCGCTCCCATACGCGCAGGGCATCCTTGCCGATTCCGGTGTCCCGTTCGACGGCAGCAATACCAAGAAGCACGGCGGTGTTGAGGGTGCGGTCGTTCATCAGGGAGAAACAATATGTCTAGGACAAACAAAAAACGGCGGCAGCATCAGAAAGCATTCAGTAGCGATTCACTTGAATCCAAACCGAGATTTTTGACGTATGTCTATCTTAAGCGGATCTCTGCCGACCTGATAACCCTCCTTCTGTCTAGGACAAATCATGAATGGTTTTGGATGTCACCGGAACTAGAGCATCATTGTCCTAGACAAATAAATCCCCGCACTGGAGTTGTCCATGAACCTGTCTCTGTCCACCCGTCTTGCCGCCGCGGCTTTCGTCACCGCCGCCCTGTTCACCCCAGGCTTCGCCGCCCATGCCGCCGAGTCCGCTGCGCCCGCAGCGGCAGCCGCCACATGCCCCGCCCTGCTGAACAAAACATTCCCCCGCTTGCAGGACGACAAGCCGGAAAACCTGTGTCAGTACGCGGGCAAGGTGATTCTGGTGGTCAACACCGCCAGCTATTGCGGCTTTACCCCGCAATACAAAGGGCTGGAAGCGCTGTACCGTGAGTACGGCAAGCAGGGCCTGGTGGTGCTGGGCTTTCCGTCCAACGACTTTCATCAGGAGATGAGCGACAACGCCAAGATCGCCACCTTCTGCAAGGACACCTACAACGTGCAGTTCCCGATGTTCGCGCCCTCGCACGTGACCGAACCCAAGCCCAACGCTCTGTACGAGCAGCTCATCCTGGCCACCGGCGATCAGCCCAAGTGGAATTTCTACAAATACCTCATCGGCCGTGACGGCAAGGTCGTGGGGGTCTATCCCAGTCTGGTGACCCCGGACAACAAGGATTTCGTCGCCAAGATCAAGACATTGCTTGCGCAGAAGCCCTGAATCGCCTGCCGCCCTCCCTCGACCCGCCCTTGAAAGGTACGCCATGAACGCCCCGGAAAAACTGTTTGCCCAAGCTGCTGCCGCCACCCTGCCGGATGTGCAGGCCACGCCAGATCGCCGCAATATCGCCATTCAGCAAGTGGGTGTGCGCGGCGTGCGCTACCCCGTGCGCATCGCCGCGCTGCAGGGCGTGCAGCCCAGCGTGGGCACCTTCGAGATGACGGTGGCGCTGCCCCCTGAAGTCAAGGGCACGCACATGTCGCGCTTCATCGAAATGCTCGAAGCGCATAAAGATCCGCTCGACGCCCAGCAGCTCGGCATCCTGCTGCAGCACATGCTGGTGCGGCTGCAGGCGGTTGAAGGCGCCATCACCGCGCGCTTCACCTACTTCGCCCGCAAGACCGCGCCGGTATCGGGCGTGGAAAGCCTGATGGACTACGAAGTCACCCTGCACGCGGCGCAGAAGGCGGGAGTGCTGGAGCTGACGCAGACGGTGCAGGTGCCGGTCACCAGCCTGTGCCCGTGCTCGAAGGAAATCTCCAATTACGGCGCACACAACCAGCGCTCGCACGTCACCATCGGCGCCACGCTGCGCGGCGATCTGGGGCTGGACGAGCAGATCCGCATTGCCGAAACCGCCGCCTCCTGCGAGCTGTGGGGCCTGCTCAAGCGGCCGGACGAGAAATACGTCACCGAGCGTGCCTACGACCATCCCAAGTTCGTCGAAGACCTGGTGCGCGATGTGGCGGTGGCACTGGAGCGCGACGACCGTGTGTCCGCCTACACCGTGGAATCGGAAAACTTTGAATCCATCCACAACCATTCGGCGTATGCCTTGGTGCAAGGCCGCAAAACCTGACGCGGCAAGGGAGACAAGAGCATGCGCATTGCCATCATCGGAACCGGCATTTCCGGCCTCGGCGCGGCCTGGGCCCTGCGGCGCCACGCCCAGGTCACACTGTTCGAGGCCGGAGACCATTTCGGCGGGCACACCCACACCGTGGATGTCCATCTTCCCGGCGAGTTGCCCTTTGCCGTGGACACCGGCTTTCTGGTGCTCAACGAACGCACCTACCCGAGGCTGCAGGCGTTGTTTGCCGAACTGGATGTGCCGCTGGCGACCTCCGACATGTCGTTCTCGGTGCAGGCGCCGATGGCCGGAGGCAAGTCGCTGGAGTGGAGCGGCTCCAGCATGGACACGGTATTCGCCCAGCGGCGCAACCTCAGTCGGCCCGCCTTCTGGCGCATGCTGCGCGACATCCTGCGCTTCAATCGCGCCGCCACGGCGTTGGCCCGCCTGCCCGACGCCGAACTCGACCAGACCCGGACCGTGGGCGACTACCTCCGGCGGGAAGGCTACTCCGACACCTTCCTGCACTGGTACCTGCTGCCAATGACCGCCTGCATCTGGTCTTGCCCGCCGGGGCAGATGCTCGACTTTCCGCTGGCCACGCTGGTGCGCTTTTGCGACAACCACGGCCTGCTGCAGGTCAACAACCGGCCCCAATGGTTCACCGTGCGCGGCGGCGCGCGGCAGTATGTGCAGAAAATCCTGGCCCACTTTCAGGACGCGCGGCTGAACACCCCGGTGCAGCGCGTGATACGGCATGACAGCGGCGTCGAACTGCACACCGCAGGCGGCCCCATCTGGTTCGACCGCGTGATCTTCGCCTGCCACAGCGACCAGGCCCTGGCGCTGCTCGACGCACCCAGCGATGCCGAACGCGCAGTGCTCGGCGCCATTCACTACCAGCCCAACCGCGCACTGCTGCACACCGACACCGGGCTGCTGCCGCAGTCGCACAAGGCCTGGGCCGCGTGGAATTACGAAAGCAGCGCGGCAGAGGGCGGGCAGGCGCAAACCGTCTGCCTGCACTACTTGCTCAACAAGCTGCAGCCCCTGCCCACGCAGAAGCCCATCGTGGTCTCACTCAATCCGCTGCGCCAGCCCGCGCCGCACACCGTGCTGCGCGAGATCAGTTACGCCCATCCCATCTTCGACCAGGCCGCCATTGCCGCGCAGCGGAGCGTGCCCGGGCTTCAGGGCAAACAGCGCAGCTACTTCTGCGGCGCGTGGTGTGGCTACGGCTTCCATGAGGACGGTCTGAAGTCGGGTTATGCGGCGGCGCAGGCCTTGCTGTCCGATGTGGACGCACTGCCCGTCAGCGCGGCCATCGCTGCCTGAGGCTGCATGCCATGCCCGCGAGTCAGAACACAGACCTGCACCGTCCGCTGATCGGCAGCGGACCAGTGCGCCACCGACGCCTGCGTCCAACACCGCATGCGTTCAGCTACCGTGCCATGTTCCTGCTGCTGCCCATGCGCAGCCTGGAGCGCAACGCTGCCCTGCTGCCGATCGCCCGCAACCACTTTGGCGCAATGAGTTTTTACGATGCAGACCATGGCGACGGCCGCAGCGACAGCCTGGCGTGGCTGCAGGACCTGCTCGCGACCGAAGGCATTGCGGACGCGGATGGCGAAATCTGGCTGCAGACCTTTCCGCGCATCTGGGGCTATGTGTTCAAGCCGGTCAGTCTATGGCTGTGCGAGCGCGCCGACGGCAGCCTGCGCTGCGCCGTGGCCGAGGTGAACAACACCTTCGGCGAGCGCCACTGCTACATCCTCACGCCCCTGGCGGGCCAGCGCAGCTTGCAGTGGGGCACGGAATATCGCACCAGCAAGGTGTTCCACGTTTCGCCGTTCTGCACGGTGGAGGGCGGCTACCGCTTCCGCTTTCTGCGCAGTACCGCCGCTGCGCCGCAGCGTCTGGTCCTGCGCATCGACCATGACGACGCCAGCGGCCCGCTGATCGAAACCAGCATCAGCGGCACGCTGCAACCGCTCACCGCGGCCCGCGCCCGCATGGCCCTGCTGCACCATCCCATGCACAGCTTCGGCGTGATGGCGCGCATTCACTGGCAAGCCTTCAAGCTCTGGCGCAAACGCGTGCCGTTCCATTCCAAACCTGTTCCTCCAGCCCACTTTGCGAGCCGATCATGAGCGCCAGCGACCGCACCCTTTCCCCGCTTTCCATCGACCCTGCCGCTCCGGTCCAGGCCAGCAAATACCGCAAGCCATCGCTGGCTGCGCGTGGTGTGCTGCGCTTGCTCGAACGGCTGCAGATCGGCCGTCTGGACTTTCACGGGCCGGACGGCGTCTGGCGCCATTTCGGCCACGACGACAACGGCCCGCACGCCCAGGTCGCCCTGCACGACTGGGCCGTACTGAGCGAAGTGCTCAAGCGCGGCGACATCGCCTTCGCCGAAGCCTGGATGCGCCGCGCCTGGGATACGCCCGACCTGCCCATGCTGCTCAAGCTGCTGGTGTCTAACCGCGAAGTCATCGCCCGCGCACTGCACGGCAGTGTGCTGGGCACATTGGGCGACCGCATTCGTCATCTGCTGCGCCGCAACAGCCGCGCGGGCAGCCGCGACAACATCCACGCCCACTACGACATCGGCAACGCCTTCTATCAGCTCTGGCTCGACCGCAGCATGACCTATTCCAGCGCGCTGTTCAACGGCGATGCCGCGCAGACCCTGGAGCAGGCGCAGGCCGCGAAGTACGCCCGCGTGCTCGACCAACTGCACCTTCAGCCGGGCGCGCAGGTGCTGGAAATCGGCTGCGGCTGGGGTGGCCTGGCCGAGACCTGCGCGCAGCGCGGCCTGCGCATCGACGGCGTGACCCTGTCGACCGAGCAGCTCGACTACGCGCGGCAGCGCCTTGCGCAGCAAGCGCCGCGCCCCCGCCTGGAACTGTGCGACTACCGTGATCTCGATCGCATCGCCCCGCAGGAAGGCTATGACGGCATTGCCTCGATCGAAATGTTCGAGGCCGTGGGCGAGGCGTACTGGTCCGGCTTTTTCCGTACCGTGGCCCGTCATCTCAAACCCGGCGCGCGCGCCTGCATCCAGACCATCACCATTGCCGACGCACTGTTCGACGACTATCGGCGCGGCACCGACTTCATCCAGCGCTACATCTTCCCCGGCGGCATGCTGCCTTCACGCCGCGCCTTCATCGCGCAGGCCGAAGCCGCAGGGCTGGAGGTCATCGAAGAGCTGGCATTCGGCCCGGATTACGCCCGCACCCTGGCGATCTGGCGCGAACGTTTCACCGCCCAGCTCGACACCGTGCGCGCGCAGGGCTTCGACGACCGTTTCGTCCAACTGTGGGTCTTCTACCTCGCCTACTGCGAGGCCGGGTTCAGCCAGGGGTCCACCAACGTGCTGCAGTTCACCCTGCGCCATGCCACTGCACACTGATTCCTCGCGGCACAGCGTACTGTCGCGCCGCCATGTTCTGCGCCTGGCAGCCGTCGGCGCCGCCGCCATGCTGCCGTTGTCGGCGCTGGCTGCGCCCAGTGCCGCGCCGCCGACAGAAGTTGCAGCGGCCATCGCGCAGGCCCGCATATCGGGCAGCGGAGACTTCCGCTATTTTGGCTTTCTTGTGTATCACGCCACGCTGTGGGTGGGGCCACAGGGACTGGGCACACAACTGGGCGACGCGCCGTTCGCGCTGCAGCTGCGCTATGCCCGCAGCCTCAAGGGCGCCGACATCGCCACGCGCTCGGAAGAGGAAATGCGCAAGCTCGGCGAAGGCAGCCCGCAGCAACGCGCCGCCTGGCTGCAGGCCATGCGGCAACTCTTCCCCGATGTGCAAGACGGCGACACCCTGACCGGCGTGTTCACCCCGGCAACCGGGGACGGACAAGCGGCGCAGACCCGCTTCTACAACAACGGCATGCTGCGCGGCACCGTTCCCGGCGCCGCATTTGGCCGCGCGTTTTTTTCCATCTGGCTGTCGCCGCAAACGCCCGCGCCGGGGCTGCGCGACGACCTTCTGGCCAAGGCGCTTTCCGCAGCCAGTCTGCCATGAACGCGCCGACAACCACCCTGCCCGCTCCTGCTGCCATGCGCCAGCCGACGCACGATCCGCTGCGCCCGCTGGCGCTGCTGCGCTACGGCGCGCCGAGTCTGGCGTTCGCCTTCGTTGCGCTGCCGCTTTATGTCTATCTGCCAGAGCACTACGCCACGCGCTACGCCGTGCCACTGGCGTACCTCGGCACGGTGCTTCTGCTCACCCGCCTGGCCGACGCGCTGTTCGATCCGCTTCTGGGCCGACTGGCCGATCACCTGCTGCTGCGCGGTCTGGCCAAACCTGCCATGCTGGCCGCATGTGTGCTGATGTTCATCGGCTTTGCGGCACTGTTCGCGCTGCCCGCGCTGCTGCCGTTCGGCACCGGCGAGTGGCGCTTCACCGCGCTGTTCACCGCGGCGCTGCTGCTGACCTATCTGGGATTCAGCGCCGCGTCCATCCTGCATCAGGCCTGGGGAGCCACATTGGGCGCGGACGAAGCACAGCTTGCCCGCACCGTGGCCTGGCGCGAAGGGTTGGGACTGGCCGGCGTGCTGCTCGCCGCCATCGTGCCGCAGCTCGGTGGCGCGCCCTTGCTGGTGGGGGTCTTCGCAGCAGCGCTGTTCATCGGACTGATGTTGCTGTGGCGCGCCCCTGATCCCTCTCCCCACCAAGCGGTGGTGCATTCCACGCTGCATTGGCGCACCCTGCTTGTGCCGCTGCACAACCGGCGCTTCATGGCCTTGCTGGCCGTGTTTGTCGCCAGTGGCATTGCGGCGGCCATTCCGGCCACCCTGGTGCTGTTTTTCATTCGCGACCGGCTGGATGCCGCCGAGCTGTCGGGTGCGTATCTGTTCGCTTACTTTGCCGCCGCCGGGCTGCTGGTGCCGGTGTGGCTGCGCGCGGTGCGGCGCTATGGCGCGGCGCGCTGCTGGCTGCTGGGCATGGGGCTGGCGGTGGCGGCCTTCGTCTGGGCCGCGCTGCTGCAGCCGGGTGACCGCTGGGGCTATGCGCTGGTGGTAGTCCTGTCTGGCGCGGCGCTCGGGCCCGATCTGGTCATGCCTCCGGCGCTGCTCGCCGGGGTGATCCGCGCCGCTGGGCATGGCGACCGGCTCGAAGGCAGTTACTTCGGCGTATGGAACTTTGCGACCAAGCTCAATCTCGCACTGGCTGCGGGTTTGGCGCTGCCGCTGCTGGCGCTGTTCGGCTACCGGCCGGGCACGCTGGAAACCGGCGCGCTGCCGCCGCTGGTGGTGGCGTACTGCCTGCTGCCCTCGGCGCTCAAGCTGGTCTCTGCCGGTCTACTTTGGCGCTTCTTTGTGCGCGGCACAGCGTCGCAGACCGGTGCCGCATCCCCTCCCTGAACCGTGAACGGAGATCAACCATGTCGTCCAAGACCGCGTTTTCATCCTGGCTGCAATTGCGCCGCTGGTGGCTGCTGGCCGCCGTTCTGAGCGTGAGCCTGTTGTCCGGCTGCGCCAGCGTCACGCCGCTGGCATACCGGGGCCAGACACCCACCTTCGATCTCAAGCAGTATTTCAACGGACGGCTCACCGCCGTAGGCATTGTGTTCGACCGATCGGGCAAGATGACGCGGCGCTTTCATGTCACCATCGACGCCTCGTGGAAAGGCGATGTGGGCACGCTCGATGAACACTTTGTCTACAACGACGGCGCCAAGCAGGAACGCATCTGGACCATCCGCGAACTGCCGGAAAAAGATGGTGAAAAGCGCTACGTCGGCACTGCGGGTGATGTGGTTGGCGAGGCGATCGGTCGCGCCGCGGGCAATGCGCTGAACTGGCATTACACCCTGGCGCTGCCGGTGGGCGGCACGGTCTACAACGTGCGGTTCGACGACTGGATGTACCTGATGGACGATCATGTGCTGCTCAACCATTCGGTCATCACCAAGTTCGGCTTCAAGGTGGGCAGCGTGTTCCTGTCGTTCAACAAGCCCTGATGGCCATGGCACTGAACCCGCGCATCGAGGGCTGGAAGGAGCGCCGGGTCTGGGTGATCGGCGCGTCCACCGGCATCGGCCGTGCCACCGCAATCGCGCTGCTGCAGCGCGGCGCACAGGTGGCGGTATCGGCGCGCAGTGCGCCTGAGCTGCAGAGCATCCACGGCGCGCTGCCTCTGCCGCTGGACGTCACCGACGCCGACGCAGTGCAGGCGGCGATGCAAGGCTTGTTGCGCGACTGGGGTGGCCTCGACCTGCTGCTGTACTGCGCCGGAACCTACCGTCCCATGCGGGCCACCGCCTTCGATCTGGCCACCGCCCTGCGGCACGACGACGTGAACTACCGCGGGGCGCTGCATGCCCTTGCCGCGGCGCTGCCGGTGTTCAACGCCCAGCGTGCCGGGCATATCGCCCTGGTCAGCAGCGTGGCAGGGTTTGGCGGACTGCCGCAGGCGCTGGCCTATGGCCCGACCAAGGCCGCGCTGATCAATCTGGCGGAAACGCTCTACATCGACCTGCACCCGCAGGGCATCGGCGTGCATGTCATCAACCCCGGATTCGTCGAAACCCCGCTGACCGCGCAGAACACCTTTGCCATGCCGGCGCTCATCCCCCCCGAGCAGGCTGCCGACGCACTGATCGGCGGGCTGGAGGCGGGGCGGTTCGACGTCCATTTCCCGCGCCGCTTCACACTGTGGCTCAAATTGTTGCGCCTGCTGCCGCGCGGACTCTACTTTCGCATCGTCAGCCGCTTTACCGGGCTGTAGGGCACACAGGCATCAGCCGTTCTTGATGCGGCTGACGACCGCATCGGTGAAGTTCCGTGTCGTGGCCTTGCCGCCCAGATCGCCGGTGCGGATGCTGTCGACATTGAGCGTGTCGGCAATGGCCTGGCGCAGCCGGTTGGCCTTGTCGTGCAGGGTGACGTGGTCGAGCATGAGGGCGGCGGCCAGCATCAGCGCGATGGGGTTGGCAATGCCCTTGCCCGCGATGTCGGGCGCCGAGCCATGCACCGCTTCAAAGATGGCGGCGTCTTCTCCGATGTTGGCGCCGGGCGCCATGCCCAGCCCGCCCACCAGACCGGCAGCGAGATCGGACAAAATGTCACCGAACAGGTTGGTCGTCACCAGGGTGTCGAACTGCCATGGGTTGATCACCAGCTTCATGCAGCAGGCATCGACGATCACGTCGTTGAGTTCGATCTGGTCGGCGTATTTCTCCTTGTGCAGCATGTAAGCGGTTTCCAGAAAGATGCCGGTCAGCGCCTTCATGATGTTGGCCTTGTGCACCACCGTGACCTTCTTGCGCCCCAGCGCGATGGCGGTGCGGAAGGTGTAGTCGAGGATGTTGCGCGCGCCCTGGCGCGTGTTCACCCCGGTGGCGATGGCCACGGCGTGCGGGTCGCCATCGATCGGGATGTAGTGCTCGTAGCCCATGTACAGGCCTTCGACGTTTTCGCGGAACACCAGCAGGTCGATGTTGTCGTAGCGGCCGCCCGGGATCAGGGTCTTGGTCGGGCGCATATTGGCGTAGAGCTTGAACGCCTCGCGCAGGCGAACGTTGCTGGAACGGTAGCCGCCGCCCGAGGGCGTTTCCAGCGGCCCCTTGAGCGCCAGCCGGGTGGTGCGGATGCTGGCCAGCGTGGCGGCGGGCAGCGGATCGCCCGCAGTCCTCACAGCGCCCAGGCCGGCCACCTGCGCGTCCCACTCGAACGGCGCGGCCAGCGCGTCGAGCACGGCCAGCGTGGCGTCCATGATCTCGGGGCCGATGCCGTCTCCGGCGATCAAGGTGGCGGGAATGCTTTGACTCATGCGGATCTCCGGTCGTTGGATGCGATCCTGGCAAGCAAATCACATGCCGCAGTGCATCATTGCCTAAACTGTAGCGAACATCATCGACAACAAGGGAGCGGGCATGAATCTGCGAAGTGGGCTGGTGATCGTCGTTCTGGTGCTGATCGGCATCTTTTCCGCACTGAACTGGAGCGTGCTGATGGCGCCCACCGATCTGTCGCTGGGCTTCAGCGCGGTCAAGGCGCCGCTGGGGCTGATCATGCTCGGGCTGATCGTGCTGCTGGCCGCGGTCTTTCTGATCTATATCGTGGTGCTGCAGGCCGGGATGATGAGCGAATCGCGCCGCGTGGCCAAGGAGCTCAAGGCGCAGCGCGAACTGGCCGACAAGGCCGAGGCCTCGCGCTTCGACGAGCTGCGCCAGTTGCACAGCGCCGACCTGCAAACGCTGCTGGCCCGCGTCGATCAACTCGACCGCGAGCTGCGCAGCGCCATCGAGGCCAACGCCAACGGCATCAACGCCACCCTGGGCGAGATCGACGACCGCCTGCAGCGTGGCGGCATGCCCCGGCTGCAGGGTTGAACCTCAGCGCGGCGCCGCCAGCTGCAGCACGCTCGGCGCCAGGCAGGTGGTGGCGTTGCAGGCCTGCACCCTCAGCGCCAGCGCGGCCCGCTGGGCGGGTGCCAGTGCCGGCAGTTCCAGCCTCACCTGTCCTTCCCACACTGCGATGCCTTGCGGTGCGAACTCCGGGCGGAACTGCTGCGACGGCGGGTAGCGCACGCCCTGCAACGGCTGGCCATGCAGCAGCACGGTGGTGGCGATCAGGTTCGGCTCCGAGGCGGGGTTGGCGTTGATGTGAAACCCCGGGGCGATCTGCACTTGCAGCGTCCACCCGCCTGTTGTCTGCAGCCAATTCGCCTGCACTCTGTCCGAGGAGCACGCCCCCTGCGGCAGTCCGGCGCAATCCGCAGGCCGGGCATCGCCGGGCGGCGCTGGCGGCGCAAACACGGTCCGCCCGGCGGCACTGTCCAGGGTTTGCAGCAGATCGGGCCAGTCCAGCGGACGGGCCGACACCTGCGGCGCCATGGGCCGCAACGCGCGGCGCGCTGCCTCGGCCCAATGCGCCTGCCCGGTGCGCCGCGCCAGTTCCACCAGCACGGCGATGGCGGCGCTCTGGCCGGACGGCCGGTGTACGTCGCCCTGCAAGGGCGTGGGGAAAGGCAAGGTATCGGTCGCCTGGATCGCACGCAAACTGCCGTCCGGCGCCGCGAACCGCGTCAGCATGGCGTCGGCCAGCTCGCTGGCGCGTTGGCTCCAGCGCGCATCGCGCTGCACTCTGGCCAGGGTGAGACAGGCGCGGGCGAGTTCGGCGTAATCGTCCAGAAAACCGGCGTTGCCCGCATGGCCGCCGACCCACTGATGCAGCAACTCGCGCTGCCGCGGGTTCCAGGCGTGCTGCCACTGCCAATCGGCCGCGCGCACGGCGGCTGCAACCCACGCGGCATCATCCAGCGCCATGCCGGCCTGCGCCAGTGCGCGGATGGCCAGGGCGTTGTCGGCGGTGACGATTTTGTCATCACGCCGGGGTTGCGGGCGGCGGTCGCGCGCGGCAAGCAGGGCGCGGCGCTGCGGTGCCAATCGCTGCAGTCGCGCGGCCAGGCGCCCTTGGCGCAACAGCGCCTCTGCCACGTCGCGCCGTTGGCGCAGCACCTCCGCCTTGGCCCCAGCATGCGGCGGGACGAGTGCGTAGAGGGAAAACCACGCCCCGGCCTGCCGCTTGCCGAGCACGGCGTCGATCTGCGCCGTTGTCCACAGATCGGTCGCCCCCTCCACCCCGCCGGTCTCTGCGGCAAGAGCCGTGGCGAACACGCCCTGCGGCAGACGCAGATCGCGCAGCAGGAAGTCGGCGGTGCGCTGCGCGGTCCAGCGCAGATCCGGCAGGCCGGTCTGCGCGTAGGCCCGCGCGTAGACCGCGAGCAACTGGGCGTTGTCCGACAGCATCCTCTCGAAATGTGGCACCGACCAGGCGGGATCGACCGCGTAGCGGTGAAACCCGCCGCCGAGCTGATCCATCAGCCCGCCCTGCGCCATGGCCTGCAGGGTGAACACCGCGGCATGCTCTGCATTCGGGTGCCCTGCCGCGCCGCGCGCCAGCAGCCAATTCAGCAGCGGCGGCTGCGGAAAACGCGCGGCGCTGGTGGCAGCGGAAAAACCGCCATCGAGGGCGTCAAAGCGCTGCAGTGCCTCGGTCTGCGCGGTCTGCGTCCAGCGCGCCGCAGCGATCGGCACCGATGCATCCCCCGCAACCGCGGCGGATTGCATGGCCTGCGCAATCTGCGCCGCGATACGCCTGACCTCGCCCGGATGCTGTGTCCAGTTCCTGTGCAGAGTGGCGAGCAGCGTGGGAAATCCCTGCTGCTGCGCCGTGGCCTTGGGCGGGAAGTAGCTGCCGATGTAGAAGGGTTGCAGATCGGGAGTGAGAAAGACATTGTTCGGCCAGCCGCTGTCGCGCGTCATGATCTGCCGCGCCAGCATGTAGATGTGATCGATGTCGGGGCGCTGTTCGCGGTCCACCAGCACATTGACGAACCAACGGTTCATCAGCGCGGCAATCTGCGGATTGCGGTAGAGCGTGCGCTGCGCAACATGGCACCAGTAGCAGGCGGAGTAGCCGATGGAGAGATAGATCGGCTTGTTCTCGCGCCGGGCCTTCTCCAGCGCCTCAGAACCCCAGGGATACCAGTCCACCGGGTCGCGGGCGTGCTCCAGCAGATAGGGGTCGTGCGAGGCGGCGAGGCGGTTCGCGGGGGCCGCCCGAGCCGCATCCAGCAGGCCCCAGGTGGCGAAGCACAGCACCAGCGCACCCAGACGATACAGCGCACGCATCAGCCGCCCTCCGCTGGCTCCAGCACGCGCGCCAGCGCCTGCGCGCGCGCCGCCTGCACGGCCTGCGCGATGGCCGCGGGCTTGCCGCCGGACTGCGTGACCCGCCGCGCAATCGCCCCGGCATCGACACGCTGCGCCGCATCCAGCGCCGCGAGCAGCCGGGCGCGCTGCGGGTAGGGCAGCTGAGGAAAGTCGCCGCCACGTCCGCGGTGATCGGCTTCGCACGCCAGCAGCGCCTGGGCAAAACGCTCGGGGCGGCGCAGGGCATCGCAGCGCTGCAGCAGACGCAGTGTGGCCTCGGCACCAAAGCCCAGACACTTGTGGATGTTGCCGTGCTCGGCGGCAACCACCGCGGCGAGTTCGGCACACTCGGTCGGCACCCGCAGCCGCCGCGCCACCGCAGCGGCCAGCGCCACACTGCGCTGCTCGTGGCCGATGTGGCGCGGCAGTATGTCTTTGGGTGTCGTGCCCTTGCCCAGATCGTGCATCAGACAGGCCCAGCGCACGGGCAGCGGGGCGTCGAGTGCGACCGCGGCCTGCAACACCAGCATGACATGCACGCCGGTGTCGATCTCGGGGTGATAGTCGGCCCGCTGCGGCACGCCCCACAGACGGCCCACTTCCGGCAACAGCCGCGCCAGCGCGTCACACGCGCGCAGCACGGCGAACAGACGCTGCGGCTGCGGCTCCATCAGGCCACGCGCCAGTTCCTGCCACACCCGCTCGGGCACCAGCGCGTCCACCTCGCCCGCATGCACCATCTGACGCATCAAGTCCATGGTTTCGGGAGCGACGGAAAAATCGCCGAAGCGCGCGGCGAACCGCGCCAGACGCAGGATGCGCACCGGGTCTTCGGCAAACGCCGCCGACACATGACGCAACACCCGCGCCTGCAAATCGCGCTGGCCGCCGTAGGGGTCGATGAGCGTGCCGTCCGCCGCCTGCGCCATGGCGTTGATGGTCAGATCGCGGCGCAGCAGGTCGTCTTCCAGCGTGACATCGGGCGCGGTGTGCACCGCAAAGCCGCGATAGCCCGGCGCGGTCTTGCGCTCGGTGCGCGCCAGGGCGTATTCCTCGTGGCTTTGGGGGTGGAGGAACACCGGAAAATCGCGCCCGACGGGAAGAAATCCGGCATCGATCATCTGCTGCGGCGTGGCACCCACCACCACCCAGTCGCGGTCGCCATGCGCCCGCCCCAGCAGCGCATCACGCACCGCGCCGCCGACGATGTAAGCACGGCCCGGGAGAGGCAAGAGAGTTGTTGACATGCGAGCCAGTGTAAAAGCCGCGCTTCAAAAATGATGCAGGCCGCTTGAAGCGGCCTGCGGGGTGTCAAGTCATGAGGCCGTCAGTGGAGCGTGGCAGTCCAGGTTCCCTGGTCATTAGTCCCGCTGTTTTGCCAAATACCGCTCGCCGATTTGCTCAAGACTACGAACTGACCGCTATAGGCCGCGCCAGTAGTCGCCGTTCCGGCGAAATACCCCTGCGCATTGAGAGCACCGGTCAACGTGAACGTACCGGACAGTTTTGAGGTGCAGTTGTTCGAATTTTGTGCAGCGTCGATCACGCCAGCGGCATTCACCACGACCGAGCAACTGCCCGAGTCGCCGCCCGACGAAAGCGACGAAACATAGTTTGCTGACCAGGTTCCCGCGTAGGCGGCGACCGACGAAGTCGTCCCCGGATTGAGATTGACACCGGTCGTTGACTGACCAGGTGCCCAGCTGTTGACCACAGTTCCGCCGCCGACCGGCGCGGTGAGGACAACAGCACCGCTACCGCAAGCACTAGTTGACACGGTGTAGCCGCCATTGCTGCCGGTTGGAGATGTGAAGCACACTTGGTTGGTGGCCGGATTGGTCGCCGTGACATACACCCCGGACACACCACCTCCCGCACTATCCGTCACCTGCCCCGAGACACAGTTTGCAGTGCATGTCGGCGCCGGCGTACTCCCGCCCCCACCCCCACCACACCCCGCGAGCAACGCCACCAAGCCCAGCGTTGCTGCCTGACGGCAGCCCCGTATCGCCTTGTTCATATTCCCTCCGGTTGTTTTCAGCCTGCATATCTCGAGCGCCCATCGATGGCAGGGATCGGTTGGAGATTGTCCAACTTTCATCCCATCCGATTGGGTGCGTTTCAAAATTTCACACTTTTCCGACGGAGAACGACAAAAACCCCCGTCTATGCCCTGCCTCGCTTAGACTTTACAAAGTTGTCGCGGGCGATCGCCGTCCGGTTCGCGAGGGGCTTGCGGAATTTTGGCACGCTCCATTCAATTTCTGCACAACCTTCCAGCGCATGGGACGAGAAACACCATCAACATCTTCCACCTCCTGGTGCCAGGACATCGCTCAGTGGGCGGAGCATCTGCCGTTGATGGTCGGCTGTTTTGATGCGCAGAACAGGTTGTTGTATTGCAACACGGCGTATGCCAACTGGCTGGGCAGAACGCCTGCGGAATTGCTCGGCAAGTCGCTGGACACCTTCACTCCGCAAGAGGCGCTGCTCACCATCACGCCGCACATCACAGCGGTGCTGCGCGGCCAGGTGACGCAATACGAACGCCAGGGACTCCGTGCCGGCCATCATGGGCAAAGCTGGCTGCAGGTGCGGCTGGTGCCGTTCCCGTCTGGCGACGGCGGCACCACGCCGGGCTACTTCTGCTTCATGCAGGACACCACCCGGCTGCATGCCAGCGACACCTCGCTCGATCTGTTGCGCACCAGCCCCGGGCTGACCATCTGGGAACTCGATCTGCAGAGCGGGCAGCTGCATGCCGAGCAGAACTGGCTCGACGAAGCACACCGGTATGAACCCAAGACCTTCACCATTCCCGAGTGGATGGGGCATGTGGTGCCGGCCGACCTGCCCGCACTCGAACAGGCGATTGCGCGCATCAGCGCTCCAGACGGTTTTGTGCAGACGGTGGAAACGCGCTTCATCCGCGTGGACGGCAGCATGGTGACAACGATGAACCACGGGATGGTGCGCGAGCGCGGGGCCAACGGACTGGCCACGCGCATCTTCGGCCTGACCTGGGACATCAGCGAGCTGCGGCAGACGCAGACCCGTTTGGTGCGCAGCGAAAACCGGTTTCGCATGCTGGCCGAACTGTCGAACGAATGGTTCTGGGAGTCCGACATCAACGATGTCCTGACCTACATCACCCGCAGCAGCCGCCGCGCGGGCGAGTCGCCGCTCTCCGGTCTGAACCTGGTGGGGCATAACCTCAACGCGCTATATCCAGGGCAGGAGTTCTCGCCGGAATGGGCGCAGCTGCGCTTTCTGATGGAGGAACATGAAGAGGTGCGCGACCTGGTCGTGCCGTTCCGTCTGGGGCCGGACCAGGCGCTGCTGTGGTGGCGCATCGACGCCTCGCCCATGATCGACCATCTCGGCCTGTACCAGGGCTATCGCGGCGTGGTGCGCGACGTGACCAAGGCGCACCAGGACGAGGAAAAACTCGAACTCGCCGCCTACCGCGACGCGCTCACCGGCTTGGCAAACCGGACCTTGTTCGAGAAGCATGTCGAAGACGCCATTGGCGTCACCCCGCCGGGGCAGAGCTTCGCCGTGCTGTTCATCGACCTCGACCGCTTCAAGCTGATCAACGACGCGCTCGGGCACGCTGTGGGCGACCGGGTGCTGGTGGAAACCGCGCAGCGTCTGGTGCAGCTCGCCCGGCCCAACAACACCGCTGCCCGCTTTGGCGGCGACGAATTCCTCATCCTCGCGCGCGACGCGCATGACGCCGCGCAGGCCATGCGCATGGCCATGCTGGTGCAGGACCAGCTCGGCGAACCCCTGGAATATGCCGGACGCACCCTGCAGACCACGGCGAGCATCGGCGTGGCGGTGTTCCCGCAGCATGGCCGCACCACTGCCGAGTTGCTGGGCCACGCGGATGCGGCCATGCATGAGTCCAAGATGCTGGGGCGCAACCGGGTGGAGTCGTTTTCCGTGGCGCTGCAGTCGCGCATCGAGCGTCGCTCGCAGCTGGAAGAGGAGCTGCGCGCGGCCATCGCCAACCAGCGCTTCGAAGTGCATTTCCAGCCCATCTGGTCACGCAGGCAAAGCGTGCTGCTGCACGACGACTCCGCCACGCTGGACACTCTGCGCAGCGCCTACGAGATTGCCGGTGTCGAGGCGCTGGCGCGCTGGACGCGCGGCAACGGCGAGCGCGTCGCGCCCGACGAGTTCATCGCCATCCTGGCCGACTGCGGCCTGCTCGACAGCTTTGGCCCGGTGATGATGTCCATCGCGCTGGAAGGTTTTGCCCGCCTGCGCAAGGAGCAGGGTTTTGTCGGCACCATGGCCTTCAACGTCTCGCCGCGGCAGCTGCATGTGAACGCCTGCGTGCCCTGCATCTCCGACTTGGCGCAAGGCTTCAACGTACCGCGCGACCGGCTGGTGCTCGAACTCACGGAAAACGTGGAAATCGAGCACAACCCTGACCTGCTCGCGGTGCTCGGCCAATTCCGTCAGATGGGTGTGCAGCTCTCGCTCGACGACTTCGGCGTGGGCTATTCCAACCTCGGCTATCTCACGCGGTTGCCGGTGTCGCAGATCAAGATCGATCGCGCCATTGCCTCGGGGGTGAGCGCCGACCGCTTCAAGGCCGCCATCGCCCGCGCCACCCTCACGATGGCCAAGACGCTCAACCTGGAAGTCGTGGCCGAGGGCGTGGAAACCGTCGCCGATCTACTGTGGATGGAGCGCGCAGGCTGCCCGATGATCCAGGGCTGGGTGTTCTCGCGCGCGCTCAATCTGCAGCAGACACTGAACCTGCTGCGCGATCTGCGGGAAGAGGCGCGCTGAACTGCAAAACGCGCCGCGCCGCCGTTCAAGCCGTCGGCCGCAACTCCCGCCGCAGAATCTTGCCCACGGGTGTCTTGGGCAGTTCGCCGCGGAATTCGATGAACTTGGGACGCTTGTAGCCGGTGAGCTGCTCGTGCAGAAAGTCGCGCAATTGCTGCTCGGTCAGGGCAGGGTCTTTTTTCACCACGAACAGCTTGACCGCCTCGCCTGAATTCGCATCGGGCACGCCGATGGCCGCGGCTTCGAGCACGCCGGGGTGCATTACCGCCACGCCCTCCACCTCGTTGGGGTAGACGTTGAATCCCGAGACCAGGATCATGTCCTTTTTGCGGTCGATGATCTTCACATAGCCCCTGGTATCGATCTCGCCGATGTCTCCGGTGCGCAGAAAACCGTCGGCAGTGAACGTCGCCGCGGTGTCATCGGGGCGGTTCCAGTAGCCGCGCATCACCTGCGGGCCGCGCAGGGCGATTTCTCCGGGCAGGCCGGGCGCCACTTCGCGGCCGCTGTCGTCCACGAGCTGCAGCTCGGTGGACGGGATGGGCATGCCGATGGTGCCGCTGTAGCGGTCGGTATCGGTCGGATTGCAGATGGCCGACGGCGACGTCTCCGACAGCCCGTAGCCCTCGCAGATCGGGCAGCCAGTGCGCTCCAGCCAGCGCCTGGCCACGGCCTCCTGCACCGCCATGCCGCCGCCCAGGCACATTTTCAACTTGTCCCAGCCCACCCTGTCGAAATCCGGATGATTGAGCAGGCCGTTGAACAGGGTGTTCACCGCCGGGAAGGAATGCACCTCGTACTTCGCCAGTTCCTTGAGCGTGGCCGGCAGGTCGCGCGGGTTGGGGATGAGGATCATCATGCCGCCCTCATACGCGCTGAGCATCATGATCACGGTGAAGGCAAAGATGTGATAGAGCGGCAGCGCGCAGATGGTGTTGAGCTGCTGGCCCTTGGGCAGCTTGCCCAGCGCCGGGGCGTACCAGGCAGCCGACTGCACGATATTGGCGACGATGTTGCGGTGCGTGAGCGTGGCGCCCTTGGCCACGCCGGTGGTGCCACCGGTGTATTGCAGCAGCGCCACGTCTTCCGTGTCCACTTGCGGCGGGCTGAATGACCGACCCGCGCCGGTTTGCAGCGCCTGTTTCCAGCGCACATGGCCGGGCAACGACCAGGCGGGCACCAGCCGCTTTTTGTGCCGCACCACATAGTTGACGATGGGCCCGAGCGGGAACCCCAGCGTCTCGCCCATGTTCGCCACCACCACATGCCGCACCGCGGTGTGCGCGATCACCTGCTGCAGGGTATGGGCGAAGTTCTCCAGGATGACGATGGCCAGCGCGCCGCTGTCCTTGAGCTGGTGTTCGAGTTCGCGCGGGGTGTAGAGCGGGTTGACATTGACCACCACCAGCCCCGCGCGCAGCACCGCGGCAACCGCGACAGGGTATTGCGGCACATTGGGCATCATCAGCGCCACGCGGTCGCCTTTTTTCAGCCCGAGCGATTGCAGATAGGCCGCGAGCGCCATGCTCTGCGCGCCCCACTGCGCATAGCTGGTCTTGTGCCCCATGAAGGCATAGGCGGGGCGCTCGGCGTAGGCCTTGAAGCTCCGCTCCAGTAACGAGCCGACGTTGGAAAAAATGTCCGGGTCGATGTCTGCAGGCACGCCTGCGGGGTAATTCGCCAGCCAGATCCGCTCCATGAACTGTCTCCTGCTTTGTCTTTGATCGGCAGTGATACGGGAGAAAAGCACGCCCGTTCGATTTTTTTGGAACATAGCCGATTCACTGCGTTTCGGCTAGAGCTTGCGCGCCGATCAAGTCTTTGCCGCAGCCGTTGCGGCGGCGGTTTCCTCGGCTGCCGCCGCGCCCAGGCGGCTGCGCAATGCGGCGATGCGCGCCATGGCGGCGTCCTTGTTGCTCGTCCTGGGTTGGGCGGTCTGCATTTCACCAATGAAGCGGCTCGGCGTGCGCGCCGCAGCGCCGCGCCCCTGCTTGCGTTTCTGGCACCAGCTCAGCACCAGGGTTTGCCGCGCGCGCGTCACGCCCACATACATCAGGCGGCGCTCTTCTTCCAGGGACGTGTCCGACAGCGGGCGTTCGTCGGTGAAAAACGGCAGCAGACCTTCCTCGCACCCGGCCAGCACCACATGCTGCCACTCCAGCCCCTTGGCGGCGTGCAGGGTGCACAGCGTCACGGCGTCGCGCTGGTCGCCGCGCTCCTGCAACTGGGTGATGAGGGAGATGGTTTGGGCGATTTGCGTCAGGCCGACCTTGTCCTCCTCGGCCTTGCGCTCGATCCAGCCACAGAAATCGTCGACGTTCTTCCAGCGCTGCTCGGCTTCGCGCGGGTTGTCGCTGTGCTCTTCCAGCCAGGCGCGAAAGCCGATGGTCTCCAGCATCTCGCGCAGCAATTCGCCGGCCGGCGCGGTGCGGGCGCGCCATTCGATGTCGTGCAGCAGGCGACCGAACTCGCGCAGATGGTCGGCGGGGCGCGCACCCACCGCGGCGGGCATGGAATCGCGGAACAGCGCCTCGAACATCGACACCTTCCACTGCCCGGCAAAGCTGCTCAGCGCGGCCAGGGTCTGCGGGCCGATGCCCCGGCGCGGCGTAGTGACGGCGCGCAGAAAGGCGGGATCGTCGTCGGGATTGGCCAGCAGCCGCAGATAGGCGCAGACGTCCTTGATCTCGGCGCGGTCGAAAAAGCTCTGCCCGCCGC
Source organism: Pseudomonadota bacterium (assembly GCA_021783695.1). GTDB lineage: Bacteria > Pseudomonadota > Gammaproteobacteria > Burkholderiales > Burkholderiaceae_C > Thiomonas. The sequence goes on along the minus strand of JAJXTO010000032.1, from coordinate 1,035 downwards.
TGACCACATAGGGAATGTTGGCGCGGCGCAGCGCCTGCTCCAGCGGGCGCGACTGGTGATTGGCGCGGTAGAGCACGGCAATGTGCGCCAGCTCGGCGTTGCGGCCACTGCGCAGCGCCTGGATGCGTGCGGTCACCATCTGCGCCTCCTCGTCTTCGTTCTGCGCGGCGCGCACCTCCACCGCCTCACCCTCGCCATGCTCGCTCCACAGACTCTTGGGGTAGAGCTTGGGGTTGCTCTGGATGATGGCGTTGGCCGCGCGCAGGATGGCATTGGTCGAGCGGTAGTTCTGCTCCAGCTTGATGACTTCGAGCGCGGGCCAGTCGGTCTGCAGCCGCTTGAGATTGTCGAGCGTGGCACCGCGCCAGCCGTAGATGCTCTGGTCGTCGTCGCCCACGGCGGTAAACCGGCCCTTGTCCCCCACCAGCAGTCTGAGCAGATCGTACTGCGCGGCGTTGGTGTCCTGGTATTCGTCCACCAGCAGGTAGCGCAACTTGTCCTGCCAATGCGCGCGCACCTCGGCGTGCTGCTGCAGCAAGGTGACGGGCAGCCAGATCAGGTCGTCGAAATCGACCGCCTGATAGGCCTGCAGCATGTCGGCGTAGCGCGCGTACACCTTGGCGGCCACGCCCTCATCGTCGTTCTGCGCGACGCGCGCTGCCGCTTCGGGCGTGAGCATGGCGTTTTTCCACAGGCTGATGGTCCATTGCCAGCGGCGGGCCTGGGCATTGTCGGTGGTGGCACCGGCGTCACGCAGCAGGCCGGTCACGTCGTCCGCGGCGAGAATGGAGAACTTGGGCTTCAGCCCCAGCGCCGCACCGCTTTCGCGCAACATGCGCACCCCCAGCGCGTGAAAGGTGGAGATGGCGAGCTTGCTGGCAACGCCGCGCTTGTCCACCAGTTGCGCTGCACGCTCGCGCATTTCCGCAGCGGCCTTGTTGGTGAAGGTGATCGCCGCGATCTGATCGGGCTCAAGACCCGCACGCAGCAGCCGTCCGATCTTGTGCGTGATCACCCGCGTCTTGCCGCTGCCCG
>JAJXTO010000008.1 GCA_021783695.1 Pseudomonadota bacterium | reverse complement strand
GCCTCAACCAATCGCGTGTCATTTCACCACTGAGATGACCCTCCGCGTCGGCGCGTGCCCTGAGACGCCGAATCGGCCAGCTGCGATCGAGCCATTCCTGTGCGGCCATATCGGATAAAAAATTTTCTGGACAAATCGTCTCAATTTGTATCAAATCATGTCCGAGCCTTTACTGGCTCTTTCAGGGAGTGTGCAATTCGCCCAGGTCGGTCTCGACCTGGGTTTTTTTTGGCGCGTCCGGCAGGACACACTCAGTTGGAGGTGGAAGTCCTCCACTCACCCTGCAAGTGCAAGCGTTTGCACCGGTTTTTCCTCGGCTTTTGCCTCCTGTCCTGTCCGTATCCGGACCCCGACTGTTCTGATTCGTGGCGATCCCCCGGCGAGTGAGAGACAATGCGGCAAACCCTAACTCCGCCCTCAGCATGCCCCCCCCCGTCCCACGCACCGACTGGCCCCAGTCCATTGTGTTGCACAAGCTCTCGCGTGTGCTTGAACTGAGTTATGCCGACGGCACGCAATACCGCCTGCCGTATGAATTGCTCCGGGTGTACTCGCCATCCGCCGAGGTCCGCGGACATGGGCCGGGACAGGAAACGCTGCAAACTGGCAAGCGCGAGGTTGACATCGTCAGCGTCATGCAGGTCGGCAACTATGCCATCCAGCCGAGCTTCTCTGATGGTCATGACAGCGGGATCTATGGCTGGGACTACCTGCATTTCCTCGGCCAGAATCAAGATACCCTCTGGGCGGATTACATCGCCCGGCTCCAGGCCGCCGGAGCGGACCGCGACACGCCCATGCCAACAGCCGCGTCCGGCGCGCACCAATGCTCTTCACACTGAAGTCCGCCATGTCTGACACAAATCACGCATCAAGTACGCATTTCGGCTACCAGCAGGTTGCCGAAGAGGAAAAGGCCGCGCGCGTGCGCGGCGTATTCGACTCCGTCGCACCCCGCTATGACGTGATGAACGACCTGATGAGCGTCGGCATGCACCGCATCTGGAAGACGTTCACCGTCGCCATCTCCGGGGTGCGGCCCGGTCATCGAGTGCTTGACGTGGCTGCCGGCACGGGCGATCTGTCACGCGCCTTCGCCCGCAAGGTCGGCCCCAATGGCATGGTGGTGATGAGCGATATCAACGGCGCCATGCTGCGCGCCGGGCGTGACCGCCTCATTGACTCCGGGGTGCTGGTGCCGACAGTGCTGTGCGACGCCGAAAAACTGCCGTTTCCCGATGACGAGTTCGACTTGGTGAGTGTTGCATTCGGCTTGCGCAACATGACGCACAAAGACGCCGCCTTGCGCGAAATGCGGCGTGTGCTCAAACCCGGCGGAAAGCTGCTGGTCCTGGAGTTTTCCAAACCCTGGGAGCCGCTGCGTGGTGCCTACGACCTGTATTCCTTTCAGGTTCTACCGCGTCTGGGCAAGCTGGTTGCAGGAGATGCGCAGAGCTATCAGTACCTTGCCGAATCCATCCGCATGCACCCCGATCAGGAAACTCTTGCGGGGATGATGCGCGAGGCCGGGTTTGGCCACGTCGATTGGCACAACCTGACTGCGGGCGTCGTGGCCCTGCATATCGGGCAAAAATTTTGATCTGACGCAACACAAAATACGTGGGTTGAACTTTCTCGCCCGACTCGTAACAAAATGTCACCTTTCTTCCACTTTATGGACCTCGCATGAAAACGACTGGTTTGCTCCGCAATGTTCTCGCCTTCGGCCTGATGCTGACTCTCGCCCTGAGCGCGATGGACGCCCACGCCAAGCGCATGGGCGGCGGCAAGAGCGTGGGCCGCCAGAACAACGCGGTGACGCAGCGCGAAGCCGCTCCGCCGCAGCAGGGAGCGCCAGCCGCCACGCGTCAGCAGGCCGCAGCCACGCCGCCCGCAAAGCAACCTAGTCGCTGGGGCGGCATTCTCGGTGGACTGGCCGCCGGCCTCGGGCTGGCGGCGCTGTTCCACGCGCTGGGGTTTGGCGGGGCGCTGGCGTCATTCCTCGGCTCTGCGCTGATGATCGGCCTGCTCGCGATAGCCGCTTTCTGGATTTTCAGTCTGATCCGCCGCAAATCCGCGTCGAAGACTCCGGCACCCATGCAATATGCGGGCGGGCCATCGCAAGGCTATTCGCAGGCACCGCTGGGCGTCGAAACCCATATGCCGCAGCAATGGTCGCCGATTACCACTTCGCAAACGGGTGGCACGTCCCGCATTCCCGCCGATTTCGATCGTGAAAGCTTCCTGTCCAGCGCCAAGCAGCATTACACCCGTTTGCAGCAGGCCTGGGACGCTGCCGACCTGAATAGCCTGAAAACCTTCACCACTGGCGAGATGTTCGAGGCCTTGTCCGCCGAATTGCAGCAACGCGGCATGGCGCCCAACAAGACGGAAATCGTCACTCTCGAAGCCTCGCTGCTCGACCTGGAAGAAACCCCGACCGAGTATGTGGCCAGCGTGGAGTTCTCCGGCCTGGTGCGTGAAGAGACCTGGGGGGGCGCCAGCCCAGTGCGGGAAGTGTGGAATCTGGTCAAGCCACGCAATGGTTCCAGCGGCTGGCAGCTTGCAGGCATCCAGCAACTGAACTGATTCATCAGCGTTGCCGTCCAAACGCCGCAGCCGCGCAAGCGCTGCGGCGTTTTTCGTCTGCCTCGTCTCTCGTCACTTTTGGCGGGACATTTGCGCTGCATCGCTTTCATTGGGAGGCCGGATCCTAGAATGCGACTGCCATCGAATCCGCCCATGCATATTCCCAACTTCCAACATTTGATTCCCGCTGACACGCCAGTCGCCCGCAGGCTCCAGGGCCTCGTCTTACCTGCGATCAACCATCTGCTGACCAGCGATCCATCCGCGCAGGACAAGCTGCGTGCGCACGCTGGCAAGTCGCTGGTCTTCAGCGCCATGGGCGTGGATCTACCGTGGGAAATCGGCCCGGACGGCTTGCTGCGCACCCCGCTGGACAGCACACCCGCCGCAGACGATGCCCACCTGCACATCACCCTGGACATCGACGCCTTGCGCGAAGCCATAGCCAGGCGTGCGCCACTGAGTTTGAGCAGTGCGCGTGTGCGCGGTGACGCTGAGCTGGCCCAGACCCTCTCCTGGCTGATGGCGCATGTGCGTTGGGATGCGGAGGATGACCTGGCGCAGCTCATTGGCGACATTCCCGCGCATCGCTTGGCGCATGCGGGACAAACCGCCGTCGCGCAAGGCAGACAGGCATGGGAGCGCGGCCACGCGCGCGCGCGCGACTGGTTTTCCACCAGCCCGCGGGCGCTGGTCAGCCGCAACGAGCTGACGCAGCAGCAGGACGCGGTACGCGACTTGCGGGATCGCGCCGCCCGGCTGGAAAAGCGCATCGCCCTGTTGCACAAGCAAATGGGCGCCAGCAAGCGCTAACCGTCCAATGCGACGCCTGCTCCGCCTGCTCAAGATTTTTTCCGTCATCCTGCGCTATGGCCTGGATGAAATCGCACTCTCCGGCTTCCGTCACCCCTGGCTGCGTCGCCTCAGCCGTGTGCTCACTCTGGGCCGCTCGCTGACCGCGCCGCGTGGCGAGCGCCTGCGTCTGGCACTGGAAAGCCTCGGCCCGATCTTTGTCAAATTTGGCCAAGTGCTGTCCACGCGCCGCGACCTGATGCCCACAGACATCGCTGATGAACTTGCCAAGCTGCAGGACAAGGTGCCACCGTTTGATTCCGATCTGGCCGTAGCCATTATCGAGCGCGCATTTGGCAAACCGATCGGAGTCCTGTTCGCGACGTTCGAGCACAAGCCGGTGGCCAGCGCGTCCATCGCGCAAGTGCATTTCGCCACCCTGCCCGCCGCTCAGGGAGGTGCCGAGGTGGCCGTCAAGGTATTACGCCCAGGCATGCACAAGGTCATCGAAGAAGACCTGGCACTGATGCACACCATGGCGGCGCTGGTGGACAGGCTGTGGAGCGAAGGCAAGCGCCTCAAGCCGCGCGAGGTCGTCGCCGAGTTCGACAACTATCTGCACGACGAACTCGATCTGGTGCGCGAAGCTGCAAACGGCACGCAGCTGCGCCGCAACATGGCTTCGCTCGATCTGATCCTGATCCCCGAGATGCACTGGGAGTTGTGTCGCAGCGAGGTGATCGTGATGCAGCGCATGTACGGCGTGCCGATCGGTCGCATCGACGCGCTGCGCGAAGCCGGCGTCGACTTCAGGCAACTGGCCAAGGCTGGCGTGGATATTTTTTTCACCCAGGTCTTCCGCGATGGGTTTTTTCATGCCGACATGCATCCCGGCAACATCATGGTCAGTCTGCAGCCAGAAACATTCGGCCGTTACATCGCGCTGGATTTCGGCATCGTCGGCACCCTGTCCGACTTCGATAAAGACTATCTGGCGCAGAACTTCATCGCGTTTTTCCGGCGCGATTACAAACGCGTGGCCGAGCTGCATGTGGAGTCCGGCTGGGTGCCTGCGGATGTGCGCATCGACGAACTCGAAGCCGCCGTGCGCAGCGTGTGCGAGCCCCAGTTCGCGCGGCCGCTGAAGGACATCTCGCTCGGACAGGTGTTGATGCGGCTGTTCCAGGTGTCGCGTCGATTCAAGGTGGAAATCCAGCCCCAGCTCGTGCTGCTGCAGAAAACCCTGCTGAACATCGAAGGGCTGGGCCGCGAGCTCGACCCGGAACTCGACCTCTGGACCACCGCCCAGCCTTTTCTCGAAAAGTGGATGAAAAGCCAGGTCGGCTGGCCAGCGTTCCGCGACAAGCTCAAGAACGAATCGACCCGTTACGCGCAGTATCTGCCGGAAATCCCGCGCTTGCTGCACCAGGCCTTGCAGTCACGTGAAAAGCGCGACGACCCTTTGCTGCGCGAACTGCTGCAGGAGCAGCGGCGCACCAATCAGCTCCTGCAAATCCTGATGGCGTTTGTCGTCGGCTTCATCGTTGCGGTGCTGTTGTTGGGCGCCGTGGACAGCCGCTGGCTGCACTGGTTATTCTGAGCGCCCCCAGGGTCGGCTCGCCGACCGCTCCCCGTGGGGGTCAATAAAACTTGGGGCGGCTCTGCGTTTTCTTGAGAGCCGCCGACATCACCCGGACTGCCATGACCACTCCCGCATTGCTGCGCAAATTGCCAGACGGCACGCCCATCCCCGCGCTCGGGCTGGGCACTTGGCGCATGGGCGAGCGCACCGACCAGCGCAGCGCCGAAATTCTCGCCGTCCGCGAAGCGCTGCGCCTGGGCTACAGGCTGATCGACACGGCAGAAATGTATGGCGAGGGCGGTGCGGAAACCATGCTGGGCATCGCGCTGCAACAGGCGTTTGCTGCGGGTGAAGCGCGCCGAGAAGACCTCACGATCGTCAGCAAGGTGTACCCGCACCATGCGTCCACCCAGGGCGTGATCGACGCCTGCGAGCGCAGCCTGCGCCGCCTGAAGCTGGACTCCATCGATCTGTACCTGCTGCACTGGCGCGGCGAGTTTCCGCTGGCGCAGACGCTCGCCGGGTTTGCGACGCTGCAGGCACGCGGCCGGATCCGCCACTGGGGCGTCAGCAATTTCGATGTCGACGACATGGAAGAACTCGACACCCTGCCCGGTGGGTCGCAATGCGCTGCAAATCAGGTGTATTACAGCCTGAGTGCACGCGGCGTCGAGTTCGACCTGCTGCCCTGGCAGGCGAAGCGGCGTCTGCCACTGATGGCCTACAGCCCCATCGACCAGGGCGCGCTCAGCGGGCATTCTGCGGTGCTTGCGATCGCCCAGCAACTCGGCGTGAGCGCAGCGCAGGTCGCACTCGCCTGGGTGCTGCGTCAGCCCGATGTCATCGCCATTCCCAAGGCGGTGCGCGGCGCCCATCTGCGGGACAATCTGGCGGCCACGCAGCTTCGGCTCAGCACGGCAGACTGCGATCTCCTTGACGTCCACTTCCCGCCGCCACGCCGCAAACACAGCCTCGCCATGATTTGACCCAGGCACTTGCCGCGCCTCTTTCGCCTCGGCACAATGCCCTGGTTATCCGCCAATCACCACACCATGTCAGACACTCAAATCCGCGACACCCTGCAACGCCTGCACACCGTACTGCAGTCTCAGCCCCAACTCGATCCGGAGCTCAAAACCTTGCTGCAAACGCTGGATCGGGACATTCAGGCAGCACTGGAGCACAAACAAAACGAAAGCACCGCCGCGGCGGAAACAGGGGATCTGGCCGAGCAGGCGCAAACCCTGGCGACGCGCTTTGCCGCCGAGCACCCCAATATCGACCTCGCGCTGCGCGAGCTGCGCAGCCTGCTGTTAGGCCTTGGGCTGTAAGGTTGGCGGTGACTGCGCAGCCAGTTGCCGCGCCATGCCGATGGCGGCAATGAGGCTGGACGGATCGGCCTGATCCTTGCCCGCGATATCGAACGCGGTGCCGTGGTCGGGGCTGGTGCGGACGAAGGGCAAACCCAGGGTCACATTCACGCCCTGCTCCACCCCCAGATACTTCACGGGAATCAAACCCTGGTCGTGGTACATGGCGACGACGATGTCGAATGCGCCCGGATGCGCTGGCGGGTCATGGCGGGCGCGCATGAACACCGTATCCGGCGGGTGGGGGCCGCTGGCATCAATGCCTTCACGGCGGGCCTGCGCGATGGCCGGGGCGATGATGCGCGCCTCTTCATCCCCGAACAGCCCGTCCTCCCCCGCGTGGGGGTTCAGCCCGGCCACGGCAATGCGCGCTCGCGCCACGCCCCAGGCGATCGCCGCCTGATGCGCAATGCGCAGGGTCTGCAGCACGGAGTCCGTCGTCACCGCGTCGATCGCCTGGCGCAGCGCCATATGCACCGTCACCAGAACGGTTTTGAGCTGCGCGTTGGCCAGCATCATGCGCACGGGAATGCCCCCGGCCAGATGCTGCAGGATTTCCGTGTGGCCGGGAAATTCCACACCCGCCGCATGCAGCGCGGCCTTGTGTATCGGCGCGGTCACGACCGCCGCCACGCGGCCCGCGAGCGCATCGTTCGCCGCGGCTTCGATGCAGGTAAACGCCGCCGCACCCGCGCGTGCGTCAACCTGCCCCAGAGGCAGATCGTCCGGTATCTGCACGACGGAAAGCACAGGAATGACCCCTTCGGGCACATCCCTCCACCCCGCCAACGTAGTGAGTTCCGCAATCACCGGGCGGCTGCTCTGCGGCGCAAACCGCATCGAGCGGGACGTGCGCGCGAGCCAGGCCGCGTCTCCGTAAACCACGCAGCCGCTCGCTTCGCCGCGCGCGAAGGCGTGCACGATGGTCTCCGGGCCGATGCCGCAGGCGTCGCCCAGGGTGAGCGCCATGGGAAGCGTGCCGCGGCGCTCAGGCGGGATTATCGAGATCGACGAAGACATTTTCGAGTCCATAGTGTGCGGCCAGGTGATCGCCCAGCGCGCGAATGCCGTCGCGCTCGGTGGCGTGGTGGCCACAGGCCAGATAAGTGATGCCCATCTCGCGCGCGAAATGCGCCGTGGGTTCGGAAATCTCGCCGCTGACAAAGGTCTTTGCCCCTGCGGCCCAGGCGTCTTCGATCCAGTCTTGGGCACCTCCAGTACACCATGCCAATGGACCGACTGGCGTGTCGGCCTCGCCGACGACGACGGGCGCACGGCCGAGGCGGCGCGCAACCGCCCCGGCCAATTCGCCCACGGTGACTTGCGGTGCGCTGCCCAGACAGCCGAGTTGCTGCTTGCCAAAACGCCCCTGCACCGACCAGCCCAGCCGTCTGGCGAGCATGACGTTGTTGCCGAGTTCGCAATGCGCATCGAGCGGCAGGTGATAGGCGAACAGATTGATGTCCGCGGCCAGCAGCAGGCCAAGGCGCTTGCGCTTCTGGCGGATGACGCGCGGGTCTTCGCCGCGCCAGAAATAGCCGTGATGCACCAGGACGGCATCGGCGCGCAACGCGATGGCGCGCTCGATCAGCGCCAGACTGGCCGTCACGCCGGTGACGATGCGCCGGATGTCGTCGCGGCCCTCGACCTGCAACCCGTTTGGGCAATAATCGGTAAAACGCGCGCAATCGAGCAAGACGTCGATTTCGCCCTGCAAATGCTCTCTCTGCATGGTGGCCTTGAAGCGTGAGGACGCGCCGCCATGTGGGGATCTCCCACTCGATTCCAAAATGATGCGACGCCTCTGGCTGCTATTTTCCCAGACTGTGACGATTGCGCTTGCCGCGCTGTTCGTCGTCTCCACCCTCAAGCCCCAATGGGTGCAATTCGGCACCCCGGTATCCGTGGCGGTGAGCAAACCCACCGTGGTCACCGTACAAGACGCGCCGGTCGCCGGCACCTTGCCGCCGTCCGCACCAGGCAGCTACAGCGTCGCCGCGGTCAAGGCCATGCCTGCAGTGGTATCCATCACCACCTCCAAGGTGCCGCGACGAGTGCCGGGGCTGGACCCCTGGAGGCGCCAGTTTCAGGGCAATCGCCAACCCACGGTGGGGCTGGGTTCGGGTGTGATCGTCAGTCCGGACGGCTACATCCTCACCAACAACCATGTGATCGAGGGTGCAGACCAGATTGAAGTCACACTGGCCGATGGACGCGAGGCGAAAGCCACACTGGTGGGCCGCGACCCCGACACCGATCTGGCGGTGTTGCGCATCCAGTTGAACAACCTTCCGGTCATCACCTTTGGCAATGATGCGGGCGCCCGCGTGGGCGATGTGGTGCTGGCCATTGGCTACCCTTTTGGCGTGGGGCAGACCGTGACACAGGGCATCATCAGCGCCCTTGGCCGTACCCAGCTCGGCATCAATACCTTCGAGAACTTCATCCAGACCGATGCCGCCATCAACCCGGGCAATTCCGGCGGCGCCCTGGTCGATGCGAACGGCAATCTCATTGGCATCAACACCGCCATCTTTTCACGCAGCGGCGGCTCATTGGGCATCGGCTTTGCCGTGCCGGTCTCCACCGCCCGCAACGTGATGCAGCAACTCATCACAACGGGCAAGGTGGTACGGGGATGGATCGGCGTGGAACCGCAGGACGTGACCGATCAACTTGCCCGCAGTTTGAAACTGCCGCATCCGGAAGGCGTGATCATCATCGGCGTACTGCGCCAGGGACCGGCGGACCAGGCCGGGGTCAAACCAGGCGATGTGGTGCTGGATGTCGCTGGCAAGCCCGTGGTCAACACCGGGCAACTGCTCAACGCGGTGGCTGCACTCAAGCCCGGCAGTGAAACAGCGATTCAGGTGCTGCGCGACGGCAAGCCACAAACGCTGCAGGTGCGCATTGGCACCCGCCCGCAAAACCTCGGCCAGACTCCGCCGGCAGAAGACAGCGAAGGCGTATTGCCCTGAGCGGCGCAAACGTCAGGAAGCGGAGGACTGAGCGTCCTTTTCTTCTTCGGAAGGCGGCGCCGAATATCTCACCAGATACTTGGCAGCAAGAATGCCGACCTCGAACAGCAGGATCATGGACAGCGCAAGTGAAGTCTGCGAGACCACGTCCGGTGGCGTGACGATGGCCGCCACGATGAAGGCCACCACGATGAAGTAGCTGCGCCAGGCCTTGAGTTGCTCGACCGACACCAGGCCGAAGCGCACCAGCACCATGAGCACCACCGGCACTTCAAACGCCGTGCCGAACGCCATGAACATGGTCAGCATGAAGCTCAGATATGCCTCGATGTCTGGCGCCGCAGTGATCACCTTGGGAGCAAAACCCTGAATGAAGGTGAACAAGCGCCCGAAGACAAAAAAGTAGCAGAACGCCACGCCCATGTAAAACAGCAGAGTGCTGCTGATGATCAGCGGCATGACCAGACGCTTCTCGTGGGTGTAGAGACCAGGCGCCACAAAAGCCCACACCTGGTAGAGCACCGCAGGCAAGGCAATCATGAAAGCTACCAGCAGAGTCACCTTGATCGGCACGACAAACGGCGAGATCACGCCGATGGCAATCATCGTCGAACCCTTGGGCAGATGGGCGATCAGCGGATGCGACAGCAGATCGAACAGCCCGGAAGGCCCCGGATAGATCGACAACACGATGAACACCACGCCGATGGCGGCAATTGCCCGGATGAGCCGGTTGCGCAGTTCGATCAAATGGGAGATGAACGGCTGTTCGGCCTCGGGGCTGTCCGGTGTCACTGTTTTCTTGGAGTCAGACACGGGCGATGCACTCGCTAACAAAAATGGGTAGGAACAGGCGAAACACACCGCCGCGACAGCACCGCATCAGCGCTTGACGCGGTAACGCGCCATCCGCGCCGCGCCCGACAGAGCCTGTGTACGCACTCGCGCCTGCCGCCGGTACCACTGCGGCACGGTGTTGCCAGAGAGTTTTTTGCGCCTTTTGGACGGGTAGTCCGGGCTGGGCAGGCTGGGCGCATGCAGTGCATCCGCGATCGACGGCTCCGCTTCGCCATTGAGACCGCTCGTGGCCTCTTTCCAGGCATCGTCAAAGCTGCCCTGCACGTCTGCCACGTTGTCGGTCACGGATTTTTTCATGTCCTGCGCCGCCGTTTCGAGAGACGACTTCACATTGCGCAGTTCTTCGAGGTCGATCTGGCGGTTGACCTCGGCCTTGACATCCGCCAGATAACGCTGCGCGCGGCCGAGCAGATTGCCGGCGGTGCGCGCCACGCGCGGCAGTTTCTCCGGCCCGAGCACCACGAGCGCCACCACGCCGATCAAGCCGATTTCGGACATTCCGATGTCAAACATGGGCGGTCAATGAGGAAAAGGGCGCAGTGCGCGCGCGGGCGGGTTGCAAGAACAAAAAACCGGCATTGCTGCCGGCCAGCAAGTCGCTGTCACGTTCAGGTCGAAGACTTCTCTTTGGCCTGGACGTCGATGGCTTCCTTCTTGGCGGTGGCTTCCGCGGCAAGTTGCTTGTCAGCCTCGGCCGGTTTGTCGTCCGCACTGGCGTCACGCATGCCGTCCTTGAAACCCTTGACCGCGGAGCCGAGGTCGGAGCCCATGTTCTTCAGTTTCTTGGTGCCGAACACCATCATCACAATGACCAGCACGATCAGCCAGTGCCAAATGCTAAATGAGCCCATGATTTACTCCTTCGCCGCAAAAAATTAAGGGGCCTGTTTTTTCCATGGACGAGGTCCGCCCATGACATGCAAGTGCAGGTGAAACACTTCCTGCCCTCCATTTTGACCCGTGTTGATGACGGTGCGAAAACCGTCTTCGCAACCTTGCTCACGCGCCAGTCGAGGTACAAGCTGCAACATTTTACCGAGTAAGGCGGTGTGCTCAGTACCCACATCGAATAAAGACGATAGATGCAGTCGGGGAATGATCAAAAAATGCACCGGCGCAGCAGGATGGATGTCGTGAAAAGCGATCACGTCATCGTCCTGGTAGAGAAGTTTCGCCGGCAACTGGCCAGCGACAATTTTGCAGAAGATGCAGTTGGGATCCGTCATGGTCAGGCTTTACAGAGAGGGGCGAACCATTTTGCGCTCGGTGAGTTTGAGCCAGCCCTTGACCACGCGGTAAATGGTCCAGAAATACACCACGGCCAGCACCAGAAACCCGAGCCCGAACACCCAGATGAGTGCAAAGCCGATCACCGACCAGAACAGCGCCCACCAGAAGGTGCGAATCTGCCAGCGCAGATGGTTTTCCACCCAGGTGCCGCGGGCGTCATCGAGCTTCACATAGTCGACGATCACGCCGATGATCGCGGTAATTCCCCAGAAAAAACTCAGTGCCTGCAGCACATAGACCGCCAGGGCGACGGTCTTCAGGCTGTCGATGTCCTGTGGGCTGGGTTGATCGACGATCTGATGCGGGTCACTCATGGCTGACTCTCAGGTATTTCCGGGGCGTGCAGCAAATTCGGCGAGACCGGAGCGGCCTTCCCGGCGCTCGAGTTCGGCAAGCACCTGCTGCGGCGTCAGGCCATGCTGCGCCAGCGCAACCAGACTATGGAACCACAGATCCGCAGTTTCATAGAGAATTTTTTCCGCGTTCCCGTCCTTGGCTGCCATGACCAGTTCCGTGGCCTCTTCACCAATTTTTTTCAGGATGGCGTCTTCACCTTTGTGGAACAGCCGCGCCACATACGACACGCTTGGGTCTGCGCCGCGACGGCTGGCGATGGTGGCGTAAATCCTCTCCAGTGCCGCGCCAGAATCGGCCGCCCCGGTCGATTCGGTTTGCGGGTGCGCCTGGTCGTAGATCTGCGCCGGGTCTTTCAAGACGGGATCGGCAACGGTCCAGTGACCGTGATCGAGACTGCTGAAAAAACAGGACTCGCGCCCGGTATGGCAGGCAATGCCACCCGCCTGTTCAACCTGCAACAGCACCACGTCGCCATCGCAATCGAGGCGGATGTCGCGCACGGTCTGCACATGACCGGACTCCTCCCCCTTGTGCCACAGCTTGTGCCGCGAACGCGACCAGTACACCGCTTCGCCGCGCTTGTGGGTCTGCTCCAGCGCCTCGCGGTTCATCCAGGCAAACATGAGCACACGGCCGGTGTGCGCATCTTGCGCAATGGCGGGGACGAGACCGCGTGCGTCCCATTTCACTTGATCGAGCCAGTTCATGGTGCGAATCTTAGTGCGCGCCGGCATCGCCGCGCCCTTGCCCAAGCCCAGCAGGGTCTGCAGGATGCTCAAAGCGACAGGTCGGGACGCATGGCGATGCCACGGGCGGCCAGATGCTGCTTGGCCTGGCCGACGGTGTATTCGCCATAGTGGAAGATGCTGGCAGCGAGCACGGCGTCCGCGTGGCCTTCGAGAAACCCCGCAGCGAGATGATCGAGATTGCCCACCCCGCCGGAAGCGATGACGGGCACGCTCACCGCGTCGGACACGGCGCGGGTGAGCGCCAGGTCGAAACCGGCCTTGGTGCCGTCGCGGTCCATGCTGGTGAGGAGGATTTCTCCGGCGCCTGCCTGCGTCATGTCTGCAGCCCACTGCACCGCGTCGAGCCCGGTGGCCTTGCGGCCGCCGTGGGTGTAAACCTCCCAGCCGCTGCCGTCCGCGCGGCGCTTGGCATCGATGGCGACGACGATGCACTGCGCGCCATATTTGGCCGAGGCGTCGGCGATGACCTGCGGATTGGCCACTGCGGCGGAATTGAAGCTGACCTTGTCCGCCCCGGCGTTGAGCAGGCGGCGCACGTCGTCCACGGTGCGCACGCCGCCGCCCACGGTAAGCGGAATGAACACCTGCGAAGCCACGGCTTCGATCTGGTGCAGCAGCAGATCGCGCGCGTCGCTGGTGGCGGTGATGTCGAGAAAGGTAAGCTCGTCGGCGCCCTGGGCGTTGTAGCGCGCGGCAATCTCCACCGGGTCGCCGGCATCGCGCAAGCCGACGAAATTCACGCCCTTGACCACGCGGCCGCCGTTCACGTCGAGGCAGGGAATGATGCGCTTGAACAGCATGGTCGGCCTAGCGGCTGGTGACAAAACGCTGCGCCGCGGCAAAGTCGAGCGCGCCGGTGTAGATGGAGCGCCCACAAATCACGCCTTCCACGCCGCGGCTCTCCACCGCGCACAGCTTTTCGATATCGTCCATGCCCGACAAGCCGCCGGAGGCGATGACCGGCACATCGAGCGCTTCGGCCAGGCGGACCGTCGCCTCGATATTGATGCCAGTGAGCATGCCGTCGCGGCCGATGTCGGTGTAGATCACGCCTTCGATGCCGTAGTCCTGGAATTTGCGCGCCAGATCGACCACTTCGTGACCGGTGAGCTTGCTCCAGCCGTCGGTGGCCACTTTGCCATCCCGGGCGTCGAGGCCGACGAGGATGTGCCCGCCGAAGGCGCTGCAGGCGTCGCGCAGGAAGCCAGGGCTTTTCACCGCCGCGGTGCCGATGATGACGTAGCTCAGGCCCTCATCGAGGTAACGCTCGATGGTGTCGAGATCGCGGATGCCGCCGCCGAGCTGCACCGGAATTTCCTCGCCCACTTCCTCGAGGATGGCTGCGATGGCTTCGGCATTGCGCGGCTTGCCGGCGAACGCGCCGTTGAGATCGACCAGATGCAGGCGCTCGGCCCCCTGGTCGATCCAGTGCCGCGCCATGGCCGCGGGATCTTTGGAGAACACCGTCGCGCCTTGCATTTCACCTTGTTCGAGGCGAACGCACTGGCCGTCCTTGAGGTCGATTGCCGGAATGAGCAGCATGATGTCAGGGCAGAGAAAAAAGGGAGGAGGATCTCGGGGGAAGAAGCAAGGGCACGGCGCCGTCAAGGGGACCAGTGCAGAAAATTGCGATACAGCATCAAACCGGCGTCTGCACTTTTTTCCGGATGGAACTGGGTCGCGAACAGATTGTCGCGCGCCACCGCGCTGGCAAAGCGCACGCCATACTCGGTTTCGCCCGCGCTGTGACCGCCGTGCTGCGGCGCGGCGTAAAAGCTGTGGACGAAATAGAACGCCGCGCCATCCGGCACATGCGCCCAGATCGGGTGTAGCGTGTCGGCGGCGCTGCGTCCTTGCCAGACCGCATTCCAGCCCATATGCGGCACTTTGTAGCGACTGCCGTCGGGCTGTGTCTGACCTTGCAGTTCAAAGCGCTGCACCCGTCCCGGGATCAGCCCGAGGCCGTCCACATGCCCTTCGGTGCTGTGGTCGAGCAGCATCTGCATGCCCACGCAGACACCGAACAGCGGCTTGCTGGCCGCAGCTTCGAGCACGGCCTCCTGCAAGCCGGACTCGCGCAGTTCACGCATGCAGTCGGGCATGGCCCCCTGCCCTGGCAGCACCACGCGGTCGGCGGCGCGCACCACGGCGGGATCAGCGGTGACGACCACTTCGAAATCGGTCCCCGCGGCCACATGCGCCACGGCTTGCGACACCGAGCGCAGATTGCCCATGCCATAGTCCACAACGGCAACTCGTTTCATCGGTTCGGGTCAGGCGGGAAGGAAAATTTACAGCGATCCCTTGGTGGAGGGAATCACCTCGCCCATGCGGGGATCGCGTTCGGCAGCGGCGCGCAAGGCGCGACCGAAGGCCTTGAACACGGTTTCGCACTGATGGTGCGCATTGTCACCGCGCAGGTTGTCGATGTGCACGGTGATGGCGGCGTGATTGACCAGGCCCTGGAAGAATTCACGCGCCAGATCCACGTCGAACTCGCCGATCATGGCGCGGGTGAACGGCACATGCCAGATCAGCCCGGGGCGGCCGGAGAAGTCGATGACCACGCGGCTCAGTGCCTCGTCGAGCGGAACGTAGGCGTGGCCGTAGCGGCGGATGCCCTTTTTGTCGCCGATGGCGCGGGCCAGCGCCTGACCGAGCGTGATGCCCACGTCTTCGACGGTGTGGTGTGCGTCGATATGCAGATCGCCCTTGGCCTGGATGTCGAGGTCGATCAGACCATGCCGCGCGATCTGGTCGAGCATGTGATCAAAAAATCCAACGCCCGTGGACAGCTTGGAGATCCCGGTGCCATCGAGATTGATGGACACGGTGATCTGCGTCTCGGCGGTGTTGCGGGAAACCTGTGCAGTGCGCATGGAAGGGAGGATGAAAACCGCGTGGGATAGGCGCAATCGTAACGTCAGCGCGAGGCGGACGTCTGCGCCCAGATGAGGGTGTCGAGCGCGGCGAGCAAGGCCTCGCACTGCCCCGGCGTGCCGATGGTGATGCGCAGGAAGTCGGCGATACGCTGCGGCCGGGCGAACTGCCGCACCAGAATGCGCTGCTCGCGCAATTGCACGGCCAGCCGTGCGCCCGCATGCGCCGGGTGGCGGGCAAACACAAAGTTGGCCTGCGACGGCAGCACCTCGAAGCCTCGCGCCTGCAGCCCTGCCGTCAGCAGCGCCCGGCTGTCGATGATGCGCGTGCGCGTCTGAACCAGCCAGTCGGCATCGCCCAGCGCGGCCTCGGCGCCCGCGAGTGCGAGGCGGTCGAGGGGATAGGAGTTGAAGCTGTCCTTCACCCGGGAGAGCGCCTCGATCAGGTCCGGATGGCCCAGCGCATAGCCCACGCGCAGTCCGGCCAGCGCCCAGGCCTTGGACAGGGTGCGGATCACCAGCAGTTGCGGATGGCTGTCGATCAGTGTCGCCGCGGTTTGCGCGCCAAAATCGACATAGGCCTCATCGACCACGACAACGGAGTGCGGGTTGGCGACCAGCAGCCGCTCCACCTCGGCCAGCGGCAGTGCCATGCCGGTGGGCGCATTGGGGTTCGGGAAGATGATGCCGCCGTTGCCCCCCGCCTGCAGGAAATCGTCCACCGAGATGGAGAAGTCCGGCTGCAGCGCGATTTGTCGTGTGGCAATGCCGTACAGCCGGGCGTAGACCGGATAGAAGCTGTACGAAATATCGGGGTGCAGCAGCGGCGCGTCGTGCTTGAGCAGGGCCATGAAGGCATGCGCCAGCACCTCGTCGGAGCCATTGCCGACGAACACCTGCTCGGGCTTGAGGCCGTGGTGACGGGCGATGGCAGCCCTGAGCCGGGTGGCCTGCGGGTCAGGGTAGAGCCGCAGATCAGACGAGGTCTGCGCCGCGATGGCCTGCAGCACCTTGTCGCTGGGCGCATACGGACATTCGTTGGTGTTGAGCTTGATCAGGCCCTCGATCTTGGGCTGCTCGCCCGGCACATACGGCGTCAGATCGTGGACGACGGCGCTCCAGAACTGGCTCATGGCGTCGCATCCAGCCGCATTTCCGCGGCACGGGCATGCGCGGTGAGGCGCTCGCCGTGGGCCAGCACGCTGGCGATGCGCCCGAGAGTCTGCGCGCCCTGTCGGCTGACTTCGATGATGCTCGAGCGCTTGAGAAAGTCGTACACCCCCAGCGGCGACGAGAACCGCGCCGTGCCCGAGGTGGGCAGCACATGGTTGGGCCCGGCGCAATAGTCGCCCAGCGATTCGGAGGTGTAGGCGCCGAGAAACAATGCCCCGGCGTGTTTGAGCGCGGGCATGTACTGGTGCGGGTCTTGAGCGGAGATTTCGAGGTGTTCGGGCGCGATGCGGTTGGCGATGCCGCAGGCCTGCGCCATGTCGCGCACCCGGATCAGCGCGCCACGGCCATTGAGCGAGGCGGTGATGATGTCGCGGCGTGGCATGTCCGGCAGGAGGCGGTGGATGGCGGTGGCCACGGCGTCGATGTAAGCCGCGTCCGGGCACAGCAGTATGCTCTGCGCCAGTTCGTCGTGCTCGGCCTGGCTGAACAGATCCATCGCCACCCAATCGGGCGGCGTGGTGCCATCGGCCAGCACCAGAATCTCGGACGGCCCGGCGATCATGTCGATGCCGCAGACGCCGAACACCCGGCGCTTGGCCGCAGCCACATAGGCATTGCCCGGGCCGACGATCTTGTCCACCGCGGGCATGGCGGCTGTGCCATAGGCCAGCGCCCCCACCGCCTGTGCACCGCCAATGGCGAAGGCGCGGCTCACACCGGCCACCGCGGCAGCGGCCAGCACCAGCGGGTTGCGCTCGCCGCCCGGCGTGGGCACCACCATGATGATTTCATTCACTCCGGCGACATGCGCGGGAATGGCATTCATCAGCACCGAGGACGGGTAGGCGGCCTTGCCGCCCGGCACATAGATGCCTACACGGTCCAGTGGCGTGACCTTCTGCCCCAGCAGCGTGCCGTCGTCGTCGCGATAGTCCCAGCTTTGGCCGACCTGCCGCAACTGGTGTTCGTGATAGCGGCGCACGCGGGCCGCAGCGGCTTCCAGCGCGCCGCGCTGCTCGGGAGTGATCGCGGCGAGCGCTGCGTGCAGTTCGGCCTGGGTGATTTCGAGTGCGGCCATGTCGGGCACGTCGAACCGGTCGAACTTGCGCGTGCAGTCGAGCACGGCGGCATCGCCCCTGCTCTGGACATCGCGCAGGATTTCAGCGGCGCGGAGGTCGATCTCGGCATTCTCCTCGGCCATGCGCGAGAACAGCGCGCGGTACTGCGTCTCGAAATCGGCGCCCGTGGCGTCGAGCCTGCGCAGTTGCAGGGCATTGAGCGGGGCATTCATGCGGCGGTCTCCTCGGCAAGTCGTGCGGCGTCGCGCAGTTGGTCGATCAGGGGCTTGAGCTGGGCGGTGCGGGTCTTGAGCGCAGCCTGGTTGACGATCAGCCGCGCGGAAATGTCCATGATGTGCTCGACTTCGACCAGCCCGTTGGCCTTGAGCGTGCCGCCGGTGGACACCAGATCGACGATGGCATCGGCCAAACCGGTGAGCGGCGCCAGCTCCATCGAGCCGTAGAGCTTGACCAGATCGACATGCACGCCCTTGGTGGCGAAATGTTCGCGCGCCATGTGCAGATATTTGGTGGCCACACGCAGGCGCGTGCCCTGCTTGACCTGCCCGGCGTAGTCGAAATCCTGGCGCACCGCCACACTCAGGCGGCAGCGGGCAATGCCCAGATCGACCGGCAGATACAGGCCGTCGGTGCCGTTACCGGCGAAGTATTCGCGCAGCACGTCCAGCCCCGCCACACCGATGTCGGCGCCGCCGTAACGCACATAGGTCGGCACATCGCTGGCGCGCACCAGCACCACGCGCACGTCAGGCCGGTTGGTCGGCAGGATGAGTTTGCGGGTGGACTCGGGATCGCCCGACACGGTGATGCCCGCGCGCTCCAGCATGGGTAGGGTGTCTTCGAAAATGCGTCCCTTGGACAGGGCGAGGGTCAGCATGAGATCAGCCTCCGGTGGATGTCTTGATGCGCACGATGTCGGCGCCCAGGCCGCGCAGCTTCACTTCCATGGCGTCGTAGCCGCGGTCGAGGTGGTAGATGCGGTCGATCAGGGTCTCGCCTTCGGCCGCCAGCGCGGCCACCACCAGCCCCGCAGAGGCGCGCAGATCGGTGGCCATGACATTGGCGCCCGAGAGACTGGGCACGCCACGCACCACGCAGGTGTGGCCGTCGATGTCGATCTGCGCACCCAGCCGCATCAGCTCCTGGACATGCATGAAGCGGTTTTCAAAAATGGTCTCGGTCATGCGTGCGACACCGTCTGCCAGGCAATTCACCGCCATGAACTGCGCCTGCATGTCGGTGGCGAAACCTGGGTATTCCGTGGTGCGCACCGAGACAGCGCGCGGTCGGCCTGCGGGCAGCGCGTCGGCGCGCAGACGGATCCAGTCGGCGCCTGTCTGGATGTGGGCGCCGGCTTCGCGCAGCTTGTCGAGCAAGGCGTCCTGGTGCGCGGGCTCTGCGCCTCGCACCAGGACATCGCCCCGCGAAGCCAGCGCGGCGCACAGAAAGGTGCCGACCTCGATCCGGTCGGGAATGATGCGGTGCTGCGCCCCATGCAAGGTCTCAACGCCCTGGATGCGGATCTGCGAGCTGCCGTCGCCGCTGATCTGCGCGCCCATGGCACGCAGCATGTTGGCGAGGTCGACGATTTCGGGCTCGCGCGCGGCATTGTCGATCAGGGTTTCGCCCTCGGCCAGCGTGGCGGCCATCATCAGGTTCTCGGTGCCGGTCACGGTCACCATGTCGGTGGTGATGCGCGCACCGCGCAGGCGTCCGGACGGTGTGACCACGCGGGCGACGATGTAGCCATGCTCCACCACGATGTCCGCGCCCAGCGCCTGCAACCCCTTGATGTGCTGATCGACCGGGCGCGCCCCAATGGCGCAGCCGCCGGGCAGACTCACCCGGGCCTGGCCGAAACGCGCCAGCAACGGCCCCAGCACCAGCACCGACGCCCGCATGGTCTTGACCAGTTCGTAAGACGCCTCGTAGTGATTCACCGCTGCGGCGTCGAGGCGGATCTGCCCGCCGTCCTGCTCGACGTGCGCGCCCAGGCTGCGCAGCAGCTTCGCCAGGGTGCGCACGTCCATGAGTTGCGGCGCGTTGCGCAGGAGCACGGTGTCTGCAGTCAACAGCGCGGCGGCCATCAGCGGCAGCGCGGCGTTCTTCGCCCCGCTGGCCTGCACCACGCCGTGCAACGCACGCTGGCCAGTGATTTTGAGTTTATCCATGACGACCTTCAGGCCGACAGTCTTGCGCTGCCGGGCAAGCACGCATCCGCGCGTGCGAAAAGTGGCAGATTTTAGGCGCTCGGCAATGCCGCGAATTCCTGCGGGGTGAGCGTCTTCATCGACAGTGCGTGGATTTCGGCGCGCATGCGCCCGCCCAGAGCGGCGTAGACCAGTTGATGCCGCTGCACCCGGCTGCGCCCCTCGAACGCCGGGCTGACGATGGTGGCGTAGAAATGCTGGCCATCGCCCTCGATCTGCAGATGGCTGCACTCCAGTCCGGCGGCGATGTAGCGGTGAAGGTCTTGTGGAGTCGGTAAGGGCATCGTCAATTCCGCAGTTTGGTGCCGCGCATCAGCATCGCCAGGGCAATGCCGCCGCACAGCAGATTGCCGAGCAGCGCCGCCAGCAGGCTGATCCAGGGCGAGACATCGCCGGCGCCGAAAAAACCGTAGCGGAAGCCGTCGATCAGGTAGAAAAACGGGTTGAGGTGCGACGCCACTTTCCAGAAGCCAGGCAGGCTGTGCACCGAGTAGAACACGCCTGACAGAAACGTCGCCGGGGTGATGATGAAGTTCTGGAATGCCGCCATCTGGTCGAACTTTTCCGCCCAGATGCCGGCAATCAGCCCCAGCGCGCCCAGCATGGCGGCGCCCAGGATGGCGAACACCAGAATCCACAACGGGTGGGCAAAGGTCAGGGGCACGAACCACACCGTCACCAGCAACACCCCGGAGCCGACGATCAGCCCGCGCAGCACCGAAGCGCCCACATAAGCGACGAACAGTTCCCAGGGTTTGAGCGGCGACAGCAGCACGAACACCAGATTGCCGGTGATCTTGGACTGAATGAGCGAGGACGAGGTGTTGGCAAACGCGTTCTGCAGCACGCTCATCATCATCAGCCCGGGAATGAGGAAGGCGGTGTACGGCACATGGCCGAACACCTGCATGTGCGCGGTGAAGGCGTGCGAAAAGATCAGCAGATACAGCAAGGCCGTGACCACGGGCGCGGCCACGGTCTGGAAGCCCACCTTGAGAAAGCGCTGGAGCTCCTTTTGCAGCAGGGTGTACAGGCCGGTCACCTGGTGGCTCCGATGAGTTCGAGAAACACGTCTTCCAGATCGGCGCGGCGCAGTTCGAGTTCGTCGATCTCGCAGCCAGCCTGGCGCAGTGCGGCCAGCGCATGCTCCACCTCCTGCGCGCCATGCACGGGAAGCGCCACACGCCCGTTCTGCTCCGTGCCCATGTTTGCTGGCAGTTGCCCTTTGAGCAGGCGGAAATACAGCACCGACGACGCGAACCGCTGCAACAGTGCCTCGGTGCGGTCGAGCGCAACCACCTTGCCGCTCTTGATCACGGCAATGCGCTTGCACAACGCCTCGGCCTCTTCGAGGTAATGTGTGGTCAGCAGCACGGTATGCCCTTCGGCATTCAGCCGGGCGATGAACTCCCATAGCGACTGACGCAGCTCCACATCCACTCCGGCGGTCGGCTCATCCAGCACGATGACCTGCGGGCGATGCACCAGCGCCTGCGCCACCATCACACGGCGCTTCATGCCACCGGACAGCGCGCGCATGTTCTTGTCCGCCTGCGCGGCCAGCCCGAGGTTGTGCAGCAGTTCATCGATCCACAGATCGTTCTGCCGGAAACCGAAATAACCCGACTGGATGCGCAGCACCTGGCGCACGGTGAAGAACGGATCGAACACCAGCTCCTGCGGCACCACACCCAGCACGCGGCGGGCGGCGGCGGCGTCGAGTTGCACATCGTGGCCCTGCACCAGCACCCGGCCAGAGGTGGGGCGGGTGAGTCCGGCGAGCATGCTGATCAGCGTGGTCTTGCCCGCGCCGTTGGGGCCGAGCAGGCCGAAAAACTCGCCCTCGGCAAGATCGAGTGCGACGCCATCGACCGCCGTGTGCTGGCCGTAGCGCTTCTCGACATGATCAAAGGAAACTGCTGCAGTGGAGGTCATGGGGAAAACAGCAAGCGCCCGATGAACCGACGCAATGCGCCGCCCCGTACGGACGCAGAGGAAATGTTCAGGGCTGGGCGGCCGCCGGGACGAGCAGGAAATCCAGTCCGTAAGCCTTGGTCAGATCGCGCAGGCGCTTGGGCGCACCGCGAACCTGCAGCGCCTGTTGCGGCGCGGCGCGACGCAGTTCGAGCAGCAGCGCAAGCCCTGCGGAATCAAAGGTCTGCAGCGCGCTGGCATCCACCTCCCAGGGCGTGGCTTGCGCAGCCAGTGCCGACATGGCCTGACGCCGCACAGCAGTGGCGGTGTCCAGTGTCAGTTCGGCTGGCAGAGTGAACAAAGGCATGATGATGGCGGCAGAGTCAACCAGCCGACTTGGCCTGCGCCAGACTCTGGTTTTTTTCCTTGAGCGTGGCGATCAGGCCATCGATGCCCTTCTGTCCGATTTCCTGCGCGAACACGCTGCGGTAGTTATCGACCAGCCAGATGCCCATCACATTGACATCGGTGATTTTCCAGCCGGCCTGGGTGCTTTCCAGGCGATAGTCGAGTTGCAGGGGCTCGCCGTTGTTGATCACGCGGGTGCGCACCGTCACATCCTGCGCGTTGGCCGGTTCGCGGTAAGGCAGCACCTTGACCTTCTGATCCTTGATCTGCTTGACCGCACCGGCGTAGGTATAGACCAGCAGTTGCTTGAATTGCTGCTCCAGTGCCGTGCGCTGCGCGGGCGAGGCTTCGCGCCAGTAGCGGCCTACGGCGCTCTGGGTGATTTTCTGGAAATCCACATTCGGCAGGATTTTGTTCTCGACAAACTGCATGACCACCTCGGGATTGCCGGTGCGCAGCTTCGGGTCTTGCTGCACATCGCGAATGATCTCGTTGGACATGGTCTCGATCAGTTGCGGCGGGGTCTGCGCGTCTGCCGCACGGGCGGCCACGGGCAGGCTCGCCATCAGCGCGACAAAGGACAGGGAAAAAGCCATGAAGTGGCGTCGAAGCATGGGAGGTTCTCCGGTGTTGTTGTTGGTTAACGCGCCGTCAGCCCGCAGGATGACAGCGGTCGCTTGTTCAGGGGGAGGCGGCGTCCGGCTTTGCTGCGCTGGCCGCCTCGGGTGGCGCTTTGGGCGCGACGTTCAAGATGCCGTCCTGCACCGGGCCATAGCTGTATGGCGCCAGCGGATTGGGCTCGCCGAGGTCGATGATCGGGCGATCGCGCACCTCTTGGACCTGCGATTTGCGCCGCTGCTCGTAAGCGCTGCGAGTGAACACATAGGGATCGAGCGCGATCTGGTCGAACAGGTTGGAGGCGTCAAGCAGATTGGCGCGGGTATTCACCAGGTTCAGCGCCAGCGCGCCGTAGCTGGCGCTCGGTGGGCTGACCTGTGCGGTTGGCCCATATGCCAGAAACACGCCGGTACCCGCAGCATCGCGCACTGTGCTCGGCCCGTAAAACGGCAGCACCACATACGGCCCGGAGCCCATGCCCCAGCGCGCCAGGGTGAGACCGAAATCGTTGGGATGCTTGTAGATCCCCATCTCGGTGGCGATGTCCAGGGTGCCGAACAACCCGAACACCGAGTTGACGCCAACCCGCATGAAGGTGCTCAGGCCGTCATGCACATTGCCCTGGAGGAAGTCATTGGTCATCGACCACACGTCGCCGAAATTGCCAAAGAAATTGGTGACGCCGTGACGAATGGGCGTCGGCGTGATGTTCTTGTAGCCGGTGGCGACTGGCTTGAGCACGGCCCGGTCCACCTTGTCGTTGATGGTGAACATCGCACGGTTATAGGGCTCAAGCGGATCTTGCGGATTGTGCGTGGCACAACCACCCAACGCGGCCAGCGCCAGCATTGGCAGAAAACGAACGAGTTGCTTCATTGACCGCCTCCCGCCCCGCTGGACGCCGCTTTGTTGTAGAGAAACTGGCCGATCAGGTTCTCCAGCACCACGGCTGACTGGGTGTTGCGGATGACTGAACCATTGGCGAGGTTCTTCTCACTGCCGCCGGGACTGAAATCGATGTACTGATCGCCGAGCAAGCCGGCCGTGAGAATCTTGGCCGAGGTATCCACCGGGAACTTGAACCGCTGGTCGATGGCCATGTGCACATCGGCCTGGAAGGTCTGATTGTCAAAGGTGATCGAGGTCACGCGCCCGACCACCACGCCGGCGCTCTTGACCGGCGCATCAGCCTTCAGCCCGCCGATATTGTCGAAACGCGCGGTCACCGTATAAGTCGGCCCCCAATTGATCTGCAGCAGGTTGCCCGCCTTGAGCGCCAGGAACAGCAGGGCGGCTGCACCCAGCACGACCAGAATGCCAACCCAGAGATCTGTTTTCCGTTGATTCATTTGCGACAACTCCAGGGCCTCGTGCCCTCAGGTGCTGAACATCATGGCGGTCAGCACAAAATCCAGTGCCAGAACCGACAGCGAAGCGATGACGACGGTCCGCGTCGTCGCGCGCGAAACGCCTTCCGGCGTGGGCTGACTGCGCCAGCCTTGCAGCAGCGCAATGAAAGTCACGGCCAGGCCAAACACCATGCTTTTGATCACGCCGTTGCCGACATCCTTGAACACATCGACACCGCTTTGCATCTGCGACCAGAACTGGCCGGCATCGACCCCGATCATCACTACACCGACGATATAGCCACCGATGATGCCCACGGCGCTGAACACCGCAGCCAGCAGGGGCATGACAATGACCCCGGCCCAGAACCTCGGCGCGAGCACGCGCACCACAGGGTCGACTGCCATCATTTCCATTGCGGCGATTTGCTCGCCGGCCTTCATGAGCCCGATTTCGGCGGTGAGCGAGGTACCAGCGCGGCCGGCAAACAGCAAGGCTGTGACCACCGGGCCGAGTTCGCGCACCAGCGACAGCGCCACCAGCACACCGAGTGCGCTCGATGAACCGTAGCGCGACAGGGTGTAGTACCCCTGCAGGCCCAGCACGAAACCGACGAACAGCCCGGACACGGCGATGATGACCAGCGACAGATTGCCGAGAAAATACATCTGCTGAATCAGCAGCCCCGGGCGCATGAACACGCGTCCGACCAGCAGCATCAGCCGTGCGAACAGCCGCGCGGCATAACCCAGATCGCCCAGCAGTTTGCGCGTGCCCGCGCCGATGGAGACCAACCTGTCTGTGACCATCATGCGCGCCCCCTGTGCCCCGCCGCCGCCGAGCGCAAAAAATCGTCGTCAATGGCTGCCGCGGGGTAATGAAAATGCACCGGGCCGTCCGGCTCGCCGCGCACGAACTGATGCACCAGCGGATCGGCGCTCTCGCGCATCTGTTGCGGCGTGCCGTGGGCAATCAGACTGCCGTTACCGAGGATGTAGACATAATCGGCGATGTCGAAGGTCACCTCGACATCGTGTGAGACCACGATGCTGGTCAAGCCGAGCGCATCGTTCAAGCTGCGGATCAATCGTGCCGAGATGCCCAGCGAAATGGGATCGAGCCCGGCGAAAGGTTCGTCATACATCACCAGCGCCGGATCAAGTGCGATGGCCCGGGCCATGGCCACGCGCCGCGCCATGCCACCGGAGAGCTCGGCTGGATAAAGATCGCGTGCGCCACGCAGCCCCACCGCGTTGAGCTTCATCAGCACCAGATCGCGAATCATCGAGGCCGGAAGATCAGTGTGCTCACGCAGCGGAAAGGCGACGTTGTCGAACACGCTCATGTCCGTGAACAGCGCCCCGAACTGGAACAACATGCCCATGCGCCGTCGCATGGCGAAAATCTGGTTCTGATTGGCACCCGCGAGATCTTTCCCCTCGAACCGGACCGAACCGCGCTGCGGCTTGATCTGTCCACCAATGAGCCGCAACAGCGTGGTCTTGCCACCGCCCGATGCACCCATGACGGCGACCACCTGGCCGGGGCGGATGGCCATGTCGATATTGCGCAGGATCAGGCGCTCACCGTAGCCGAAATCGAGTGCGTCGATCTGAACGATGGCTGAGGCGGATGACACGGGCATGGGATCTGTGAAAGCGGCTTTCAAGGGCGATATTGCAATGCGCCATCAAACTTCGACCGGACCAATTGCATTGAAGACAGCAGATCATTCTAGGGATTTCCCGATCTGCCTGCCGAACCACGCCGAAGGACTGCGCAGTAGGATCAACTCCCTTTTCTGGAACATTTCCGCACATGTCCGGCCCCACCCTCGAGTTCTGGAACGAACGCTACCGCTCGCACACCACAGGATGGGATCGCGGCGGCGTCCACCCGCAACTGCTGCGCTGCCTGGCCTCCGGCGAATTGCAGCCTTGCCGCATTCTGGTTCCGGGGTGCGGCGCGGGACATGAAGTCTTGCATCTGGCCGCCGCCGGTTTCGAGGTCACTGCGCTGGACTACGCCCAGCAGGCGGTCGACCTGCTCAGGCATCGCCTGCGCGGCCACGGATTGCAAGCCGAGGTGCTGCAGGCCGACGTGCGTCAATGGGATGCGCCGCAAGCGTTCGATGTCATCTGGGAGCAGACCTGCCTGTGCGCACTCTACCCGGACGACTGGGCCCTCTACGCGCGGCGCCTGCATCGCTGGCTGCAGCCGCAGGGTCGGCTCTTTGCTCTGTTCATGCAGACCGCCAAACCCGGCGCTGAGGAAGGCTGGATTCAGGGCCCGCCCTATCACTGCGACATTCTGGCGATGCGTGCGGTCTTCCCGTCCACCCTGTGGCAATGGCCCAAACCGCCCTATCCGCGCGTCCCGCATCCAGGCGGATCAGCCGAGCTGGCGCTTGTGCTGGCCCCCAGCCGAATCGGGGCGATGGACTAAGTGCCCTTCTGGTGCCGCGTCGACTCGCCCCCACTGTCAGAGATCTCACTCGAACCCTGTGACAGCTTTGCGCCGCTTCGGGCACTCAGGCTGCGGAGCTCCCAGGCGCGCAATTTGTTTTGATCAATAATTTCCACGACGCCATACTGCAAATGCAGCACACCGTCCGCCTGCAGCCGCTGAAACGCCTGATTCACCCGTTGGCGCGACAAATTGCAGAGTTGCCCGATTTCAGACTGCGTCACCCGTAATGCGCCGCCATGCGCCCCCGCCAGCGGGTGAAACAAATGGCGCAGAGTGCGCGCAACGATGGATTCCGCCCCGCCCTGATGATCATCCAGCGCCTGCAGCGTCATCAGTTCCAGGCGATCATTGAGTTGCTACAGCAGATAATGGCTGAAACCGATATTGCGTTCCAGCAGCCAGAGAAACGTCTCCCGCGGAACCAGCACCAGTTCGCAATCCCTGATGGCGAGCGCCTGATAACGCCAGATTCCCCGGCGCATCAGGGTACCTTCGCCAAACCAGCCTCCGGTGCCGATGCCGGAATAGACCAGCGGCTTTCCGCTCGCCGTCGTGACAATGAATTTGGCAAGACCGGAAATCACCCCGATCCAATACAACGCAGGCGTGCCATAACGCTGCAAGGGCTCCCCGCTGCACACGGACTGATAACTCACCTCAGACACCACCCGCGCCTTCTCGCCCGGTTGCAGACGCCCCCACCAGCCACTACGCGCCGCCCAGATTGGAGTTTTGCCGTCGTTCATTGCATCGCTCATCGACATGATGACTCTATGCTCGCCATTTTCCGTCATCAAAGACACCACAACTTGTAATCGTCATGTCGGAACGAAAGCACCAAAGATAAAACCGGGGAATGCCCCGGTTTTATCTTTGCGCCCGGCGCGGCCAGCGCGATTGGCGACGCCCGGCAAAAGTCCGCAACTCAGATCAGGAACGATTCCTTGGACTTGCCGCTGTCGACTGCATTCTGCAGCCAGCGCGGCATCTTGCCACGTCCGGTCCAGGTTTCTCCGGTTTGTGCATTGCGGTATTTCGGCGCAACAGTCGATCCTTTGGAAGAAGCCCCAGTGCGGCGCGAGCCGAGATCGGCCAGGGTAATGCCGTATTCGTCCATTTTTGCGCGAATATCCGACACGACTGCCGCAATCTCCGACTTGCGCTGGGCCTCGGCCTGTTGTTTGAGAGCTTCGATTTGGGATTGTAATTCTTTATACGTTGCCATGTGCATCGCTCCTGTGTTGAAAGTTGAAACGTCGCAGATCATACGACAGAATCACCAACAAAAAAGCCCGCATCAAGCGGGCCTTTCAAACACGGCGAAATATTTTCAGAAATTACTCAATCGCCTTGGTGATATCTTCGACCACTTTTTTGGCATCACCGAACACCATCATGGTCTTGTCCATATAGAACAATTCGTTGTCCAGACCCGCATATCCCGCTGCCATCGAGCGCTTGTTCACGATCACTGTTTTCGCCTTGTAGGCCTCGAGAATCGGCATACCAGCAATCGGCGATTTTGGATCGGTTTTAGCAGCCGGGTTGACAACGTCATTGGCGCCAAGAATCACCGCCACATCCGCCTGTCCGAATTCAGGGTTGATGTCATCCATCTCAAAAACCTGATCGTAGGGAACTTCGGCTTCCGCGAGCAGCACATTCATATGGCCAGGCATGCGGCCGGCCACCGGGTGAATGGCGTATTTCACCTTCACGCCGTGTTCGGTGAGTTTTTGCGCCAGTTCCTTGACCGCATGCTGCGCGCGGGCGACCGCCAGGCCATAGCCCGGGACGATAATCACGGTTTCTGCGTTTGACAGCAGGAATGCGGCGTCATCCGCACTGCCCGACTTGACCGCGCGCTGCTGGGTTTGCGCGCCGCTGCTCGAAGCCTCCGCGCCAAAGCCGCCCAGAATCACGCTGATGAATGACCGGTTCATCGCCTTGCACATGATGTAGCTCAGAATCGCGCCGGAAGAGCCGACCAGCGACCCGGCAATGATGAGCATATTGTTTTCGAGCGAAAAACCGATGCCCGCGGCCGCCCAGCCAGAGTAACTGTTGAGCATGGACACCACCACCGGCATGTCGGCCCCGCCGATGGGAATAATGATGAGGACGCCCAGAACAAAGGCCAGCGCCATCATGATGAGAAACGGCGTCCAGGACAGCGTGCTGAAAAACCAGATGCCGCAGGCAATTGCGGCAAGACCGATCACCAGATTCACCCAATGCTGCGCAGGAAACCGCACCGGAGCGCCCTGGAACAGCCGGAATTTGTAGCGCCCGGATAATTTGCCGAACGCAATGACGGAGCCGCTGAAGGTCACTGCGCCGATGATGGTGCCGATGAACAGTTCAATACGATTACCCGGCGGCAGCGGATCGCCCGATGCCTGCACGATGCCGAAGGCATGCGGCTCGGCCACGGCTGCCACGGCAATGAATACCGCTGCCAGACCGATCATGCTGTGCATGAAGGCAACGAGTTCGGGCATTTTGGTCATTTCCACCCGATTGGCCATCACGGCCCCCATTCCGCCGCCAACCACCAAACCGAGGAGCACATAACCCAGGCCGAGCGCCCCGGAGTCTCCGCCGATTTTGATGATCAGCGCCACGGTGGTGAACACGGCAATCGCCATGCCGACCATACCGAACACATTACCGCGGCGGCTGGTCGTCGGGTGCGACAAACCTTTGAGCGCCTGAATGAAAAAAACCGCTGCGAGCAAATACAGCAGGGTGACCAGATTCATGCTGAGAGTCATACCTTGATTCCTTGGTGCTGTACGCGGGTTGCGCTGCGCCTGTGTCTTGAAAACCAGGCCGTTTGCAGCAACCGCGTCAGATAGCCGTTGGGATGTTTGTTATTGCTTGTCGCTGGTTTTTTTCTTGAACATGGCCAGCATGCGCCGGGTCACGAGAAAACCGCCAAACACATTGACCGCAGCCAAGGCCACAGCCAGCGTACCCATCACCTTGCCCAGAGGCGTCACGGTCAGCGCAGCAGCGAGCATGGCGCCGACGATGATGATGGCGGAAATGGCATTGGTCACCGCCATGAGTGGTGTGTGCAATGCCGGGGTGACATTCCACACCACGTGGTAGCCCACATAGATTGCCAGAACAAAAATGGTGAAGTTGATCACCAGGGGAGAAATTTCATGCATGGTTCAGTCCTTGATCACAATCGGAATGCGAACGCGCAAGGGCTCAGGCTGTTTTGCGCAGCAATTGCCCGTCGCGGCACATCAGGCAGGCGGCAACGATGTCGTCTTCCATGTTCACGACAAAACCTTTTTCCTTGTCGAACACCAGCTTGAGAAAATCGAGCACATTGCGCGCATACAAGGCCGAGGCATCCGCAGCGACCAGCGCGGGCAGGTTGGTTTCACCCACCAGCGTAACCCCGTGTTTGACCACGTTTTTCCCGGCCTCGGTCAGCGGGCAATTACCGCCCTGCGCTGCCGCCATGTCGATAATCACCGAGCCCGGTTTCATCGACTTGACCATGTCTTCGGTAATCAGTACCGGCGCGCGACGTCCTGGAATGAGCGCGGTGGAAATCACCACATTGGCCTGCTTCACCCGTTCGGCAACTTGCGCCGCCTGACGCTGCATCCAGCTCGCGGGCATGGGGCGGGCATAACCGCCTACGCCCTGCGCAATATCGCGCTCCTCGTCGGTTTCAAATGGCACGTCGATGAATTTGGCGCCAAGGGATTCCACCTGCTCTTTCACCGCAGGCCGCACATCGGAGGCCTCGATCACCGCGCCCAGACGTTTTGCCGTGGCAATGGCCTGCAGCCCGGCGACACCAGCGCCCAGCACCACCACGCGGGCAGCCTTGACCGTGCCGGCAGCCGTCATCAGCATGGGCATGAAGCGTTGGTAGATGTTTGCCGCGAGCATGACCGCCTTGTAACCGCCGATATTGGCCTGGCTGGACAACACGTCCATGCTCTGCGCCCGCGAGGTGCGCGGCGCGGCTTCGAGAGCGAACGCGGTCAGGCCCGCTGCCGTCATGGCATTCAGGCCGTCGGCGTTGAACGGGTCGAGCATGCCCACCAGCACGGTGCCGCGCTTCATCAATCCCAGCTCATCCGCCGAGGGCGGACGCACCTTGAGCACCATCTCGGCGGTAAACGCCTCGGAACGGTCGCCCAGGGTCGCGCCGACGGCGGTGTAATCTTCATCCGGCGCATCCGCACGCAGACCAGCACCGGCCTGCAGCACCACGTTGTGCCCTTGCGCAATCAATTTTTTGACTGTTTCCGGTGTTGCTGCAACACGGGTTTCGCCGGCCAAGGTTTCTGCCGGAATGCCAATACGCATGGAGTCTCTCCTATGAAATCTTCTTGATTTGGGCCTGAGGCTCCCAGAAGCAGCAAAAACGACAATGAGCGCAGCTTTTGCTCGCCTGCGGCAGCTCGGCTGGCCTGACCGAATCATCAAAGCGGTGCATTATCTCGCGTTTTCCCTAGCATTGCGCAAACGCATATACCGTTCAGCCGGAAAAGACTTTTGACTTTTGCATTTTCCAATCCGTCCACTCGTCATGTTCCATTCTGCAATCTCTCCTGATTTGACGGCGCGCCCGCGCGTGACTGTTGCTGCCATCATTGAACAGGATGGCCGCTTTCTGCTGGTGGAGGAACACACCGCCGACGGCCTTCGGCTGAATCAGCCGGCGGGGCATCTGGAAGCCGGCGAGAGTCCGCAACAGGGCGTGGTGCGCGAAGCGCTGGAGGAAACCGGCAGGGCGTTCGTCCCAGAAGGGCTGCTTGGGCTCTATCTGTCGCGCACGCGGCGCGGCGGGCGGCAGGGCGTCGAAGATGTGAGCTATCTGCGCCTGGCATTTTTCGGCACGGCATCGGCCGCCGTTTCTGATCGTGCGCTGAACAAGGGCATTGTGCGCACGCTGTGGATGGACCTCGACGCGATCCGTGCAAGTGCCAACCGCCACCGCAGCCCGCTGGTGCTGCGCTGCGTGGAGGACTATTTGCGCGGACAGCGCTATCCGCTGGAACTGATCTCCTCCGATCCAGGCGTGTTCTGAGAAAACTTGGGACGGCGCCGCGTTTTCTCATGGCGGCTTTCTACAATTTGCGCATGATGACTTCTACTCGCGGCACCGTTGTGGTCGGGCTCTCCGGCGGTGTGGACTCCTCCGTGTCGGCCTGGTTGTTGAAGCAGCAGGGCTACAACGTGGTTGGCCTGTTCATGAAAAACTGGGAGGATGACGATGACAGTGAATACTGTTCCTCCCGCCAGGACTGGCTCGACGCTGCCAGCGTGGCCGATCGCATCGGCATCGACATCGAGGCCGTCAATTTCACCGCGGAATACAAGGAGCGCGTGTTCGCCGAATTCCTGCGCGAATATGCCGCCGGGCGCACGCCCAATCCGGATGTGCTGTGCAACGCCGAAATCAAGTTCAAGGCGTTTCTCGATCACGCCATGCGACTTGGCGCGGACACAATTGCCACTGGACATTACGCGCGGGTGCGGCAAACCGATCAGGGCTTCGAGTTGCTGCGCGGTGTCGACCCGGCCAAGGATCAGAGCTATTTCCTGCACCGGCTCAACCAGTCACAGCTCTCGCGCACACTGTTTCCGGTGGGCGAGCTGGAAAAGACTGCGGTGCGCCGCATTGCCTCGGAAATTGGCCTGCACAATGCGCGCAAAAAGGATTCCACCGGTATCTGTTTCATCGGCGAACGTCCGTTCCGCGAGTTTCTCGGCCGCTACCTGCCCACCCAGCCCGGGCCGATGCAAACCCCGGAGGGCAAGACCGTGGGCCAACATGTGGGACTCGCGTTTTACACCCTCGGGCAGCGCAAGGGCATCGGTCTAGGTGGCAGCAAAACCAGCAATGGCGAACCGTGGTTCGTCGCGGGAAAAGACCTGGAGCGCAACATCCTCATCGTGGCACAGGGGCACGATCATCCGCTGTTGCAAACCCATGCGCTGCGGGCCATGTCGGCCAGCTGGGTGGCGGGACACGCGCCGGCGGAAAACCGGCTGTACGGAGCAAAAACGCGCTACCGCCAAACCGATGCGCCCTGCCGCCATGACGGGCAGGGCGCCGAAGCCTTTACCCTGCATTTCGACGCACCGCAATGGGCGGTGACGCCGGGCCAGTCGGCGGTGTTGTATGCGGGTGAGGTATGTCTGGGTGGCGGCATCATCGACGCCGGAACGCCGTGACGCGGGTTGAAAATTTCAGGACATCCGCGCCAGCAGGGTTTCGACTTCTTCCAGCATGGCGCTGAGCCTGGGCTGTTCGCCGCCCTCCGCTGTTTCCAGACGGCCATCGAGTTCCTGTTCGAGATAGCACACTGTCATGCGCACGAACGTGCTGTCGAGCGCCTTGCGGACCGCCGAGAGCTGCTGCGCCACCTTCAGGCAGGGCTCGCCTTCTTCGATCATGCGCTGCACGCCGCGCATCTGCCCTTCGGCGCGCTTGAGGCGGTTGAGAATGTCCGTGCGCGAGGCTTCGTTGGTCAGGACTGACATGGTGAGTGCTCCGGGAATCTGTATGGGCTTGGTGCTGCGCTTCATCCAATCGTCTCCATCATAGGCGAGTCTCCTGCAGGCATCTGGCAGTCTGCGCGGCTGTATCAGGCGGAGTGAATCAGAGCCACAGGCTCGGGTGCCAGCAGGGTGCCATCGCGCAGCCCGCGCGCTGTCGCCAGGGTCAACCAGCCGATGATCACCGAAGCCAGCGCCAATGCGAGGATGGCAAAGGTCTGCATGGCGCCGTTTTGCGTGACCAGCGCCACATGCATGGACAGCCCGGCAAACGCAGCCAGTGGGAAGGACAGCGCCCAATGCCCGATGGTGAACGCCTCCTGCATCATCGGCTTGAAGGACAGGAAGCTCAGCAGGACAAAAAACAGGGAAATGCCCCAGGCTCCTTCAAGCAGTTCGATGGGGGCGCCCATCTGAGCGAGTCCGAGCCCGCCTGCCGCTGGCGGAGAGATGCTGATGAACAGCATGGGCAACAGCCTGCGCGGCAGCATGCCGTAGGCCGCGATGCGCACCATGAACAGCAACTGCACGATCGGGAAAAAGAACGCGCCCACCGCCCATTGCGCTACAGACCATGTTGAGTAGCCCAGAGCAACGCCGGCATACGGCACGACCACGTTGCCGACCGCGGCGAGAAACAGCGCCGGTGTGACACCTGCCCAGTTCGGCCCCTTGTCGGTGGCCGCCTGGAGCCGAAAGCGGTGGAACACCCAGACCGTCACCACCAGTTGCGCCAGCGCGCCAAGCATCCAGAACCCTGCCATCCAGGCGTTGTTGGCGCCGAGCACCTGCACCGCAAATCCCGCCACCACCAGCATGGACATGGGCATCATGGCCAGCAGCGGATGGCGCACGGGATGACGCAAATCGGCAAGAAAATCGGACGCATGGCGTTGCAGGCGCATGCCGGTCAGCACCAGCAGAATGCCCAGTGCGCCAATGGCCGACCAGCCCAGGGCCTGCGCAATGCGGGCAGCGGGCTCACCAAGCAGGGGGGTGGCCTGATGCCAAGCCAGGCCCAGCCCGCCCCAGCCCATGACCAGTGCGAACCAGCCGGGGGCCAGGAATTTGAGCCGCTGCTGCGCGGTGCGGGCCATGGTCATGCGCGTTCAACCGCAGCAGTTGGCCTTGGAATCAGGCACACCCAGTTTGCGCAGGAAGAACCCCAGCGGGCACAGATTGGTGAATCCGAACTGCAGCAGGTTGGCACCGACAAAGGCGGTGAACAGCAGGAACCACTGCGAGACATACAGCGGGCTTGCCGGTGCACCAAGCAATACCGAGATCAGGATGAACGTGCCGGCGATGACACGGATATAGCGTTCGACTGTCATTTCAAAATCTCCAAGTCAATTCAGGTTGAACATCAGATTCACGCGGCGTGAGCAGGCTCAGCCGGTGCGGCTGGCGTTTTGGGTGGAACTTTCGGCTTCACCCGGATCTGCCAGACGTAGTAGAGCAGAGGAATCACGATCAGGGTGAGGATGGTGGACAGCAGCGTGCCGAAGATCAGCGACACCGCCAGCCCGCCGAACACCGGATCGGACACCATGACTGCCGAGCCGAAGATGATGGCCAGCGCCGTCAGCAAAATAGGACGCAGCCGCACCGCCCCGGCCTGAGCCACCGACTCCTTCAAGCTGTAGCCGCGTGCGCGGTAGTCGAGGATGAAGTCGATCAGCAGCAGCGAGTTGCGCACCACCACGCCGGCCAGCGCGATGACACCGATCATCGACGTGGCGGTGAACGACTGGTGCGTGATCCAGTGGCCGGGGAACACGCCGATGAGGGTCAGCGGAATGGCGCCCATCACGATGACCGGCAGCAGGAAGGACTTGTAATACGCCACCAGCAGCAGGTAGATGAACACCAGCGCCACCATGAAGGCCGCACCCAGGTCGCGGAACACGTCGAGGGTCAGGCGCATCTCCCCGCCCCACAGCAGGTGATAGCCCTTGAGGTCGCTTGCCGGGGTTTCGGTGAAACCGAGGTTGCCCGTGGTGAAGGTGGTGCCGTTGGCCAGCTTCTTGCCGTCGAGCGTGGAGTTCAGGCTCAGGGTCGCATAGACCGGGCTGGAATGAATCATCTCACCGCCCACGTAGACCACCGGATGCTGGTCGCGGGTGTAGATGGGCTTGGCCAGCATCGCGCGCTCCACCGTGGCGATGCTCGACAGCGGAATGACCTTGCCCTGCGCGTTCTGGATGGGCACGTCGAGCAGTTGCTGCGGGCTCTGCCGGTCGGCGCGCGGCACGCGCACGATGATGTTCACCGGCTCGAGCGCATTGGCGTCATGGATGGCGCCCACCTTCAGCCCGGACACGTAGTTGTGCAGCAGTTGGATGATCTGCCCCGGCACGATGCCCGACATCGCGGCCTTCTGCCGATCGATCCTGATGCGGTATTCCGTGGTGTTGGCGGTGACCGAATCGTCCTGGTTCATCAGCCCGTAGGTCTTGTCGAAGGCGCCGAGCACATCCTTCGCGGAGGCGCGCAGGGTGGCATAGCTCGGGCCATACAGCTCGGCCATGACCTGCGCACGCACCGGCGGGCCAGGCGGGGTTTCGAACAGCTTGATGAAGGTGGACGGGAAGCGCGCACGCACCGGGGCGAGCTGGCCATAGAGCTTTTGCACGATTTCGTGCGACTCGACCGAACGCTCGCCCTTGCCCACGAGGTTCACGCGAATCTGCGCGAAATTGTCGCCGCGCTTGAGCATGTCGCCACGCACCAGCGAAGCGAAGTCGATCGGCGCGGCCTGGCCGACGAAGGTCTGGTAATCGACCACATACGGATTGGTCGCCAGCACATCCCCCACGGCGCGCGCCACCTGGTCGGTGCGCTCCAGCGTGGAGCCCGCGGGGGTGTCGATCTGCACCAGAAAGGTATTGGTGTTGTCGTTGGGCAGCATCTTCAGTTCAACACCCAGGGCAGACAGCGGGCCGTTCATACCCGATGGACGGATGAACTGCCAGGCCGGCATCAGCATGGCCACGATCAGCAACAGCAGCACGGCGAGGAACATCAGGTTGCGCTGGGTACGGTTGCGCAGCAGCGGTTCGATCAGTTTCAGATAGGCCGTGTGCAGCTTGTCCTGTTTGTGCGCCCCCGCTTCTTCCAGGCTGCTGCTGTGCGCCAGCGCTTCGCGCATGGCTTTTTTGCTCAGCCACACCCGCGCCGCCCAAGGCACCACGGTATAGGCCAGGATGAGTGAGGCGATCATGGCCACCGGCACGTTGATGGGAATCGGCCGCATGAACGGCCCCATCATGCCACTGACGAACGCCATCGGCACAAAGGCGAGAATCACCGCCAGTGTGGCCATATTGGTGGGGTTGCCAATCTCGTTGGTCGCCTGCACCACGGTGCGGTTGAAGTTCTTGACCGGCCCGCCGTGCAGGTGGCGGTGAATGTTCTCGATCACCACGATGGCACCATCGACCAACAGACCCAGCGACAGAATGAGCGCGAACAGGGTGATGCGGTTGATGGTCTGGCCAACGATCAAATCGACGGTGAGCACGGCGAACAGCGTCAGCGGCACGGTGAGGGTGACGATGCCGGCTTCGCGCCAGCCGAGGAAGAACCACAGCAGCAGCGACACGCTGACAATGGCGATGCCCAGGTGCTCGACCAGGGTGTTCACCGCCTCATTGGCCTTGTTGCCGTCGTCGCGGGTGATGGTGACGTGCACGCCCTGCGGCAGTGCGTAGCTCTTGATTTCACTGAGCTTGCCCAGCACGTCGTGCACCACGACCACGGCGTTGGTGCCCGATTTCTTGGCGATGGCCAGCGTGACCGCGCTCATCTCCTGGCCCTGCGGCTTGCCCTTGGCGGCCAGGCCCCAGGCGAAGTGAGACAGGTCGTCCACCTGCTCCGGCCCTTCGGTGACCTGGGCTACATCCCTCAGGTACACCGGCTTGCCATTCGGCGCGCCGATCAGGATGTCGCCCACCTGCTGCGCATTGCCGAGGAAGCTGTCGATGCGCACCGGCGTGATCTTGTTGCCATCCACCAGATTGCCGATCGGCGCGGCGGCGTTGCTGCCCTGCAGAATCTTGTCGAGCTGCTCCAGCGGAATCCCGGCCGCAGCCAGCCTGCTCGGCGAAATGGCCACATTGACCGCGCGCGGCGCGCCGCCCACCACCTCGGTGAACGACACGCCGGGCACATTGCGCAGGTGCGCCAGCACCTTCTCGCCCACGTCGCGCAACTGCATGCCGTTCATCGTGGCCGACGACAGCGTGAGCGTGAGAATGGGCACGTCGTCGACGTTGATCGGCTTGATCACCGGCTGCATCGCCCCGGGCGGGATGCGGTCGAGGTTCTGCATGAGCTGGTTGTACATCTTGACCAGGCTTTTCTCCTGATCTTCGCCCACCTTGAACTGCACCGTGACCACGCCGAAGTCGTTGGTCGCATAGCCGTAGGTGTGATCGACCCCGGACATCGACGCCATGATGGCTTCGAGCGGCTTGACCACCAGGTTCTGGATTTCCTGCGGCCCGGCCCCCGGCTTGGCGACGATGATGTTGGCTGCGGGCACCACGATCTGCGGGTTGTATTCGCGCGGCGTGACCAGCAGCGCCAGCACCCCGGCCAGCGTCAGGCCGACCATGATCAGGGCGGTGATTTTCGATTCGATGAACGCGCGAGCCAGCTTGCCCGCGCTGTTCATGGGAGCCGCATGTTCAGCCACGGTTGCCTCCGCCGATTTTCACACCGTTTTCCACTTCGGGCAGGTTGCTGGTGACGATGGTGTCGTCCGGGTTCAGCCCAGCCTGAATCTCGACATCGCCGCCCATTTGCGCGCCCAGCCGCACCAGGCGGAAGTGGGCGATGCCGTCCTTGTCGACGACGAACACCCCGGTCATCCCGGCGCGATCGACCACGGCGCCTTGCGGCACGCGCAGCTGCGGCGAGCTACCCACGGCAAAGCCCACGCGCACAAAGCTGCCGCTGTCCAGCCCGGCGTCCGCCGGGAGATCGATTTTCACCGTGTGGGTGTGGCTCATCGGGTCGGCCACGGGCACGACCTGGGCGATGGTGCCCTGCAGCGATTTACCGTTGCTGAGCACCTGGACCTTGTCGCCCATCTTGATGTTGCCGAACACCTCGCCCGGCACCTGGGTCGTGACCTGCAGCTGGCCCTGCCCTTCAATCACCAGCACCGGGCGGCCAGGTGCGGCCAGATCACCCTGATTGGCCATTTTCTGCACCACGACGCCGGTGATCGGCGAGGTGACGGAGGAATAGCGCATCTGCGCCGAGGCGGTGTTGTAGCCGGCCTGCGCCGCGGCCACCTGCTCCTGCGCCACTTGATAGCGCAACTGCACCTGATCCCACTGCTGCTTCGGGATCGCCTGCTCCTTGTACAGATTGCCGAAGCGCTCGAAGTCGCCCTTGGCGTTGGCCAGATTGGCCTGCGCCTGCGCCAGCCCGGCGCGCGCCTGCGCCACCTGGCCCTGAATATCGGTGGGGTCGACCTGGAACAGCAACTGACCGGCCTTCACCGTCTGCCCCTCCTTCACCGACAGGGTGCGGATATAGCCCATCAGCCGCGAGGCGACCTGCACCTGATTGCTCGACATCACCGTGCCCGACAGCAAGGTGAGGTTCTGCTGGTCGCTCGATGCGAGCTTGAGGGTTTGCGCCGCCACCACACGGGGCGCGGCGGAGTTTTGCGCAGTCTCGGTCTGGTGGCCGCAGGCC
Organism: Pseudomonadota bacterium; assembly: GCA_021783695.1. GTDB lineage: Bacteria > Pseudomonadota > Gammaproteobacteria > Burkholderiales > Burkholderiaceae_C > Thiomonas. Next base: position 63,309 of record JAJXTO010000008.1, on the reverse strand, counting down.
GACAACAAGGCCGTGGACAGCACGAGCGCCAGCGGTGCGCGACGCAGCAAAGGCAGGACAGAATGGTTCATGGCGGTCATGAGAGAAAGATCAGATGAGAATGCACTTCAGGAAACGACGCGCGACAGACGGGCAATGCGCCCGGCACCGCGTTTTCAGGGTTTGGAGGACGCGTCGGCAGCAACTTTCTGCGCCGCGGCGGCTTGTGTCTGCGGCTTGATCGGCTGCGTGGCGTCGAGCGTCAGGTCGCCGATGGCCAGCCGCAGCGCGGCGCGCTGCAGATTGACCTGCTGCTTGGCCAGAATGAGATCGGCGCGCGCCTTGTCGAGCTGCGCCTGCGCACCCTGCACTTCGACCAGCGTACCCACACCGTCGGCATAGCGCTTGCTGACGATGCGCGCGGCTTCTTCCGCCTGCGTCACCGCCAGTTCGCGGGTCTTGACCTGATTGGCGGCGTCGACCGCCTTGCGGTAAGTGTCCTGCACCTGCATGCCGAGCTGGTTCTGCTCACTCTGTAATTTGGCCTGCAGTTCCATGCGCTTGGCCACGGCCTGATCGACAGCACTGCGCGTCACGCCTCCGTCAAAAATGGTCCAGTTGAGCTGCGCGCCCACGGTGTAGCTGCGCGACTCGAAGCCGACATTGGGGTCGTTGGTATCGAAACGCGCCATGGCTCCCACCTGCGGGTAGCGGTCTGAGCGCGCCACCTCGATCTTGCCGTTGGCCGCGGCAATCTGGTGCTGCAGCGCCTGGATCTGCGGATTGCGCTCCATGGCCAGCCCGACCCACGCATTCGGATCGCCCTCGGGCAGGGTCACCATGACCTCCGGCCCCAGGGTGATGGGCTGATTGAGCGGCACGCCCAGCACCACATGCAGCGCATCCATCGCCTGCGCTTCCATATTGGCCGCCTGATCCTGCTGCAGCTTCACGTCCTCTTGCCGCACCTGCGCGGACAGCAGATCGCTCTTGATCACCACGCCCTGCTTGAACAGGCTGTCCACCGTCTTCACCTGGCTCTGTGCGGCTTCCAGCGCCTTGCCCGCCACGCCCTTGAACGCACGCGCGGTGTACACGCCGTCATACGCCTGCAGCGCGTGGTAGATGATCTGCTGCCTGGCGGCCTGATCGCCGGCCTGCGCCGCCATCAGCATGGAACGCGCCTGCTGCATGTAACCCTGCAGCTTGCCGCCGGTATAGAGCGGCAGCTCGGCCTGGATGCGGGTGTTGAAGTTGTTGACCGAGCCGGGGTAATTGAGGTTGTCGGGCGCCACGCCCAATGACTGAGGGCCCAGGAACTGATTGGCACCGAAGTCGTTGAATGTCGCCTGCCGCTGCGACAGCTTGATGCCGAAGGCATTGAGCGCATCGTTGGTGCGGGTCACCCCCGCCGACACCGTGATCTTGGGCATTTTGGCGCCCTCGGCCTGATTGATGCCGGCCCGCGCCTGCGCCATCTGCGCCTGCACCGCCATCAGATCGGGGTTCTGCCGCAGCGCCACATCCACCGCCTGGCGGAAATCCAGGGTCTCGGCCTGCGCCAAAGCCATGCCACCAAGAGCGTAAAGACACGCCCCGGTCAACAACCCGATGCGAACACGCCGGGGCAAGGAATCCGTCATCATCCAACTCCGCCAGAAAGAGGAAATCAAACCAAGGAATCCGCGAAAATCTGGTCAAAACACCAGATTTCACGCAGAACGAGCACCGTACTCAGAGCCGACGATCCGAGAATAGCCGCCCGACCCAGACAGGTCACGAGATATATACAGGGTGGAGTATATCAATACCCTTGGGGGTATCTGATTTCCCGCTTTTCCCCAGGCAGATTTGTCGCCGCGTTGCGACAAGGCGCGAAGCCGCCTCAGGCCGCGCCCGACGGCTTCTGATCCTTGATCGCCTTCGCACTTTCCTTCAGCGCCCGGTCGATGAATGCGCCGTAGAAATCTGCGGTCGGCGCGCCGGTGATGCGCTCGCCGATTTCCTTGCCGCCAGTGCCAAAAAACAGTACGGTCGGTGCCAGATTGATGCCGAATTGCTTCGCCAGTCGTACGCCCGATGTCGGCTTGCCGTCAAAACCGATCACCGGCGTGCGGTCGGTGATCTCGATCTGCTGCACCAGGTACCCGTCCTTGGCGAGAAATTGGTATTGGGTGCGCCGCAATTTTTCGCAAAACGGACAACTCGGCAGACTGAACATGACGATCAGCGGCTGATCCTTGGCCACCGCCTGGCGCACACTCTGCTGCAGATTCCGCACCGGAGGCAACGGCGTTTCTGCCCAGGCCGCACCGGCCAGAACACTGAGAACGATCAGCGACAAAACGCGCAAGAAAAACCAGAACTGTTGCCCTGAGGCGACAAATCGGAATCGCGCGCACTCAGGGTGAAACAACTTCGTTATTGACATACACCCACCTCGACTCGGGACTGGCCGGATAATGTTTGTATGTTATTCACAGACCGATACCCGGCGGTGACGTCGGCTTTGCATTTTTCCGTCTCCCTGCGCATGAGAAACACGCCGGGCCGCCCCAAGTGTTTCTCACCCCCTCGTGGGGCCTGGCGCGCAACGACAGGTTTGGCGGCGCTTGTCGCGGTCGCGCTGCTCAGCGCCTGTTCTCCGGCGCTCGACTGGCGCGATGTGCGGCCGAAAGATGTCAACATCCTGCTGACCTATCCGTGCAAGCCGGAGCAGATCGCGCAGGACGTGGTGCTGGCAGACCAGAAAATCAAGATGAGCATGACCGGCTGCGTGGCTGACAAAATGACCTTCGCGCTGGCGCATGCCCGGCTGCCCAGCCCGGCGCTGGCGGCCAGGGCCTTGGCGCAACTGCATCAGGCGGCAATTGACAATGTGCGCGGCCGGGTCACGGCGTCTTCGGCTGCGGTGCTGAAAAACGCGACGCCTGGCCTGCCAGACAGTCTCGACCTGAAAATCGACGGCCAGGCGCCGGATGGCAAAGCAGTTCGCGAGCGGGTGCTGTTGTTCAGCCAAGGTAACGATGTCTACCAAGTCACCGCATTCGCCCCCACGGACACGTTCAAAGATGAGGCGGCGCAAACTTTCGCCGATTCCGTGAATTTATCCCCTTCGCGCTGAAATCGGTCAACCTATCATGCAGTGCACTATTCACCACAGTTGATTCCCGCATGCCTGGTCTGTTCATCATCGCTCACGCGCCACTCGCCAGCGCCCTGAAAGAGTGCGCCAGCCATGTGTACGCGGGCTGTCCGCAAAAACTGCTGGTGGTCGATGTGGCGCCCGACGCCTCGGTTGAAGCCGCAGCCGCTGCGGCGCTTCCCGCACTGCGCGAAGCCGCCAGCGACGGCAGCGTGCTGATCATGGTCGATGTGTTCGGCGCCACCCCCAGCAATGTGGCCACGCGCCTGGCGGAGCTCGCTGGCGACCTCAAGCTCAAAATTGTTGCCGGGGTCAATCTGCCCATGCTGTTGCGCTCGGTGTGCTATCAGGACGAAAACCTGGACGCCCTGACCGCACGCGCCACGGCCGGGGCGATTCAGGGCGTCATCCAGATCGCGGTGAGCGTTCCCCAGCAACAGTCCCTCCGCAACCCTGCTCATGCCGCAACGCATCATTCAAGTCAGCAATAAGCTTGGCCTGCACGCCCGCGCCTCGGCCAAGCTCACCAAACTCGCGGGGCAGTTTCCCTGTGACATCTTCATCACCAAAGGCGCGCGCCGCGTCAACGCCAAGAGCATCATGGGCGTGATGATGCTGGCTGCTGGCATCGGCTCCACCGTCACCCTCGACGCCGAAGGCGACCAGGCCGACATCGCCCTCGATGCGGTGCAAGCCCTGTTCGACGACAAATTCGGCGAAGGCGAGTAGCCCACCGGGGTCGCTGCACGGCCTGGCCCAGCTTTACATAACTTCACCCCGGCGAGACTTGCGGGCAAATGCCGCCGTGCACAATGGTTTCCTCGTCAACTCCCACAAGGAAACGCCATGAATCCGCAACTCACCCCATTCACCCCATCCGGTTCACGCCTGCGCCGCGCTCTGGGCATTGCCGGCGCCGCCCTGTTCGTCACCGTCGCCAGCCATGCTGCGCTGGCCAGTGCGCAAACCGCGCCGCCTGCGCCCATGCAGCAGGGCGGCCCCGCGATGCACGGCAGCATGGGCAACTGCGGCCCCGGCATGCGCCACAGGCACGGCATGGAGCACATGCTGTCCAAGGCCGGTGTGACCCCGGCGCAGCAAGAGCAGATGCGCGCCCTGCGCAAACAAGCCTGGGATAAGGCTCGCCCTGAAATGGAGCAAATGCACGCGCTGATGCAGCAGCGCATGAAGCTGCTGGCCGCACCCGCCATCGACCGCGGCGCGCTCGAAGCCCTGCGCGACAAGCAGATGGCGCTGGCCAACCAGCTCTCGCGCGAGCGCACACAGACGCAATACGAGATGGCGCAGATCCTCTCCCCCGAGCAGCGCGCCAAGCTCTACGCCATGATGGAGCAGCGCATGGAAAGGATGCAGCACCACCGCGGCCCGGGCAAGGATGGGCACGGCATGGGCCCGATGGGCGGCCCCGGCATGATGCAATAACGGCCTGCCATTGGTTCATCGCAGGCCGCCGCAGCGGTCTGCGCGTCCTTCCAGACTGGGCTGTTCCATGACCCCGCAACCCCGCACTCCCCCGAGCCGGCTCCTGTTGGTCGAAGATGATCTCCGGCTGGCGCAGCAAATCAGCGATTTTCTGCACAGCGCCGGCTGGCAGGTCACCCGCGCGGCCAACGCCGCGCAGGCCGAATCCGAATTGAACCCGCGCCGCGGCGACGCCCCCGGTTTTGATGCGCTGGTGCTCGACCTCATGCTGCCCGATGGCGACGGTCTGGACATCTGCCGCCGCCTGCGCACCCACAGCGATCTGCCGGTGCTCATGCTCACGGCGCGCGGCGATCCGTTCGACCGCGTGGTCGGGCTGGAAATCGGCGCCGACGACTACCTCACCAAGCCCTTCGAGCCACGCGAACTCCTTGCCCGGCTGCGCGCCATCACCCGTCGCCGCGCCGGCAGCATGTCCCCGCGCGATCCGCAAGCCGAGCAGGTGCTGCGCTTCGGCCGCCTGGAGATCGACCCCGCCGCACGGCAGGCGCGCATCGACGGCGATGACCGGCCGATGACGGCCTACCAGTTCGATCTGCTGCAGGTTCTGGCGCGACATCCTGGCCGGGTGCTGACGCGCGAATTCCTGCTGAGCGCGGTCAAGGGGGAGTCGCTCGAAGCCTTCGACCGCTCCATCGACGTGCACATCAGCCGCATTCGTGCCGCGATCGAGGACGACCCGCGTCACCCCCGCCGCATCCTCACCCTGCGCGGCGCCGGTTATGTGTTCACCAAATCGCAGGACGGGGTTTGAGCATGGCCGCGCCCGGCGCGAAGTCCAGTCTGTGGCGGCGCCTCTGGCTTGCGCTCATCCTCGCGCTGCTGGCGCAGGCCGTGGTGTCGGCACTGCTGTTTCACTGGCTGTTCTTTTCCGATCCGCAGCAGGCGGAAATCCGCCACGCCATGTTCCGCGCCCTGATGGCGGCACAAGGCATCCAGCCTTCGCCTTGGCGGCATCTGCTGCTGTCGCCCTTCACCGGCACGGTGCTCACCGCGCTGGTGGTCAGCGCCGTGACCTTGCCGCTGATGCGCCGCCTCACCCGCCGCCTGGAAAATCTGCAGCAAGGCGTGCAGGCGCTGGGCGAAGGTGACCTAGGCGCGCGCGTGGCGGTGCAGGGCCACGATGAAGTGGCGCAACTGGCGCAGAGCTTCAACACCGCCGCTGCGCGCATCGAATCGCTGATGCAAAGCCACAAATCGCTGCTGGCCTACACCTCGCATGAACTGCGCACCCCGCTCACGCGGCTGCGCCTCAGCCTGGAAACCCTGGCCGCGCCGGTGCCCGCAGCCGCGCGTGACATCGCCGTGCGCGCGGCCAAGCACGACCTCACCGAACTCGACGCGCTGATCGACGACATCCTGCTGGCCAGCCGCCTGGACGCCGCACCGGGGCAGTCGCTGCAGCGCGAGGAAGTCGATCTGCTCGCACTGGTGGCCGAGGAAGCCGCCCGCTTTGATGTGGATGTGCACGGCGACTGGATCACCCTGCAGGGCGACGAACGTCTGCTGCGCCGCGCGGTGCGCAATCTGCTGGACAACGCCCGGCGGCATGCCCCCGGCGCGGCGCCGCAGGTCAGCCTGACGGCGATCGAGGGGGGCGGTATCGTGCGCGTCTGCGATCAGGGTCCGGGGGTGCCCGCCGCGGACGCACAACGCATTTTCGAGCCCTTCGTCCGCTTGCCCGGACGGGGCGATGGCACCGGTCTGGGCTTGCCGCTGGTGCGGCGCATCGCCCGCCAGCACGGCGGCGAGGCGCGTTGCCTGCCACAAAGCGGCGGCACCTGCTTCGAAATCTGGCTCGGGCGCATGCCCTGACCGCGGCACGCTCATCCCACCCGCGCCGACCGACCGACGCCGCCCGGCGGGTCGCGCGCGGGCAGCGCATGGCACAAATCTTGTATGTGCTGCGCTGAGTTTTCATATCATCGCGCCGTCGCATACACACAGAAAACAGAAAGCGAGGATCTGTCTCCGGCAGCATGTCGGCCTGTGCCGCACCGCCACGGAGGCGCCCTGCGGCACAGGTGAGCCAATCCAACCGCCCCCGGAAAAAAAATCAACCGGCATGCGCTGCACGATGCGGCTGCGCCCTCAATTCATCGTTCACAACCCCTTGGAGTCCCTCATGTCCTGCAGTTTCCGTTTATCCACCACGTCGCGCCTGCTCGGCGCCGCAGTCGGCATGGCCGTTCTCGGCGCTGCCTTCAGCCCCATCGCATCAGCGGCGACCACCCTGCCGCAAAAGTACCAGGCCCAGGGGCATCTGACCATCGCAGCCGATGCCACGTACGCGCCAATGGAGTTCATCGCCAAGGACGGAAAGACCGTCGTCGGCGCCGATGTCGATCTGGGCAAGGCCATCGCCAAGGAACTCGACGTCAAGGCGGACTTCGTCAACGCCAGCTTCGACAGCATCATCCCGGCGCTGCAGTCGGGCAAGTACGACATGAGCATGTCGTCGTTCACCATCACCAAGAAGCGCGAGGAAGTGGTGGACTTTGTCAGTTACATGACCGCCGGCACCTCGTTCTACGTCAAGGCGCAGGGGGGGCCGTCAATCCATGGTCTGACCGACCTGTGCGGCATGACCGTCGCCGTGGAGAAGGGCACGACCCAGGCCGATGACGCCACCAAGCAGAGCAAGGAATGCGTGGCCGCTGGCAAGAAGGCTGCCACCGTGTCGGTATTCCCCGACCAGAACGGCGCCAACCTCGCCATTGCCAGCGGGCGAGCACAAGTAGGCATGGCCGACTCGCCGGTGGCCGCCTGGATCGTCGAGAAGTCGCACGGGCAGTTCAAACTGACCGGCGAACCCTACAACTCCGCGCCCTACGGCATCGCCATTCCCAAGAACAGCGGCTTGGCCGAGCCCGTGCTGGCTGCACTGAAAAAAGTCATCGCCAGCGGCGAATACGCCAGGATCCTGCATCAATGGGGCATTACTCAGGGCGGCATCAAGGACCCGGCCATCAACCCCGCCGCACAGTGAGTCTCTGTCCCTGTCGGCGCATGAGAAAACGCGGGACCGCCCCGAGTTTTCTCATCCCTCTCGGCAGATCTGACGCGAATGCAACGGGTCTGGGGACGCCCTCGAGCCGACCTTTGTCCTTCCCAACGCTGCAAACCGATGCGACCTGACGACATCAAGGCCATTCCTGCGCGGCACCCCGGGCGCTGGATCGCGGCCGCTGCGGTGTTTGCGCTAGCGCTGGCCATGGTTTACTCCTTCACCACCAACCCGCGCTTCGAGTGGTCGGTGGTGGGCGAGTATTTCTTTTCCATGCGGGTGCTGCACGGTCTGCTGCTGACCCTCGAACTCACGGTGATTTCCATGCTCATCGGCGTGGCCCTGGGGGTGCTGCTGGCGGTGATGCGGCTGTCGCTCAACCCGCTGGTCTCCGGCGCGAGCCAGTTCTACATCTGGCTGTTTCGCGGCACGCCGGTGCTGGTGCAGATTCTGTTCTGGTTCAACATCACCGCGCTCTATCCCAGTATCGGCATCGGCTCCTGGAGCTTCGACGCCAACAATCTCATCACACCGTTCATCGCCGCCATACTTGCGCTCGGGCTCAACGAAGGCGCCTACATGGCCGAAATCGTGCGCGCCGGCATTCTGTCGGTGGACGAAGGCCAGAGCGAGGCCGGCGCGGCCCTGGGCATGTCCCGGCTGCAGATCATGCGGCGGGTGGTGCTGCCGCAGGCCATGCGGGTGATCGTGCCCCCCACCGGGAATGAGACCATCTCGATGCTCAAGACCACGTCGCTGGTCAGTGTCATCGCCGTCAGCGATCTGCTGTATTCGGTACAGCTCATCTACGCCGTGAACTATCGCACCATCCCGCTGCTGCTGGTGGCGAGCATCTGGTACCTGCTGGTGACCACGGTGCTGTCCATTGGACAGTTCTATATCGAGCGGCATTTCGGCCGCAGCATCACGCGCAAGGCGCCTCCGACGCCACTGCAGCGCCTGCGCGCGCTGCTCACCCGCGTGAGGGCCGAGCAGTGAGCGACATCATGGTCAGGGCCGAGGGCGTGCACAAGCGCTTCGGCACGATCGAGGTGCTCAAGGGCATTTCGCTCGATGTGCGACGCGGTGAAGTGGTCTGCCTGCTGGGCGCCTCCGGCTCGGGAAAATCGACCTTTCTGCGCTGCATCAACCACCTGGAAAAAATCGACTCCGGCCGCCTGTTGGTCGATGGCGAACTGGTGGGCTACCGGCAGGTGGGCGACCGGCTGCACGAGCTGCACGACCGCGACATCTGCCGCCACCGCGCCGATGTCGGCATGGTGTTTCAGCGCTTCAATCTGTTTGGACACATGACGGCACTACAGAACATCATCGAAGCGCCAATGCTTGTGCGCAAGATGCCCAAGGCCCAGGCGGCGCAACGCGCGCACGCTTTGCTGGCCCGAGTGGGCCTGGCCGACCGCGCCGGGGCCTATCCCAACCAGCTCTCCGGCGGGCAGCAGCAGCGGGTGGCCATCGCCCGCGCGCTGGCCATGGAACCGAAGCTGATGCTGTTCGACGAGCCGACTTCCGCGCTCGACCCCGAGCTGGTCGGCGAAGTGCTCGATGTGATGAAATCGCTCGCCCGGGACGGCATGACCATGGTGGTCGTCACGCATGAGATGGGCTTCGCCCGCGAAGTGGCCGACCGCGTGGTGATGATGGATCAGGGCAAGATCATCGAGTCGGCCGCGCCCGAACAGTTCTTCGGCAACCCCGGTCACGAGCGCACGCGGCAGTTCCTGTCCAAGATCCTGTAGGGCAAACCTGCATGCGCGCACCCTCCTGGTGCGCCGCCCAATTCGCCGCTCCCTGCTTTCCCTGTTGCATTCGACCGCAAACTGGCTAGCATCGTTTCCGTTTGTAACAACGTTCGCACGGAGACCATTCATGGCCCAAAACCCCGCATCCCCCTCGCGTCGCCGCGCGCTTGCCCTGACGGGCGGCGCCGCGCTGCTCTACCCCTTCTCGCTGCGCAATGCCTTCGCTGCCGAGTACATCACCATCGTCACCGGCGGCACCAGCGGGGTGTATTACCCGCTGGGCGTGGCGCTGTCGCAGATCTATGCCAAGGCGATTCCATCGGCCAAAAGTTCGGTGCAGGCGACCAAGGGTTCGGTGGAAAACCTCAACCTGCTCGAAGCGGGCCGTGCCGAACTGGGTTTTTCGCTGGGCGACGCGCTGTCGGATGCGTGGAAGGGAGAGGCCGACGCCGGTTTCAAGGCGCCGTTGAAAAGGCTGCGCACCATGGCGGCAATCTATTCCAACTATGTGCAGATCGTCGCGCGCGCGGATGCAGGCATCAAGACCCTGGCCGATCTCAAGGGTAAAAGCATCTCGGTCGGCGCGCCCAAAAGCGGCACCGAGCTCAACGCCCGCGCCCTGTTCAACGCCGCCGGGCTGAGCTACAAGGATTTTTCCAAGGTGGAATACCTGCCGTTTGGCGAATCGGTCGAACTGATGAAAAACCGCCAGCTCGACGCCACGCTGCAGTCTGCCGGACTGGGTGTCGCGTCGCTGCGTGATTTGGCGGCGTCGCAAAAAATCGTCGTCGTACCCGTGCCCGCGGACATCATCGCCAAGGTCGGCGATCCGGCCTATCAGATCGGCATCATTCCGGCGGGCACCTATGAAGGTCAAACCGAGGCAGTGCCAACCGCGCGCATCCAGAACTTTCTCGTCACCCGCGAGGGTTTGAGCGAGGAGCGGGTCTATCAAATGACCAAGGCGATGTTCACCAACCTGCCCGAGCTGGCGGCAGCGCACGCAGCGGCCAAGGGCATCAGCCTGAAAGACGCGCCGCTCCACGCTCCCGTGCCGTTGCACCCTGGCGCGGCCAAGTTCTACCGCGAAACCGGAGTGCTGAAGTAAGCCGCCCGCCGCATCGACCGGACGCAAACCATGAGCGCCACTGCCGACGAGTTGATCCACACCTCTTCCGAGCCGCATGCCGACAGCGGCCACCAGCGCTCCTTGTTCGGCGTCGCGCAGCGCATGGTCATGGCGGCGGCGCTGGCGTTTTCCGCCTATCAGCTCGTGATGGCGGCATTCCACCCGCTGTCGAGCCTGGTGATGCGCTCGCTGCATGTGGGATTTCTGATGCTGCTGGTGTTCTGGGCGGTGCCCGCGCTCAAGCGCAGGAGCTGGTTGCACCGCATTCCGTGGTTTGACTGGCTGCTGGGTGCTGCGGCCTTCGGGCTCGGGCTATACCACTGGTTTTTCGAGGCAGATCTGATCCAGCGCAGCGGCGATCCGACCACTGTTGATTTGCTCGTCGGCGCCACGGTCGTGATCTTGTTGTTCGAGGCCGCGCGGCGCAGTCTGGGCCTCGCGCTGCCGCTGGTCTGCGCCGCGTTTCTGCTCTATGGCCTGTTCGGCCAGTACCTGCCAGATGCCATCAGCCACCGCGGCTACGGCCTGGATCAGATCATCGGCCAGGTTTATCTGGGAACCGAAGGTATCTACGGCATTCCGACCCTGGTGTCGGCGACGTACATCTTTTTGTTCATCCTGTTCGGCGCGTTTCTGGAACATGCCGGGATGATCCGGCTGTTCAATGCGCTGGCATTGGGCCTGGTGGGCAAGGCGCGCGGCGGGCCGGCCAAAGTCGCGGTCATCTCCTCCGGACTGATGGGGACCATCTCCGGCTCGGGCGTGGCCAATGTGCTCACTGTCGGGCAGTTCACCATTCCGCTGATGAAGCGCTTTGGCTACTCGCCGGTGTTCGCCGGAGCGGTCGAAGCCACGGCGAGCATGGGTGGACAGATCATGCCGCCGGTCATGGGCGCGGTCGCCTTCATCATGGCCGAAACGCTCAACGTGCCGTATGCCGACATCGTCAAGGCCGCCGTCATCCCGGCGGCCCTGTACTACCTCACGGTATTCTGGATGGTGCATCTGGAGGCCGGGCGGAAAAAGCTGCTCGGCCTGCCTGCCGAGCAAATCCCCAACCCATGGCGGGCGCTGAAGGACAACTGGCACCTCGCGTTGCCACTGGCCGTGCTGGTGTGGATGCTGTTCCACGGCTTCACCCCGATGTTCGCCGGCATGATGGGGCTGTCGCTGACCGCCATACTGCTGCTCGGCGCCGCAATTGCCGTGCGCATGTCGCACACCGCGTTCCGCATGGTGTTCTGGTTTGCCTGCGGCCTGGGCGCGGCGGCCTTCGTGCAGTACGGCATCGTGCCGGTGCTGGCCGTCATCGCCGCGTTGGTGGCGGTGAATCTGGTGATTCAGGGCGGACGGCAAACCCTGCGGGTGCTGCGCGACAGCCTGATCGACGGCGCGCGGCAGGCGCTGCCCGTTGGGATTGCCTGCGCCATTGTCGGCGTCATCGTCGGCGTGCTCACTCTCACCGGTGCGGCCACGAGCTTCGCCGGGTTCATCGTCGACATCGGCGCGCGCAGCCTGCTGCTGTCGCTGCTGCTGACCATGCTGGTGTGTCTGGTGCTGGGCATGGGCATTCCGACCATCCCGAACTACATCATCACCAGTTCGATCGCCGCGCCCGCGCTGCTCAAACTCGGAGTGCCGCTGATCGTCAGCCATATGTTCGTGTTCTATTTCGGCATCATGGCCGACCTCACGCCACCAGTGGCGCTGGCCGCGTTCGCCGCGGCGTCGGTGGCCAAGGCGTCGCCAATGCGTATCGGCTTCAAGGCCACGCAGATTGCGCTGGCCGGTTTTGTCGTGCCGTATGTCGCCGTGTACGACCCACAGCTCATGCTGCAGGGCAACTGGACCTGGCTGGGCGTGGCCTATGTCACGGCCAAGGCCGTCCTCGCCATCGTGCTGTGGGGCGCTGTGGCGGTGGGCTACCTGCGCGCAAACATGAATGTGGCTGAGCGGCTGTTGGCCTTTGCCGCCGCCGCGCTGCTGATCACCGCACTGCCCTTGACGGATGGGGCTGGGTTCGCGCTGGCCGCCCTCGTCTTGCTGTGGCATGGCCTGCGCACCCGCGGGCAGACCGCAGCGGCTGTCGCCTGAACGCTCAAAGCACTTTCTGCCAGAACTGCGCCCGGCCGAATGCCGGGTCTAGGACATAGGTCTCGAAGCCAAAGCGCCGGTAGCTGGCAATCGCCGCGGCGTTGCCGTCGAGCACTTCCAGCGTGAGCTTGCCGCATCCGCGCGCCCGGGCCAGTGCTTCCACCCGCTGCAACAGACGGCGCGACAGACCCTGGCCGCGGTAGGCCGGCTCCACATAGACGTCATGCACATTCATCAGCGGCCGTGCCATGAAAGTGGAAAACCCCTCGAAGCAGTTGATCAGCGCGGCGGGTGTGGCGCCGTCCATGGCGAGGACGCCGACATAATCCGCCCGCTCGCGCAGGCGCTGCACCAGCACGGCCTTGACCTCGGGAGCGAGATCTTCGCCGCCGCCCATGGGGTCGCGGGCATAGCGGGAAATCAGTTCCGGCACCGCAAGCGCATGCTCAGGAAGTGACAAATCGACATCGACAAGGGTGATCACGCGGCACAACTCCAATGCAAACGGGGCGCCTCGTTGACGCCCCGCATGGAGATGGATGGTAACGCGAGCCTTATTTCTTGATGTCGCCGCAGGCCACGTATTTCTTCAGATCCTGCGCGCTTTCATGCACGTTGATGGCCATGGGTTCCTTGAACAGATCGTCCATGCTCACGTTCGGCAGCTTGGTCACCGATTTGCCGTCCACCACGTTTTCCAATGGGTACTTGGGCACCGGATTGAGATTGGCACAGGTGCCGGGGTGGATGTGGTCTGGCTGGGCCACACCCTTGGGGCCGCCTTTGAGGTGAACGATGACTTCGATGCCCTTGCCCATCGGCTTGATCAGGGCATAGCCGGTTTCACCGGAGTTGTTCTGCGCCGCGAGTTCGACCTTGATCTCGTGGTGCATGGTGGAAGCGAAGGCCGGTGCTGCGGCAAAGCCCAGCAGGGCCGCTGCGAGTGCGATTTTGTGCATGGTGCATCTCCAGAAAAAGAACGTGGAACAGAGAGGCGACCGCACGCTCTGAGGCGCGCAGATCGAGCTGCAGCATAGGGCCGCGTGCATAACCCTGCCATCCTGGATGGTGATACCCGGCATCGCGGTTCTGTTCGGGGCGTGCCCGCCGTTACCATCGCCGCATGGCTCTTCAACTGTTCGGTATTCCGGTTTCACGCGGCATGGCCATCGGGCGTGCCGTCATCCTCGCCTCGGCCCGGCTGGACGTGGCGCACTACTTCGTCGATCCGGGCACGGAAGAGGCGGAAATCGAGCGCCTGCGCGCCGCACGCCGCGCCGTGCGTGCCGAACTCGACACCCTCAAGGCCGAGCTTCCGCCCGACGCTCCCGCCGAGATGGCCGCGTTCATCGACGTGCACAAAATGCTGCTCGACGACCGGCAGATGGCACTGGACACCATCACCTGGATCCGGCAGCGCCGCTACAACGCCGAGTGGGCGCTCACCGCGCAGCTCGACGTCATCTCGCGCAACTTCGAGGAGATGGACGACCCTTATCTGCGCGAGCGCATCGCCGACGTCGAACAAGTGGTCGAGCGCGTGCTGCGCGCCCTGCGCGGCAGCGCCGGGCTGGCGCGCTCGGCCAGCGGCAATGGCGATCTGGTTCTCATCGCCCACGACATCGCTCCGGCGGACATGCTGCAGTTCAAGACCGGAGTGTTCAAGGGGTTTGTCACCGATGTCGGCGGCAAGACCTCGCATACAGCCATCGTTGCCCGCAGCCTGGACATTCCTGCCGTGGTGGGTGCGCGCTCGGCCGGCAGCCTGATCCGGCAGGACGATCTGGTCATCATCGACGGCGACAGCGGTCTGCTCATCGTCGATCCATCCCCGGTCATCCTCGAAGACTACCGCCTGCGCCAGCAGGAATCGCAACTCGCCCGCGAGCGGCTCAAGCGCCTGAAATACACCCCCGCGCGCACCCTCAACGCCGAGCCGGTGGAACTGCTGGCCAATATCGAGCAGCCCGAAGACTGTGCACCTGCGCTGGAGGCCGGCGCCGCCGGGGTGGGGCTGTTCCGCACCGAATTTCTGTTCATGAACCGCGCCGGCAATCTGCCGGATGAGGACGAGCAGTACGAGGCCTACCGCCGCGTGCTGCAGGCCATGCAGGGCAAGCCGGTCACCATCCGCACCATCGACATCGGCTCGGACAAGCCGCTGGACATCGAGGATTACCGCGATGGCGAGTTCACCCACCTCAACCCCGCGCTGGGGCTGCGCGCCATCCGCTACAGCCTGTCCGACCCGGCGATGTTCCGCATCCAGCTCCGCGCCCTGCTGCGCGCCGCCGCTCTGGGGCCGCTCAAAGTGCTCATTCCCATGGTGGCGCACGCCAGTGAAATCCGCCAGACCTTTGCCGAACTCGACAAGGCCCGCGCCGAACTCACCGCCATCGGCGTGGCCTTCGGCCCGGTGGAAGTCGGCGCCATGATCGAAGTGCCCGGCGCCGCGCTCGCACTGCCATTGTTCCTGCGGCATTTCGACTTTTTGTCGGTCGGCACCAACGATCTGGTGCAGTACACCCTGGCCATCGACCGGGCGGACGAAAGCGTCTCCAACCTGTATGACCCGCTGCACCCCGCCGTGCTCAACCTGCTGGCGCAGATCATTGCGCAAACCCGCGCCGCCGCAGCGTGGAAAGATCGTCCGGTGGACATCAGCGTATGCGGTGAAATGGCTGGCGACCCCACCCTCACCCGTCTGCTGCTGGGCATGGGACTGCGCAGTTTTTCCATGCACCCGGCACAAATTCTCGCGGTCAAGCAGGAAGTGCTGCGCGCCGACACCAACAGGCTCGCGCCGCTGGTGCAAGCCGTGCTGCAGGCTTACGAGCCCGAGGAGCAGCAGGCCGCGCTCGCGGCACTCGGCTGAAAAGGTGCTCTCATGCCCCGTGCGCTACGTCGCTTCTCGTGCTGTCTGCTGAGCACTGCGCTGTTGTTCCCCACAGCAGCCTGGGCGCAAATCGCCGATGCGCGCGATCCTGGCTACGCCAGCAGCCTGCCCACGCTGGGCGACCCGGCGCAGGGCAGCTTTTCTGCTGCGCAGGAGAAACGTCTGGGCGAGATCATCATGCGCGAAATGCGCCAGGAGCCCGCCTATCTGCACGACAGCCTGCTGCGCGACTATTTGCAGTCCATCGTCGACCGCCTCACCCCGGCGGCCCGGCGCACCGCCGAAATGGAGGCGCCGCGCCAGTTCCATGTGTTCCTGCTGCGCGACCGCAGCTTCAACGCCTTCGCCCTGCCCGGTGGCTGGATCGGGGTACACACCGGCATGGTGATCGACGCGCAATCGCACGACCAGGTGGCCGCGGTGTTTGCGCATGAAATGTCGCACATCACTCAGCGCCACATTGCCCAGCGGCTGGCGCAGGCAGGCAAGGACCGGCTGCTGAGCATCGGCTCGCTCATCCTCGCCATCGTTGCCGCCAGCGCGGGGCAGGATCAGGCGGCGCAGGGGCTGGCCCTGGGCGGCCAGGCCGCAGCCATCGACAACGCACTGCGCTTTTCCCGCAGCAACGAGCGCGACGCCGACCGCACCGGCGAGGAAGTTCTGGCCGACTCAGGCTACCCGCCGCAGGCCATGGCCAGCATGCTGCTGCGCCTGCAAAACCTGTCGCGCCTGGACGATACCGACGTCTTCGCCTTTCTCCAGACCCATCCGCTGACCGGCGAACGCATCGCCGACGCCCAGGCTCGCGGCGGCAACAAACCCCTGCCGCCCGACCACGACCTGCTGTTCTGGCTGATGAACGCCCGCGCCCGCGCCCTCACCCCGCAGTCGCACGACGCCATGCTGCGCGAAGAACGGCAGTTCGCAGCCGACACAGCCGTCTTCCCGGCGCAACAGGCGGCCTGGGCCTACGGTCAGGCCGTGGTGCTGCAGCGCCTCAAGCGGTTTGATGCTGCGGCATCCGCCCTCGCCCGTGCGCAAGCCGCCGCAAACCACGCCTCCGCCGCCGAGCGGCTGCCGCTGGACCTGCTGCACACGGAGTTGCTGCTGGACACCCAGCCGACACAGGCGCTGGAGTCGGCGCGCACGTTGCGCACGCAGTTTCCGCAGTCCGCCGCCACGCTGCATCTGCTGTCGCGCTGCCTGCTGGCGCAGCCCAACAAAACCCCGGCGCGCGACTTTTTGCGGCAGCAAACCGTGGCGTCCCCGCAGGACATCACCCTGTGGGAAGACCTCGCTCGCGCCGATGCGGCAACAGGCGCGTTTGCCGCGCAGCACCGTGCCACCGCCGAGGCTTACGCGCTGCAAGGCAAGACCGAGGCTGCCATCGAGCAGTTGCGCATCGCACAGCGCACCCCGGGCGCGGATTATTTCGAGGCCTCCATCATCGACGCCCGGCTGCGCGCGCTGGAACAGGAGCATGCGCAACACAAGCTGATCGACAAGACCCTGCCGCAGTAAGCCTGTCGCGCCGGATCACATCACAATCAACCTGGCGCCGCACGGATAATGCCCGCCATGCCGCTCACCGCTCCCGCCTCCCGCCACACCCAGCCCGCTCCGTCTGGCACGTCTTTTTCGCAACAATTCGCGCTCGGCCTGCTGGGTCTGGCGATCTCGCTGCCACTGATCTGGCCCTTCGATCCAGGCGTGGTCGCCAAAATGGGCACCACACTGGTGGCCGCATCCTTGTGGGCCGTGGTGTTTTTCGCCGCAGCATGGAGCGGGCTGACTCCGCGACTCGGACTGTCTGCGCTGGGGTTTGCGCTGCTTGCCACGGTGGTTGCGCTGCAGACTGTCAGCGGACAACTGGCCTACGCCAGTCAGGGAGCGATTACCGTGGCGGTGCTGTTGAGCGCGGCGCTGATCGCCGGTCTGGGCAATGCGGCGGCACGGCGCCAGACTGCGGCCGCATGCGGAGCAGAGCATCCCTGGCTCGACGTGGCCGCCGCCGGGCTGCTGTTGCAGGGACTGATCCAGGTGGCGTTCGGACTGGTGCAGTTCGCCCTGTGGCAAATCCCGGCGCTGGCCACCTGGCTGGCGGCGCATCTGCCGCTGTATACCGACATCATCAGCTATCCCTCCACGGGACGGGTGTTCGGCAATCTGCGGCAGCCCAATCATTACGCCACCGCTGTCGCCCTCGGACTGGCGGGGCTGGCCTGGTGGGCGCCACGCTTGCGGGTGAGCGCCGTGTGGGCTGCGGTCATCGGCATGAGCTGGGCGTTAGTGGTGTGTGGCTCGCGCACCGGCATGGTGCAGGCAGTGGTCGCGGCGGTGCTGGTGCTGATCGCCGTGCGCGGCGCCTGGCGCAGCCCGCGTTGGTCGGCTCTGGTGGCAGTTCCCGTGCTGTACGCGCTGTGGTGGCTGGCGCTGCGCGAGGCGGATCATCTCGGCTGGATCAGTTTTCTCGACGCCGTCACCCGCCAGATCGACCAGCCGGTCAACGCCCGCGCGCTGATCTGGCGCAACGCCTGGCAGGTGTTCGAACATCTCCCCTGGTTCGGTGCCGGCTGGGGGCAACTGGGCTGGGGGCTGCAACATGCCGCCCTTCACCACGCGCTGCGCCCGCTGCCGCTGGACAACATCGACAACGCACACGACCTCATCCTGCAATTGCTCGCCGAAACCGGCCTGGTGGGAACCGTGCCCGTCGCGGCAGTGGCGCTGGTCTGGCTCTGGCGCGGCGCACGCGCCTGGATGCAACGCGGCCGTGCCGCGCCGGATGGTCCCCCGCCCCTGCCACTCACCGCCTGGATGGGCGTGGCGTTTCTCGGCCTGCACAGTCTCGTCGAGTATCCTCTGTGGTATCTGTATTTTCTCTGGGTGTTCGCTTTTCTCGCCGGGTGGATGGATGGGTTTGATCTGCAACGCGCCAAAGCGCAGGCGCAGGGCGCGCGCCCTGCACGCGCGCACACGCTCCCCCGCGCCGCCGCACTGAGTGCCGGGGCGCTGGCCATCCTGCTGATTGCCAAGGCCGGGTATGACTACAGCATCACGAACGATGCTTACTCGGCCGACCGGACGCAGGCGGCGCAAGCCATCCGGCAGGCGCAGCGCAGCGATCTGTTTTTCCGCCCGCTGATCGGCTTTGCCCAGGCCAGCGCCATCCAGGTGCGTGCCAGCGATCCGCGCGCCGAGCTGCTGCGCGAACAGGCGGCAGTCGACCGCGTCAGCCACGCCTATGGCGACCCGAACCTGCTCATTCGCCGCATCCTGCTGCTCAGCCGCTTGGGCCACGAAGCGCAGGCGCTGGCCCTCGCACGCTACACCGCAAACTCGTTCTGGCTCTATGCGCCCGGCCTGGCATCACAATTTCCGGCGCAGGCGGCGCAAGCGGGCCTGTCGCCGCAGCAGACTGCGCCGCTGCTGCGCGCTTTGCAAAACGCCCCCGTGCTGCGGCGCGTCGCGGTTCCCGTGAATCACTGAGTCCGATCCGCACAATCAGACCCTGCGCGGGTGTTGTCACAACACGTCAAACGATGCTTGCCGGGTTGTTTTGATGCGGCGCAAAATGCTGAAAAACTGTCCCCATGCCAACCCTCGCCCGCTTTCAAACCCTGTTTGCCCAGCCCGCGCTCCGCGAGGGCATGCGCGATATGCGCGCCGTCTCGCTGGGCATCTCCGCGTGGGGGCTGGTCACCGGCGTGGCCATGGTCAAGTCGGGTCTGAGTGTGCAACTGGCGCTGGCGATCAGCCTGTTCGTGTTTGCCGGCAGTGCGCAACTGGCGGCTTTGCCGCTGATCGCCGCCGGAGCGCCGCTGTGGCTGATTCTCGGCACGGCGTTTTGCGTCAATTTGCGTTTTGTCGTCTTCAGCGCGCAAATGCGCCCCTATTTAGAACATCTGCCCCGATTACGCCGCCTGGCGTATGGCTACCTGATCGGTGACCTGAGCCAGGTGCTGATGATCCGGCGCCATCCACACCCCAACAACGATCCGCAGCAGGCACATTATTTTCTCGGCGTCTCGCTGTCCAACTGGATCGCCTGGCAGGTGCCGTCCATCCTCGGTATTTTGCTGGCGCAGCACATTCCCGGCGCGTGGGGGCTGGCTTTCGCGGGCACGCTGGCGCTGCTGGGCATTGTGTTGTCATTGCTCGCAGATCGCACCATTGCGGCGGTCATCGTCGTCGCCTCGGCGCTGAGCGCGCTGCTGTTCTGGCTTCCGCTGCGGCTCAATCTGGTCGTGGCCATTGTTGGCGCGCTGGTTGTCGGCATGATCTGGGAGGCGTGGAGTCAACGCCAACTCGCCACAACCAATGGCAGCCTGCTTGACGGCACCAAATCCTGAATCCGAGCGCGCCATGACCTTGCTGCAACAAATCGTCCTGGTCGTCGGCCTGACGGCCGTGACCGTGCTGAGCCGGAACATGTTTTTGCTCTCACGCAAACCCATGCCCTTGCCCGCGCGGGTCAAAATCGCCCTGCGTTTTGCCCCCGCCGCAGCGCTGGCCGCCGTGGTGGCGCCCGAGTTGCTGCTGCTCACTCCCCTGGGGCCGCCGTGGGTGAAGCTGGGGGCGGCAGTCATTGCCGCAGGCTATTTTTTTGCGCGGCGGGGCATTTTGGGCACCATCCTCAGCGGCATGATGGCCTACTGGGCCTTGTCGTGGATTAGCCGCAACTGGGTTTGATGCCGCGTGGAGCAATCAGCGCCTGTCTGGCGAATGGCTGCCGCTGAGAAACTGGTTGCAGAGCGCCCAGCGGTTTTTTCCATCGTTTTTCGCCGCGTACATCGCGTCATCCGCCCTTTGCAGCAAATCAAAGCTACTGCGGGCATGCGTGGGCACAGCGGCAACGCCAATGCTTGCCGTCACCCGCAGGCCCGAGAGCAGGTCGTAGCCAGCTGCGGCGCTCACTTCGACCAGCTTGGCCGCGAGCGACTGCGCGGCGGATATGTCCGCCACGGCGCTGAGCACGACGAATTCGTCGCCGCCCAGTCGGCCAACGGCATCATCGCGGCGCAGCACGTCCTGGATGGCGTGCGCCACCTGAACCAGCAGCCGGTCACCGCGCACATGGCCGAGACGGTCGTTGATCTGCTTGAAACCATCGAGGTCGATGAAGTACAGCGCCAGCATGTCGCCACGGGTGCGGCGCGACAGTGCGGTGTCCAGCCGCTCCATGATGGCACGCCGACTGAGAACACCCGTGAGTGCGTCGCGCTCGGCATGGTGCAGCAGGCGGGCGTGGGTGTCGACCTGATGGGTGATGTCGCGCACGAAAGTCAGCAGCGACACCACGCGCCCCTCTTCGTCGCGCAGGGCAGACAACGTCCATTCGACCCAGATCCGCCGCCGATCCTTGCGGATGTACTGCGCCTGTTCCACCCAGTTGTCGATTTCACCGCGGAGCAAGCGTTCGTAAACAGACAGGGTGCGCGCGCGCTCTTCCTCGGGAACGCCCATGGCCAGACGATGCGTGCCCAGACGATCCGCTTCGGTGTACCCCAGAATGGCCTCCGCGGAGCGGGACCAGCGGGTGATGATCAGCTCCGAATTGCTCTCGATCACGCCCCAGGGCAGATTGTCCAGAGCCTGTTCGAGCAACCAGTTCGAGCGCCGCAAGGCCATGGTTGCGGTGACATCGTCATGGACATCGTGTGCGATGGTGTAGATCGCGTCGATCCGCCCATCTTGCCCGCGCTCTGGAAACACCTGAATGCGCGCCCAACGGGGCGTGTCGAGATGGCGCAAGAGCCGCAGATAGTCGGCCTGTTGGCCTGCGAATCCGCGCTCGAAGGCGGGCCGCGCCGCAGCCCAGGCCTCTTCGCCATACAGCTCTTTCAGACTTTTCCCGCGCAGGTCTTGTGGCGTGCGGCGCGCCCAGGTCAGGTAAGGCGGATTGAAAAACGTCAGCCGTCCTTCGGCGTCCCAGCGGCCGATGGGCAGATCCACCGCTTCCAGCAGACTCCTGACTTCCGGCACCGCAGCCAGACCGGGCAGCAGCGTGTCATCAGGCAACAGGGCCTGAGTAGATTCCGGTGGAAACGACGTGTTCATGGAAAACGGGGATGGCTGCAGGGGATGCCGGGCGGGTCTGCTCAGGGTCAATCGGCTTGCCGCGATTCTGGCGGTTTGCGCAAAACCGTCAAGAGCGCGTTCTACACTGTGACCCGGTTGATGTGACTGATTGCACATTTTCTCTTGAACACGTTCTGCTGCCCATCCCTAGACACCCCCCTACTCATGTCCCGCGCCACAAAAATCGTTGCCACCATCGGCCCCGCCAGTTCTTCGCCCGACATCCTTGAACGCATGATTTCCGCCGGCGTCGATGTCGTGCGACTCAATTTTTCCCACGGCAAGGCGCAAGACCACATCGATCGCGCCCAGCTCATCCGCGATACGGCCAACCGCCTCGGCAAGGCCGTTGCCATCATGGCCGATCTGCAAGGCCCGAAAATCCGTGTCGGCCGCTTCAAGGACGGCAAGGTAATGCTGCAGCCTGGACAGAAATTCATCCTCGACGCCACATGCGAGCTCGGCGACGACACGCGCTGCGGTCTCGATTACAAGGATCTGCCGCGTGACGTGCATCCGGGCGACCGGCTGCTGCTCAACGACGGCCTCATCGTGCTCACCGTGGAGAGCGTCAGCGGCGCGGAAATCCATACGGTCGTCAGCATCGGCGGCGAGTTGTCCAACAACAAGGGCATCAACAAGCAGGGAGGAGGACTTTCCGCCCCCGCGCTGACCGCCAAGGACATGGAAGACATCCGCACCGCGATGGCCTTCCAGGCAGATTATCTGGCCGTGTCCTTCCCCAAAAACGCCACCGACATGGAACTGGCCCGGCAACTCGCCAACGTGGCCGGCGAGCCGTTCGGCCACAAGCCGGCGCTGATCGCCAAGATCGAGCGCGTGGAGGCGATTCCGGCGCTGGCGGAAATTTTGCGCGCGTCCGACGGCATCATGGTGGCGCGCGGGGACCTCGCGGTGGAAGTCGGCAACGCCGCCGTGCCGGCGCTGCAAAAACGCATGATCCGCATGGCGCGCGAAATGGACCGGGTGGTCATCACCGCCACGCAGATGATGGAGTCGATGATCGTCAACGCCGTCCCCACCCGCGCCGAAGTGTCCGATGTGGCCAACGCCGTGCTCGACGGCACCGACGCCGTCATGCTCTCGGCCGAAACCGCCGCCGGAAAATATCCGGTGGAAACGGTGGAAGCGATGGCCAGCATCTGCGAAGCGGCAGAGAAGTTCGAGGATGTCAAACTCGAACACGACTTCATCAACAAACAGTTCACCCGCATCGACCAGTCCATCGCCATGGCCGCGCTGTTCACCGCGCATCACCTGGGCTGCAGCGCCATTGCCGCACTCACCGAATCGGGCTCGACGGCGCTATGGATGAGCCGCCACCGCGTCAATGTGCCGATCTACGCCCTGTCGCGCAGCGAGACCTCGGTGCGCCGCATGGCGCTGTACCGCAATGTGCGTCCCATGCTGATGAGTTTCAGCACCACCGACCGCGATACCCTGCTCAACCAGGCTGAAGCCAGGCTCATCGAGAAAAAAGCCGTCGCGTCAGGTGACAGCTATGCCATCACCTGCGGCGAGCCCATCGGCTCGGCCGGCGGCACCAATATGCTCAAGGTGATGCGCGTACCGCGCTGACCAAGCGGCAAGCCGCGCGCCCTGCCCCGGGCGCACCGGCAAAAACGCCCGCGAAAGCGGGCGTTTGACTTTGGGTGAAGCAGACTTCAGATTTGCAGGAATTGCAGCTGAATGCCTGTGAGATTGATCACGTCGCCGGAGCGCAACACCACCGGCATGAGCCCCAGGGACACGCCGTTGACCTGCGCGCGCTTTTCCCCCTCCACCTGCACCAGTTCATAGCCACGCGGCTTGTGCACCACGCTCACCACCAGGATGCCGCGCTGGCCAAAGGTGGTCTGCTCCTTGCTGAGCATGATTTCCCGGCCGGCCGCGTCGCCGCTGAGCACCTTGATTTTGTAGCTGCGATCCGCGTCGGCGGCGCGGGTGCGTGAATCGGTAAAGCCAGAATTTCCGAACCGGGAATTTCCAAATCCGGTCTGCGCTCCAAAACGCGACGGTCCAAACGTGGTCTGCCGCGTATCCGACAACAAACGCACGCTGTATTTCCCAATATCGACGGTGTCGCCCTCGCGAAAAGGGCTCGATTTGATGGGAGCACCGTTCAGGTAGGTGCCGTTCGTGCTGCCAAGGTCCTGAATGGTGTAACTCTCGCCCTCTGCCCCGGAATCTCGCAATAAAACTGCATGTTCTCCGCTGACTGCAAGATTATCGATGACCACATCGTTGTACGGACGCCGCCCCAGTGTCGTGCGGTCTTTGCTGAGCACGACCTCTTTCAAAACCTTGCCATCCAGGGTGATCACGAGTTTGGCCACGATTTGGAGTCCGTTTGAGTAAACAGTCAGATCAAAGAAAAGAGGAACACAGATCAGGCTTGCGAGCGCACCAGCACAAGAATGACAGAGACGTTGTCGCGACCACCTGCCGCATTCGCATCATCCACCAGTTGACGCGCAGCCGCAGAAGGATGTCCAGTGTATTGCCGCAACACGGCTTCGATTTTGGCATCAGACAACATATCGTTCAAGCCATCCGAGCACAGAAGCAACATGTCCCCCGCCATCATGGGATGCATGGCCACATCCGGTTCGAGCTTGGCATCAACCCCAAGGGCACGGGTGACCAGATTCTTGCCGCCGATTTTTTCCACGTCTTCCGGCAGGATCAGTCCCATGTCGATCTGCTCCTGCAAGGCCGAGTGATCGTGCGTGAGCAGGCGCAACTGGTTTTGCCGCAGCAGATAAATGCGGGAGTCCCCCGCATGGGCAACGACCGCGACGTTGCCGGTAAACGCCACCGCAACCAGCGTGGCCCCCATGCCCGAGAACTGCGGATTGCCGCGTGCAGCCCGCAGAATTTCTACATTCACATGCCGGATGGCAAACCGCAGTTCCGTGGACAGGTCGAGCGCGGTCACCTTGGGATAGTCCGCCTTGAGGCGCGCGATGCGGGCGCAGATCTGCGCGGTCGCCATGCCGCTGGCCACCTCACCTGCGGCGTAGCCCCCCATACCGTCGGCCAGTACCGCCACCTGCGCCAGCGCATCGAAGGCGACTGCGTCTTCATTGTGCTCACGCACCCGGCCCGGGTGGGTCAGGCTGAGCATCTCGTATTGCAGGGGGTTCGTCGAACCCGGTGACTTGGCCATGATTGCGCTCATGTGGCGGAAACCTGCACGCGGCGATAGATCAGCTTCGCCGCAATCCAGACAACGACCGCCCCCACCAATCCGGCGATCTTTTCTGCATATTGCGCCAGCGGAAGGGTCTCTACCCAGTGCTCCACAGCGGGGTCCGTCACGATCAGGCCACCGGCGATCCAGCCCAGCAACATCGCCCCCAGGGTGATGATGGCCGGGAAGCGCTGCATCAGATGAATCACCAACTGGCTGCCCCAGACGATGATGGGAACGCTAAGCAGCAAACCGAACACCACCAGCAGCATGGAATGTTGCTCGCCCGCATTCTGCGCCGCCCCGGCAATGGCGATGACGTTGTCCAGGCTCATCACAAAGTCGGCAATGATGACCGTCTTGACCGCCGCCCAGAGTTTGTCTGCAGCCTGCACGTCGCCGTGGCCTTCTTCATCCTGCGGCGCCAGCAGCTTGATGCCAATCCAGAACAACAGCAAGGCGCCAACAATCTTGAGGAAAGGCAGCTTCAGCAGCGTGAGGGCGAAAAAGATGAGGACGACGCGCAGGCCAATGGCGCCCGCAGTGCCCCACAGAATGCCCAGTCTGCGCTGCTGCGGGGGGAGTTTGCGCGTGGCCAGCGCAATGACCACCGCGTTGTCTCCGCCGAGAAGAATGTCGATCAGGACGATCTGACCGAGTGCCGTCAAGAACTCGACGGTGAGATAGTGTTCCATACCGATGGCTGCCCCGGAAGCTCTGTGTGCGGTCCCATCGGGACTGGTGCCGCATCATATCTTTTGTAACCAGGAGCAGCCCCGGCAGTGCCCCATCAGCGCAAAACCTGCATGAGCAATTTTCCCATTTCAGAGGGGTTGCGCGTGACGGCGAAACCGCATGCTTCCATCACCGCCAGCTTGGCTTCAGCCGTATCTGCCCCGCCGGAAATCAGCGCCCCGGCATGGCCCATGCGTTTGCCTGCAGGCGCAGTGACACCGGCGATGAAGCCCACCACCGGCTTTTTCATGTGGGCCTTGCACCACAGCGCGGCCTCGGCCTCGTCGGAGCCACCGATTTCACCGATCATGATGACCGCATCCGTGTCGGGATCATCATTGAAGGCCCGCATGATGTCGATATGTTTCAGGCCGTTGATCGGATCGCCGCCAATCCCCACCGCGCCGCTCTGCCCGAGCCCCAACTCGGTGACCTGCGCCACGGCCTCATAGGTCAGCGTGCCCGAGCGCGACACAATGCCGATGCGCCCCTTGCGGTGGATGTGGCCCGGCATGATGCCGATCTTGATCTGGTCCGGGGTGATGAGGCCCGGGCAGTTCGGCCCGAGCAGCAGGGTTTTTTTGCCCCCCGCAGCCTCCTTGGCCTTCATGCGGCTGCGCACCATCAGCATGTCCTTGACCGGAATGCCCTCGGTGATGCAGACGGCCAGATCGAGATCGGCCTCCACCGCCTCCCAAATCGCGGCAGCCGCTCCGGCCGGCGGCACATAGATGACGGAAACCGTGGCCCCCGTGGCCGCCTTGGCGTCGGCCACGGTGCCGTAGATGGGAATGCCCTCGAAATCTTCGCCGGCCTTCTTCGGGTTGACTCCGGCGACAAAGCAGTTTTTGCCGTTTCCGTAGTCGCGGCACATGCGGGTGTGGAATTGCCCCGTCTTGCCGGTGATGCCCTGGGTGATGACTTTGGTGTCTTGATTGATCAGGATGGCCATGTGATGTCCTCGTCGGAATTGTGGGCGCAGGCGTGCGCAGATCAGGCCGGTTGCGCCGCGCGCACCGCAGCCTGAGCCGCCTCGCCCATGGTGTTGGCGCTGATGATGGGCAGGCCGGAATCCGCCAGCATCCTGCGGCCGATGTCTTCGTTGGTGCCCTTCATGCGCACCACCAGCGGCACACTCAGCCCCACGGTGCGCGACGCGGCGATCACACCCTCGGCAATGGTGTCGCAGCGCATGATGCCGCCGAAGATATTGACCAGTATCGCCTTGACGTGCGGGTTGTGCAGCATGATCTTGAACGCCTCGGTCACCTTCTCCGTGGTGGCGCCGCCGCCCACGTCGAGGAAGTTGGCCGGCGAGCCGCCGAACAGCTTGATGGTGTCCATGGTTGCCATCGCCAGTCCGGCCCCATTGACCAGGCAGCCGATATTGCCATCGAGTTGAATGTAGGCGAGATCGAATTTGCTCGCTTCGATTTCGGCTGGGTCTTCCTCGTCCAGATCGCGCAGCGCCACGATCTCCGGGTGACGAAACAGCGCGTTGTCGTCGATATTGAACTTGGCGTCGAGCGCCTTGATGCCGCCGTTTCCTTCCAGAATCAGCGGGTTGATTTCCACCAGCGAGGCGTCGGTGTCCATATAGCACTGGTAAAGCTGCTTGAAGACGTCGATCGCCTGGGCCTGCGAAGCCAGCGGGATGCCGATGCCCGCCGCCAATTCCAGTCCCTGCGCGTCCTGCAGACCCATCAGGGGATCGACGAAGACCCTGAGGATTTTCTCCGGCGTCTTGGCGGCCACCTCCTCGATATCCATGCCGCCTTCGCTGGACGCCATCACCGCAACCTTCTGCGTGGCCCGGTCGGTCAGCACGGCGACGTAATACTCCTTGCGGATGTCGGCACCGTCCTCGATCAGCAGGCGGCGCACTTTCTGTCCGGCAGGCCCGGTTTGATGCGTCATGAGCTGCATGCCCAGAATCTGTGCCGCGAGCTCCCTGACCTCCTCCAAGCTGCGCGCCAACTTCACGCCACCGCCCTTACCGCGGCCCCCTGCATGAATCTGCGCCTTGACCACCCACACCGGCCCGCCAAGCGCCCGTGCTGCGGCAACCGCCTCGTCAACGGTGAACGCCGGTGTACCCCGCGGCACCGGTACCCCATGCTCGCGCAACAATTGTTTGGCCTGATATTCATGAATTTTCATGGTGTCTCGTCCTCGATTTCTGGTGTCGGCATTTTGCCTTCGGTGCGTCGCGGCACAGCAAGCTGCGCCCAACGGGGATAAAACTCGGCAACCGCCGGACCGTCGAGCCGCAAGGCATGGCAGCGGTTGAGTTGAAACGGCATTTGCGCAGGGCGCTCGGACTCGGCCACCGGCAGGGCTATCGTCGCCAGACCGGCCAGTCCCTGAATCGCCGCGGTGGGCAGGACTTGCGTCAGCTCGGTGAGATGCGTGCAGCCGAGCACGCCGCCCAGACGTTCGCGCACCGCAGCACGGAAGCCGCGCAGCAGGTTGAGGCCGACGAGTTTTTGGTAGGCGTCCTCATGATCGCCGCAGGTGGCGTAGGGACTGAACAGTGTGTGCGAACGCGCCTCGACGATGTTCAGCGCGTTGTCGATGGTGACGACCAGCAGCATGTCGTGCACCGGAATGCCTGCGGGCCGGTTGCGCTCGGACAGGGTGATGTCGCGGGTTTTCACATCCCGCAGTTCCGCCTGCAAATCCCACAAACCATCTTCCCGCGCATAGCACTCGATGCTGATGCTGCGGCGATGGACGAGACGGCGGGCGGGCGAAGTGGAATCGGCTGGAGAGTCGCGCATGGGAATCTGTTTTTTTGATGGAGCGCAAGATTCAGTTTAGCAGCCTGCTGCGCCGCAACAAGTCAATTCCGTCCGGCCGTTCCGAGTGAACTGCCCCCCCCCCGCGCAGCACATCAGGGGGCTGGGTCACCCGAGCCGTCTTCATCCACACCGGCGCCGCGCAACACGGCGCGCACAGTTTCGCTGCTGAAACCGCGTTGCGTAAGAAACCGCGCCTGCCTCGCGCGTTCGCTCGCATCTTGCGGCAAGGACTGAAATTTACGCGCCCAAGCGGCCTGCGCACGCGCCAGCTCGCTGTCCTTCAAAGCCTGCAACGGCGCCGCCGTGGCATCGGCGGCCAATCCGTGGGTGCCAAGCTCCTGCGCAATGCGCAGATTGCCATAGCGCTGTTGGCGGCGGTGTATCAGGGACAGGGCAAACCGCTCTCCGCTGAGCAGATGGGTCCGCTCCAGATCGTCGAGCAGGGCGTCAATCACGTCCGGCTCATCGCAGTAGCGCGACAACTTGCGGCGCAGTTCAAGCCGACTGTGCTCGCGCTGCGCCAGATAACGCACGGCGCGCGCGCGCAGGGAAGGCTGAGGACGCGGCAGGGACATGGCGCATCTTGGCCGCGTGACTTTTCCCCAGCGGAGACTTATTCCTGCTCGTCGTCCGCCATGCTTGCGGCCATGGCTTCGTTGGCCTCGGGCACGCCGAGATTGGCGCGGATCTTGTTTTCGATTTCACGGGCGACATCCGGATTGGACTTGAGAAATTCGCGTGCGTTGTCCTTGCCCTGGCCGATTTTTTCGCCGTTGTAGGCATACCAGGAACCCGATTTTTCAACCAGTTTGGCCAGCACGCCCAGGTCGACGATTTCCCCCTCGCGCGACACGCCCTCGCCATACAGGATGTCGAATTCCGCCTGCTTGAAAGGCGGCGCCACCTTGTTTTTCACCACCTTGACCCGGGTTTCCGAACCGATGACTTCTTCGCCCTTCTTGATGGCGCCGATGCGGCGGATGTCCAGACGGACCGAAGAATAGAACTTGAGCGCATTGCCACCGGTCGTGGTTTCGGGGTTGCCGAACATGACGCCAATTTTCATGCGGATCTGGTTGATGAAAATGACCAGACAGTTGGTGCGCTTGATATTGGCGGTGAGCTTGCGCAGCGCCTGACTCATGAGCCGGGCCTGCAGACCCGGCAGCGAGTCTCCCATTTCGCCCTCGATCTCGGCCTTGGGCGTGAGCGCGGCCACCGAGTCGATCACGATCATGTCCACCGAGCCCGAGCGCACCAGCGCATCGACAATTTCGAGCGCCTGTTCGCCGGTATCGGGCTGGGAGATCAGCAGATCGGGCAGGTTGACGCCCAGCTTGGAGGCGTATTGCACATCCAGCGCATGCTCGGCGTCGATGAAGGCGCAGGTGCCGCCGAGCTTCTGCATTTCAGCGATGACCTGCAGGGTGAGCGTGGTCTTGCCGGATGACTCTGGCCCGTAGATTTCCACCACCCGGCCGCGCGGCAGGCCACCCACGCCCAGCGCGATGTCCAAGCCCAGCGAACCCGTGGAGACGACCTGGATGTCGCGCTGCGCCTCGGCATCATCCATGCGCATGATGGTGCCCTTGCCGAACTGCTTTTCGATCTGCGACAACGCGGCGGCGAGCGCCTTGGCTTTTTCTGGATTCACTGCGGATTTTCCCTGTTCCATGGCACGGTCCTTGAGTCTGAATGGCACTGCTGCGCAATGTAGCACAGCTGTATATAAAGACAGATTGCACTCCCCCTTGCGAGCCAAAAAAAGGGAGCCGAAGCTCCCTTGTGTCGTGACGGATGCAGCTTAAAAACTATAGCCCACCGCCAGGGTGTAGATCACCGGGTGGAAGTTGATGTGCGTCTTGGCCTGCGAAGTGATGACCGACGGGTTGATCGGCGAGTACGAGGTGGACGTCAGATTGCTCTGCACATCCGCAATCGCCACCGTCCCCACGACCGACCACTTGGAATTGAAGCGGTAGATCATGCCGACGTGCGCCGCAGCACCCCAGGAATCGGACAGGTTGATCTGCGTCGGCCCCTGCGCTGCGGTCAGCGGCGGCAAGGCCTTGGTGTTGGTGAACTTGGTGTAGTTGATCCCCAGGCCGACGAAGGGATCCCACTTGGCATGGTCACCGAAGAAGTGATAGTTGATGAACGCCGTCGGGGAGTAGACATCCACGTCGGTCACCCCCACGCCCCGCAGTGCGCCCCACCCCGAACCGGCGGCATCGGTACGCACACGCGGCGGGTAGCCCAGGACCAATTCGAACGTGAAGGGCCCGGGGAGGTTGCGCACATACACCAGCCCCAGGGTCGTGGCATTGCCGACATCCAGATTCAGATTGGGCGGGGTGTTGTAGCCGCTCAGATCGGCAGATTTGGAATGGTTCTGCAAATAGGCCAGACCGACGAACACGGTGTTTTGCGGCCCGGACTCATCAGCCATGGCTGCCGGCGCAAACACCGCACCAGCCACCAAGCCCGCAGCCATCAAGGCGCCGCGCACCGCATTGAATTGCAAATGACGCATCATGAATTCTCCTTGGAAGTTTGATGTGTGCTGTGGTGTTTATTGCACCCAGCCAAAGCCCTTCATGGACTGCAGGGTGGTATTGGCGATGATCTGGTAGCCAGCGGGAGTGGGATGAACCGTATCGGCAAACAGCCAGGAACCGAGGTTGGCCGTAGTCGCACCGGCTGCGGTATAGGGCGTATTCACATTACAAAGCAAAGAACTCGTGGTCGCCGGGTTACACCACGGGGTGGTCACGTTGGTGAAACCAAACTGCGTCGGATTGGCGATCTCTTGATTGAGCAGGCTGTAGCCATCGAGCACCTTGACGGGCTGACCTTGCAGATCGTTGAGCAGGCGCTGGTTGAACACCTGCACCAGGTTCGACAACAGGTAGCACGGTGTCGTGGTCACCGTGTTGTCGCACACATAACCGGCTGGCGGCGCCTGTGGCGGCGTGGCGCCGGTATAGGGCAAGCCACGGCCAAACGGCGTCTGGGACGAGTCTGGCAGGGTGTAGACCATCACATACTTCGCGCCCTTGCTGCTGATCAGGCTGACTTGCGCAGACAAATCGTCCGCAGCTTTCGCCACGGTCGCTTGTGCCACTGCCACGGCCTGCGAGGTGGCATCGTGCTGCACCGTCGCCTGAATGGCTGCGATCTGTGCCTGCGTCAGGTTGGGATTTTGCTGCAATGCGCTCGTGACGGCCTGCGTGACAGCCTGTGTGACGCTTGCACTCACCGTGCCCAAGGCCGTGAAGATGTCATTATTGCCCGCCAGCACCGTGACCAGTTGATTGCTGTTGAAACTGCCGCCAAACTGCATCAGATAGTTCTGCACCTGCGCCGTCACCGGCAGGGTGAGCGCGCCAGTGCTGTGGCCGATGCCATTGGCGTTGCTCACCATGGAGCCGCCCTGCGCGAAGTTGGTGCAGTTGGCTTGTCCGGAGGAAACGGGTGCGCTGAAGGCGCAGAACGCCGGAGTGGCCGTTGGGCCGCTCGCACCGAGGTACATCACGCCGGCTGTCGTGCCATATCCAATCAGGTTCGGCGTCAAGCCGAGGTTCAGGCTCTTGGCAAGCACCCCGGTCCAGTTGCCAGATGGCGCGCCATTGACCGTGAATTGACCGCCAGCGCGATAGGGCAGGCCAGCGAAGCTAATGTTTTCCGTCGTGCCAGGGCCGTAGACGCTTAACGCAGCCAGGGTGTAGGCGCCGTCATCCGACAAACTGTCACCAAACGCCACCACCTGCTTGAACCCCCCGCTTGGCGGCGTCGTCGGCGCCGTGCTGGCCGCATTCACGCTGCTGACTGTTGCCAGCGTGGGTGGAGTGGGGTTGCCGCCTCCGCCGCCGCAACCAGCCAAACCCAGGGCACTGGCCAAGGCCAGCGCAATCCAGACGCGATTCCGCATGAACATCTCCTCAAACATTGTTGTATGCCTGCTGGCCTGCAGGCGGGCGGGTCAAAATAGCACGACCGTTCGGTTCAGCATAGCCGAGGGAAAATGGCGTCGCAAGTGCGGTTTTCCGCATTTCGCGCAGGTTTGCACTTTCGCAACATTCCGAAACATGCGGGGGTAGACAGCCCCATCGGCGCCACGGTCCTGCGCCCGGCTCAGCACGAAGGAGGCCGGAGGCGCTCCAGACGTCGTGTTCGTCAGGGCCCGCCAGCGCCCGAACCATGCGCTGCCCGGCTCAGGCGGTCGCGCAGCGCCAGCCAAGGCGGCGTGGGCGGAAGGGCCTCGACCCAGATCTGATCGAGCCCGGCCTGATCGAGCTCGCGCAGCGCCGCGTAGAGCCCTTGCGCATACCCGGCCGGGTCGTCGGGCAGTTGCATCCAGGTGGCGGTGATCTCAGCCGCTCGCGCATGCCGCGCCAGCACGCCGATGCGCCGCGCGGCGTTGTCGGCCTGCTGCAGATCGGCATGGATCTGTTCGCGCGTGCGCAGCAGCAAGGGCGTGCGCGGCGCGTAGTGCGCGGGCAGCGCGCCGGCAACTCGGGGTGCGCCACCGGCCGGGCGCAGCAGGACTTCGGCAGAAACTCCCAGTACGGCGGCCAGTTCGGTCGGCTGCAACTGCCCCGGGCGCAGGATGCGCGGCGGCTGTACCGTGCAATCGACGATGGTGCTCTCGATGCCGACGGCGCAGGCGCCGCCATCGAGCACCAGCAGGCCGTCGCCGAGTTCGGCCTGCACATGGGCCGCCGTCGTGGGGCTGATGCGACCGAAGCGATTGGCCGAAGGCGCTGCCAGCCCGCCCTGCCCACCCTTGAAAATCGCCAGTACGGCCTGCGCGACGGGATGAGAGGGGCAGCGCAGACCTATCGTGTTCTGCCCGCCCGCGCAGGCGTCGGCCACACCGGGCCTGCGCGGCAAGATCAATGTGAGCGGCCCGGGCCAGAATGCGGCGGCGAGCTGGCGCGCGGTTTCCGGCACCTCGTCCGTCCAATGCGCCAGATCAGCCTGGCGGTGGATATGCACGATGACCGGATGATCCGCGGGACGGCCCTTGGCAGCGTAAATCTTGGCGACGGCCTGCGGATTCTCGGCGTCGGCGGCAAGTCCGTACACGGTTTCTGTCGGCAGGCCGACAAGTTCGCCCGCCTCCAGCCGCTGCACCGCCGTGATGATGTCACTGGGACGCACCTGGGCGTCGGTGGACAGTGCGCTCACGTCAGAAGGGCTCCATGCCGAGCACGGCACAGGCGTGCAGCGCAGTCTGCCGCGCCTCGACCGGAGAGGCGGCCGTGCAGGTGAGGTGGCCCATCTTGCGGCCCTTGCGGGGTTCATGTTTGCCGTAGAGATGCAGATGCGCACCGGGCTGCGCCAGAACCGCAGCCCAATCCGGTTCACGTTGTCGGCCTGCGGCGTCGAACCAGAGGTCGCCCAGCAGGTTGAGCATGGCGGTGGCGCTGTGCTGCCTGGGCACCAGCAGCGGCGCCTGTACCAGGGTGCGCCATTGCAGCTCGAACTGCGATACGTTGCACGAATCGATGGTGTGATGGCCGGAGTTGTGCGGTCGTGGCGCGATTTCATTGGCCAGCAGCCTGCCGTCTCGCAGCACGAAGAATTCCACGCAGAGCACGCCCACATAGCCCAACCCTTGCGCCACCGTGCTCGCTG
This sequence comes from Pseudomonadota bacterium, assembly GCA_021783695.1. Taxonomy (GTDB): domain Bacteria; phylum Pseudomonadota; class Gammaproteobacteria; order Burkholderiales; family Burkholderiaceae_C; genus Thiomonas. The sequence goes on along the minus strand of JAJXTO010000008.1, from coordinate 29,322 downwards.
CGCTCTGTGCAGCCTGTGCAATCTCCGGTGTGATGGATGGGCCCGGCGAAAAGCTGGCGAACAGAATGCCGTCGCGATGCAAATTCTGCTGCGGTGCGAACTGCACCGCGCTGCCGTCACGGCCGCGCGCCATCACCAAGGACAGTTCAAAGGCGAGATCGAGCTTTTTCTCCAGCACGCAATCCACACCTCCGAGCGCGGCCCAGGCCGCAGGCAGATCGGCGGCCGTCTGCACCGTCACCTGCCCCTTGCCGTCATAGCCCAGCCGGGCGGTCTTGAGAATGCCGGGGAACAGATCGGCACCGGCTGCGTCCGGATCGCTCCCCGCAGTCAGCACCGCGCAGGGCGCGCACGGCACGCCCAGCCGCTGGAACAGCGCCTTTTCCTGCGCCCGGTCCTGGCACACGGCCACGGCCTGCGGCGAGGGCGCCAGCGGCACGCGCGACTCCAGCCAGTGCATCGACTGCGCCGGAATGTTCTCGAACTCCACGGTCACCGCGGCGCAATCGCGGGCGAGCTGTTCGAGGGCCAGCGGATCGTCATATCGCGCCGCCAGATGGATGCCGGTGACTTGCGCCGCGGGCGCGGCCTCGTCGGCTTCGAGCACGGCCACGCCGTAGCCCGCGCTCTGCGCCGCCTGGGCAAACATGCGGCCCAACTGCCCGCCACCAAGCACGCCGAGCGTGGCGCCGGGCGGAATGAACCCTGCCGCCTTGCTCATGCCGAAGTTCCCACGCGCATGGCACGCGCCGCAGCAGTCTGCTCCGCGCGAAAAGCGTCGAGCCGGTCGCGCAGACCGGCGTCATGTGCCGCCAGCATGGCCACGGCGAACAAGGCGGCGTTCGCCGCACCGGCCTCGCCGATGGCGAAGGTGGCCACCGGAATGCCCTTGGGCATTTGCACGATGGACAGCAGCGAATCCTCGCCGCGCAGATATTTGCTGGGCACCGGCACGCCGAGCACCGGCACCGTGGTCTTGGCGGCCAGCATGCCCGGCAGATGCGCCGCCCCGCCCGCACCGGCAATGATGGCCCGCAGGCCGCGTGCCTGCGCCTGCTCGGCGTAGGCGAACAGATCGTCTGGCATACGGTGCGCCGAGACCACCTGACAGTCGTGCGCCACTCCAAAGCGGGCGAGGATGTCGGCCGCGTGGCGCATCACCTCCCAGTCGCTTTGCGACCCCATTACCACGCCAATTGCGGCCATCTGTGCTCTCCTGTGCAACGCCAGTAAACAGGTGATTTTAAGAAGCAGTGCAGCGCGCCTCTGAAATCGCGCGCCGCTATGCTCCACTCCGAACACGGATCGTGCGCCGGGATACACCCCTTGGTATGGCGCCAAATACCCCCATCTGCCCTGCTTTCCGGAGCCCAACATGATTGATGCCACCGTTGCCAATTTTGAAACCGAAGTCGTCGAAGCCTCGAACACCGTTCCCGTGCTAGTGGATCTGTGGGCGCCCTGGTGCGGCCCCTGCCGTGCGCTCGGCCCCATTCTCGAAAAGCTGGAAGTCGCCTACGCGGGCCGCTTCAAGCTGGTGAAAATCAACACCGAAGAAGAGCAGGAGCTGGCGGCCGCATTCGGCGTGCGCAGCATTCCCATGGTGATGCTGCTCAAGGACGGCCAGCCGGTGGACGGCTTTGTCGGCGCACTGCCTGAAGGGCAGATCCGCGCGTTTCTCGACAAGCATGTCCCTGAAACCGCGCCCGAGGCGGACCAGGCCGAGGCACCGGCCGATGCCACGCCCGAACCGGGCCCGGCACTCTCGCCGCTGGAAAAACTGCAGCAAGACCTGGCCACCAACCCGGCGAACGACACCGCGCGCAAGGCCTATGTCGAACTGCTGCTCAAAGACGGCCGTACCGCCGATGCCAAGATGGCGTTCGAGCCCCTAGTCGGCAAGGCGCTGGGCGATGCCCGTATCCAGGCCCTGGCCGACTGGCTGACCGCCGCGCAAGCCGCGCCCGGCCTGCCCGCTGCCGCAGCACTGCAAGCCAGCATCGCCGCCAACAAGCGCGACTTCGACGCCCGCTACGCCCTGGCGCAGCAGCACATGGCCGCGCAGCAGTGGGCCGCTGCGCTCGATGAACTGCTCGAAATCCTCATGCGCGACAAGGCCTGGAACGACGACCGCGCCCGCAAGACCTTTGTCAGCATCCTCGAACTGATGACCCCAGCAGACGCTCCCAAACCCGCGCCGGGCCAGCCGCCGGTCACCGACCCCACGGTGGAAAGTTACCGCCGCCGCCTGAGCATGACGGTGCTGAGCTGAACAAAAAGCGCCGACTTCAAGTCGGCGTTTTTCATGGCGTCTGCGCCAACGTCACAGCACGATCTGCGTGCCCAGCAGCTTGAGAAACTGCCCCAGCCATGTCGGGTCTCCGTTGTCGCCGCACACACGGCAGACGCATTGTGGGACGGGCGCGATGCAACACTCAACCCTGCAAGCGCGGCAGCGCAGATTTCTACAATCTCTTTTTCAGCGATGAGAACCTGCCCATGATGACCGCCCTGCTGCAATCCTCCCTGCGTTCCCTGCCCCTGCTGTCACGCGGCAAGGTGCGCGAAAACTACGCCGTCGGCGACGGCCGCATGCTGATGGTGGCGACCGACCGCATCTCGGCCTTCGACGTCATCATGGCCGAGCCCATCCCCGGCAAGGGCGAGATCCTCACCCGCATGGCGCGGTTCTGGTTCGGCCTGCTGCACGATGTGGTGCCCAACCATCTGCTCGAAGTCGATCCTGAAACCGTGGTGGCGCCCGATGAACGCGATCAAGTGCGCGGCCGCGCCATGGTGGTCAAGCGCCTCAGGCCCCTGCCGGTGGAAGCCGTGGTACGCGGCTATCTCGCCGGTTCCGGCTGGAAGGACTATCAGACCAGCGGCGCTGTGTGCGGCGTTGCCCTGCCCGCCGGGCTGAAACTCGCCAGCAAGCTACCCAGTCCCATTTTCACCCCGGCGACCAAGGCCGAGCTGGGCGAGCATGACGAGAACATTTCCTTCGCCCAAATGGAACAGGCCATCGGCGCAGATCTCGCCGCACGCGTGCGCGACGTGAGTATCACCCTCTATCAGCGCGCTGCCGACTATGCCGCGACACGCGGCATCCTCATCGCCGACACCAAGTTCGAATTCGGCCTGGACGAGAACGGCACCCTCACGCTGATGGACGAGGTGCTCACCCCGGATTCCTCACGTTTCTGGCCTGCGGATACCTGGATGGAGGGCAGTTCGCCACCGAGCTTCGACAAGCAATTTTTGCGCGACTGGCTCGAAGGCGTGCCCGGCTGGGGCAAACAGCCACCGCCGCCGACGCTGCCTGCTGAAGTCATCGAACAGACGACAGCGCGCTACCGCGAGGCGCTGGAACGACTCACGTCCTGACGGCGTATGCCGCCACAACCCCGACAAACACCGCCAGCCCCAGAAAGTGATTGAGGCGAAAGGCGCGAAAGCACTGCACCGGATTGCGGTTGCGGATCAGGGTGTAGTGATGCGCGGCCTGCGCCGCCGCCGCCGCAATACCAAGGTAGTAGGGCCAGGCCAGTTGCAGCGCCCAGCCCGCCGCAGCCCACAGCAGGAGATAGGCGCCATAGCTCGCCATCACCGCCGCCACGTCAGCGCGGCCGAAGGTGATGGCCGAGGTCTTGATGCCCACCTTGAGATCGTCTTCCCGATCGACCATGGCGTATTCGGTGTCGTAGGCCAGCACCCAGAACAGATTGCCCAGCAGCAGCACCCAGGCCAGCAGCGGCACTTCGCCGCGCGCCGCGGCGAAGGCCATGGGAATCCCGAAGCTGAACGCCACGCCGAGATAGGCCTGCGGCAGCGCCAGCCAGCGTTTGGTATAGGGGTAAGCGATGGCGATGAGCAGTGCAGCCACCGACATCTGGATGGTCAGCGCATTGGTGGTGAGCACCAGACCGAATGCGGCAAGCGCCAACACGGCCCCCACGAGCAGCGCTTCACGGGTGGACACCTTGCCGGATGTCACCGGCCGCTGCGCGGTGCGACGCACCGCGCGGTCGAAATCCTGATCGGCCACATCGTTCACGGCGCAACCGGCAGAGCGCATGAGAAAGGTGCCCGCGACGAACACGATGACCAGCCACCAGCCTGGGCGGCCATCACTGGCGATCCACAAGGCCGACAGGCTCGGCCACAACAACAGCAGGGAGCCGACTGGCTTGTCCCAACGGATCAAGGCCAGCCAGAAGCGCAGACGTTCCATGCGCGGATTATCGCCGCGCAGGAAACATTGCCTGCATCAGCCCTCGAGGAGCGAGCGCAGCATCCAGGCGGTTTTTTCGTGGATGTCGAGGCGCTGTGTCATGAGGTCGGCAGTGGGCTGGTCGTTGACCGCATCGGCCACGGTGAACACGGCACGCGCGGTCTTGGCCACGGCCTCGTGGCCCTTGACCAGAATCGCGATCATGTCCTGCGCCTTGGGCGGCAGCGCCGGCACGTCGGCCAGGCTGGAGCGCGAGCTGAAACCATGATAGGAACCCGGCACGGAAAACCCGAGCGCACGGATGCGCTCGGCAATCGGATCGACCGCGTTCCACAGCTCGGTGTACTGATCCATGAACATCAGATGCAGGGTATTGAACATCGGCCCGGTGACGTTCCAGTGGAAGTTGTGCGTGGTGAGATAGAGCGTGTAGGTGTCGGCCAGCAGGTGCGACAACTGCTCGGCAACCTTGGCGCGATCATCGTCTGAAATACCGATGTGGATCGGGGTCGAAGATGCATGCAGGGTGCTTTTGTTCATGATGATCCTTTCATTGGATTGATGCTGTGGACACCATAGCGCCGTGCTGGCACCGGGCGCAAGAGCGGGGCATCAACGACTTGCAAGATCGTAGAACCCAGATTGTTCAATAGGGCGCGGGATGTTGGCGCGGGGGCAAAGACACCCCGAAATCCCCGCCAGAGCCCGCGCAGGCGCGCAGCGCCGCCTGGTGGACAATCTGGGTTGAATTCAGGCGCCATAGCCTTCCGGGTTGCCCTGCTGCCAGCGCCAGGCGTCGGCACAGATGGTGTCGAGGCCGCGCTTGGCGCTCCAGCCCAGCAGCGCCTTGGCCGCCGCCGGGTCGGCCCAGCACTCGGCAATGTCGCCCGGGCGGCGCGCCACGATTTCATAAGGCAGCTCCCGCCCGATGCTCTTGCCGAAGGCCTGCACCATCTGCAGCACCGAATAGCCCTGGCCGGTGCCCAGGTTGACGGTGAACATGTCCTCGTGCGCCAGCAGGTGTCTGAGCGCGGCCACATGCCCTTCGGCCAGATCCATGACGTGGATGTAGTCGCGCACGCCGCTGCCATCCGCCGTGGGCCAGTCACCGCCAAAGACGCGCAGCTTTTGCAGCCTCCCCACCGCGACCTGGGTGATGTAGGGCATGAGATTGTTGGGAATGCCGCGCGGGTCTTCGCCGATCAGGCCGCTTTCGTGCGCGCCCACCGGATTGAAGTAGCGTAGCCGGGCAATGCGCCAGTGCGGCTCGGCACGATGCAGGTCGCCAAGGATTTCCTCGATCATCAGCTTGCTGCGGCCATAGGCATTGGTGGCGCTGAGCGGAAAGTCTTCGCGGATGGGCACAGAGGCGGGGTCGCCGTACACCGTGGCGGAGGACGAAAAAATGAGATTGTTGACCTGCGCGCGCTGCATAGCCTGCAACAGCACCACGGTGCCGCCGACGTTGTTGTCGTAATACATCAGCGGCTTTTCCACCGATTCGCCCACGGCCTTGAGCCCGGCAAAATGGATCACCGCGTCGATGCTGTGCTGCGCGAACACGGCGTCGAGCTTTGCCGCATCGCGAATATCGGCCTGGATGAAAGCCGGGCGCTTGCCGGTGATGCGCTCCACCCGCGCCAGCGATTCCGCGCTGCTGTTGCACAGGTTGTCATACACCAGTGGGGTGTAACCCGCTTCGATCAGGGCAACGCAGGTATGCGAGCCGATATAGCCGGCGCCGCCGGTGACAAGGATGGGGGCTGAGGTCATGGGGTCGTTTTTCTGTGAAAGTGGAGAGCGGGTTTCCCCTATTCTGCCTTGCAAGAATGATGCACGCGCGCCACCGCTACGATGCTTCCATGCTTCCCGATCCTTCCCACGCCCTGCCCCCTTCGCCCTGGATCGTGCGCCACGCCCAACTATTGCGCGCTGGCGGCAGCGTGCTCGACGTGGCCTGCGGCTCGGGCCGCCATGTGCGCTGGCTGCAGCAGCGCGGCTTCTCCCTGTTCGCGGTGGATCGCAACGCCGAGGCGCTGGCCGGTTTGCGCGACATCGCGCAGGTGCGCGTTGCCGATCTGGAATGCGGCCTCTGGCCTTACGCGCACCAAACCTTCGACGCCGTGATTGTGACCAACTACCTCTGGCGCCCCTTGCTGCCGCACATCGTGCAGGCCGTGGCGCCGGGCGGTGTGCTGCTGTATGAAACTTTCGCCCTCGGGCAAGCCAGCCTCGGCAAGCCGTCCAATCCCGCGTTCCTGCTGCGCCCCGGCGAACTGCTCGACGCGGTGCGGCCCGCACTGCGTGTTCTGGCGTTTGAAGACGGCTATGTGAGCGCGCCGCAGCCCGCTTTCGTGCAGCGCATCGCCGCGGTACGCGAGCGCGCCAGCGCCCACGCGGCAGACCGATACAATCTACCGATTTGACACGCAGCACTGGCAGAACAATGTCCTCCCAACCTCTGGTCATTCGCGGCAGCATCGTCGCCCTGGTGACTCCTATGCACTCCGATGGCAGCGTGGACTATCCCGCGCTGCGCAAGCTGGTCGACTGGCACATCGAGCAGGGCACAGACTGCATCAGCCCGGTTGGCACCACGGGCGAGTCGCCCACCATTCCCGTTGCCGAACACATCGAAATCGTTCGCGTGGTCGTCGAGCAGGCCGCCAGGCGCGTGCCGGTCATGGCCGGTGCCGGCGCCAACTCCACGCGCGAAGCCATCGAACTGTCGCAGCACTGTCAGGCCGTCGGCGCGGACTGCGTGCTCAGCGTCGTGCCCTACTACAACAAGCCCACGCAAGAGGGCATGGTGGCGCATTTCAGCGCCATCGCTGCCGCGATCGACATTCCCGTCGTGCTCTACAACGTGCCAGGCCGCACCGTGGCCGATATGAGTGTCGATACCGCGCTGCGCCTTGCACAGGTGCCCGGCATCATCGGCATCAAGGAGGCCACGGGCAATATCGACCGCGCGGCGCAACTCATCAAACGCGCGCCACCCAGCTTTTCCATCTACTCTGGCGACGACCCAACCGCAGTGGCCCTGATGCTGCTCGGCGGCCACGGCAACATCAGCGTGACCGCCAACGTGGTGCCGCGCCACATGCACGAGTTGTGCGATGCCGCGATGGCGGGCGATGCCGCGCAGGCCAGCAAGCTGCATTTCACGCTGATCGAACTCAACCAGATGCTCTTCAGCGACCCCAACCCCGTTCCGGTGAAGGAAGCGCTGCGCCTCATGGGCCGAATCGGCCCGGGTCTGCGTCTGCCCCTGACCCCTTTGCAGACAGCGCATCACGCGCCACTGCGCGCGGCGATGCAGGCCCTTGGCCTGCCCCTCGTCAACTGACCTCCTGACATTTCGAGACCCATTCGCGTATGAATCTTCCCATATCCTGGCGACTGAGCGCCCTGGCCCTTGCACTGGGCGCTGCGGGCTTGCTGGGCGGCTGCTCCTCGTTGAGCACCGTCGTCCAAGGCAAAAGCGTCGACTACGAAAGCGCCAAACAAGGCAATCCGCTCGAGGTGCCACCAGACCTGACCCAACTCGCGCGACAAGAGCGATACATCGTCCCCGGCAGTCCCAATGCGCCAGTCAGCGCGCTGGCGTATGACCGCGGCGTGCAAACTGCCGACCAGGTCGCCAAAACCCAAGCAGTGTTGCCTCAATACCCTGGCATGCGCATCGATCAGGCCGGCGGGCAGCGCTGGTTGGTGGTGGAAGCCACACCCGATCAGCTCTGGGAAAAGGTCAAGGGCTTCTGGCAGGAAAACGGCTTTTACCTGACCCAGGCCGACGCCACGACTGGCGTGATGGAAACCGACTGGGCGGAAAACCGCGCCAAACTGCCGCAGGATTTCATCCGCAAGTATCTGGGCAAGGTGTTCGACAGTCTGTACGACACCGGCACGCGCGACCGTTTCCGCACCGTGTTCGAGCGCACCCCGGATGGCAAGGGCACACAGATTTACATCACCCACCAGAAAATGAAGGAGGTGTACAACTCCAACGACAAGTCCACCACGGCATGGGAGCCGGCCACGCCCGATCCGGAGTTGAACACCATTTTTCTGCGCAAGCTCATGGTCACGTTGGGCATGAGCGAGGAAGCGGCCAAACAACAGGTGGCGCAGCCGGTGCAGATCGCGCAACCGGTGGCATCGCAACTGATCGACAACGGCCTCGTCCTGCAATTGCAGGACGGATTCGACACCGCCTGGCGCAAGGTCAGCCTGGCGATCAATACCGCAGGCTTTACCGTGATCGACCGCAACCGTTCGGCTGGCCAGTTTGACGTGCGCTACATCAGCGCCGAGGCCGCGCTCAAGGCGTCTCAGGACAGTACCGGATTTTTTGGCAAGCTGTTCGGCAAGAAGGCCTTCGAGCCCAAGCCCGCCGACTACCGCATCGCACTACAGACATCAGGCACGCAAACCGTGGTGTCGGTGCAGACGCTGGATGGCAAGCCCTTGCAGACGGACGACGCACGCAAGATCCTGCAGATCCTGCAGCAGCAGATTCAGTAAGCCCAGCGTTTGAGCCGACCGGCTGCAGTCGGCTCAAGAATATTGCGGGCAACAAAAAAGCCGACTCGCGTCGGCTTTTTTGCATCTGCAGAAGACAGATTACTTGGCAGCGCTGGCACCAGAAGCAGCAGCGGCCGGGGCCGAAGCAGCAGCCGGGGCCGAAGCAGCGGCGGGGGCCGAAGCGGCGGCGGGGGCCGAAGCGGCGGCGGGAGCCGAAGCAGCAGCAGGAGCCGAAGCAGCGGGGGCGGCTTCTTGTTTCTTGCCGCAAGCGGCCAAGGCGAGAGCGGCAATCATCGATGCCAGCAGAATGGACTTTTTCATTACTTTCCTCTAAGCGTCAGTCAAAATGGGCAGGGCCCGAAAAAATTCTTTACCGTCCTGATTGAACCTAACTGCAACCAGAACCGGTTTGCATATCAAGCTCACGCATAAGTATAGATGGAGTTCGGGTATTCCCCGTGTTACAAATTTACGGTTGAAAAACCATCTGTCGTTTATTTGTCACAATCCAAGCATCGTTGCTGGAAAAGCGGGTGCTGCCTGCTGCCACGCCTCTTCAAAACGCCGCTGCAGCGCGTGCAGGCGCGTGGCGCTGCGCACCCTCTCTCCCGACATCCAAGTGGCCGTGTGGGCGTAGACGGCGCCGTGCGGTGTCCAGAGCATCTCGTGCAGCCCGCGGGCCTGTGTCTCGGAAATCTGCCGACAATCGACGAGATACGCGAAGTCGCGGCGGAACGCCGAGAAGCGCGCAAAGCGCTGGCGCACGGCGCTCCAATCCAGCGCCAACATGCGCAGGGCGGCAGGCCGCTTTGGATCGCGCAATGCCCATTGCTGCAGTTGCCGGATGAAGCCGGGTTGCTGCAAAGGCCAGCCGCTGAAATCGGCGCTGAAGCACGACATCACCGGGCTTTGATCCGACACAAGGGCGAGCAAGGCGGAATGTGCATCTGACCGGGAGTCGAATGACACGTCCAGCAAAGGCACTGGCTGCGGCACCGCGTCATTGTGATGCGCAGGGTCCATGTCAGCCTCGGCGGGTTTTGCTTGTAGCCACCGGAACCGCCGCCGCTTCGCCGGTCAGCAGCCATCCCTGCGCGCACCACTGCGCCAGGGCCGCGAGTTCGTCCACAGTTGCGTCCCTCACCTGCATGGCGCTCAGCCTGTGCTGATCCGCCAGAGTGCGCAGCAGGCGGGATGCCGCCAGTTCCGCAGGCACAGCCTCGCCATTGAGGAAGACGGCCTGTCCGGTGTAGAGCATCTTGCTGCGCCGGTCCAGGCGGCAGCCGGTCTGCTGACACGCACGCCGCAGGCTTGCGGGACGTTCTTGAGCGCCCTCAAACCAGACTTGCGGCTTGGGCGTGGTGAGGTAGGTGCCCAGCACCGTCTCGAACAGGGCGGAGTCGGGTTTGAGCCGGGCAAACGCCTGCGCGGCAAACTTCACCATCGCTGGCGGCAGCAAGGCGGGAGCGCCCCCTTCGCGCAGCGGCGGATCGGTGTAGATCGGCCCGCCGTGCTGCGATTCGGCCAGTTGCCACAGCACTTCCTTGAGCAACTCGCCCTGCGGCGGCGCGCGAAAGCCGATGGAGTACGTCATGCAATCGCTGCCCACGGCAATGCCGTCATGGCCCCAGCCCGGGGGCAGGTAGAGCATGTCTCCGGGCTCCAGGATCAGGTCTTCTTCGGGGGTGAAATGCGCCAGCAGTTTGACCGGCTTGCCGGGCTGCAGCGCGGGGTCGGTGACGGGGCCGATGCGCCAGCGCCTGCGCCCAGCCGCCTGCAGCAGAAACACGTCATAGGCATCCTGATGCGGGCCCACGCCGCCGCCATCACTAGCCCAGGAGATCATCAGATCGTCGAGACGCGCATCGGGGATGAAACGAAACAGCGACAGCAACTCGCTGGCCGCGTCCACATGCAGGTTCACGCCCTGCACCAGCAGAGTCCAGTTGCGCTGCTCCACCGACGGAATCTGCTTGCGCGCAAACGGCCCCTGGTCGAGCTGCCAGCGCCGCCCATTGCGCTGCAGCAGGCGCGATTCCACGTCCTCGTCCCCGGCCAGCGCGAACAACTGCGCGCGGCTGAGCAGCGGGGTGAAACCGGGAAACGCCTGACGCAGCAGCAGCGGCTTTCGCTGCCAGACTTCACGCAAAAAACGCGGGACGCTGAAATGCCCCCAATGAATCGTCGCAGTTGACATGCTTGTCATGTTCCAATGCGGGCGAACTTTTGATCGTCCCCCGTTTCCATTCAAAAACTCCTGTGAGCATACCCATGAAAATCACCGAAGGCCTTGTCGCCACCCTGTCCTGGCGCATGACGGACTCGCAAGGCGAGTTGATCGACGAAAACACCGCGGGCGACGACTTCTATGTAGGCGGCGACGATCTGTTGCCGCGCATGGCCGAGCAGATGATCGGCAAAGGCGCGGGCGATACCGGAGACATCTACCTCCAGCCCGATGATGCCTTTGGCGACTATGAGCCCGATTTGCTGCTGGTCGAAGACCGCAAGCTGTTTCCTGCCGAACTGGAGGAAGGCATGATGTTCGAGCAGCTGCCGGAAGGCTGCACGCCGGGCGATGCCGATGCGTTCTACACCGTGACCGAGATTCACGAGGACAAGGTTCTGCTCGACGGCAACCATCCCCTTGCCGGAATGGCGCTACGGATCGAATACACGGTACTGGACGTGCGCGAGGCCGACCCGGACGAAATCGAGGCCCAGAGCGCCCTGCTGGACAACGCCGACGCCGGTCTGTTCCTCCCCGGCGAGAAATAAGCCAAACTCAGCGCGAGTCGGTCTTGGAGATCTCGCGCAGCCTGCGGGCTTCCTTGCGTGCGCGCCATTCCAGACGCAGGTGCAGGCTCCAGCCCAGCCGGGTGATGGCGTAGCCGAGCAAGGCGAGAATCAGTGCCAGCAGGGGTACGCCGACGAACAGCGGAGTGCCCAGATTCCACGCCCACTGCGCCAGCGCCACGGTGGAATCCCAGAGGTGCAGCCAGTCGAAGCCGGGCGGCGCAGACAGAGGCTGCACGGTCTGCGCCGGGCTGACCAGGATGCCGAGCTTGTAGGCCAACAAATAAAGCGGCACGATGGTGATGGGGTTGCTGTAGAGCGTGACCACCAGTGCAATGGGAAAGTTGCAGCGCAGCAGCATGGCCAGCGCCCCGGCGGTGAGCATCTGGAACGGGCCGGGAATCAGCCCGCCGATCATCCCCGCGGCAACGGCCAGCGCCACGCTGCGGCGGCTCAGGCTCCACAGCGACGGATGGGTGATGTGCTGGGTGAACGGGCGCAGCCAGCGATTGTGCTGCATCGCCTCGAACTTGCGCACCAGCAGTTTGGCCCAGCGTCTCGCCATGCGTGAGGTTCCGTGCGGAGTGACTTGCAGTACGAAGTTCAGTGCGCGCCGGTGGAGCCGAAACCGCCGGTACCGCGCTCGGTCGCCGCGAAGTCGTCCACGACCTGCCACCGCGCCTGCACCACCGGCACCAGAACCATTTGCGCGATGCGCTCCATCGGCTGCACGGTGTAGGGCTGGGTGCCGCGGTTCCAGCAGCTCACCATCAGCGGGCCCTGGTAGTCGGAATCGATCAGTCCCACCAGATTGCCGAGCACCACGCCATGCTTGTGTCCCAGGCCGGAACGCGGCAGCAGCATGGCGCACAGTCCGGGGTCAGCGATGTGCATGGACAGGCCGGTGGGAATGAGTTCGGCCTGGCCCGGCTGCAGAACCAGCGGCGCATCGATGCAGGCACGCAGATCCATGCCAGCGCTGCCGGGGCTGGCGTAGGCGGGGAGTTGATCGCGCAGACGCGCATCGAGCAGGCGGACGGCAATCGTCGTCATGGTTGCACTCTTTCGGGCAAGGAAAAACCGCCGCCGCGCGTCATGTGCGCGGGGGGGATTGAATCAGGTTGCTGGAAGCCGCCAGACGCCGCGCAACCTCGCCGATCAGCTTGCGTGCCAGCTCGATTTTGCGACCCGAGCCCAGCGGGTGGTGGCCGCTGGCATCGAACAGTTCCAGCCGGTTGTCGTCCTGACCAAAGGTTTCGGGGCCGAGATTGCCCACCAGCAGCGGCACGTTCTTGCGCGCACGCTTGGCGGCGGCGTGCGCGATCAGATTCTCGCTCTCTGCGGCAAAGCCCACGCAATACGGTGGCTGTGGCAGAGCGGCCACGGCGGCGAGGATGTCTGGGTTGGTCTGCAAGGCGATGGATGGTGGCGGCGCATCCGGCGATTTTTTCTGCTTCTGAGCCAACACCTGCGCCGGTCGCCAGTCCGCCACGGCGGCGGTGGCGATGAACACCTGCGCCTGCGCGATCTGCGCCATGACGGCGTCTGCCATCTGCTGCGCGGTTTCCACCACAGTGCGCTCGACGCCGAAGGGCGCGGCTAATGCCGTGGGGCCGCTGACCAGCAGCACGTGCGCCCCCGCCTCGCGCGCGGCGCGCGCCACGGCGTAGCCCATCTTGCCGCTGGAGCGGTTGGTCAGGCCGCGCACCGGGTCGATCGGCTCGAACGTCGGCCCGGCAGTCACCAGCACGGTGCGGCCTTCCAGGCTGTTGGGCGTGAGCGCGGCAATGATGTCCTGCAGCAGATCGTCGGGCTCGACCAGACGGCCCTCGCCCACTTCACCGCAAGCCTGCTCGCCCGATGCCGGGCCGCAGATGCGCGCACCGTCGGCGCGCAGGATGGCGAGATTGCGCTGCGTGGCGGGATGCAGCCACATCTCGCGGTTCATCGCCGGGGCGAAGAGCACCGGCTTGCCCGCGGCGAGCAGCAGGGTGGACAGGAGATCGTCGGCCAGCCCCTGCGCCGCGCGCGCCAGGATGTGCGCGGTGGCGGGCGCGACGACGATGAGATCGGCCGCGCGCGCCAGCTCGATGTGCGCCATGGTGTTGGGCACGCGCGCGTCCCACAAATCGGTGAACACCGGCTTGCCGGAGAGCGCCTGAAACGTTGCCGCGCCGACAAAGCGGCTGGCCGATTCCGTCAGCACCACCTGTACCTGCGCCCCGGCCTTGACGAGCAGCCGGCAGAGCTCGGCGGCCTTGTACGCCGCAACCCCGCCGGTGACGGCCAGGAGTATCGAGCGGTCTTGCAGGTCCATCGCGGAGGTCAGCGCTTGCTCAGGCGCCGAGACGTTGCTGCAGCAGGGTGCGTGCCTGCGCCAGCGCGGCGTCGATCTGCGCCGGCTGGCTGCCACCGGCCATGGCGAAGTCGGGCCGACCACCGCCCTTGCCGCCGACGGCCTGCGCGGCGACGCTCACCAGATCACCGGCCTTGATGCTGCCGACGCGGTCGGCAGTCACGCCTGCGGCGAGTTGCACCTTGTCGCCCTCGGCACTGGCGAGCACCACCACGGCGGTCTTGAGCTTGGACTTGATGCGGTCGACCGCGTCGCGCAGCCCCTTGGCATCCAGCCCATCCATGCGCGCGAGCAGGACCTTGGTGCCGCCGATGTCGATGGCCTGCGACAGCATGGCGTCGCCCTGCGCCGCGGCCTGCTGCGCCTTGAGCTGGGCGAGGTCTTTGTCGAGCTGGCGCTGCTGCTCCAGCAATTGTTCAACCTTGGCGACCGACTCCTCCGCCGGGGCCTTGAGGGTGCGTGCCAGCTTGTGCAGCAGTATGTTTTGCTGCTGCACAAAATGCAGCGCGTTCAGCCCGGTGATGGCTTCGACCCGGCGGATGCCCGCGGCGACGCCGCCTTCAAAAGTGATCTTGAACAGACCGATATCCCCGGTGCGCGCCACATGCGTGCCGCCGCACAACTCGCGCGAATTGCCGATGTCGAGCACGCGCACGGTATCGCCGTACTTCTCGCCGAACAGCATCATGGCGCCGAGGTTTTTGGCATCGTCAATGGGCATCACGCGCGCCTGGGTGGACTGGTTGAGCAGGATTTGCTCATTGACCATCCGCTCCACGCGCTGAATCTCGTCATCGCTCATCGACGCGTCGTGGGCAAAGTCGAACCGGGTCTTGTCGGCATCGACCAAAGAGCCTTTTTGCTGCACATGCTCGCCCAGCACGGTGCGCAGCGCGGTGTGCATTAGATGGGTGACGCTGTGGTTGCGCATGGTTGCAGCGCGACGCGCGGCGTCCACCTGGGCGGCCACCACTTCACCGACCGTCAGCGTGCCCGACTCCAGCGTGCCGTGATGGCCGAACACCTCGGCCTGCACCTTCTGCGTGTCCTGCACCACAAAGCGCAGCGCGCAGGAACCGCCCTCGAACAGCACACCGCTGTCGCCCACCTGGCCGCCGGACTCGGCGTAGAACGGGGTGCGGTCGAGCACGACCACGCCGCTTTGCCCGGCCTGCATGGTCGGCACCGACGTGCCGTCGACATACAGCGCCACCACATGCGCTTCCTTCACCAGCAGGTGATCGTAGCCCTCGAAACGGGTCTTCGCTCCGGCGTAATCGAGCGCGGCCTGCATCTTGAATTTGCCTGCTGCGCGTGCCTGCTCGCGCTGGCGGTTCATCGCGGTGTCAAAAGCGGCTTCATCCACGTCCACGCCATGTTCGCGGCAGACGTCCTGCGTGAGATCGAGGGGGAAACCGAAGGTGTCGTGCAGCTTGAACGCCAGTTCGCCGTCCAGCGTTTTGCCGCCCCTGGCCTTGAGCGTTGCCAGCTCCGCATCAAGAATGGACATGCCGTGCTCGATGGTCTCGAAGAAGCGGGTTTCCTCGGCCTGCAGCACGTCGGCCACGCGGCCTTGCGCCTGCGCCAGTTCGGGATAGGCCGCGCCCATCTGCGCCACCAGATCGGGCACGAGCTTGTAGAAAAAGGGCTGGCGCACGCCCAGCTTGTAGCCGTGACGGATGGCGCGGCGCACGATGCGGCGCAGCACATAGCCGCGGCCTTCGTTTCCCGGAATCACGCCATCGACGATGAGAAAGCTGCAGGCCCGGATGTGGTCGGCAATGACCTTGAGCGAGTTGTGCGCGGGGTCGCTGGTGGCGGTTTCCCGCGCGGCCGCCTTCACCAGCGCCTGGAACAGGTCGATCTCGTAATTGCTGTGCACATGCTGCAGCACGGCGGCAATGCGCTCCAGCCCCATGCCGGTATCGACGCAGGGCTTGGGCAGGGGCTTCTGGCGATAGGTGGCGAGTTTGAAGCGGGCGCCGTCGCGGCTGATGAGGCCGATGCCGCCGTCGGCTTCGACCGCGTTCTTGCGCGCCTGCGCCTGCGCCTCGGTGTCGAAGTGTTCGTCGCCGGCATGAAAGCGCTCGAACTGCATGAACACGAGATTCCAGATTTCGATGTAGCGGTCGCCGTCTTCCTCGGGCGAGCCGGGCGGGCCGCCCCAGACCTCGGGACCGTGGTCGTAGAAGATTTCGCTGCAGGGGCCGCAGGGGCCGGTATCGGCCATCTGCCAGAAATTGTCGGAGGCATAGCGCGCGCCCTTGTTGTCGCCGATGCGGATGATGCGTTCCACCGGCACACCGATTTCCTTGGCCCAGATGCCGTGCGCCTCGTCGTCCTCGGCGTACACGGTCACCCAGAGTTTGTCTGCCGGGAGCTTGTAGACCGTGGTCAGCAGCTCCCAGGCGTAGCGGATGGCGTCGCGCTTGAAATAGTCGCCGAAGCTGAAATTGCCCAGCATCTCGAAGAAGGTGTGATGCCGCGCGGTGTAGCCCACGTTCTCCAGATCGTTGTGCTTGCCGCCGGCGCGCACGCAGCGCTGCGCCGTGGTGGCGCGGGTGTACGTCCGCTGATCCTGGCCAAGGAAGACGTCCTTGAACTGCACCATGCCCGAATTGGTGAACAGCAGCGTGGGATCGTTGCCCGGCACGAGCGACGACGACGCCACGCGGGTGGAGCCTTGCGACTCGAAATAGGCCAGAAATTTTTCGCGGATGTCGGAGACGTTCATGGGGCGGGTCAGTGGCTGGCGCGCGCAGGCGGAACTGGCTCTGGCGCGCTGCGGTGCAAAAGGATAGATTTTAGGGCTTGTCGCCTTGCCAGCGCAGACTCTGTCTTGCGCCGTGTTGCTCGCTCTCCCCCCGTTCACTCCCACCAGAACCGCCATGACCCATCCCGCCAATCCGCTGTCCCTGCTCAAAGACCCCACACTGTTCAAGACCCAGGCCTATATCGACGGCGCCTGGATCGATTCCGCCCGCCGCTTCGCCGTGACCGACCCGGCCAGCAACGCCGAGCTGGCCCAGGTGCCTGCGCTGGAGCCGATGCACGCGCAGCTCGCCATCGACGCCGCGGACGCCGCCTGGCCCGCCTGGCGCGCCCTGCCGGCCAGGCAGCGCGCGGCCATTTTGCGCAAGTGGTTCGACCTGCTGGTGGCCAACGCCGACGATCTGGCGCGTCTGATGACCGCCGAACAGGGCAAGCCGCTGGCCGAGGCCAAGGGCGAAGTGCTCTACGGCGCCAGCTTCGTGGAATGGTTCGCCGAGGAAGCCAAGCGCGTCTACGGCGAAACCATCCCCAGCCCCGACGCCACCAAACGCCTGCTGGTGCTCAAGCAGCCGGTGGGCGTGTGCGCCGCCATCACGCCGTGGAATTTCCCGCTGGCGATGATCACCCGCAAGGTCGCGCCGGCGCTGGCCGCGGGCTGCCCCGTGGTCATCAAGCCGGCCGAGCAGACGCCGCTTACCGCGCTGGCCGCGGCCGAACTGGCGCATCGCGCCGGGATTCCGCGCGGCGTGCTCAACGTGCTCACCGCCGACGGCGAAGGATCGATTGCGATCGGCAAGCTGCTGTGCGCCTCGCCGGTGGTGCGGCATCTGTCCTTCACCGGCTCCACCGAGGTGGGGCGCATCCTCATGGCGCAGTCGGCGCCGACCATCAAGAAGCTGTCGCTCGAACTCGGCGGCAACGCGCCCTTCATCGTGTTCGACGATGCCGACCTCGATTCGGCCATCGACGGTGCCATGGCGAGCAAGTACCGCAATGCCGGTCAGACCTGCGTCTGCGCCAACCGCCTGTATGTGCAGGACGGCATCTACGACCGTTTCGTCGAGCGTCTGGCACAGGCCGTGGGCAGCCTGAAAGTGGGCGACGGTTTCGAGGAAGGCGTGAACCTCGGTCCGCTGATCGACGACCAGGCGCTGGCCAAGGTCGAAAGACACATCAGTGACGCCACCTCCAAGGGCGCGCGCATGGTGGTGGGCGGCAAGCGCATCGAGGGCGGCCCCAACTCCGGTCGCTTCTTCCAGGCCACGGTGCTGGCTGATGTCACCGCCGACATGCTCTGCGCCCGCGAGGAAACCTTCGGCCCGGTGGCACCGGTGTTCCGTTTCAAGACCGAGGCCGAAGCCATCGCCGCGGCCAACGCCACAGAATTCGGCCTGGCCGCCTATTTCTTCAGCCGCGACGTCGGCCGCATTTTCCGCGTGGCCGAAGAACTGGAATACGGCATGGTGGGCATCAATACCGGCCTGATGTCCAACGAAGTCGCGCCTTTCGGCGGCGTGAAACAGTCCGGACTGGGCCGCGAAGGTTCGCATCACGGCATCGACGAATACGTGGAGATGAAATATCTCTGCCTGGGTGATTTGAACAAATAATCCAGAGGTTTTGCCGATCAGCAGGCTTTTCAGACAAGGGCCCGCACCGATGGTTTTCAGTGCGGGCTTTTTTCTTGCACTGCGCACCCGGAAAGGACGCGTAAAGCATGATTTACTCGCCACAGTATTTCTGTGTAACCATTTGTTTAATTCGATACTGAATCGTTCAGATTGTTACCAAGTCGTGCCGATCATCAGGGTTTCCACCGGGATTTGACGCTTGAGCACCCTGGGTGCATTGCAGCAAAATGCATGCACTCAATAGGAACAAGCTCATGCCGAATACGGCCATACTGCGCGCAGAGGGACTGAGTAAACAGTTCTCCGGATTTGCCGCGGTTCAGAATGTCAATCTGCAGGTGAACGAGGGTGCCATCCACGCACTTGTCGGCCCCAACGGTGCCGGAAAAACCACCTGCTTCAATTTGCTCAGCAAATTCATTACCCCCACTTCTGGAGAAATGTATTTCCAGAATCAACCCATTACCCATCTGCAGCCGGCGGATATTGCGCGCCTCGGTATGGTGCGCTCCTTTCAGATCAGTGCCACGTTTTCTCAGATGACCCTGCTCGAAAATGTCCGCGTCGGCCTGCAGCGGAAAGCGGGGCTGGCCACCCAGTTCTGGCGCTCGACCCGGGCGCTGGACCGGCTGAATGACGAGGCGATGCAATTTCTCGAACTGGTCGGTCTTGCCAGTCAGTCCCGTCGGGCGGCCGCCAGCCTGCCCTATGGGCACAAGCGGGCACTGGAACTCGCCACCACCTTGGCCATGGATCCCAAGCTGTTGCTGCTCGACGAACCGACCCAGGGTCTCGGCCACGAGGACGTGCAGCAGGTCACCGAACTCATCCGCCGCGTCGCTCGGGGGCGCACCGTCCTGATGGTGGAACACAATATGTCGGTCATCTCCAGCATCTGCGACCGTGTGACGGTCATGCAGCGCGGTCAGGTCTTGGCAGAAGGCAGTTACGACGAGATTTCGCGCAATCCCGAGGTGATCGCCGCCTATATGGGCGAAGCCGAAGAGGAAATGGCCGGATGAGTACGGTCGCCGACACCCCCGCCGCGGCCCAGGCAGCGGCTGCAGCACCGCTGGCGGCGCACGGCAATCCGACACCCGCGCTGTCCATCGAGAACCTGCATGCCTGGTACGGCGAGTCGCATGTCCTGCACGGCGTGAATCTCAAGGTGGCGCCGGGCGAGACGGTCTGCCTGCTTGGCCGCAACGGTGCGGGGCGCACCAGCACACTGCGGGCCATCATGGGACTCACGGGCCGACGCACCGGCAGCATCCGCGTTGCGGGCACGGAGGTCATTGGTCTGCCACGCCACCGCGTGGCACCGCTGGGCGTGGGCTATTGCCCCGAGGAGCGCGGCATCTTCGCCAGTCTGTCCACGCGGGAAAACCTGTTCCTGCCGCCCGATCTGAAGACCGGCTTTTCCGGTCTGAGCACCGACGAGATCTACGCCCTGTTCCCGAACCTGAAGGAGCGGGCCCACAGCCCGGGCACCCGGCTTTCGGGCGGCGAGCAGCAGATGCTGGCCGTGGCGCGCATCCTGCGGACCGGCGCCCGCTTGCTGCTGCTCGACGAAATCTCCGAGGGCCTGGCTCCGGTCATCGTGCAAGCCCTGGGGCGCGCGATCACCGCCCTCAAACACAAAGGCTTTTCTGTTCTGCTGGTTGAACAGAACTTCCGGTTTTCCGCCCATCTCGCCGACCGCTTTTATGTGATGGAGCGCGGCCAGATCGTTCTGGAAATCAACCGGGCAGATTTGCAGAAGAACAGAACAGCACTGCAAAACCTGCTCGGCGTCTAAACGCGCTCGAAAGCGCAAATCCCTCTGGAGACTCCCATGAAACACAAGACCCTCGCCTCTGCCCTGACCCTGGCCCTGGGCACGCTGGCTTCGGCCAGCGCCGCTGAGCCCCCTGTCAAAATCGGCTTCATCACCGATCTGTCGGGCGTTTACTCCGCCGTGGACGGCCCGGGCGGCGTAGCCGCCATCAAGATGGCCATCGCCGATTTCGGCGGCAGCGTGCTGGGCCGCAAGATCGAGCTGGTGAGCTTCGATCACCAGAACAAGGCTGATCTGGCTGCCGGCAAGGCCAAGGAATACCTATCGCAGGACGGTGTGAACATGCTCATCGGCGGCACCAACAGCGGCACCGCGCTGGCCATGGAACCCCTCGCCGCGCAATACAAGACCCCGTTCTTCGTGGTCGGCGCGGGGGCTTCGAGCATCGTCGGCAAGCAATGCACGCCCTACACCGTCATGTACGCCTACAACACCACCGCACTGGCACGCGGCACCGCCAGCGCGGTGATCAAGAACGGTGGCAAGAGCTGGTACTTCCTCACCGCCGACTACGCCTTCGGCAAGTCGCTCGAGGACGAAGGCGCCAAGGTCGTGAAGGCCAACGGCGGCACGGTGGTCGGCCAGGTGCTCGCCCCGCTGGGCGCGTCGGACTTTTCGTCGTACCTGCTGCAGGCCCAGGCCTCCAAGGCCCAGGTGCTCGGTCTGGCCAACGCGGGCGGCGATGCCGACAACGCGATCAAGCAGGCCAATCAGTTCGGCGTGACCAAGAGCATGAAGCTCGCCGGCCTGCTGCTTTTCATCACCGACATCCACAGTGTCGGTCTGCCGGCCGCGCAGGGTCTGTACCTGACCACGCCGTGGTACTGGAACCAGAGTGCCCAGTCGCGTGCCTGGGCCCAGCGCTATTTCAAGGAAATGCACGCCATGCCGACCTTTCTGCAGGCAGGAGACTATTCCGCGACGATGACCTATCTGAAGGCGGTGAAGGCCGCGGGCACGACCGATGGCGCCAAGATCATGGCCGAGTTGCACAAGACCAAGGTCAACGACATGTACATGAAGGACGGCACCCTGCGCCAGAGCGGCCTGATGATTCACGACATGTATCTGGAGCAGGTCAAGACCCCGGCGGAATCGAAGGAGCCCTGGGACTACTACAAGCTGGTGCAGACCATTCCCGGCAACGACGCGTTTGGCCCGGCGTCCGCCTACGGCTGCCCGCTGGACAAGTAAGAGACGATGGTCGTCTGCGTCGCGCGCGGCGCCACGCAGACGGCTTCACCCGTGGTCTGACGTTCGAGGTGTCGCTTGACTGAATTGTTCGGTTTCCCCCTGCCGCTGCTGCTCGGACAACTCATGCTGGGCCTGGTGAATGGCGCCTTCTACGCCATGCTCTCGCTCGGCCTGGCCGTGATCTTCGGCCTGATGGATGTGGTCAATTTCGCCCATGGGGCGTTTTTCATGATGGGCGCCATGTTCACCTGGATGGGCGGACAGTACCTGCATCTGAATTTCTGGTGGATGCTGCTGTTCGCCCCCCTGCTCGTCGGCCTGTTCGGCATCGGGGTGGAGCGCGTGGCGCTGCGTCGGCTGCGCGGCATCGATCCGATCTACGGGTTGCTGCTCACCTTCGGCCTCACCCTGCTGATCGAAGGTGTGTTCCGGTCATTCTTCGGCGTGGCCGGAGCCCCCTACAATCCGCCTGAACTGCTCAGCGCCACGCTCAATCTCGGCTTCATGTTCCTGCCCGCGTACTACCTCTTCGCGGTCGCCGCCAGCCTTCTGGTGAGCATCGGCACCTGGCTGCTGATCGACCGCACCAAGCTGGGCGCCTATCTGCGCGCGGGCACCGAGAACCCGGCGCTGATCCAGGCCTTCGGCGTGAACTTCCCGCGCATGGTCATGCTGACCTTCGGTTTCGGATCGGCCCTGGCAGGATTGGCCGGCGTGCTGGCGGCGCCCGTCATCCAGGTGTCGCCGCTGATGGGTTCCAACCTCATCATCGTGGTGTTCGCCATTGTGGTCATCGGCGGCATGGGCTCGGTGCTGGGCGCCATCGTCTCGGGCCTGGCGCTGGGCTTGATCGAGGGGCTGGCCAAGGTGTTTTACTCGCCGGTCTCCAGCACCGTGGTCTTCATCCTGATGGCGCTCGTGCTGACCCTGCGCCCCGCGGGCCTGTTCGGCAAAGAGAAATGAGCATGCCCGCACGCACCCGCCTCTACGCCGGCCTGCTGTGGGCCTTGCTGGTTCTCGCGCTGATCGCGCCCTGGATCGGGCTTTACCCGGTGCTGGGGATGCGCATGATGTGCTTCGCGCTCTTTGCCTGCGCCTTCAATCTGCTGGCGGGCTACGTCGGCCTGATCTCGTTCGGCCATGCCGCGCTGTTCGGCGGCGCCGGATATCTCACCGGCCTGGCGCTGACGAGCTGGGGCTGGCCGACGCCGCTGGGTATTGTGATCGGCGTAGTCACGGCCCTGCTGATCGGCCTGGTGATGGGCCTGCTCGCGGTGCGGCGTTCGGGCATCTACTTTTCGATGATCACCCTGGCGCTGGCGCAGATCGTCTATTTCTATGCGCTGCAGGCCAGCTTCACTGGCGGCGAGGACGGCTTGCAGGGCATTCCTCGCGGCACGCTGTTCGGATTGCCGCTGCAGTCGGATCGGGTGATGTACTACCTGGTGCTGGCGGTGTTCGTCGCGAGCTGGTGGTTTCTGCGCCGGGTGGTGAATTCGCCTTTCGGCCAGGTGCTGCAGGCCGTGCGCGACAACGAGCCGAGGGCCATCTCGCTGGGCTACCGCGTCAACCGCTACAAGCTCGGCGTGTTCCTGATCTCGGCCGCATTCGCGGGTCTGGCGGGCGCGATGAAGGCGGTGGTCATGGGCTTCGAGACACTGACCGATGTGCACTGGAGCACCTCTGGGCTGGTCATCCTGATGACCCTGGTGGGCGGCCTGGGCACTGAACTGGGCCCCATCCTCGGCGCCATCCTCATCACCGTGCTCGAAGAAAAAATGGGCACCATCTCCCGCTTCCTGGTGCACACGACCGGCATCGACTGGTTTCACCAGCTCAACGATTCGGTGAGCATGGTGATCGGCGCGATCTTCGTGTTCTGCGTGCTGCTGTTTCGGCGCGGCATCGTGGGCGAGCTGCGGGCGCGGTTCATCGTGAACAGGCTCTAGTCCAGCCCGGCCAGCACCCGCACATGCTCGGCCACGCTGCGGCCGAGCGCGCTCAGGTTGTAGCCGCCTTCCAGACAGGAGACGATGCGCCCCTCGCACCGGGCCTCGGCAAAGTCGACCAGTTGGCGGGTGATCCAGGCGTAATCGGCTTCCACCAGCCCCATCTGGCCCAGGTCGTCCTCGCGATGGGCGTCGAAACCGGCGCTGATGAACAACATCCGCGGGGCGAACGCGTGCAGCCTCGGCATCCACTGCTCGGTGACGATGCGGCGCACCACATCGCCCTTGGTGTAGGCGGGAACGGGCACGTTGAGCAGGTTGGGCGCTTCGATCAATGGGGTGTAGGGGTAGAAGGGATGCTGGAAAAAACTCACCATCAGCACCCGCTCGTCACTGCGCAGGATGTCCTCGGTGCCGTTGCCGTGGTGCACGTCGAAATCGACGATGGCCACGCGCTCGAGGCCGCGCACATCCAGGGCATGACGCGCAGCGATGGCCACGTTGCCAAGAAAGCAAAAGCCCATGGCCTGATCGCGGGTGGCGTGATGGCCGGGCGGGCGGATGGCGCAGAAGGCGTTGTGCAGGTGGCCGTCGATCACGGCGTCGGTCGCGCTGATGGCCGCGCCCGCGGCGCGCAGCGCGGCCTGCCAGGTGTGCGGGTTCATCAGGGTGTCGGCGTCGATCCACTCATGGCCCTGCTCGAAGTCGCCGCGCTGTTTCAGGTCGCTGATGTAGAGCGCGGAATGGGCGCGTTCCAGCGCCTCCAGCGCCGCCGGCGGGGCGGCGTCGTGGCGCTCCAGCCAGGGCGCGATCTGCGCGGCGATCAGCCGGTCTTCGATGGCGGCCAGGCGCTGCGGGCATTCGGGGTGGTTTGCGCCCATCTCGTGCAGGCTGCAATCGGCGTGGGTGTAGAAGCCGGTGGTCATGGGGTCTGTCTCCTGCGGCATGTCCCCAGATTCGAGAACATCAACGCTGCCCTCGTAGCATAGTGCGCTGATGTCACCCGCCGCCCGTCCCTCGTGAAAAACCCAATCCTGTCCAGCCTGATCGACCAACTCGAAACCATCATCAAGGGCAAGCGCCCGCAGGTGGAGCTTGCGGTGTGCTGCCTGCTGGCCAGCGGCCATCTGCTGATCGAAGACCTGCCCGGCGTGGGCAAGACCACGCTGGCGCACGCGCTGGCCGCCACGCTGGGCCTGCAGTACGCCCGCGCCCAGTTCACCGCCGACCTGATGCCGGGCGACCTGCTGGGCATCTCGGTGTTCGACCGCAACCGCAGCGAGTTCGTGTTCCATCCCGGTCCGGTGTTTTCGCAGGTACTGCTGGCCGACGAGATCAACCGCGCCGGGCCGAAGGTGCAGAGCGCCCTGCTCGAAGCCATGGAGGAGCGTCAGGTCAGTGTGGACGGCCTCACGCGCAAGCTGCCCGAACCGTTTTTTGTCATCGCCACGCAGAACCCGTTCGACCAGCTCGGCACCTACGCCCTGCCTGAGTCGCAGCTCGACCGCTTTCTGTTGTGCATCTCGCTCGGCTATCCCAGCCGCGCCGCCGAGCGCGCCCTGCTCGAAGGCCGTGACCGGCGCGAGCTGATCGCCGAGCTGCGTCCCGTCCTCAGTCCCGCTGGCCTGATGGATCTGCAGCGGCAGGCGCAGGCGGTGCATGCCGCCCCCGCCCTGCTCGATTATGTGCAGGAATTGCTCACGCAAACGCGCAGTGGCCGCTGGTTCATCGAAGGCCTGAGCCCGCGCGCCGGGCTGGGATTGCTGCGCGCCGCCCGCGCCTGGGCGCTGCTGCAAGGCCGCGACTATCTCATTCCCGACGATGTGCAGCAGGTCTTCCCTGCCGTCGCCGGGCACCGCCTTCGCACCCTGGACAGCCCGGTGGTCAACCGCGTGGCCTCGCTGCAGGCGGTGCAGACCGTGCTGCAGCAAGTGCCGGTGTAAGCCCACGCCCCGCCTGCGCAGCCAGTCATGTCCACCCCTGCCGACACCACCCTGCCCCGACCGGCCACCGCAGCGCCTATCGGCCCCGGCGGCGCATGGGCGCGGCGCTTCGATGCCTGGGCCGCGGCGCGCCACCCCGCTGGCGGCAGCACCCGGCTCACGCACCGCAACGTCTATATCCTGCCCACGCGCACCGGCTGGTTCTTTGCCCTGCTGCTGATGGTGCTTCTCGTGCTGAGCATCAACTACCAGCTCAACCTCGGCTATCTGCTCACCTTTTTGCTGGCGGGCAGCGCCATGATGGCCATGCATGTCACCCACAACAATCTGCGCGGCCTGCGCCTCACCGCCAGGCCGCCAGAAGGTCTGGTGCACCAGGGCCAGAGCGCGCGGCTGGGCCTGGTGCTGCATGGCGGCGCACGCGAACGCTGGGGACTTGCGCTGCGACCCGATGGCGCAATGGCGCTTGCTCCCACACCCGGCGTCAAACAACGCGGCAAGCCAGCCCTCACGCCCCACCCCTGGCTCTACACCGACTGCGCGCGCGGCGGCGACACCCCGCTCACCCTGAGCTGGACCCCCGCGCAGCGCGGCCTGCTGTCCTGGCCCCTGCTCACCGTCGAGAGCAATTACCCGCTGGGCGTCTGGACCGCCTGGAGCCGCTGGAAGCCGCAGGGCGATCTGCTCGTGCTGCCTGTTGTGGAGCAACCCGCTCCGCCCCTGCCGCCGGCCCGGCCCGCCCCCGGCAGCGGCCCCGCGCTGGCGCGCGGCGGCAGCGAAACCGAAGGCGTGCGCCCCTACCGCAGCGGCGACTCGTCCCGCCATGTGCTGTGGAAAAAGTTCGCCCACAGCGACGAACTCGTCAGCCGCGACACCGCCCAGCCGCAGGCGCTGGCCGAGCTGTGGCTCGACTTTTCCGCACTGCCCGCCTCGCTCGACACCGAGGCGCGGCTCTCCCGCTTATGCGCCTGGATCATGGCCGCAGACCACGCCGGTCTGCCCTACGGGCTCAAGGTCGGCACACAAAGCGTGGCCCCCGCCACCGGGGCGGCGCACCGCATGCACTGCCTGCGCTTGCTGGCGCTGCATCCCGGCCCCTTGCGGGCGAGCGGTCGATCATGAGCGCTCCGCACGGCCGCTCCGAAGGGGCCCTCAACGCCTTCGGGGCGTCGCGCACAGCGCGCAGGGCAGTCCAGTGAAAGCCGCATCCGTGCCCGGCAGCGCGCAGTTGACCCGCCTGGGCCAAGCCGCGGGCGCCCTGCCGCGCGACGCGCGCGACACCCTGTTTCTGCTCGCGGTGTCCTTGCTGCTGGTGCTGCCGCTCTTCCTCCATTTGCCGCCGTGGACCAGCGGTCTGGTGGTGGCACTGCTGGCCTGGCGCGCGGTGCTGGCCTGGCGCAGCGCGCCGCTTCCCCGGCGCTGGGTGCTGGTGCTCATCCTGCTCGCCTCCGCCGCGCTCACCCTGTGGGAATTTCAGACCGTGCTCGGGCGCGACGCCGGGGTCGCCATGCTATGCGTGCTGCTCGGTCTCAAGACCCTGGAGATGCGCTCACGACGCGATGCGCATGTGCTGTTTTTTCTCGGCTTTTTCACCATCGCCGCCAACTTCCTGTTCTCGCAGTCTCTCGGCACCGCGCTGGTCATGGTGCTGGCGACCTGGGGCATGCTGGCCGCGCTGGTCAACGCCAATCTGCCAGCCGGACGCCCGCCACTGCGGCAATCGCTGATGACCGCGCTGAAAATGATGGCGTTGGGCACCCCGGCGATGATTGCCTTGTTCTTGGTATTCCCGCGTTTCAGTGCGCCGCTCTGGGCGCTGCCGCAAAGCAGCGCTCAGGCCATCACCGGGCTGTCGGCCAGCATGTCGCCGGGCCAGATTGCCGAACTCGCGCGCGACGACTCGGTGGCCTTTCGGGTGGTGTTCGACGGCCCGCGCCCGCCCGACCGGCTACTGTACTGGCGCGGCCCCGTGCTGAGTGTGTTCGACAACGGGGTATGGCTGCCCGATCCGCGCCAGCGCGACCGCGCCACCCTCACCCCGCCGGCCGATCTGCAGCTCAGCGGCCAGCCGGTGCGCTACACCGTCACCCTGCAGCCCACGCAGCAGACCTTCGTCTTCGCCCTCGACGCGCCGCTGGCCGCGCCGAAGATCGAAGGCTATCTGGTGCAGTGGATGCCCGACCTGCAACTGGTCACAGGCCGGCCGCTCGACCATCTTTCCCGCTACACCGTCGAGTCGTCACCGCAGTTCCGCTACGGCCCGCAGCAGCTCACCCCCGCGCTGCGGGCCGACGAAGCCCTGCCCGCCGGGTTCGACCCACGCAGCGTCGCGCTGGGCAGGCAGCTTGCCGCGCAGGCCAGGGCCGCGGGTCAGGACGGCAGCTTTGTCGCGCAGGCCCTGCTGCGGATGTTCCGCAGCCAGCCCTTCCGCTACACACTCAACCCCGGCACCTACGGCAAACGCGACGGGGTTGACGCATTTCTGTTCGACCGCCGCGCAGGGTTTTGCGAACACTATGCGCAGGCCTTCGTTGTGGTGATGCGCGCGGCCGACGTTCCGGCGCGCATCGTCACCGGCTATCAGGGCGGGCGCTACAACCCGGTGGACGGCACCTGGGTGGTGCGGCAGAGCGATGCCCATGCCTGGGCCGAATACTGGCTGCCCGAGCGCGGCTGGGTCCGTGCCGACCCCACCGCCGCGGTGGACCCCGCGCGCATCGACCGCAGCGGCGCCACCCTCGCCGCGCGCGAACCTCTGCTCGGCATGGCCGCATTCGGCCCCCGCGACGCCGCGTTTCTGCTGCAACTGCGCAACCGCTGGGACGCGCTGAACAACACCTGGAACCAATGGGTGCTGAACTACGGCAGCAACCGGCAGCAGGATCTGCTGCGCAAACTCGGCCTGCAACAACCCGACATGGCCACCCTGGCCGCGCTGGCCATTGCCGCGCTGCTGGTGGCCACCACCATTCTCGGCGCGTTGCTGGCGCTCGAACGCCGCAGGACCGACTCCTGGGCGCAGACCTACGCCCTGCTGCGCGGCAAACTGGAGCAGGCCGGAATCGACAGCGCCGACTCCACCGCACCGCGCGCTTTGGCGGTTCGCATCCAAGCCCTCCGCCCGGACGCCAGCCCCCTCACGCCCCAATCCGCCAGGTCCGCCATCACCCTTTTGCTGCAACTCGAACGCTGGCGCTACGCCCCCGCACGCGATGCCCACCAGCGCAAGGCGCGCTGGCTGGAACTGCGCCGCGCAGTGCGCGGCTGGCGGGCGTGACGAGCACACGCACGGCAGATCGCCCTGGCCCTGTCGTCATGCAGCGACATCCCGCCCGCAACCGGTATCCCCCCTTGTTGCAGGCGGCAATCTGGCCCGATTCAATCCCGTTTGTCCTGGATGAGCGACAAAAAATCCCTTGCCGATCAAGGCCCTTGTGCCGCGACAGCGCATGCGTCGCTCCTGCCCGACAGGTTTTTGCCTCAATCCGCGCCACGCGCCTGCGGTTTCATCCAAGGCGCCGGGATTCTTGGTTCAACTCATTGATTTTTCATCAGATTTTCTACTCGGCACAGCGTTTGCAATGGAAGTGCTGCGGGCACTCGAGTCCGTGTCACCGAATCAAGGAGCTTCACATGAAATCAACTTCCACCCAATCTTCGCGCACCGCCCAAAGCCTGGCCGCCGCGTTGATCTTTGCTGCCGGCATGACGAGCGTTTACGCCGCCGAATCCGCAGCGCCCGCCGCCCCGTCCAAAGCCATGTGCGAAAAGGAAGCCAAGGCCCAGGGCCTGACGGGCGAGAAGGAACAAGCCTTTGTTGACCAGTGCATGCACGGCGGCTGAAGCCTGCAATTCCGGGTGGAAGATGCGCACCGTTCCGTCGCCTTCATCCATCAAAAAAGCCCGTCAAACGACGGGCTTTTTTGTGTTCCACCGAAAGCGTGATCAGGCGAATTCGGCCAGCGACTTGCGCATCTTTTTCATCGCCGCCACCTCAATTTGGCGGATGCGCTCGGCCGACACGCCGTATTCGGCGGCCAGTTCGTGCAGGGTCTTGCCGCCGCTGCCGTCGTCCGCCACCTGCAG